>NZ_LUCU01000020.1:0-419 GCF_001644945.1 Exiguobacterium sp. KKBO11
TCTTCCGTATGCTGGATGCGATGCGCGTTTTCGACCTCATCTACATCCTGACGCCGAATAATGCCCAGACCCGCACCATGTCGGTGCTGGCGCGCGAGAATCTGTTCGATTTCGACAAGTTCGCCTATGGCGCCGCCGCCTCTACCATGCTGTTCCTCATCATCGCCTCGATCACGGTCATCTATATGTGGCTCGGGCGTGTCAACACCGATGGAGCCCAGCGATGACCTTGCCCAGCATCCTGAAAACCACCGCCTTTTATGCGCTGGTCGCCGTCATCATGGTAATTTCGGTATTCCCGTTTTATTATGCGATCCTGACCAGTCTGAAATCGGGCTCGGCGTTGTTCCAGGTTAATTACTGGCCGCGCGAATTTTCGCTCACCAATTACAGTTTCGTCATTGGCAACGGCACGTTCC
>NZ_LUCU01000021.1:0-414 GCF_001644945.1 Exiguobacterium sp. KKBO11
ATCGTTCAGTTTTGAGAGTCTAATTCTCTCTAGTCATGGAATGGGCCTATAGCTCAGCCGGTTAGAGCGCACGCCTGATAAGCGTGAGGTCGGTGGTTCGAGTCCACTTAGGCCCACCATTTCCATTATAATTTCAATCCTGGGGCCTTAGCTCAGCTGGGAGAGCGCCTGCCTTGCACGCAGGAGGTCAGCGGTTCGATCCCGCTAGGCTCCATTTGTCTTGTCCTTTGGATAAGGCACTCGCACCTTGAAAACTGAAGACATCAACAAGACATCAAACTTTTAATTAACCATGTCATTAGACGTGTGTTCTTAGAATACCAACGCTAGATCAAGGTATGAAGGGCGTACGGTGGATGCCTTGGCACTAGGAGCCGATGAAGGACGCGACGAACAGCGATATGCTTCGGGGAG
>NZ_LUCU01000033.1:0-326333 GCF_001644945.1 Exiguobacterium sp. KKBO11
GTGCGGACGGGATAAATGCTGAAAGCATCTAAGCATGAAGCCCCCTCCAAGATGAGATTTCCCTTTGAGTAATCAAGAAAGACCCCTCAGAGACGATGAGGTAGATAGGTCACGGGTGGAAGCATGGCGACATGTGGAGCTGAGTGATACTAATCGGTCGAGGCCTTGTTCTAGCAGATGCTTGTTGATGACTTCAGTTTTGAGGGCGCGAGCCCGATCGTCTGGTGACGATAGCCAAGTGGTCACACCCGTTCCCATGCCGAACACGGAAGTTAAGCACTTGAACGCCGAAAGTAGTTGGGGGCTTCCCCCTGTGAGGATAGGACGTTGCCAGGCATTTAATTTATTCCGCAATAGCTCAGTGGTAGAGCAACCGGCTGTTAACCGGTAGGTCGTAGGTTCAAATCCTACTTGCGGAGCCAATGGCCCGTTGGTCAAGCGGTTAAGACACCGCCCTTTCACGGCGGTAACACGGGTTCGAATCCCGTACGGGTCACCATTATACTTTTTGTGCCGGTGTAGCTCAGCTGGTAGAGCAACTGACTTGTAATCAGTAGGTCGCGGGTTCGACTCCTGTTGCCGGCACTGTTTTTTCTCAATTGTATAAGTTTCCTAGACAAACTGGGGGGGTAGCGAAGTGGCTAAACGCGGCGGACTGTAAATCCGCTCCCTCGGGTTCGGCGGTTCGAATCCGCCCCCCCCCACCATGTCGAGCCATTAGCTCAGTTGGTAGAGCATCTGACTTTTAATCAGAGGGTCGCAGGTTCGAATCCTGCATGGCTCATTTCTTGCGGAAGTAGTTCAGTGGTAGAATACGACCTTGCCAAGGTCGGGGTCGCGGGTTCGAATCCCGTCTTCCGCTTTTTCTTTTGGGGCCTTAGCTCAGCTGGGAGAGCGCCTGCCTTGCACGCAGGAGGTCAGCGGTTCGATCCCGCTAGGCTCCACCAATTTTATTTAAAGATCTTAAGCGAGTTTCGTTCGTCTTAAGTTTTTTTTATATGAAATGCCAAGCATAACCAGAGTACGTACGCAAGAACACCGTGATTCCCTTCACGGTGTTTTTTTGTATATTCATGCGTTTTTTTGTTGAGTTGAACCACTTGTTTGTTACCGCTTACAATATATGTAGAAGTGACTATGACATAGGGGGAATATCGTATGAACATCGCGTATATCAGCGTACCGTACCGTTATGGACAAGGAAAGCCAGGCACTGAACACGGACCTGCTGCTGTCGAAAAAGCGGGTCTACTCGCGACACTCGAAGCACGGGGACAAGAAGCAGTACGCTACGGGGAAGCGGCTGTTTTATCCGAGGATGCGGTCCGAGAAGAAGATCCGAAGCTGAAACGTCTTGAAGGCGTCGTCCATACGACGAATGACTTGCATCTAATTGTACGTGATGCGTTATCGGAGCAACGTTTTCCGTTATTAGTCGGTGGTGATCACAGCATGGCGATCGGAACGATTGCAGGATTACGCCAGACTGTACCACGTCTTGGCGTAATCTGGTTCGATGCACACGGTGATTTGAATACACCGGAAACATCACCGTCTGGAAACATCCACGGTATGCCGCTCGCTGTAGCCCTTGGGGAAGGACATCAGCGTTTAACGGAAGTCGGAGGAACAGATGTCAAGCTGCAACCGGAACATCTCGTCTTCATCGGATTACGTGACGTTGATCCAGGCGAACAAGAGCTGATTGATCGTCTTGGTATTCGTGTCTATGATATGGAAGCGATCCGAACTCGGGGAATGGACGCGATCATGGAAGAAGCGATTGCCTATTTGAAGGAAACGACGGATGCGTTCTATCTTAGCTTTGATATGGATGGTCTCGATCCATCACTCGTCGTTGGTACAGGAACACGTGTCACCGATGGCATTTTCTTAGACGACGCGAAGACGGTGCTCCAGCATTGCGCAACGGCAGAAGACTTCATTGCAGCTGAATTCGTTGAAGTGAATCCGTTGCTTGAAGAAGGAAATGGAACAGCAGAACTTGCGAATGAACTGATCGGAGATCTACTTTTGGCAATGGAAACACATCGCTTAGTAAAATAATGGATAGAACTTGAACTCTTTTCATCGGGGTTCAAGTTTTTTTTGTTACAATTTAAAAGGAGATGAAACATTTATCGGTCGACTTCGTATAAGAGATTGACCGCATAGAGCGGGGGGTATTCAAAGTGGAAGAAACGACACTACGCTTAATTGAGCGAGTGAAACAGGGAGACCGTGATGCATTCGCGGCACTTGTTGATCTATATAAGGAAGGTGCCTTTCTTGTGGCTTTCCGCGTCTTGCGCGATCGAATGGAAGCGGAGGATGCGACACAGGAAGCCTTCATCCGTGTATTTACGAAGATTGATTCGTATAATGCACAATGGAAGTTCCGGACTTGGTTGTACCGAATCGTCACGAACGTATCGATTGACCGATTACGGAAAAAGAAACCTGACTATTCTCTTGATGCTGAGATGTCAGGTACTGAAGGACTGACATTGTATTCACAACTCGAGAGCAAGGACACCTTGCCGGAGGACCAAGTGGTCGATAACGAGCAACGAAACGAAGTCGGGGACGCGATTGCAGCTTTACCAGAAAAATACCGTGTCCCACTCGTCCTGAAATATGTAGAGGATCTTTCGCTAAAGGAAATCAGTGAAATGATCGAATTACCTGTCGCTACTGTCAAAACTAGAATTCATCGTGGGCGAGAAGCGCTGAAGAAGCATTTTGCTAAACGATGAGAAGGAGGAACTCACCATGTCACGAGAGCATGTACATGAACGGATCCAGGATTATTTAGACCAAAACCAACCACCTGAGGAATTCGAGCGATTAGAAGCAGAGTTACGAGAAGTAGACGCGATGGACGAGTTCGAAGAGTATCGGCTCCTTGATGCTCGACTGCGTCAACTTCCAGCGCCTAAATTATCGGCAGATTTTACATCCCGCGTGCTGGCACAATTGCCTGAACAGGTGGAGACGCCAAGCGCTGCTTTGCTACACCAACCGCAACCGTCTCGTTTTGGAGGGAAGATGAAGCAGTACCCATTGCTCGCGGCAGCGGCTGTTTTCTTACTCTTGTCGGTCGGTAGCCTAGGTGGTTATATGGCACAAGAAGAACATGACTTATCCTATACGAATGCACCAGGCATCGTCGCTCAAAATGGCGAGGTCGTCGTCCCGAAAGGCGTCACGGTCGATCAAGATCTATATGTCGAAGGTGGGAACGTCCGAATCGAAGGGAAAGTCAATGGCGATGTCATGACCGTTGACGGGAAAGCTTACACGGCGAGTGCTGGTAGCGTGACCGGAGAAATCAAGGAAATTGATCAATTATTCGAACGCGTTTGGTACGGAATCAAGCGTCTATTTCAATAATCAGCTGGGACGAGTCGAACTCGTCCCTTTGTGCTATAATGGAAACTGTTTAAATCAGATGAGTTAGGGGGCACGGTTGGTGAATTACTTCAGCTGGCAACCACTTCAATTTCAATTGTTGAAACTGGGAGAAAACGTACATTGGTACGATTATATTAATGACGTGATTGATATTGCGGTCGTGACGTTCGTCATTTACCGTCTCATGATCATTGTCAAAGGAACAAAAGCAGTCCAGCTCATTAAAGGGATCTCGGTCATTTTGATCAGTTGGTTCTTGAGTGGCTTTTTTGGACTCAAAACATTGCAATTCTTATTGAATCAAATCATCACCTACGGGTTACTGGGGATCATCATCATCTTCCAACCTGAACTCCGACGTGGACTGGAACACTTAGGACGAACGAGTAAATTCTTCTCACGTAGTGCCATCAGTGATGAAGATGAACAAGTTCGAATCGTCGATGCACTCGTATCGTCTGCTCAGTACATGTCAAAACGGCGTATCGGAGCACTCGTGACGATTGAACGCGAGACAGGACTGAGTGAATACGTGGAGACGGGCATTCCGCTCGGTTCACAAATCACGAGTCAGTTGTTGATCAACTTGTTCATTCCGAATACACCCTTACATGATGGTGCCGTCATCGTCCAGCAAGGCAAGTTAGCAGCAGCCGCTTGTTACTTACCGCTGTCTGAGAGTGCACATATCTCAAAAGAGCTTGGAACACGTCACCGCGCTGCCATCGGTGTCAGTGAGGTGACGGATAGCGTCACGCTCGTCGTCTCGGAAGAAACGGGTGGTGTCTCACTCGCTATCAATGGACGTCTGTACCGGGAACTCGACGAAGAATCCTTACGGACGAAGTTACTTGAGACGATCGTCAAGGCCGAACCGACGAATACTTCCTTCTTGAACTGGATGGGGGCGAAAAAATAATGTTCGAAAAGTGGTTCAATGAACGCTGGTTTTTACGCATCGTTGCCGTCGCCTTAGCCGTCATGTTGTATTTGATGGTCGCAGGTTCGAATACGACGGGAAAAAGTGATGCTGCTAGTCTATTACCGATCGCAGGACAAGGTTCGACGAAATTTGACGTTCCGGTCACGGTCCAGTATGATGAATCGCAGTGGGTCGCCTATAATATTCCAGATAGTATGGAAGTGACCGTCAAAGGGCCGTCGAGTAGCTTGACGATGCTCCGGCTCGTCCAAGATTTTGGATTATCGATTGATTTGAAAGGACTCGACCCTGGCTATCATCGTGTCCGTGTCACAGCAACCGGCTTCGGAAAAGATGTCGAGGTGACACCGAAACAGGAGACGATTGAAGTTTTCCTCGATAAGAAGATTACAAAGGAAGTACCGGTACAAGTCGCCTTACTCAATAAAAACAAAATCGCTGAAGGATATGTCGCTGGGGAAGCGCAACCAAACCAACAAACTGTTGAAGTCACGGGAGGCGCGGAGAAGTTACAGGCGATTTCAGCAATCCAAGTACCGATCGATGTGACCGGTCGGGCAGAGACGTTCAAAGAGACGTTCAATGCTAAAGCGACTGACACGAACGGGAATACGATCAGTGCATCTTATCAACCGGAACAATTAGAAATCACAGTACCGATCTATAAGGAAAGTAAGACGGTACCGATTAATGTGAAGACAAAAGACAACGTCAAAAAAGGGTATACCGTCGTCAAGATCGTTCCCGTCACGACGGAAGCTCGTCTATATGGAACAAAAGAAGAATTAGAGCGCATCGGTTCTGTTGATACGGAAGCAGTCTCGCTCAAAGGATTGACGAAGACGACGGAAAAAACCGTCAAACTCGTCGAACCGGAAAACGCGACGGCGATGGATCCGACACAGGTCACCGTCAATATCGTCGTCGAAAAAGAAAATGCCAATTCGACGACAGAAACCGTCGAGGATCGAGCGGAGAAAACGATTCCGGGTGTGACGGTCACGTTGAATGGATTCGATGAATCAAAGTATACGATTGATTATAATCAAACGATTGATGTCGTCGTCCGTGGGAAAGAATCTGATTTAGCATCGATTGATGCGACGGATATCAAAGCGGTCATCGACGTGACAGGATTAAAAGAAGGAACGCATGGATTGCCGATCTCGTATCAGACATCAAAAGCCTTTGATGTCCTGCGTCCGGATAATATGGATGTCACATTAAAAGCGATTCCCCGGACATCCATTCCGACCAATTAAAACAAATTAGTGAAATGAGGAAATAACACATGGGTAAGTATTTTGGAACTGACGGCGTACGCGGCGTCGCAAACGTAGAATTGACACCGGAACTTGCGTATCGCCTCGGTCGAACAGGTGGTTACGTGTTGACGAAACACGAAAGCACACGACCAAAAGTCTTGATTGGACGCGATACACGTGTATCTGGTCAAATGCTTGAGAATGCACTCATCGCGGGTCTGTTATCAATCGGTGCAGAAGTCATGCGTCTTGGTGTCATCTCGACACCAGGTGTCGCATACTTGACAAAAACGATGGATGCGACAGCCGGAGTCATGATCTCTGCATCGCACAATCCAGTGGAAGATAACGGGATCAAGTTCTTCGGTTCAGACGGCTTTAAGCTCGATGATGCAACAGAACTTGAAATCGAAGCATTACTCGATGAAGCAGAAGATACATTGCCACGTCCAGCCGGAAAAGAACTCGGCTTCGTTCATGATTACTATGAAGGGGCTCAGAAATATCTCCACATGCTTCGTCAGACATCGGATGAAGATTTCTCAGGCATCCATGTCGCGATCGACGGCGCACACGGGGCGACGTCAAGCCTCGCACCACGTCTATTCGGTGACTTGGAAGCAGAAGTATCGACGATCGGTACAACTCCGAACGGACTCAACATCAATGATGGTGTTGGTTCGACACACCCTGAACATCTCGCTGCCTTCGTTAAGGAAAAAGGCGCAGATGTTGGTTTATCGTTTGATGGAGACGGCGACCGCTTGATCGCAGTCGATGAGAACGGTGATATCGTCGATGGCGATAAAATCATGTTCATCTGCGGGAAATACTTGAACGAACTCGGTCGTCTGAAAGACAACACGATCGTTGCGACGGTCATGAGTAACCTCGGTTTCCATAAAACCGTCGAAGAAAACGGGATGACGGCGCTTCAAACAGCGGTCGGTGACCGTTATGTCGTCGAAGAGATGCGTAAGAACGACTATACACTCGGTGGCGAACAGTCTGGTCATATCATCTTCATGGATTACTCAACGACAGGGGACGGCATGTTGTCGGGCGTCCAGTTGTTGCAAATCATGAAAGCGACAGGGAAGAAGTTATCGGAACTCGCAGCTGAGATGCCGATCTTCCCACAACGTCTCGTAAACATCCGTGTTTCAGACAAAAATGGCGCAATGAGCGGTCCTGCCGTGCAAGCGATCATTGATGAAGTCGAAGCAGAGATGGCGGGGAACGGACGGATCCTCGTTCGTGCGTCAGGAACAGAACCACTCGTTCGTGTCATGGCAGAAGCTCCGACACAAGAAGCATGTGATGCATACGTCGAGCGGATCGCGAACGTCGTTCGTGAGAACTACGCGTTACAAGAAAACTAAGCAGCCTGAAGCAGAGCGATTGCTCTGCTTCTTTTTTTACAATTATTTTAGAAAAACAGATTGAGATTTTTACAAAATATAGGGATTATACGTATTGATTAGAAAAATATCGGGAATAGTTACAAATACGTTACCTTTCTTGCTTTTTCAGATTAAAGTTCGTATGATGGTGAAGTCGGACAGAAACGGGGTCAGACGGAAACAAGAAGCGCCAGGGCTTTCTTCGTAGGATGAAAGCTGACGAGGTGGAGGTTTATCGAATCATTCGGCGGATGCCTCCCGGTACCAGATCCATACCGTAAATCGTTCTGAAATCGTTCAAGTGATTGGACGGACAAACAGACCGATCGGGATCCTCTCAACAAGAGCCGTTTCCTCTTTAGGGAAATACTTGTAAATGGAGAGATGTAACATGTGCGGAATCGTAGGTATGATCGGACAGGTCAACACGAAGGAAATTTTATTAAAAGGTCTCGAGAAGCTCGAGTACCGCGGCTATGACTCGGCAGGTCTTGCGTTCGTCAACGACGGCGTCCAAGTCCATAAAGAAGTAGGCCGGATTGCTGCGCTACGCGAAGTCGTTCCTGCTGATGCAGACGGCACAGTCGGAATCGGACACACACGCTGGGCAACACACGGTGTCCCAAGCGTACCAAACGCGCACCCGCACCAAAGTGCGTCAGCACGTTTCACACTCGTGCACAACGGCGTCATTGAAAACGATGAGCAGCTAAAAGCAGAATTGAATGTCGATCTCCTCAGCGACACGGATACAGAAGTCATCGTTCAGATGATCGAAAAGAACTTCAACGAGACAGGTGACGTCGCGGAAGCATTCCGTCAAACACTCCGCGTCTTGCACGGTTCGTATGCCCTCGCATTGATCGATGCTGAAAATCCAGACGTCTTATACGTCGCAAAAAACAAATCACCACTTCTCGTTGGTCTCGGTGACGGTACGTTCAACGTCGTCGCATCAGACGCAATGGCAATGTTACAAGTAACGGATCAATTCATCGAGTTGCATGATGGCGAGATGATCATCTTGACGCGTGATAGCGTCACGATCCAAGATCTCGATGGGAACGTCCAAGAGCGTGAAGCGTACACGGCTGAAATCGATGCATCAGACATCGAAAAAGGAACATACGCGCACTACATGCTCAAAGAGATGGATGAGCAACCAGCAGTCATCCGGAACATCGTTCAAAAATATCAAAACGAAGCAGGCGACATCACACTCGACCAATCGGTCCGTGATCTCGTACTCGGTCGTGACCGTGTCTACATCATCGGTTGTGGAACAAGCTACCATGCTGGTTTGATCGGGAAACAGTTGATCGAACAAATCGCAGGCATCCCGACAGAAGTTCACATCTCTTCTGAGTTCGGCTACAACATGCCATTATTGACAGAGAAACCGCTCTTCCTCTTCCTTTCACAATCAGGTGAAACAGCGGATAGCCGTGCCGTTCTCGTCGAAGCGAAGAAACTCGGTCACCCGGCACTGACGATCACGAACGTTCCAGGATCAACATTGTCACGTGAAGCAAACGCAACATTGCTGCTCCACGCGGGTCCAGAAATCGCTGTTGCTTCAACAAAAGCGTATACAGCTCAAATCGCTGTTCTTGCTGTCCTTGCGTTTGACCTTGCTCAAGCAAAAGGAGTTGCCGTCAACTTCGATCTCATGAAGGAACTCGGTAAAATCTCAAGTGCGATGGAATCAGTCATGTCTCAAAAAGATCGTTTCCAAGAAATCGCGACAGAATACTTGTCTGAGTCACGTAACGCGTTCTTCATCGGTCGTGGACAAGATGCTTATGTCGGGATGGAAGGTGCATTAAAACTTAAAGAGATCTCGTATATCCAAGCAGAAGGATACGCGGGTGGAGAGCTCAAGCACGGTCCGATCGCTTTGATCGAAGACAACACACCGGTCATCGCGCTCGTGACACAACCACACGTTCACCTCAACAACCGTGGGAACGTCAAGGAAGTCGTCGCACGTGGTGCCAATGCGTGTGTCATCGCAGCAGAAGGTCTTGAATTGCCGACAGACGCATTCGTCATCCCAGCAGTCGAGCCACTCTTGTCACCGCTCTTGTCTGTCTTGCCACTTCAATTGATCTCATACTACGCGGCACTCGGTCGCGACTGTGACGTCGATAAGCCACGTAACTTGGCGAAGTCGGTAACGGTTGAATAAGGAAACAAATCGACTCCAAATGACAGGCGTGTAAGCGTCTGCCGTTTGGAGTTTTTTATATTAGGAGGAGAACGAGATGAACCGCTGGATCACCGCATTTCCTAAACGATATGAACAGGACGTTCGGGTCGTTAAAGCGTGTTTACCATTTGCATGGACACGCTTATCACCAGGAACAATCAAAGTGAAAGTAGAGCAGGAACACATACAGATTCCGATGCGTTTATACGTGTCAGAAATCGACTCGGAGCGGATCGAGGAACTGACGTCGACACAACAGACGATGTTATATTGTCTCTACACCCGTCACCATGATGGTCATGTTCGTGAGCGTTATCTTCAGCAGTTACTTAAAAACCATCCACACGACGGATGGGTCCTCGCCTATATCATCGAACTTGCTAGTGAATACGTCCGTGACATCGTCGACATCATCGTACCCGCAATCGAGCAATGGGATCCGGAAGTGAAGCGGCGGTTCGTCGAGGATGATCCGGCATACATGAAGCGAATCGAAGACCGGATGATCAGTTACTGGAATGCTTATTATCGGTCAAGTGGCGAACGACGATCCGAAGCGGACTACCCAGGCTTTCGGATTATAGAATCGTTACGGGAGGATGCTTCGGTAGAGGAAGTGTGAAGAGATGAAAAGGAGGGGCGCACTTGATTACGAAATCAAAGGATCTGTACTTAGAAGGACCTGGACCTGCTGTTTTGTTGTTACATAGTTTTACGGGAAGTGCGAATGAGATGCGGGGACTCGCTCGTTTTTTACATACAGCCGGCTATACCTGTTACGCGCCCAATTACGCCGGGCACGGGGAATCGCCGGAGCGCTTGTTTGCGACGACAATCGAAGACGTCTGGCAGTCCGCGCAAGCCGGACTTGCGTTTTTACAAGATCGAGGACACAACGACATCTTTTTGATCGGACAATCACTCGGTGGAGTGATGGCACTTCGATTAGCAGAACAGTCAGGATGTGCCGGACTCGTCTTACTCTCAACGCCGATTCTTGAGCGGACGATTGCGGGACTCGAGCACCGCGTCCGTCGGTATACAGAACGGTATTTTCAGTTTGACGATCGTTCACCGGAGTGGATCGTAGACTTTGTCGACCGTCATTTTCCACGTCCGGAAAAAGACTTACGAGCACTGCAACAGTTCATCCTCGACACGGGAGTCGTCTTGCCGAAGATCACGCAACCCATCGCTCTATTCCTTGGCGCCTTAGATGATGCCGTCTATCATGCAAGTCTCGAGCGAATCGAAACGACAGTGCCGAGCCGAGATCAGAAAAAGGTCCTTCTTCCGAACAGTAAACATCTACTGACACTCGATCGGGATAAACAACGTTTGTTCGAAGAAATCCTTATCTTCTTGAAGACGCATCCGGTAGATTCCTTGAAACCATCATCTGCTGTGCAGTAGGCTAGATAAGTAAGCTAGACGTGAAAGGGGAAGGGATCATGCGAATTTTAGTAGTAGGAGCAAGCGGAACGATTGGGCAGGCAGTCGTCGAACGGTTGAGTGGGCGACATGACATCATTCGTGCCGGGCGAAGTGGAGCGGATGTACAAGTCGATATTACGTCAGAGGCAAGTATTCGAGCGATGTATGAAACAGTCGGTTCTGTTGATGCCGTCATCAGTGCCACAGGTGGCGCTCATTTTGGTCCATTGACGGACTTAACACCGGAGCTTAATCAAATCGGAATCGACAGTAAACTAAAAGGTCAGGTCAATCTCGTCCTACTTGGTTTAGGGTCAGTACGAGACGGGGGAAGCTTTACGCTGACGACTGGCATCATGATGGATGATCCGATTCGCCAAGGCGCATCTGCTGCGCTTGCGAACGGTGGAGTCAAAGCGTTCGTTCATGCAGCAGCGATCGAGATGCCACGAGGCATTCGAATCAATAGCGTCAGTCCGAACGTACTGATCGAGTCGCTCGAGAAGTACGGACCCTTCTTCCGTGGTTTTGAAGCCGTTCCGGCGTCACGTGTCGCGACGGCGTTCGAAAAGAGTGTCGAAGGGGCGCAGACGGGGCAAAATTACGAAGTCTATTAACTAAAAAAGCAGATAGCGAAAATCGCTATCTGCTTTTTTAGAATCCGGATATGACATAACGTTCGATTCCGAATAGTAATAGAGTGATTCCGAGACAAATGAGTAAGTTGCGTACGAACCAACGACCAGTCATCGTCCGGTTCATGATCAGTTTCTCCAGTGTCAGATTGACGAGAAGCACACATAAGAAGATGACGCCAAACCAAATCATCCAGACACATCCTTTCCTTCTTCTTAACGAATCCAACAGCTAAAAAGTTTCACGTCCGTCAGGAGCAGGAAATCATTCAGAAGAACGGGAAGGAAACAAGTAGTCGATTTTACAAGGAGGAACATGACGATGAAACAAGCGGTCCTAGTG
Source organism: Exiguobacterium sp. KKBO11 (assembly GCF_001644945.1). Lineage (NCBI taxonomy): Bacteria > Bacillati > Bacillota > Bacilli > Caryophanales > Exiguobacterium > Exiguobacterium sp. KKBO11. The sequence continues at coordinate 11,647 of NZ_LUCU01000033.1, forward strand.
ATTGATTTTCAACAGGAACTCGTCGACGGGAACACGGAAGAACGTCCGGTATACTTAAAAGAACAAGTCGCGCATGTCATCGAAGCAGTCGTACTTGAAGCAGACGAACGGAACATCCCGATCGTCTTCATTCGGGATCTGGACGTCGCTGGCGGAACAGGACCTGGGTTTGCAGTTCATGACTCGATTCCCGTTCCAGCGTCCAGTGTCACGTTCGATAAAGCGGCGACGAATTCGTTTCATGGCACCCCCTTGCTTGATTATCTAGGCCAAGCATCGATTGAACATCTGATCGTCTTAGGCTGTAAGACGGAACACTGCATCGATACTGCGGTGCGCAGTGCAACGGTGCATGGTTTTGATGTCACACTCGTCGCCGACGGGCATACGACGAACGGGTCCGATGTCCTGACGCCGGAGCAAATGATCGCCCACCACAATCAAGTCTTGCACGGTCATTATAACGTCGAACATTTTGCGATTGTTCGTCCGTCGACGGAAGATGTCTTCACCCCAACCCACAATGACTACCGGACATGAAGAGGAGAATAAGATGATTGAATTACGAAAAATAACAGCGTCCGATTACGATCGCTACGCGACGCTCGTCCAAGATGAACGTGTCATGCGTTACATCACGGAGCAGGCATTAACAGATACGGAAACGAAACAGCGCTTTGACCGAATCCTTGAGCAACAACAGCACGACCGACTAGGATCGTATCTGATTTATGCCGAAGAGACATGGATTGGAATCGGGCACATGACCCGGAATCAAACGCAACCGTTCGAAGCAGAGCTCGGTTACATGCTACTACCCGATCAGTGGGGACGCGGATACGGCACAGCCATTGCAGAGCGTCTCTTACAGTTAGCGACAGAAGAAGAGTTACAGGTCGTCACGGCGACGATTGATCCAGCACATGAAGCGTCGCGCCGTATTTTGATCGGATTAGGTTTTGAATCGACCTATGTTGGACCGATTGACGGTCTACCAGGTGAAACGCTACAGAAAATATTGGGGACGACAGAATGACGCGAGACGAATGGATTGAACATTTTCAACTCGATGTCGCAGCATGCGCGACTGTCGACGAATCGTATAGTTCTGAAGTCGATCGTCTCGTCCTAACGGATGGTCAGGTCGTTTTCTTGAAGCGCCCGTATACGGCTGAAAAGTGGTACCGGGAACGTGGCTGGATTCATGCACTAGAAGGATCTGTACCCGTGCCGCACATCTTAGCTGAAGCAGCTCCCGGGCAGACGACAGGGGCGTTCGTACTTGCTGCCTTACCGGGACAGGCACCAGTCACGATGACTAAAAAATTGGCGTACGAAATTGGTCGAACGCTCGCAATGCTGCATACGTGTACAGGAGAAGCTTACGGCGAGTATACGGAAGATGGATTTTATGCCTATCCGGTTCAGGACTGGCGACGCTTCCGGAATGAAAAACTCGATGGATTCATGCCGTTCATCACGTCCGAACTCGACCCCGTTTTTTTAGAGAACATCCAAACAGAGTTAGTCAGACGAGAACAGTCGTTACCGGAGCCTTCAAGTCCCGTTGCCACACATTGTGACTTCCGCCTAGCGAATTTATTGACGGTAGGTGATCAAGTCACAGGGGTGATCGATTTCGAGACAACCCGCTACGGGGCCGTCGAGATGGACTTCACGAAGATCGTCCGTAATCTCAATACGTTCGGTTCCGTTTACGTCACGACATTTCAAGAAGGATACGCGACGTTACACTCAGACGTGCCGATCGAGACGTATTTGGCATACTATCGTTTGTGGGAAGCACTCACGGCCGTTGGCTGGTGCATCAAACGTGGACTAGAAGAGCACCGGGCGTTCTTTGAGGAGAACATCGCGCTCATCGAGCAGGAATTACAAACGACGAGCATATCGGACGGGTATTGATTCACCCATGTCTTGGAAGAAACCTCTATACTTAGGGAAATGAGGAATATGAGGGGGAAGCGAGATGACAGGGAAACGAATCGGAATCATCGGTGGTGGACTCGCCGGAATCTTTGCGGCACGCCAATTGCAGGCAGCAGGACATGCTGTTGAAATCATCGAAAAAAGCCAGAGCGTCGGGGGGCGAATGGCAACTCGTCGGATTGATCAAGGAACAGCGGATCATGGTGCCGTCTTCTTCACGGTTCGGACGGAAGAGTTGGAACGCGAAGTCGACGAATGGCTTGAGAAGGGATGGGTTCGTAAGTGGTTCGGAACGGATTTTCCACGCTATGTCGCAACGAATGGCATGAATCAACTCGTACAAGCGATTGGTCGAGGAATTCCCGTCCAATTGAATAAGCAGGTCACGCATATTACGGCAACAGAGGATGAACTCGTCACACAAGCGACGGATCATCAAGGTACGTATGATGCGTTACTCGTGACGGCGCCTGTGCCGCAAGCATATGAACTGTTGCAGTCTTCTGATCTGGCGCTCGGAGATGACGATCATGAGCAGTTACGCCAAGTGACGTTCGAGCCGACATTCGTAGGTCTGTTTGAAATCAAAGAGCGACTCACGATCGGGGAAGTCGGTCTACAAGACGAACAACTCGTCGATGGGATGTTAAAACTCGTCAATAATGCCGAGAAGCAGATTTCGAAGACGACACTCTTGAGCGTCTATATGACAGCCCGCTTCAGTGAAGAGTGGTACGAGCGTGCGGAAGAAGAGACACTCGCTGAAGTCGAGCGGCTATTACAACAGCAACTCGGACCGGTGACGATTGTTTCGCGTCAGCTTAAACGTTGGCGTTACGCTCAGGCACGTGCGGTTTACCGGACACCGCATTTGAAACTAGCGGCACATCCGCTTTGGCTTGCCGGGGATGCGTTCCTTGAAGCCGATGATGCGTCAGGGCGGACGCGCGTCGAGAGTGCTGTCATCTCCGGATTACGCGTCGCAGAGGCGATTGATACCCACTTACGTCAGACGGTGACAGCGACGGAATGAACGACAACATGCACTTCTTTTCTGAATCGAGAAGAAGCGCATGTTTTTTTGTTACTCACGATCATCCCCCCTGGAAGTGTTGCTCACTCCAAGCTGCCATTTGGTCAAGAATCGGTAAAAAACTATGTCCGGCATCCGTCAGGGAATATTCAACGCGAGGAGGAACTTCGCCAAAGATGTGTCGTTGAATCAAACCGTCCGCCTCGAGCTCGCGAAGCTGACGCGTTAATGTTCCTTTAGAGATGCCTGTTAATTGTTGCAGTTCATGAAAACGATGCGTCCCGTGTGTCAGGTGCCAGAGCAAGATGATCTTCCATTTGCCAGCGACCATCTGTTGGACCCGAGTGACTGGACAAGCCGTCCGTTGATTAGTTGTTGAATCGAATACAGCCACGTTCATCCTCTCCCATTGGTTCGTTTTGAGGGACCTAGTTTCAGATAAGTGCCTACTTTTTTTAGTGTATCACCTGGCGTATCATGAAGAACAACATCAAACTTCAAAGGAGTGGTTTCATCATGAAATGGTTAATTACAGGAGCAACCGGAAAATTAGGTGCGCGCATCGTGCAACATCTCAGTGAACAAGTCGGTAACGAACAGGTAGCGGTTAGTGTCCGTGACGTTGAAAAAGCAGCGTCGCTTGCAGCGCAAGGAATCGACGTCCGGCATGGTGATTTCGATCAGCCGGAAACACTCGGACACGCGTTTCAAGGTATCGATCGTCTGCTGATCATCTCGACGGACGGTGAAGAAGCAACACGGATTCGGCAACATCAAGCCGCTGTCACGGCAGCACAAGCGGCAGGCGTCAAGCTGATCGGCTATACGAGTATCGCCAATGCGGCACACAGTACGAACGGACTTGCGCGAACACATCGGGTCACAGAAGAAGCGATTCAAGCGACAGGTATCCCGTATGTCTTTTTCCGCAACAACTGGTATCTCGAAAATGAACTCGGAACGATGGATGCCGTTTCACAAGGCGCAGACTGGTTAACGGCAGCAGGTGAAGGCAAAGTCGGATGGGCGTTACAAGATGAGTATGCGCAGGCGATTGCGACGGGGCTGACGCTTGAACATCCAAAACCAATCTATGAACTCTCTGGACCATTGCATACACAAGCAGAACTCGCGACTGCAGTCGGAACAGTGCTTAAACGATCGGTCGCTGTAGATGAAGTAGATGGCGCGACCTATGGCGAGCGGATGCAAGCAGCTGGCTTACCTGACTTCTTGATTCCAATGTTGACGGGTATCCAGGCAGATATCGCAGCCGGAACTCTGGCAGTGGAAAGTACTGATTTTAAAGAATTACTCGGTCGTCCTGTGACGACGCTAGAAGAGGGAGTCCGTCTCCTTTTGAAAAGATAAGTTCATCTGAACGTTTTTAGGATGAACGAGTAGGGTAAACCCCCTTTAGAAGCAATTAAAGGAGGAGCCCTACCATGAAACTGTCATCCTATCGTGTTAAGGAAGGCGAGCAAGTCTCGTTTTCGAATTACCCGACATCAGAAAAACATGAGATTTCGGAAGCGGAATTGCGAGAGAAGCGGATTCCCAAAAGTGTCGAGACGTTACAAGAGTTACACTGGCGTTTGCATGCTGAAGAAAAGAACGGCGTCCTCGTCATCCTGCAAGCGATTGATGCAGCGGGGAAGGATGAGGCGATCAGCTACATCTTTTCCAACTTGAACGCACAAGGACTTCGGACGATTTCCGTTAAAAAACCGTCGGATACGGAGCAAAAACATGATTATCTATGGCGGATCCACGAAGGACTACCGGAAAAAGGGGAAGTCGGCATCTTGAACCGTTCCTATTATGAGGAAGTCATTGCGCCACGAATCCATGATCTGCTCGAGGAGGAAGAAAAGCCGGATGACGGAGATGTGTGGCAGATGCGCTATCGCCAAATCAATGACTTTGAACGCTATCTCGTCGAGAACGGCTTCCGGGTCGTCAAGTTTTTATTCCATGTCTCAAAAGAGGAGCAACGGCAACGATTGTTGACTCGTCTGAAGGATCCAAAGAAAAACTTCGAATTCTCGTTCAGTGATATTGAAGAACGCAAGCACTGGGACGAATACCATGAGATTTTTGCTGAGCTTGTCTCGGCGACATCGACATCGTATGCACCGTGGTACATCTTGCCGGCAGATGACGAATGGTATTCCCGCTATATCGTCACTGAAGTCATGAATGATGTTTTGAAGGAAATTGATCCGCAATATCCGAAGTTATCGGAAGAGGATCAGGAACAACTAGATGAAGCGATTAAACGATTGGAAAACGAATGAACAAAAATGCCACCGATGAACGTCATCGGTGGCATTTTTGAGTTAGAGTCCAGGTAAAATCCCTGTGAATAGACTTAAGAGGAAGACTGTAGCGAGCGCTGTTAAACCAGCGATAAAGCCACCGCCCGTCCAAGCAAGAAGTGTTTGGGGAATCGTCAATTTACCAAACCGGTTGACGACCCAAAAACCTGAATCATTGGGTAAAGAAAGTCCAATTCCACCAGCACAAATCGCTAGACCGAGAAGAATCGGAGAGACACCTAATTCTCCGACCATCGGACCGAGAATACTCGATGTCGTTACGAGGGCGACCGTCGCTGATCCAAGTGACGCCCGGAGGATCTGCGAAAAGATGAATGCCAGTAAGAGAACCGGGATGCTCCAGTTTTGCATCGTCGTAATGAGATGATCCCCGATGCCACTATTATTGATGACGGCTCCAAAGGCACCGCCGGCTCCGGTAATCAAGATGATGATTCCGGCTGAACTGATTGCTTCCGAGTATAAGCGTGCATTTGGGATTGCGATGTATGGGCGTAATAAGATGACAGCAGCAAAGACACTAATCAATAAGGCAACGTTTTTCTCACCGATGAATCCAAAGAACGTCGCAATCGAAGTTCCGGGAAATAGCAGTTGAGAGACCGTATTCAATAAGATCAAGACGATGGGTAAAGCTAACATGAAGAAGCTAAGCCCTGTGCCGATTTCTTTCTTTGGTAAATCCGCTGGGTCGATCGATAGTTCTTCGATGTCGCCAGAATGCTTAATTCGTTTTCCGATGAACATACCGTACAGGTAACCACCAACGAGAGTAGCTGGAATGGCGACGATGATCCCATACAGAATAAAGAAGCCGAGCTCTGATCCTGTATTTTCTGCGACGACGAGTGGTCCAGGTGTCGGGGCGATCATGTTATGCGAGACGATTAGACCGACCCCGAGTGCCGTAACGAAACTGACGACGGAGATACCTGTTTTAGAAGAGAGCGAACGAATCAATCCACTTAAGATGACGAAAGCTGCATCAAAAAAGACAGGAATGGAAACCGCTGTTCCAGTCAGGGCAAGTCCGGCAGAGGACTTTTTAGGTCCGAACACATTCAAGACAGCTTGGGCAATCTTTTCGACAGCACCCGATGCACCAAGAAATTGACCAAAGATGACACCAAGACCAATCAGGATACCGACACCCGCGAGTGTGTTCCCGAAACCAGTCGTGACGACGGATGCGACTTCTTTGACAGGCATCCCGATGGCTAAAGCCGTCAAGATGGAAATCGCTACAAGTGCCAGAAACGGTTCGATTTTAAGCTTTAGGATGGAAAAGAACAGTAGAGCTAGAGACAGAATAAAAATGACGACCAATAAATTACCCGTAACCATCAAGATCTCTCCTTCATATCATGAATTCCACTGAGGTGATGACTCACTCTTTGTATCCGCTTACATAAATATCAAGTGTGAAGTAACTCTGCGACTTCTTTTAGCGTCGTCTTTGAACCGACATTCCCTGGGAAGATGACGTATGTCAGTCCGGGGAACTTACTTTCGGCTCCTGTTTTCCAAACCGGAATGCCCGGTTTGACTTGACCGGCAACAGTTGCTCGTTTGACTTTCAGACCAGTCGTCCCGATATCACTTGACGTGATTCCACCTTTAGCAATGATGTAGCTTGGACGTACATGCAGACGGCTGACGATGCTCGTCACAGCATCAGAAATTTTAACGGATAGCTTTAATTCATTCTCTTGTTGATTCTCTCCTAGGTCGAGACGTTCTCGTCTCGTATAGACGGCAACTGTCTGTCCAGATGCAATCAATCGTTCCGTCGTCGTGATGATTCGATTAATTTCTTGTTCGAATTGATCAGGAGACAGGACAAGATGGACATCAAACTCAATGAAATGAATGAAGTCACACGTTTTTAATTCGGCTAGTTGCTCTGTCGTTTTTTGGACATGTGATCCAACCATGATCAAACCGCCAGACGTCGTATCGGACACGAGTTCTTCTCTTGTCAGGAGGGGACGCTGATTGATTCCACCGATGACTTTCGTAAAAGCTGCGGCCGTCCGGAATAAAAATCGTTTTCCTGCATTCATTGCGCGAATCAGAGCAATCGTCGCGACTTTGACATCAAGATAATCTGTCGCATTGATGATGATTTTATTGAAATCTTGAGCGTTCATCAGTTGTGCCACGAGTGCGTCAAGACGTACCTGCCGTAAATCATCCAGTGATAAGGAGATGACGTTGTCAGCTGGGAAAGCCCCACCCGATTTTTCTTCTGCCCATTCCCCAAGGTGCGAAGCGGAATAACCGAACGTCCGGTCCTTTGCGAACTCCGTTTGCCCTGCTGGTACGAGTGTGTCGTCTTCAAGCACATAATGGACATCGTTGATCGTAAAACGACCACCTTCTTGGAAGAATGGTATCAGGATTTCACCGTCGAAGTGACCACTGGATTGTTGTTCGAGGGTGTGGCGTAAGACGTCCGTTTCGAGCGGATAATGTCCACGAAGTGTCGAATCACCACGACTAATTAAAATAAACGGCTGATTTCGTTGATCGGAAACGGCTTGGACGGTAGCCGCGATGTCTTCATGGACTTGTCGTGTTTCTTCACGCGTAAATCCACGAGAATTCGTCAAAATAAAAAACATCGACTGATCTTCGCTAAATCCGGCCTCGATACTTTCGCTCGTCCAGTCAGTATAGACAGACACGCCATGGACAGTCTGCACACCTGTTGGATCATCGTCGAGGACGATGATTTTATGAGGAAACTGATGTAAGGCTTCAACTAACAATTCATCTATTACTGTTGCATCCGGTAGGGATGGTAATTGGTTGAGTGTCGTTTTACTTGGTAATGTCGGGAATGTCGAAATCATCCTTTACACCTTCCTTACTTCAACATGTGCTAATTTTTCGTAGTACTGAATGATGCCGCCGTGATCATCCGCAGCTTTTCCATCAATTTTCAACGCATGGAAAATCTCAACGAGTTGGCTAGAGAGGGGTAAAGGAACACCGATCTCATGCGCGGTTTCCATGACGTTCGTCATATCTTTTAAGTTGATATCGATGCGTCCACCGGCAACGAAGTTTCGCTCTAGAATCAACGGTACTTTCGCATCGAGCACGGCACTTCCAGCAAGTCCCCCGCGAATGGCTTGGTACATCTTCTCCACATCGATGCCTGCTTTCGCAGCGAGCGTCAATGCCTCGGACATGGCAGCGATATTTAAATTGACGATGATTTGATTGGCAAGCTTAGCCGTCACACCGCTCCCGTTTTTGCCGACGAGCGTGACGCTGGCACCGATGACTTCTAGGAGTGGTCGGACGGTTTCAAAGACGTCGTCTTTCCCGCCGACCATGATGGAAAGCGTCCCGTCGATTGCTTTCGGTTCTCCACCACTGACGGGTGCGTCGAGCATCTCGACTCCGCGTAGTGCTGCTTGTTGTGCAATCTCGACCGAGGCGACGGGGGAAATCGAACTCATATCAATCAAGATCGTTCCAGCTGTAGCCGTTTGTAAGAGACCGTTTTCTCCAAGGACGACTTGCTCGACATGATGCGACGCCGGTAGCATCGTGATGATGACATCACACGTCGCTCCCATATCAGCAGGTGTTCCGAATACCGCACCCGCTTGAACGAGTGTCTCGACACTTTCCGTATTTAAATCATTCACCGTGACGTCATAACCGGCTTTTAGTATATTCAAGGCCATCGGTTTTCCCATGATGCCTAAACCAATAAATCCAACGCGTGTGTTCATCTAATCAAACTCCTCTTCATAAAAAGATAGCGCTTTCATAAAGTCTTTAACCGAATTGTACACACTAAGTTCGTTTTTGTATACAATTTATTTAAAAATGTATACAAAAATATGTCTCTTTCCAATTCCCAATATTAAACTTATACTTTGAACTAGAAGAAATTCGAATGTAGGAGACGATGTCTGTGGGGAAGAAAACGACGCAATTAGCATATGTTCAGGCATATGAATACATCCGGGATCGCATCTTAAACGGAGAACTGGAACGTGGAACGAAGTTAGTCGAAGAGCGTCTAGCTGAGGAAATGGGAATTAGCCGTACTCCCGTCAGAGATTCGATTCGAAAACTGGAGCAAGAAGGATTGATTAAGCAAAAACGTGTCGTCAATCCGAGCGACATGGATTTGCGACACATCTTTCAAGTCCGGATGTTGCTTGAAGGTTTCGCAGCCAGTCATTGTGCGACATATATGCGAGAAGCCGATTTAGAAAAGTTGAAGCAGTGTGTCGAAATCGGTAGAACGGGCGAACTCGAAGAAGTGATGGCGGCGAACAAGGAATTTCACGATGTGATCGTCGGGGCAACGAACAACCCGGTGATGATTGATATCATTGATCGGATGCAATCCATCATCTATCTATTCCGTAAGACCGTTGTCCACCATAAACGACCACTCTTGATTGAAGAACATGATGAGATCTATCAAGCGATTTTAAATCATCAACCGGAAGAAGCGGAGCGATTGATGAAAGCGCATCTTCAACTGGATTTAGAATTTTGTTTGAACTGGATGAAAGGATGAACGAGGTTGATATCGTTCATCCTTTTTTACATCTTGACGCGTTCTCAGGACAAATGTCCTGTTCAAATCAGAAGGACTCTCGTTAAATGAAAGTATCATGGAACAAGAGAGGAGTATGCACATGCGTGGTGTCTTATTTGCGATTGCTGGTGGCTTTTTCTTAACGCTTCAAAGTGTCGCTAATGCTAGGATCAGTCAAACGATCGGGACGTGGCAAGCGGCAACGATCACTCAGATGACTGGGTTCATCGTTGCGATCCTCTTAGCGATCGTCTTACGGGATCGTAGTTTTTCAGCAATGCGCCGTGTCAAACCGCTTTATCTGGCAGGGGGTGCCTTTGCGGCGATCATATTATTCAGCAACATGACGGCTGTCCACCGGATGGGCGTGACCTTGACGATTTCGCTCTTTTTACTGGCGCAATTAGCACTGGCACTCTGGATTGACGGAAGAGGCTGGTTCGGCGTCATGAAACGTCGACTGCGGGGACCGCAGATCATCGGCATCTTGATGATGGTCGCAGGCATCTTCATCTTAAAGAGCTAAGGAGGAGAAGAAGTGACGGACATTGTGAGCTATTTGGAACGGTATCAGTTAACGCATGTCTTTGACGCATCGCTACGCAAGGCGATGCACATTCAGACGTTCGCACCGGGTGAGGCTTTATGCCGACAAGGTGATGTTGCGCATGAACTCTACCTGCTCGTCGAAGGAAAATTGAAGATCACGCATATGTCGGCAACGGGGAAACGTCTCGTGTTGTCCTTCAAGCATCCGTTTGATCTCGTCGGCGATATTGAGTTCGTCCGAAAGATTGATTTGATGAACACGGTCGAGGCAGTGACACCAGTGACCGTCTTACGCATTGCCTATCCGGATTTGGAAGAAGCACGTGTCCATCATCCTGCCTTTTTATTATTTTTACTCGAGACGATCACGAAAAAGTTTGAATTAAAATCGCATACGCTCAGCTTCAATCTGTTGTACCCGGTTGAAGTTCGGCTAGCCAGTTATTTGTTGTCGATGACACCTAATACGGATGCTTTTGCGAGTAAGGAACTCGTCGATGCGGCAGATTTGATCGGAACGAGCTATCGTCATGTCAATCGTGTCTTACGCCAGTTCGTCGACGATGGGTTGATTCGCCGGACACAGCATACGATTGAGATCATTGATCGAGACGGATTGATGGAACGAGTCGGAGAAAGCATTTACGAATGAAGGAGGTGCGACATGGTTACGGGAATCATCCTTGCCCTTTGTGGGGGCATGCTCGTCTGTATTCAAAATACGTTTAACGCAAAAGTCAAAGAACACGTCGGTGCTTGGGCGACGACAACGCTAGTCCTTGGACTCGGTTTCCTCGCTTCACTGACGATTGGTTTGATCGTCGAAGGATCACAACTGTTTGCACTAAAAGAGGCACAAACCTGGTTTTGGTTCAGCGGAATCATTGGTGTTGGTGTCGTCCTCTGTGTGACACAAGGCGTTCAACAACTCGGACCGAGTCGAGCGATTTCGATCGTCATGGTATCGCAAATCCTGTTTGCCTTGCTCTGGGATACGCTCGGCTGGTTTGGTTTACAGACCGTTCCGTTTACGTGGACGAAAGCACTCGGTGTCCTATTGATTGGTGGCGGCGTGCTGTTATTTCAACTGGGCGGGAAAACAACGACTGTACAACACGTACGAAAAGGAGCTTGAATATGTTTTACACAACGGTATTATTCGATATTGACCATACATTACTCGATTTTGAAGCGACGGAACGGATTGCCTTTCGCCGCCTGCTCGAGCAACAAGAGTTGCAGTGGACGCCGGAGCGAGAAACGCGCTATAAAACACTCAATCAAGCGCTTTGGAAAGCACTTGAACGAGGCGAGGTGACACGCGAGGAAGTCATTCACTCACGGTTCGTGACGTTCTTCGCGGAAGAAGGACGGACGGTCGACGGACGAGAAGTTGACGAAACGTATCGCGGCTATCTCGCACAAGGAACAGAATTGATTCCGGGTGCGACGGCGCTGCTTGAGCAGCTAGCCGGAAACGTCACGATGTACGTCGTCACGAACGGTATTTCGAAGACGCAACGCGCACGGCTCGAGGGCGCTGGATTAACGGATTTCTTTGAAGGGATTTTCGTTTCAGAGGAGACGGGTTTTCAAAAGCCGATGGCAGGATTCTTCGACCACGTGTTTGCGCGAATTTCGCAATTCGACCCGGCGCGAACGATCATCGTCGGGGATTCCTTGTCAGCTGATATCGCAGGTGGCAATCAAGCTGGTATCGCAACATGTTGGTTTAATCCAGAAGGAAAATCAGCGGCGGATATCAAGCCGACGTTTACGATTACGTCGTTAGCCGAACTACCTACGTTGCTTGAAAACGCAGCAGTCCTTCAACAATGAATCAAACCAACCGATAGGAGAGAGAAGGAAAGGGGGCGATCACTGTGCAACGATGTGATCAACAGACGCTGGAGACAACTCCCGTCTAACTAAAAGGGGAAATGAACATGATTCAACTTGTACCGGTAACAGCAGAGAACTGGGAAGCGTGTTGTGAGCTGACACTGACAGCAGGACAGCAAGACTTCATGGAAGCGAACGTCTACTCGATCGCGCAAGCGAAGTTCGAACCTAGCCTTGTCCTTCGGGCGATCATGGCAGATGAAGCCGTCGTTGGTTTTGTGATGTACAACACGGAACTAGAAGAACTCGACGGCTACTGGATTTACCGCATCATGATCGATCAAGCGCAGCAAGGGAACGGAATCGGACGATTAGCGATGCAAGCCGTAATTGACGAGATGCGCGTGTTACCTGCAGCGAAACGAATCGTCGTCGGCTATCGGCCGGATAATCAGGCGGCACACCGTCTGTATGCAAGTCTCGGCTTCATCGACCACGGGGATCGATTCGGTCGGGAAATGGCAGTGCGATTAGATATTTGAAGGATGGAAGGACTCTTGAAACGCAAGAGTCCTTTTCTTTTGGATATTTTTTGAAACTTTTTGTGACTCGTCATGCTCTAATAAGTAAAGGGAGGGAACACGATGGACTTACGAAACGAGCACACGACACTCGTCCGCCGTGCGATGAAGCACGATGAAGCGGCATTTGAGCAATTGGTGCTCCTACATAGCGAACAGCTCTACCGAACAGCATATCTATACGTAAAAAATGAACACGATGCCTTGGACGTCGTACAAGAGACAGTTTATAAAGCGTTCATCTCAATCGAACAAGTGAAGGAACCGAAACATTTCGTGACATGGATCACGAAAATCCTGATCCGCAATTGTTATCGTGTGTTGGAAAAACAAACACCAACTGATGACATCTTACTTCATATTCCAGTGCAGGAAGACCAATCGCGAGACGAACATCTTGATCTCGTGCACGCTTTATCGCATCTGCGAAAAGAATACCGGGACGTCTTAGTTCTCTTCTATTTTCATGATATTCCGATGAAAGAGATCGCAAGCTTCATCGGCATCACTCTCAATACGGTCAAGACGTACTTAAAGCGAGGACGCGAAGAATTGAAGATACAGTTAGGAGGAATGAATTATGGAGCAGCACGATCTACGAAATGATTATGAAAAAATTCCTGTCCCAACGAACGCCTTACAAGACCGGATTCGTCAAGGCATTACGCAAGGCGTAGCGGAACGGCAACACGTACGTCCTCGTCGGAAACAGTACGTCGCCATCGCGGGTCTTGCCGCCTCGCTATTCGTGACGACGTTCATCGTTCCACCGTTCGCTTCCGCGATGTCGCATGTTCCATTGATTGGTGGACTGTATCGTCCCTTTATAGAACAGGGCACAGTCGGTACGGAAATCGAGAAGAAACAACTTGCAACAGCAATTGATCAGACGGTAACCGATCAAGGCATTACGATCAAGGTCGTCGACGCCTACTATGATGGTATGACGATCGGGATGAACCTGACGGCAACTGGTGTACCAGACGTCAACGAAACGAAACGAGCGGCGTTTTATGAAGTGTTCAAAGGTGATAAACGATTCGAAGGTACTGAAAATCAAGAACTGGCATATTTCAAACAGGACGGTAAGGCATGGAAAGCCCGAATTGAATATGATGTCGGCTTACAGAAATTAAGTGATTCCATGCAGGTACCACTCGTGATTTCGGAAATGTTTGGTCTAGACGGGAACTGGCAATTCGAGGTTCCGGTCAAACGATTGCAAGCGATTGAACAGACGTTTAATACGACGGTAAAAAATCCTGATTATGCGGTCGATGTCACGTTAAAACAGATGACAAAAGGACAGGCAAGTACGACGTTTGATTATACAGTGGTTTATCCGAAGTCGGATCGGTATTGGCTAGAACTGGCTCTATTTGATGATAAAGGGAATGAAATCATCAAAAACTGGTCAGTCGGAACATCGTTAGTAAGTGGTTCGGTCAGCGGGTCGCAACGAACGGATGTCTCGCGGATTCGATTCGGAAATTATGTGATTCCATCCGGTTCTTATACGTTGCATCCTTCTTTACGTCTTTCACCGAAGACACATTGGCTGTCATTAAAGAAGACGTCTTTCCCTTATACGCAACAAGATGCGCATCATCCATTGAAGATGACGATTCAACAGGTAGAGACGTCCGGTTCTCATGTACAGGTCGATTTCTTGACGAACTCGGATCGAAAAAATTCAGATATCAAGTTGGATATTAAAAACAGCATGTTCCTGATTCAAGGAAACGAACCACCGGATGGTCGTGAAATTAAACCGACTGTTGAAGTCATCGATGAAAAACAAAAGTTATTACGGGCGACGTTCACGTTATCGGCGTCACAAATCGATGCAATCGATGACTTCTATCTACAAACGGGCTATTCAAACACCGTGACGAACACACCAATCGACTTGAAACCGATTCCGTTCATCGTCGATTAAACAGGAGACTCCTGACATGCTGTCGAACTAGAATCAGCATGTGAGCAACAAAGGAGTCTGATGAGATGAAAGTACGTCAAATGACAGCGGACGATTACCCAGAAGTCGTTCGAATCTACGAACAAGGAATAAAGACGGAGAATGCGACGTTTCGCACGGAAGCATTACCGTACGAAGAATGGACGAAGCATCACCACGCACACAGCCGCCTCGTTGCGATGGAAGACGAGCAACTGCTCGGCTGGGTCGCGTTAAGTCCATTCTCTTCGATTCCGGCATACGCCGGTGTCGCTGAAATCAGCCTCTATATCGCGGAAGAAGCACGCGGTAAAGGTGTCGGCACACGCTTGATGGAAGATGTCATTCAAGCAAGTGAAGCAGCCGGGATCTGGACCTTACAATCGCAAGTCTTTCCGGAAAATCAAGCGAGTCTACGCCTTCATGAACGATTTGATTTTCGCGAAGTCGGTCGCCGGGAGCGAATTGGTCGGCTCGGAGGCAGATGGCGCGATACGGTATTGCTCGAGCGACGCAGCACATATCTCTAAAATTCGGCAAGTGGACACAATGTTCCCTTGCCTTCTTTGTGTTGAAAGCAAGGGATAATGGGAAAAGACAGACAGCAGAAGAAGGGGGAGGGATCACGATGGATGATTTTTTTGGTGAAGGACTTGAGACCAATCAACAAAAACGGAAACGCAAACTGGAGGAAATCTTTGATCAGTCGTTTGAATCGGAGCGACGGGATTTCAATCAATCGCTGGAGCAGGACGTGACGGTTGCTTTGATCGGAGACGTCAATGCGGGGAAATCCTCAACCTTGAACGCGATTCTTGGTCGTGAAGTCGCAACGGTCGGGGCGCGCCCGGGTGAAACGGTCCGGATTGATCAAGTAAGGCAGCACCCGGAGGATAAAGTCATCTTCGTCGATACACCAGGATTAAATGATGCCAATACACAGAACTCGGAAGCGACGTGGACGTACTATCAAAGTGCCGATGTCATCCTTTACTTTTTAAATGCGGCAGGTACCGTCTTATCTGAGACGGAGACGAAAAACTTCCGTAAGATCTATCAACATAACCAAAATGTCTTGATCGTCGTTACGAAGATGGATGCGACGGATGATGTCGACACGATCGTTCAGCATATTGCAGAAAAACTACCAGGACCCAAAATCATTCCCGTATCAGCACGAGAAGGGACGAACATTGATCGGCTCCGTCGGGAGGTCCTCGATATCTTAAAAAAGTTCGACAAGGATAATGTGTTCGTTCGTCAGATGGATCCGACCGTTCGAGGCAAGATCGCCAACAACTGGATTGTCGGTGCCGGAACAGCCGCTGGTGCGATCGGTGCTGTCCCGTTCCCGGGAGCTGATATCATTCCATTGACTTCAATTCAAATCGGCTTGATGCTCAAGTTATCGAATCTGTACGAACGACAGTTATCCAAAGAGAGTGCGAAGGAGTTGCTTGTCGTGACGATCGTCGGAAACTCCGGAAAAACCGCCTTTCGGCAAATAGCGAAGCTCGTTCCGGGGTATGGTGCCGTCATTGCCGCGGGCGTTGCTTCGACCGCCACCCTTGCACTCGGATATGGAACAAAATATGTCTATGAGAATAAGCTCGAGCTGACACCGGAACAACTAATGGGGTTTGTGAAACGATTCAGGAAGAAGGCGGAGGAGTCGTCAGAAGAGACAAACGAGTAATCTCCCTGTTATTCTATACAGCAACAAAGGGGGAGAACATATGACACGATTACTCGAAGAAATCAAACAGTATCAATCGGAATTCCGACAAAAGGCACCTGCTGAGAAACAACGATTGATGGCGGAAGCGACAGCTGAGCTGGCTGCTTCTGGTATCGCAAAAGGTTTAGGTGTCGGTGATACGATTCCACACTTTACGTTACCCGATGTATCCGGCAAGCCGGTGGCGATCGAGACATTACTCGAGCAAGGTCCTGTCATCTTGACGTTCTATCGGGGTGGCTGGTGTCCATACTGCAATCTCGAGCTTCGCGCGTATGAACGGGAAATCGACCGTATTCGTGCTCAGGGAGCGACTGTCGTTGCAATCAGTCCGGAGACACCTGAATTTGCTGAGCAGACAGCAAACAAGAATGCGTTAAGTTTCCCTGTCTTAAGTGACGTTGATTTACATGTATCCCGTCAATTTGATTTGGTGTTCGACCTGCCAGATTATTTGATTGAAATTTACAAAGCATCGGGACTTGATGTAGCGAAGCACAACGGAAATGAGGATTGGCAGTTACCGAAACCGGCGACGTTCATCATTGATACGGACGGTGTGATTCGTTTCGCAGAAGTACCATCGGATTATACAAAACGCGTTGATCCGCAGATGATCATCGATTATCTCGAACAGTAAAAGAGCCAGTCAAATATACGAAAACCAACTCCTAGGGACGCACTAAGAGTTGGTTTTTTTATGATTCAATCTGTTTTATTTGGATAATATAGACATAAAAATGGGTATAAAGAGGTAACCAAACGTATAGATGGAGGTGAAGCGTCGCTCCTAGTCTATCGGGAGTCCGCGTCGATATGTATGCCATTCAACCAATTTTCAAAGAACGAATTTGGGGCGGTCGACGTTTAGAAGCGTTGTTTCAGTTTGAGTTACCAGAAGGACAAATTGGAGAATGTTGGACAGCATCTGCTCACGCGAGTGGGCGGACGTACTTCTTAGATGGACCTGATCAGGGGAAGACGCTAGATGAATTATGGCAAACGAAACGGACAGAACTATTCGGTGATTATCTGCTGGATGCCTTTCCGCTTCATGTAAAATTTCTGGACTCGTCCGCCTACTTATCCGTTCAAGTCCATCCGAACGATGAGGAGGCACGACGGCTAGAAGGAGAACCATACGGCAAGAATGAGTGCTGGTATATCTTAGAGGCTGCACCAGAGGCAGAAATCATTCTTGGTCACAATCTACAATCACGAGATGCCCTGTTTCGGTGCGCTCAAGAAAAGGACTGGGAGACGTCACTTCGGCATCAAAAAGTTAAACCTGGCGAATTCTATTACATTCCGAGTGGTACAATCCACGCTCTAGGACCAGGCATCGTTCTTCTTGAGATTCAACAGATGAGCGACCGGACGTACCGACTATATGATTACGACAGATTAGGAGATGACGGGAAACCGAGAGAATTACACGTTGAGAAGGCAATCGCTGTCACGACGATTCCAGATGAGCCGTGGACGAACCAACCAGAGACGATCATCAAGGAGGGGGGCATCATGACGAAGTTGCTTCAAGTACCTTCCTTTACGGTCATCCGTCATGAAGTGACCGGTCGGTATGCATTGCATGATCATCCGGTCTTTCGTTTATTGACTGTCATCGATGGTAAAGGAGAAGCGCGGCAAGGAAATCGCGTGATTCCTTTACAGAAAGGGAAACAATTCTTTGTACCGCGTCGAGCGGGAGATTACGAGATAGTTGGATCCGTCACATTCGTGACGAGTGAAGTGTTTTTAGACTAGAGCAGACGAAAGGGCACCACTAGGAGGTGCCCTTTCTAACATCATGGTTTGGACCGGATGGAGGTCGGGAGCGGATAGTTATCCTGCTCTGTCCAATCAATGGAATATTTAATTTCGATCATAATCAGATCTTCTAGTGTTGTCAGAGTATGCGGAACACCTTGTGGAATGTGTACGACAGAAGTCGGTCCGAGTTGCTGTGACTGACCATCGATCAGTGCCTCGGCGCGACCTTGTAAGATACTCCATGTCGAGTCGGTATGCGCATGATAATGATGACTGATTTGTTGATGCGCCTTGATATGCAGCCGTCGAGTCACGGCATAACGTCCGTCCTCTAGTTGCTGTTGATGTAAAATCGTCGCATATCCCCAGCGTTTCCATTCAAATTGTGGTGGCAAAGTGTCATCCGTCAAATATTCCTTTAAGGCAGGTGTCTCGTCTTTTGACGCAACGAGGACACCATCTGGACTCACCGACACGATTAAGTTATCGAGTCCGATTCCAAGGACAGGAACCTGTAATTCATTGACGATATGCGTATTTTTCGAGTGGATCATCCGGGCGTTTCCATGAAGCGGATGTGGCATCTCTTCCGTTAATGTATTCCACGTTCCGAGATCTTTCCAGTAGCCATCATACCGATGAACGAATAAAGAATCGGTCTTTTCAACGACCGCATAATCAAATGACGTCTTTTCTAGTGCCTCATAGTTCGAACGGAGCGCCTCGAAAGACGTCGGCACAGCTTGCGCTTCTAGACACTGCATCAAGAAGTCAAGGCGACAGGCAAAGACACCACAGTTCCATAATGCACCTTGTTCGATTAAGTCACTCGCGACCTCAACAGTCGGTTTTTCCTGAAAGCGTTCGACGATAGACATGTTTTCGGAAGTTCGCGGAATGATATAGCCATATTTTGATGTAGGATGTAACGGTTCCACACCCATTAAATGAAGCACATCCGGATGTTCTTGGACGGCTTGATCCAGTTGCTCGAAGCGTTCAAAGAACGATAATTCAACGTAAGGATCGACCGGCATGATGATGACCGTCTCTTCTAAATCAATTCGTTCTGCCAAATAGCTCGTCGCGAGCATGATGGCAGGGAACGTATCGCGACGTGACGGTTCCTGAATGATAGAAGTACGGAAGCCCAGCTGATTTTCAATTGCATCGACTTGTGAACTCGTCGTCGTAATGACGGTCCGGTCGTCCAGACCGACTTCCTGAAGCTGCTGAAAGACACGTTCCATCATCGATTGTTTATTGCCATCGCGATCTTCTAGGATCTTTAAGAACTGTTTCGAGTTCAAATCGTTCGAGAGCGGCCAAAGCCGTTTTCCAGATCCACCTGATAGTAAAAGAATATACATTGACGACCATCCTTTCTTTTTAAAACGGAGGCGATAGCATATGGCACTTTATCTATTAGTTGACTCACATGAACCGACACGACAGATTCTACGTCGTAAACTTTTAGCAGCGGGACAAGACGTACAGGAAGCAGGATCAGGAGAAGAGGCCTTGGAACAACTCAGCAATTCCGACGTTGATGTCTTACTAACGGAACTTCGACTTCCGGAAATGGATGGTGTCGAGCTGTTACGTATTGCCAAACAACGTGCGCCATTAACGAAACAAATCGTGTTGACTGATTATATGCAGGTGCATACGCTGCTCGCAGCAGTAAATGCAGGGAATGTCAGTCGTATGATGACGAAACCTTTGAAAATTGATGAGCGAATACTCTCTATCATGACTAAAATTGGTGATGAAGTCGTCGAGACGAAGCAACGGAAACGTAATTTGGTCAACCATTTTGAGAGCGTGCTTTTGAGTTCAGATCGTCCGTATTGTTTATTTTTTGAAGACGGAACGATTGCCAGCCAACGCTCTCTAATCATTAGTCACTCCGAACAAGAGGTGGGTGAAGAAGATCAGATACAGCGTTTAGAATTCCCCACGCAGTTCGGTACCTACATCTTGTATCAATCAGTCGTCGGAAGCATTACGAAACCCGTTTGAAGAAGAGAGATTCTACACCAATGAAGCTGAGGCGCAAGTACATGTAGATGACGCCAACGGTCAACAGCGGATGACGGCTGTATTTTCTTAAATTAGCCTGATGATAGAGAACAGGACGGAAGAAATACCAACGTCGTAAGGCTTTCATGAAGCCGCCCTGTTCCGCGTCGAGCGTCGCGGGCATGACATCAAAGTAATAGCGTTTCTTTCGAAGCAGGTCGTTTAATTCGACCTGCTTTTCATTGTGGTGCACGTAGGTGAACGTCGCACGGCGAATGATCCCGCCTTGTTCTAAATAACGGATCGTCGGTTGCGTCTCTTCGAAACTGATTTGCGTTGGATCAATCTCGCCCGAGGCGACGTACGCTTCGAGCCGCCAGAAGCGCGCGGCTTCCATCGTATGCGTGTCGAGTTGATCCGTCGGAACATTGAACAGGTTACGCTCAAAGACCTTCACTTGACTGAAGTAATTATCATAATCGCTATATGCACGTTCAGGAATCACAAGAGCTCCGACATCTAAGTGCGCTTCAAGATACAAGAGGCAGCTTTTTAATAGCTGTTCTTCGAGTACCATATCGGAATCAATGATGTAGAGATAATCGACATTGTGTTGCTTCAAGCGATCAATCGCAGTCTTGCGGGCGATACCTCGTTCACCGTGCGGAAGCGAGAGCACTTCAAATCGCGTATCATTTGCGGTTAACCGACGCATCGTCGCGACGGTAGAATCGGTCGAACCATCATCCGCGATGACACAAAGGAAAGAAGCATGTTGTGCCTGAAGTGAGCGGATCGTTTCCGTGATGATTGCTTCATTTTCGTATGTGGACATAGCGATTCCAATCATGAAAAATCCTCCTTCAGTGCGATGGGTATCAATTCGCGTTGCAACCAGTTTCGAAACGCTTGACCTGTGTGATCCCAGTGCAGGGTCTGAGCGAAACGATGACCGGCTGCTTGAATCATTTCGTATTCTTCCGGGTCACGTAAGCAGGCGCGCATCTCGGCAGCGAGTGCACCTGGCGTCTGACTCTTTGCCATGTAACCAGTCATGCCGTACTGGACGGCGTCGCGTAGTCCAGGTGCGTCATAGACGATCGTCGGTGTGCCAACGGCCGCCGCTTCGCTGACCGTCAGCCCCCAACCTTCTCGTTTGGAAGGAAACAGGAGCGCCGTCGCGCGACTCATCCGTTCGAGCTTTTCTTCCTCACTGACGAATCCAAAATAAGTGATGGCGTCACGCATTTCTTCTGGGACGATCGGATTAAGGTGCTCGGCGATATATGCCTCGTCTTTTTTTCCGATGACCCAGAAACGAGCGTCTGGGTACTCCCGTTTGACGATGACGAAAGCTTGGAGTGCATCATTGATTCCTTTATAGGCAGACATCCGTCCAGCGTATAAAAAAGTCGGATATGCTTCTTTCGGCTTCCAGTCCTCCTCGTTCCATGGGGTAAAGGAGAGACCTTCCGGTAGAATCGTCACCTCGTCTTTGGAAAAGCCGACAGCAAGCAGGTCGTCTGCAGTTGACTGACTGACCGTCAACGCGCGACCGGTCCGGTACAGCTGCAGACGCGGCGTCTCCGTCCATTCGCCGATGTATGAAAATGGAGGACGAACATTGATTTGCCAGATTTCACGTGTCAGTTGATGAATGAAGAGGGCACGTTTCGCTAATGGAACATACAGGGGTGTGAAGAAGTGATGCGTGTTCATCTGGTCGACGACTAAATCAATCGTCGCAGCATGCGACTGGTAATAAGAAAAGGCGAGCGGAACGACGGAAAGTGCAGAACCTCTCCGGATATAAGTGATGCCGTCCAAAAACTCGACATCGTGTCCGCCTTTAAATGCGGGAGAGAAGTGAGTGATCTCATACTCATCACTGACACGTCGGAGCATCTCGTGGGTGAATACTTCCGCACCACCTGCTTTCGGATGTTTGATATCGCGCCAAGATAAAAAAAGTAGATGTGGTTTCATGTTACGCCTCCTTCACTGAATGGGGGTGTCGGGGTAAGGTGAAACGTAATATCAAGGCGCCGAGTAAAAAGACACCTGCTTGCGCGAGCAACCAAGTCTCGACGGTCGAATGAAATGTCGTCAAGACAATGATGAACAGAATCAGAATCAACCAATAGCCTTTCAAGTATCCAGTTCTGTGTAGTGAAAACTGGACGAGTGCTTCATATTGAATCAACGTGATGCCGACATAAACGAAAACCATATATTTGATGTAATGAGTTGCCGCGTCATAACCACTCCCGAATAGAATCGGAATCAAATAAGGGACGATCGTCCAATACACTAAAACGGCAAGAGCGAGTCCACCTAATAAAATGCGGTAAAAGCGACGCTCCCAAAGAAGAAAGTCTTCGTCCTGACTTTTTTGGCTTAAGCGCGGTAGCAACAATTGTGCGAGTGATAACGCGACGAACAACAGCAGTTGACCAAATCGTAAGGCAACCGAATAATCTCCTGCTAACTGTGGGAAGTAACGGGTGACGAGTAAACTATCGAGTGTGAAAAACAGCGTCATGACGACTTGTGTATGAACCATATGGACGAGTCCGTTCGCCTGGATACGCCCGCTACTAACGGGAAACGTGACTTGCATCAGGCTTAATAGGTAGGAAGCAATCATGCCAGCCAAGATGAACAATAGTGCATAACTGACGTTCGTTTGTTGAATCAAGAGCCATGTGGCTAAGACTTTGATGACGGATTCGATGTAATAAGAGAGGTTCAGGGCATAGAAGCGTTCAGTCGCTTGTAAGACACCACGACGAAAAGATAGAAGGATATGAAACACGATGATCAAATAAACAATAATCAGGTTTATTTTGGTAAACGGCAGGAAATAAGGTAATGCATAAAGTAAAATAAGTAAGAAGCATCCTGTAACCGCCAGTATGCGGAACCGTAGCTTTTGGTAATCGTTCGTTTTCTGTTGACTATAGTCCCGAGTCACGGTCCATTGTAAAGCACCACCGATGATGAGCAGAAGACCCAAAAAAGCCAAGTAGGCGTTCAATAATCCATATACTGTACTAGAAAGCTCCCGGGCTAATAACAAATGATAGGCATAGTTCACGAGGTTCAGCGCTACATCTAGAATCGGGAAAATCAATAAAACGGCATGTCGCTGGATGAAACTTGTCATGGAGCCACCTCCCATCAGTCAGAGCTGTTTTACGGAAAGGATGAGACTTATGAGTCAAGGGCATATCGCTGTATTTACCGATCATTCTCGGCACATTCCATACGAATCGTTGATTTCCTACTATCCTGTCCTGTTCTACACACAGCCGGGTAAATGCCCGAACTCTTTCGAACAGATTGCCAGCACTGAAATACAGGAAGCTGAGGAACACGATATTCTTCTATACATCATTGATTATGAGACGCGTGGAGAGGAGCTAGCAATCGCCAATCAAATTCGAGCTGTCCGTCCGCGATCTAAAATTCTGATTGTCAAAGAAGCAGTTCGTTTAAAGGGCGATTTTCCGTACCATACCGTTCAAGGAGATGGAATGCTCCGTCTGTTTTCCTATCGTCCCGCCTATCCGAATGAATTGTTTGCTGAAATCCAGCATATTATCCATCCTGAATATCCCATTTTAAAGGATACTATAGCCTTTATATTGCCAATATTTAACGAAGAGAAACGTTTTAATTATGTAAAAGATTTTTTAGAGTCTCTTGCAACCTTCATCAGTGAAGATTATATCCACGCTTCGATCAATTTCTTTGATGATGCTTCGTCTGACCGATCCAAGGCACTCCTCCAAGAATACCGTTCAATCGTCATGGACGCGACGGATACGTTATTCACGGTCGGCTATCTGGAGGTTCATCATGTCGAGCAAAATACACGAAAAGCCGGTCTATTCATCGAAGGGATGAAAAATATCTCGAGTGATTATTATGTGTTCGTCGACGCGGACAATTCGTTTCGGATTGAAGATATCGCCCGGTTGTTGACGATAGCGCAAGAGGGATACTATGACATCGTCGTCGGAACGAAGGATTTGACGATCGAAGACCGGGGAACTGTCCGCCGTTTCATGAGTTTCGGTAAACGGAATCTGACACGGTTCTTCTTACCAAAAGGTGTGACCGATTCGCAGACCGGTCTAAAGATCATTAACCGTCGTGTCGTTCATCGTTTGTTGCCTTATCTGCACGTCGAGAGTGGTCTCGCGATCGATTTAGAGTTGATGTATGCAGCAAAAAAAGAACGCTTGCGGGTCTATCAACAGCCCGTAACCTGCATCGAACGCGAAGGATCGCACGTCAATCTCGTCAAGGATTCCGTTGCTTTCTTAAAAACGATGGTCAGCCTGTATCAGCGCCACCGGAAAGACGAAGTACCGGTCAAATGAAGAGGCTGGAACATAATTCAGTTTCATAGATGAAAAAAAGAAGGAATTGCACATCTGAGCGATGGCAATTCCTTCTTTTCGTTAAAATCAGCTAGCTATGTCCCAGCCTCTTTAGATAGACTATTTTTTGTTTCGTTTCAGGGTAGGAATTCGTTGCTTGAACACGGACGATAGACGTTGTCGGATAGCCAGACCACGATTGCTTGTCATGAAATAAATCAACAAGGTACTAAGTGGGAGCGCTAAGACGAGAATGGTCAGTCCAGCGTAATAAATCGGACGCAATACGACGGTCACATGTGCCGTCTTTTCGTTCGAACGATACAACTGACTGACGCCGTTTAATGCCGTGTCACCACGCATCATTTCCTGGTCCGTCTGGAGTTTAAATAACGGTGTCGGAGAATCATTAACCGTAAAGCGACCGAGTGGCGCATCACTTTTTATATCGCGTCCCATCTGTGAGGCATCGACGTCAAGCGCACGGGCAGGTTCTGTTGCGAACAGCGTACCGCTTTGCTCGGAGAGAACGAGTTGATCGACTAGAATCAGTTGATCGTACGGTAACACTTCTAAATTCTTCAGACGCAATTGCCCAGCCTTTTTCTCATTTCCACGCGTCCAGATATGCAGTTGCATCCGGACGGTCTTCTTCGGTGGAATGACGATTTGTTCGTAATGGTTCCACTGCTTCTTTTTCTTTTCTTCGACTTCATTGATGAAATCCGTACCGATGACACGATCATCTTTATCTAGGTAATACACTTTGAGGTGTCGTTGACGGACGTTCTTGCTGACAGCGTCGAACTGAATCAAATATTCGTGATCAGCTTTCACCTTCATTTTTTGCGAGGCATATATATACCAATCGCACGAGCAGGTCGGCTCGTAATCAATCGTGTAGCCATCTTCAGTCTCACTCGCGTCGAACATATCATCCGTGATCGAGACACACGTCGCACAATTCGCTGCCGCTTCCGGTGCGGCGAGAGCTTTGTCGGTGACAATCTCGTTTGGATCAAACTTGTGTAGATCCTTCCAATCGACGAGTGACGGCACCTTGCTCGCATAGGATAGTTCTAGCTGATAGCGTCCCTTCTCGAGTGGGATATCGGATAACTTCACATCGTATAACGCTTGGTAGACGTCACTCAACTCCGTCATCCGGTACGGGAACGCTAAGTGTAGCGGATTGTACGTCACCGTCTGATTACCGATCTGCTGTTGGTGCTTTTGACCGGCTAGAATGTCAGAACGAGACAAGGCGCGTTCGAAGACGACCTGTTTTCCGTCTCGAATTTTGACAGTGATCCGACCATCGTTTCCTGGTGGCGGAGTTAACATCAACTGGAGCTGATAATCGGTCGTTTCCCGAATATCGATCGAACGCTGTAAACGTCCACGTTGCGCAGCGATCCCTTTCCCAAAGCTTAGTCCAGGATAGTTTCGTTCCGACTGCAAGTGCCCCGTGTAATCGAATCCGGTCTCTGCCTCGAGTACCATCAAGGTATTCGTGAAGGCAAGTGTATCGTCGACGCGTTTTTGTAGAGTGGTTAGCTTTTCTTCCGGTATTAGGACGATGTTTTGAATGGCATTAAAGCCTTCCGTGTTCGTCACGCTGAGCGTCGCAGGACCGCTCGGCGTCGTGAACGAACCGAGCGGGACCCAGGCGAGTTTGGCACCTGATCGTTGTTGAGTTGGAATCGTGACGCCTCGTTTATTGAATGTCAGATCGAGTTGTCCGCCTTTTTGGTTCAACAGTACGCGAGCAAAACCAGCGTAACGACCGGCAGGCAAGTCTTTTGTCATCGTAAACGTATTCGGGATCATATAATCCTCATAGCTGAAGATTTTAATATCATGGACCCACCAGTACGTTTTCCGCTCGGGGCGCTGGAAGCTGAGTAGATCGATCCGCATCGTTTTTGCGTTTCGTGGCGTGACATATTCACCTTGTAAGTGAATCGCATCGACATCACCGGAATCACGGGGGGCGACGACATACGTTTGATTCAGCTCGCGATCCTTCTCATCAAAGAACCGGACCTTGACATGGAGCCGGTCGACCCCGCGACCGCTCGCTGTGATATCAAAGCGATAGGCGTTATTCGGGCGTGCCGGCAGCTTACCGGACTTCGCGACTTGCCAGATATATTTCGGGTCGCCTTCTGCGACTTCAGCATGAAGGACAGGCAGGTTATTATCTTTTGACATCGGATTCGGAGACAAGTCAACGATGTCTGGATTATCGGCTTTAAAGAACGTCTCATCCTCAAGCATGGAATTAAAAGAGGCGACCTGTTTCGCTTTTAATCCGTCTAATTTGTAGACGGGCGCGTCAATCCGGGCAGAAGCAAACGATAGACCGATCCCGTCTCCGAAGTCGAGGTCAAACGACGGGTTCGTCATACCTTGCGTCCGCAAATACCAGCGCCAGTCATTATTTCGGAGGAACGTCTTACCCCAGTTCAGGAAAGCATTCGCTGAATCAATCGCTTCGAACGGTTTCCAATAGTATTCTTCCGGTACCTGACTGAGAACAAGATCATTCTCCTCGATCATCTCGACGATATCGCCTTTTTTCATCCAGGAGAGGCTATCCTGATGTCCTTGTGTCGCATACAAAATCGATTGACGACCAAGATCGTAGCCATCCAGTGTCGGATAACTGATCGACCGTTCGAGTCCATAAGGGGTCAAAATCAATTGTGGGACGGTCCGTGTATCGAGCGGTGCGATCAAGTCGAACAAGGTGAACAAGCCGACTTGTTTCGTCTGTACGAGATCACGTTGTTCCTTTAGAACC
Source organism: Exiguobacterium sp. KKBO11 (assembly GCF_001644945.1). Lineage (NCBI taxonomy): Bacteria > Bacillati > Bacillota > Bacilli > Caryophanales > Exiguobacterium > Exiguobacterium sp. KKBO11. Next base: position 39,198 of record NZ_LUCU01000033.1, read on the forward strand.
TTTAGATTGAAATCTTGTCGCTCCTTCATCCCCGTGTACTCATCCCGGTAGGCGAACTGCTTCAGTCCGAACGCTTTCGCGATTTGTCCGGCTTGTTCGGATCGACCGGTGTCGAGTAGATACTGCATGAACGTCATCATGTAACCAATCGTCGGCGACGCCCCTTCATGATGAAAGACGGTATCGTGTGCCGACGTATAGACTTGCACGTCACCTGTTGCTTTGATTTCGCCACCTTTTCGTGGATTTTGATTCCAGCGTGGAGTCGCGATGCCGGTACTCGGTTGCGTCATCTCGTCCGCAATCGGGAACTGCAACCACTTCCCATCGACTTCTTCTTGGATAGTGGTGTATTCCTTAGGCATTTTGACTGGATGATAAAAGCCTTCCATATAGACAGTCCGGTAAGGAAGAAAAAAGCAGGCGACGACGATCAGTGTTCCGACGATCGAGACGACCCGGTACAACTTCAGTGGAATCGTCCGGGACGCACGGATAAAGACAGCGTTCAACCCGACGGCAAGCAGTAAGCTGTAACTGACCATCAAGAGACCAACCAGCTTATTCGGATCGCGGAACATCGCGCCGATCAATGGTGTCTTCGTCACGAACAGGACGAACGCATCCGCAACCTGCTCATGGGTACCGGTCGCAAAGACGATTAGCGGAATCGCGAGTAGACCGAAGAACAGGTGGATTGGTTGTCGGTATGCGACGATAGCTCCTAGTAAAATGAGTAAAAGCGTGATGGCGCCAGCAATCCAAAACGTCAGCGGTAACGTCGTCAAATCAAACATCGGCCACCAATAGCTCGTTAAAAATAAAACATTCGTCCAACTCGAGTGCCGACTGAACAACATCAACGTATCGGAGACATTGATGTTGTGCTGTGAGGCTTGCGATCCGGTCAGAATCGAGCCGACGTACATCAAGAACCAATACCCGTTGAATAGTAGAAAAACGAGACCAAACGCACAGGTTGCCCGAACATAAAACCACAGTAACGGTGACCAAATCCGTTCTTTGCGACGTGTCCAACTCGTCTTTAGAAAAATAAGTCCGACCATGATACCCATATAGATCAGTGAGAAGAAGAAATAATGAATTCCCGCCGCCATGAAGGCGAAGACGATCGATAGTCCGGTGATATCAATCCATGTTCGTCGACTCAACTGATCAGACAAACGAAAACTGGGATCGAGCTGTTCCCGAAACTTCGGGTCGAAGATGTTGAAGAACAACATCAAAGCGTAAGGGAAGACGGAATACCCACACAATAAATAGATATGTTGAATCCGTGTGATCACCCATGGGTTTAAGGCATAAAACAACGCAGCGATTGCGAAGGCGATCAGTGAGAGATAGGAAAAGTGTTTCGAGATATAAACGGAATGGAGCCGTTTCGTAAAAGCGAACATCGATAGGGCAGAAATCGTCAACAGTCCAATGATGAACGACTTGATCAAAACAGGACCGGAAGAGCCAAACAATAGACTGAGTGCATAGAACGGTAGGATGTAGAGAAGTCGTGCGACATTCAGAAGCGTCGTCGTGCTCCAGCGGTTGTTCCAGGCACCGTAGATTTCTTCTAAATAGCGATGTGAGGACAGTCCGAAGGATAGATCGCTGAACGTCACCATACCGGAACGAAACAACGGGAAGCTATAAATTAGGATGAATACAAACATACCAGATAGGACAAGGATGTCCTTACGGTACGTATGCATGAAGTTCTTGAGACGTTGACGGAACGAGTGCATCGGACAACTCCTTTCTGCGAAAATCCGTGCTGAACTTCTTCTCTACAGGAGGGCGATATTCCTAGAAATGGATGTACTTATTTTAGCAATGAATATGAGAAGGAACGTCCATCCTAAGACGGAGCGTTACGGACGAATGCTTCCGGGTAAAGACCTACAACGAAACGAGTAGGAGGAAAGCGTATGAAATGGAAGGGAAGAGAGCGGAGTTCGAACGTTGAGGATCGACGGGGAATGGGAGGGAAAGGAATTGCCGGCATCGGTGGTGGTGTTGGGATCATCCTGCTGATCGTCATCACCTTGATGGGCGGTAATCCAGCTGAATTACTCGGAGACTTAACCGGTGGAAATCAGCAAAATACGACGTATGAAGAAACAGCACAGGAAAAGGAAGCAGCGGACTTCGTCTCCGTCGTCTTAGCGGATACGGAACGGGTCTGGACGAAAGAATTCAAAGAAGATGGTAAGACCTATAAAAAACCGAAGCTCGTCTTATATACGGATCAAGTCAGTTCGGCTTGCGGACAAGCAGGGAAGTCCGTCGGTCCCTTTTATTGTCCCGGTGATCAGAAATTATACATTGATTTAAGCTTTTATGACGAACTGCAGACGAAGTACGGGGCCCCGGGCGATTTTGCAATGGCTTATGTCATTGCGCACGAGGTCGGACACCATGTCCAGACGTTACTCGGAAAGTCGGACGAGATCATGCCACTTCGAGAGCAAATGAGTAAGGAGAAGTTCAACAAGTACCTTGTTCGATTCGAACTACAGGCCGATTATTATGCCGGCGTCTGGGCGCATCATGCGCAAGGAGAAAACTTGCTCGAAGAAGGCGATCTTGAAGAAGCGTTGACGGCAGCGAATGCTGTCGGAGATGATACGTTACAAGAGAAAGGACAAGGATATGTCGTACCGGAAAGTTTCACTCACGGCACATCGGCGCAACGGGAGCGTTGGTTCCAAAAAGGCTTTGATAACGGCACGATCGAAGGTGGAGACACATTCAAAGCGAAGAATCTATAAGACAGAGCAACGACAGTCCTTTTGAAACATCTTCCAGTCGTTTCCGTAAAGAAGAGGGAAGGATTCAAAGGAGAGTGTCGAAGTTGAAGCAGATCAGTCTATTTTTATTGCTGTATACGGCTGTCGTCGTATTGACGTACATCGTGTCACGATTTGCGCCAGACTTGTTGGTCTACATGGTCTATATCGCGATTGCATCATTACTTGTCATCACGGGCTATTTGTTGAAACGGCTCGTACTGAAGCGCTAAATACAAAAAACCTGTGTTCTGCTTACGCGGAACACAGGTTTTTTGTATTTAAAAGCCATCTTATGAACGGAACATCGTCGGATCATCTGGAACGTTCTCCAGGTAAGCGATCCGTCCGTTTTCATCGAGACGTGCGATATCTTTTCCGTCTTGCGTGAAGACACTACCGTCTGCCCGTTTTCCGCAAACTGCCCAGCGTGTTTCATATGTTCCTGGTGTTGTTTCTTCCCAGCCTGCATACATGTGCTTAATGTCTTGATTCGCCGTAAACACATGACGGACGAACTGTTTCCAGGCGTCGATGCCGTGCTTTGGTTGTCCGTTCAGGACGAACGTGATGTCTGTCGTGAATAAGGAAACGAGATCCTCGAAAGCATGTGCGTCTGTGCGTGACGCGTCGAATAAGTCGAAATAACGATTCAATACCATAGTAAAAACCTCTTTCTGTACATTAAAGTGTCATCATCCGGTCTGTGATTAACGCATGCAATCGTTCTAAATGCTCCGGTGGACAGGAGGCATCAATCGCTTGACGGATCGAGCCGATCGATTCGCGCTTCAACGTCGATTGCCACGCCTCTTCCGCCTCTGTCATCAGATTCGAGAGTAGACCGATTTCCTGTTCTTGAATTCCCATCAAATCCTCGAAGACACCGCTTGACGCATACAACGTTTGTTTGCCCTCGATCGCTTGATAGACGTCAAAGATTTGAATTTCGTCTGCCGGACGTCGTAAGCGAAAGCCCCCTTTGACACCGGGTACGGAATACAATAGATCCGCCTGGACGAGTTTTCGTAAGAGCTTTTGAAAATAGGTTGGCGAGGCACCGAGTTGCTGGCTGATGAATTCACCGGGCAACACAGCGCGATCCGGAAGGAAGGTCAAGAGCAACATCGCATAGACGGATTGCTCAACCCCAGTTTTCATTTGCATGAGAAGTCTCCTTTTGTTAAACGTGGATAATGTATATCCATAATAGTTTTATACGAAAGAATTGTCGAGTCATATGCTCTCACAAAACCGTCACACCTTTTCGACAGCATCTGCATGGCATCCCCGTTCCGGATTCGGTATACTAAATGTACGATATGTGAAAATATTCACTAAAAGTCGTTCACACTTTGTGAAAGGACGTTTGTATATGAATCCATTAAAAGGAATCGTTCAGATTCCACGTAGTTTTCTCATTCAATTCATCATTGCAGCTTTCCTGATGGGGGTTGCGGTCGTTGGTCAATCGTATGGTATCGTGTTGACGGTCGATCGGATTTTCCTGAAGGAACAACCGTTTGAAGCCGTCATTCCGTTACTACTCGTCGTCCTCGGGATGCTGTTGCTCCGGGTCGCCGTGACGTATTGGAACGGTCGTCTCGGTACGACGTTATCGGCACACATGAAGCAGGCGCTTCGGGAAGCACTCGTCGCGAAATACACGGGTCGCTCGGTCGAGATGATGCTACAAGGGCAAGCAGGACAGAAGGTCAGTGTCTTGCTCGACGCAGTAGACGAGATGGACAGCTATTACAGTCAATACTTGCCGAAAGTCGTTCAGACGACGATCGTTCCCTTGATGGTCTTGATCGCGGCATTCAGCTATGACTGGATCACCGGTCTCGTCATGATGATCACAGCACCGTTCATTCCGTTGTTCTATATCATCATCGGCATCATGACGCAAAAGCGGGCGGATGCTCAACTCGAGAAGATGACGGCATTCTCGGGAACGTTTCTTGATACATTGCAAGGACTGACGACCTTGAAGTTATTTGGTCGTGCGAAACGACAACGTGACGTCATCGAAAAAAGCAGTCTTGATTTCCGGGATGCGACGTTAACGGTCTTGAAGCTCGCCTTCTTGTCGTCGTTGATGCTTGAGTTCATCTCGATGCTCAGCATGGGAATGATCGCACTTGAAGTCAGTCTACGCTTGATTCTGTTCCAAAGCATCACCTTCATCCCGGCATTCCTGATGCTCGTATTGGCACCAGAGTACTATCTTGCCTTAAAAGAGATGGGTGCTGCCTTCCATACAGGACGCGGTAGTGTCGCGGCAGCGAAACAGATTGCAGCCGAACTAACGGCAGACGATCGTCCTGTTGCCTTTGGTCAATCAGAACTTGCGATGAACTGTCCACCACGAATCGTTTTGGATGAAGTTGATTTTACGTATCAAGAAGGACGTTTTGCCTTACAAGACGTGACACTTGCGATTGAGCCGTATCAAAAGGTGGCGTTGATTGGTCGCAGTGGTGCCGGTAAGTCGACTGTCTTACAGTTGATTGCCGGACTCGCGGATCCAAAAGAAGGACGGATTCTGCTCGACGGGATTAATCGCAGTCAGGTGGAGGAAGCGAGCTGGTTCCGTCAGTTGAGCTACATCTCGCAGCATCCGTATCTGTATGCCGGAACGCTGGCAGAAAACATCGCGATCGGTGAACTCCGTCAAGCGACGCCGGAAGAGATCTTTGAGGCGGCGCAGGCAGCAGGGCTCGAGGAGCTGATTGCGACGTTACCTGAAGGGATCGACACGGTGATCGGAGAAGGTGGACGTGGTCTATCAGGTGGCGAGAAACAGCGCGTTGCGTTGGCACGCGCGTTCTTGAAACGACCGAACGTCATCGTCTTTGATGAACCGACGACAGGACTCGACGTCAAAACGGAGCGATTGCTTCAACAAGCGATTGAGCAACTCGGACAATCGGCAACGGTCATCACTGTCGCGCACCGTTTGCATACGATTGAACGATCGGATCAAATCGTCGTTCTCGACGGCGGACGAATCGTCGATCGTGGCACCCATGATGAATTGCTTGGTCGCGATTCGGAATATGCGCGGATGCGTAGCGTCCAGAGAGGGGAGGAAACACGATGAAGGAATTATTAGGAGTCTTTCGGTTGATGGTGCATCAAAAACGCGATATCGCCTGGTCGATCTTCTTCGGTGTCCTCGCCGGTGTGACAGCGGTCGGTTTATTCGCAGCAAGTGGATACCTGATTTCAAAGGCAGCCTTGTTGCCACCGATCCAGACGCTTGCTGTCTTGATTGCTCTGCAAAAAATCTCGAGTCTGACGCGCGCCGTCAGTCGGTATGCGGAACGTTATTATTCGCACCGGGCGACGTTTACGATCCTTAGTGATATCCGGACGTCGTTCTACCGGAGACTCGAGCCGCTCGCGCCAGGAATTTTCGGTAAATACCGGAGTGGGGACTTACTTGCTCGGATCGTCGGTGACGTCGAAAGTCTGCAAAATACGTTCTTACGTGTTCTCTATCCACCGATCGTCTTGTTGCTGGTCTTCTTCTGTACGATCTTTTTCGTCAGTTTCTTCTCGTGGACGATTGCCGGGATTCTACTACTTGGTTTGATTCTGACGGGTTTCTTGATTCCGGGTTGGTTCGCGTACCGCGAACAGCGTTTCGCACGCTCAGTTCGTGTCCGCCGTGGTGACTTGTCGACAGAAGTGACAGAGTTGTTCCAAGGCTATCGTGACTTAAAGATTTACCAGCAGCTTGATCAAAAAGAACAGGACCTGAATGCCGTCGCGAAACGATATGTCGAGGAAGAAAAACGGAATGGATTACATGCCGTCTCGAACTTGGCTTTGAATACGATGGTGACGCTGATCATCTCTTGGCTCGTTCTTGGTGTCGGTGCCTATCTCGTCGCGAGTGGACAACTCGAAGGTGTCTTCCTTGCATTACTCGTCATGACATCACTGACGGTCTTCGAGAATGCGGCACCGATGGCGATTTTACCAGGCTTCTTTGAAGATAGCCGCCATGCTGCGAAACGACTCGATGAAGTCGTGACCGAACAAGCGGAGCCAATCTATGACACGTTCGTTCTCGATCAGGCACCATCCTTTGAAACGAATGCATTGACGTTCACGTTCCCTGATGCACCGCGCCCGGTCTTACGTGACGTTACCGTCTCGATTCCTGCCGGCAAGAAGACGGCAATCGTCGGGGCGAGTGGTTCTGGGAAATCCACGTTACTTCAATTGATGTTACGGATGTATCCGACAGACGGATTAACGATTGCTGGTCAAGATAGTCGGACGGTTGATCCGGAAGGGCTTTGGCAACACGCAAATGTCGTCTTGCAACAGAATCATTACTTTTATGGAACGCTTCGCGATAATCTATTGCTCGCAAACGAAGCAGCGACGGATGATGCGATGCGTCAAGCGCTCGATGATGTCGGATTAACGACGTTCGAATTAAACGATCGTGTATTTGAAAAAGGCGAGAACTTGTCTGGAGGAGAAAAACAACGCTTAGCAATTGCCCGTGTGCTTTTGCGGGAAGCGTCGCTTTACTTGCTTGACGAACCAACGTCTTCCGTCGATGCTTTGACGGAACAGATGATTCTCGATCGACTGTTCGCACGGGCAGCGGACGCGACACTTGTCCTTGTTAGCCACCGGTTAGCAGGTCTTGAAGCGATGGATCAAATCATTGTCATGGATCAAGGTCACGTCATCGAAGTCGGAACGTATGCCGAATTGATGGCGCGACAAGGGGCGTTCTATGAATTAAAACAAGTCGAACAGTCCGTTTTTGCTCCGATTGGATAAAGATATAGGATTGGCGGTGACCCCATGTGGTGCATCGCCTTTTTTAGTTTATAAGCGAGAGCCGAAAAAGACATGACAGTCTACTTTTGAAATGGTAAAGTCTAGAAAAAACGTGGAGGGGTTTCATGCATATCGAACAATCATCTATCGTCGTCGATCAGACGACCATTTCATATGATCATTTTCAAATGGGGTCCAAACAGGTCTGCTTCTTGCTCTCGGGAGCATCGTACCTGTACGACCATCCTTACTTTTACTACAGCCGGATGGCGCTACTAGCTCGAGGCATCGATGTCATCTGTATTCACTATGTGACGGAAGAGCTCTTTTCGATGACAGACGCTGAATCGAATGCCTGCATGACGCGCCGGGTCGACGCTGTCGTCTCAGAAGTGCTGGCGACGCATACATACGAAAACGTCCAGTTCATCGCAAAGTCGTTAGGAACGATTCCGCTAGCGGCATTACTTGCTAAGCCGAATCTACAGACAGCACGCTTCGTCTTCTTAACACCCGTTCTTGAAGCCGAAGTAGTCGATCAAATCGCCACATCGTCGCAAGCTGGACTCCTTGTCATCGGAACAGCCGATAAGTTTTATGATGAAGCGGCACTTGAAACGTGTCGCACCTCACAACTGACGATTGATGTTATTGAAGGAGCGAATCATTCTCTGGATCAAGGATTCGAGGTCGATCCATCGCTTGCAGTCCTTGGACATGTCGTTCGTCAAATCGAAGCCAGTTTGTTCGAACCACTACCTAAGTAACAAAAAATCCGTCCAACAGAGAGTCTGCTGGACGGATTTTTTAGTATGGACGAAGTAAGGCACGGACGGGACTACCGTCGCCATCGACGAGCGGGAGTGGGACGGCGTTGAGGTGGTAATCACCAGGCGTGATCGCATCGAGAACGAGTCCTTCAAGGATATGGACTCCATGATGCGCTAGTGCGTGATGGGCTGCCATTTCCTTGCTATCGATCGCATCGACGCTTGGTAAGTCGAGACCAATCAGCGAAATTCCGAGTTCCCCGAGACGCTCAGCAAGACTTGGCGTCAAGACGGGAATCGCTTCCGGGAAAGTTGATTTGTCGATCCAACCATCCGTTTTGATGATCAGGCGCTGGACGTCATTTAGCTCAAAGCCATCTAAATCAGCAGCTGTGATGTCTGTACGACCTGGTAAGTAAATGACGCGCGCATGTCCGATGTAGAGATCCGGATCAAGATCGATGATTTTTTGTCCGGCATCGTCAAAATGAAACGGCGCGTCGACATGAGTGCCAGTATGCAGACTCATCGTTACCTTTCCGACGTTGACGGAACCGGTGTCTGCCTTATTCCATGTCAATGTTGCTTCAAACGGTGTATCCCCCGGCCACGTCGTGACGTGGCGATCAAGTGGTTGTGAAACATCAATCCATCGTGTCATCGCTTCATCCTCCTCATAATGTCGTGCGGACTGACCACAGTTCCGGGAAGAAGCGGTGGTCGAGCACACGTCGTAGATAACTGACGCCAGAAGAACCACCCGTTCCTGGCTTTTGTCCGATAATCCGTTCGACGGTACTCATATGGTTAAAGCGCCACATCTGCTGCTGGCTCCCGATATCAAGTAGTTTTTCACCGAGCTCATACAGATCCCAGTATTGTTCGACATCCCGATAGACGGTCGCCCAAGCTGCTTCGACACTTGCATTCGGCGTCCAGTCTTGCGTGACATCACGATCAAGGACGGATTGGTCGATCGGTAGCCCATGGCGCGCCATCGCCCGGATTGTTTCGTCGTAGATGCTTGGTGTCTTCAGATCTTTCAGCATCATCGGATAGAGTGTTTCGTCATGCGCATACACTTTTAGCATCTGCTCATTCTTGAAGCCGAGCGCGAATTCGATTTGGCGGTTTTGATACGATTGGAAACCGGATGAGTGACCGAGCGCATCACGGAATTCCAGATATTCGGCAGGGGTCAAGGTCGACAAAACATTCCACGACTGAATCAACTGGTGCTGAATCTTTGAGATGCGTGCGAGCATCTTAAACGATGATTCGAGATCATCGTTTGCGACCGCTTGCGTCGCTGCTCGCATCTCATGCAGGATCAGCTTCATCCATAGTTCGCTCGTTTGATGAATGATGATGAACAGCATCTCGTCATGATGCCCCGATAAGCGATGTTGACTCGTAAGCAATGGATCTAGTTGCAAATAATCCCCGTAGGACATATCTTTCTTAAAATCCGTTTGAATCGATGCTTCAATAGACGTAGGATCTGTCTTTGTCATTCCCATTCATCCCCTTTATCGAATTAATTCAGTTTTCGTTTTTCAGCGGTCTGTGGTTGTTCCGGATGCGCCCGCTTCCAGAAGAAATAGGCGATCGATAAGAACACTAACCACGGTACACCAAACTTCAAGACGATTTGAAAATCTGTGAACCATGTCGTTAGTACGAGTGCGAATAACAACAATGCACCGAGGGCAGTCAAATACGGATAGCCCATCATCCGGACCGGTAACGTCCGTCCACCTTCACGTTCCCATGCTCTACGGAAGTACAGGTGGGAGATGAAAATCATGAACCATGTGAAAATCGCCCCGAACATCGAAATTCCCATCATGAATGGATAAGAAACGCTCGATTGACTGCTGATGATCGCTGCGAGAAAAATCCCGAGCGTTGATACGGCGAGTGCGAAGAGCGGTACACCTTTTCGATTCAAACGACCAAATACTTTTGGCGCATACGTTGCCTTCGATAAGGAATACATCATCCGTGTCGAAGCATACAGCTGACTGTTCATCGCAGACAGTGCCGCCGTCAGGATGATGAAGTTCATGATGCCGCCTGCATACGGAATCGATAGCATCTCCATTACTTTAACGAATGGACTTTGATCGACGCCGCCCGCTTGTTGCCACGGGACGATCATCAACATCAAAGCAATCGTGATGACATAAAACGTCGAGAGACGGAAGACTGTCGCTTTTAATGCTTTCGGTACGGCGACGTCCGGGTCCTTCGCTTCACCAGCAGTTACGGCAATCAATTCCGTTCCGAGGAAGCTGAACAGGGAGATGAAGATTGCGATCCAGAGACCTGAGAAACCGAACGGCATGAAGCCACCGTCGTTCGTGAAGTTTTGTGGACCAATCTCAGGACTTGGACTACCGATGACCAAGTAGGCACCGAGAAGGATGAATAGCAAGATGGCACTGATTTTAATGACTGAGAACCAGTATTCGAAGGTCGCGAACGTATTGACTGTTGTGGCATTGATATAGATCAGCGCGGCAGCGAATACGAGAATCCAGACGACTCCGGGAACGCCCGGGAACCAGTATTTCATATAGATCGAAATCGCACTGACCTCAACGCCGATCGCGAGAACATTTGCGATCCAGTATGAATAGCGGACGAGAAAACCCGCATAAGGACTAATGTATCGTTCGGCAATCGTACCGAACGAGCCAGATGTCGGATGGGCGACCGTCATTTCAGCCAGACAGCCCATTAAAAGTAGGACGATGAAGGCACCGACTGCGTAACTGATCAAAACGCTCGGTCCGGCAAGCCCGATCGCAAGCCCACTTCCGAGGAAGAGACCAGTTCCGATCGCACAGCCCATTGCAATCATCGTAAGTTGGCGTGTCTTGAGTTCACGCCGTAGTTCAGTAGGTTGTTCCATGGTGTACTCCTTAAGCAACGACTTCGCGTTCATTCGCGAAACGTTCGTATTCTTTATCTTCCATGATTCGTTTGAGTGTCGCGACGACGTCATAGACATCGGTAAACGTATTGTAGAGCGCGACGGGTGCTAGACGGACGATGTTTGGTGCCCGGAAATCGGGGATAATCCGATTTTCCTTGAGTGCTTTACAGATCCGTGCTGCTTCCGGGTGCTCGAGGCTGAGATGCGCTCCGCGGCGTTTATCGTCAATCGGATTTCCGATGACGAAACCGTACGGTGTGAGTTCCTGCTTGACGAGTTCCATCATGTACTGCGTCAGCGCGAGTGATTTTGTCCGAACGGCTTCGATACCGACTTCGTCAAACATCTCTAACGCACCGATTTGTGGAGCGAGACTTAAGACGTGTGGTGTCCCGATCTGGAAGGCACCGGCATGCGCCGCCGGTGTCATCGTATGATCCATATCGAACTGCTTATCCTTCCGCGAACCGAACCAGCCCGTCAGACCAGGCAACGTTCCGAAATGACGTTCGTGGACGAATAATCCACCAACCGTTCCAGGACCACCGTTCAAGTGTTTGTAATTACACCAGTAGGCAAAGTCGACGCCCCAGTCATGGAATGCGTGGGGAACGGCTCCGACGGAATGACAACCATCAAAGCCAATCAGGATGCCACGGTCGTGTGCCGCCTTCGTCAAACGCTCCATATCGAGAATTTGTCCACTTCGGTAAAGTACCGCCGGCAAGACGATTAACGCGATATCATCCGTCATCGCGGCGATGATATCGTCTTCTTCTAAAAAGCGACCGTCCCGACTCGGTACTTGGATGAGATGTGTCTCCGGATCCAGACCACGTAAGCGAAGTTGGCTTTGGAGGGCATAGATATCCGACGGGAACGTCAGCGCATCCGCTAAAATCTTATCTCGTCCTTCTGTTGGTTGGAAGAATGTCGCGACGAGTTGATGGAGATTGACGGTCGTCGAACCAGTGACCATGACTTCTTCAGCTTGTGCGCCGACGAGCGGAGCGTTGAGAGCAGCGAGACGTTCCGATAATTCAAACCAAGGATGACGTCCTTTCATCCAGCCATCGATTCCGAGTTCTTTCCAGTCTGATAGCGACTCGAGCAACGTCTTCTCGGCACGCTTCGACAATAAGCCGAGCGAGTTTCCGTCCATATAGATACTACCCGGTTGCAGATAAAACTCATCACGATAGGCAGCGAGTGCATCTTGCTCATCCCGAGCAACAGCATCGGTCCGTTTTGCTTGCAGTGTCATACGTCATCCTCCTCAAATGAATGCTCAATCAATTTTGACAAAAGCGTAGCAAACAAATTGACATTGTGTCAATATTATCGAATAGAGAAAACAAAAGGAGTGAAGGATATGTCATCTTCTCAACCAGAAAAAATCGATAAACGTCATCTGCGCACGGTGCGGACACGCGAGAAACTGTTGAGTGCGGCACGTGACGTCTTCTTAGAACAAGGGTTTCAAACGGCAACGATTTCACAAGTAATTAAACAAGCGGGCGTCGGCTACGGAACGGCTTATGTCCATTTTGAAGGAAAAGATGAGCTGCTCGTCGTCCTGATGGAAGATGTCATGAGCCGCTTCCACGCGATCGCGGAACGAACATTCGAACCGACGACGCCGCTAGAGGCAAAGGAACGCATCGTGACGCAAGCGACGGATTTCTTACGTCTCGCGGAAGAAGAACGAGCGATACTACGGATTGTCGAGCAAGCAATCGGCGTGTCTTACATCGTCCGTGCAAAATGGAAAGCGATTCGGGAACGCTTTATTGATCGGATCAGTCAGGATATCCAGTATGCGCAGGAGACAGGACTTGCGCGGCAGGATGTCGACTCGAAACTCGTCGCCCGTGGTTGGTTCTTTGCGAATGAGATGTATTTATTCGAAGTCGTCCGTGAAGAGGCGACAGCGACGATCGAAGAGATTGCGCACGTCTTAGCGACGATTTATACGCAAGGACTCTACCGGATCGAGGATTGATGAACGGACGGGAAGGGAACGTTTCGAAGTAGAAGGGAGCGTGACCGGGATGGCGTTTGATTACGATCTCGATTTCAAGACGACGGATTTTCGTAAGGAGCCGGAAAAGTACCGGGTTGGACGTGGGGAGCAAGGGGTCTTACTCGTCGAACCTTATAAAAGTGAGATTTTGCCGCATTGGCGTTTTAAGACGCCGGACATCGCAAAGGAATCGTCTGAGAAAATTTATGAGATGTATTTAGCTTATAAAGAAGACGGAGACTTCGTCGGCATGGATATGGCGCGGAAGTTCATTCAGATGGGACATACGCGCGCACGACGTTACGCGAACTATAAGGGTGGGCGTAAATATAAAGATAAAGAGACCAAAGAATTGCACACGCGCGAGATCGACGAAGAAAAAGCAAAATCTGCGGCCATCTTCCAAGAAAAATGGGATTTGATTCGGGCGGATGAAGAGTACTTGGCGTTAAAACGGGAACATCAAAAACAATATGGTTAAATTGCGATTCTCTAATAGAGGAATGGAGTGGAAGTAGTGCGAACAGGATCAAAAGTCATCGTGGGAATCGTCATTGTTTTCGTACTGGCTTTAGTTTGGTGGCTCGCATCACCTCTTTTTTTGAATGAATCAGTCGATGAAGGACTGCCACCAGGTTCTTCGATAGTGGAACAAAAAGAGGAGGAAAACACCCCCGAAACGTCACAACCTTCTCCTGAAGAAACGGAAGCTGAATTATCAGGCCCAATTCATGGACGGTGAAAAAAATTACAAAACATCAGGGAACATCAAGACGCTAACTGTAGACGGTGCATTGTACCTACGTTTTGAAGATTTTCAAACGACGAACGGTCCGGATCTGTTTGTGTATTTGGTCGAACCCGGTGAAGATACAGCAGATGGAATTCGTCTCGGTGCCTTAAAAGGGAATCAAGGAAATCAGAACTATATGATTCCAAAAGACGTCGATTTGACAAAACATAGCCGTGTCGTCATTTGGTGTCGTGCCTTTGATGCTGACTTTGGAACAGGTGATTTAAAAGCAATGAATGAATGAAAAAGCAATGCGCTTCCGAAATAAAAAATCGGGAACGCATTGCTTTTTTGACTTTAAGAAGTTTGTTCGACTTTTTTAATTAAACGCGATTGACGTTTCTGCCAGATGAACGATCCGATGAACGTCACGACGAGGAAAATCAGACCGAGTGCGAACGGATAGAGAATATTGACGTCATATAGGACACCTGCAAGCGTCGGTCCGAGCACGTTCCCGATGCTCATGTAGGCGTTGTTCATCCCCATAGCAAAGCCTTGCTCATTACCAGCGAGTTTTGAAATCATCGTATTCAAGACGGGACGTAAAATTGATGTCGCAAGGAAGATGACGAGAGTGATCGCAAAGAATCCACCGTAACTTGATGTCAATAATGACAATAGGAAGCCGAGCGCTGCGATGAACAGGAATAGGTTCAAGACCTTTCCTTCTCCGAGACTACGTGACAGCTTATCGACGATGAAGATTTGAGCGATGACACTGATGATCCCGGTCGACGTCACCATGATCGCGATGTCTTTCGGTGAAGCACCGAATTGGTCATCGACGAATAGACCAAGTACTGATTCGTATGCCATGAGACCGAAGCTCATGACGAGTGTAATGACGAGCGGTACGAAGTACGGTTTTTTAAATGATGTCCCCAGTTTCTTGAGCATTGAACCTTCGTCTGGTGCCATCGCTGTCGCATCGTGTTTTTCGCTTTCTTGAAGTAACAGGACGCTGAATAAGACGGCAAGACCTGAGACGATCGCTGAGACAAGTAGTGGCAATTTTAAATCGTATTCGGCAAGGAATCCACCAATTCCAGGACCGATGACGATTCCGAGTGACATCGCAGCTGAGACGTAACTGTTTCCTTTTGCGCGTTGATCCATCGTCGTGATGTCCGCGACGTAAGCAAAAATCGCTGGAATCAGAAGTGCAGCACCGGCACCGCCGATTGCGCGCGAGATGTAGAGGACCGTGACGGAATTGGAGAAGTAGAAGACAAACATCGAGAGCGTCAAGCCGATCAATCCATAGATGATCATCTTGCGACGACCGTATTGGTCCGCCCATTTTCCGGCAATCGGTGACATGACGAGTTGTGCTCCTGCAAAGATGGCGATCATTAATCCAGCCGCCGTCCCACCTTGTCCAATCGAAGCTAAGTAAGCGGGTAGAATCGGAATGATGATCCCGAAGCTCCCGATCGCAATAAACATATTGATCATGAGGACCGTTAATTTTTTTCGTTGATCCGCGTGCAAGGGGACCCCTTCTTTCGACCCGCTTTCTGTAAGCGGTTATTTGTTTCACCTTCATTATCTTAGATTCAAGCTAAAGGACCTGTCAATGTAGACGAGTCGAGGATTCAAAAAAGACTCCATCCTTTGAGAAGGATGAAGTCAGTTCAGACTTATTGTTCTTTTTTTAATAACCATTTGATGTTCGGTGATAGCAACGGTCGGAAGATCGTCACGACGGGTCGACTCGACAGCAACCAGACGAATCCGGTAGCGAGCAAGAAGGACAGTCCGATTAGTAACAGTGGCGACTCCGTAATGGCTGGTGGAACCGAATCACGGAACAAACGGACGATGAACGAGTGAATCAAGTAGATCGCAAGCGTCTGTATGCCGATCTGGTCGAATCGATCTCCGAATGACCGGTGCGGCACGAGCAACAAGACCGAGAAGATCATGATCGTACTGACGGCATAGAGGAACAATTGAATCGCTGCTCCCTTTAGAAGCGAGACTTCAAATTCCCCGTAGGTGTCGCGGTAGAAGAGCCAGACCGTATCAAATCCATTTTTTGTCCAGAGAATCATGAAGACGGCAATCAAGAGCGAGACGATTAGTCCGGTCAGTCGACCGATCGGTGCTGTCATCTGCTTTCGCCAGCCAGCGTCAGTTAACCAACCACGCTCTTTGACGAGGTAACCCATCAAAAAGAACGGATAAAAACTGACGACTTTTTGTAACGACAGGAAGTTCGTGATCGAGTCTGGATTGGCATTGATCAACAAAGCAAATAAGACACTGACGATCAGCGGGAAACGCATCACCTGGAATGCCGGGGTGACGGTTTGCCAAATGATGATCCCGAGCAGATACCAAAGCGTCCAATTCGGAACGAGCGGATGGAGTAACCCATCGAGCATCTCATGTAAGGAATCATCCTGCGTGTAGGACAAATAGATTTCGTGAATCGATTGCCAGATGAAATACAGGGCAACGAATGCGAGGATGCGTTGAGGTCGAACTTGTTTGAAAAAATAGCCGCTCATGAAGATGAAGGCAGGCATGTGCAACAAGTAAATGACGTTATACGCCATCCTCACACTATCGTTTCCCGGTAAATCTCGAAACGTCTCGATCAAATGACCAAAGACGACCATGAAGATGAGTAAGACCTTATAGTTCCCAAGCCAATGATCGTACGTTGGCGTGGTCACTGGTTTGATGGGGCGATTCATTTTTTCTCACCCAGCAGGATTTGATCAACAAACCGGGCACTCGATTTTCCGTCTTGATGTTCAAAGAAATATTCTGCGAATGCTTTGACATTATGCATTTCGAAGTCTTTGTTTTTAATCCGTTCAATCAACTCTTCTGATGTCTTGACGATTGGACCCGGAACGAATTCCTCGAAGTCGTAATAGAAATCACGTTTTGAGATATAGTCCTCAAGGTCATACGCGAAGAACAACATCGGTCGATTCAATAGGGAGAACTCGAAACACGTCGATGAGTAATCCGTAATCAAGATGTCTGAGACGAACAGCAACTCATTGATTTCACGATGATCCGTTAAATCGAGGAAGAAGTCAGCGTAGACTTCTGGAATCTCCATTCGGCGGCGAATGAATGGATGCAGTTTAAGGACGAAGACGTACTCCTCATGAAGTGCTTCGTACAGCGCATCGAGATCGAGTTGATCAAAATCATAATAGGCACTCTTCGCACCATTTCCTCGGAACGTCGGCGCGAACATGATGACTTTCTTTTGTTTGAAGATGGGATATTCCTCATAGATACGTGCTTTCGCTTCCTCGATGAACGGTTGATCAAAGAACATATCCGTCCGTGGAATACCGGTCGCGATGACTTGATCTTCCCGTAACCCGAAGCCTTCAGCATAATGACGGGCGACATTATGCGAGCTGACGATCGCTTTCGTATAATTTCGATGGCTGAGCGAGTTCGCGCTTGGACCACCTGGTTTTCCGAGACGGCTATACCCGAATGTCTTGAAGGCGCCAACGGCATGCCAGACTTGAACCAAATCACTGCCTTTACGAATGTTCAACGGGTAGATCATCGGATAGAAGTCATCGACAAGAATCGTCTTTGCTGTCGCTAAGTGGTATGGCAAGGCAAATTTGTCACGCCAATCACGACGAGACTGAAGATTCGGTTTGAAGAAGGTTTTCACATCAAGATCTAAATCGCGGCGTTTGACTTCATCCAAGATATAAGCAAAGTTCCCACTGATATCACTCCGCGAATCCGAAGCGAGGATGACTTTGTTCTCTTGAATTGGTTGCGTCCATTTCGTAACGTTATAGATCGCCTTAAATGTAAAACGACGGAACTTGAACGCGCGCTTCTTCATGTTCTTCTTCCACTTCTTATAGCGATCGATGACTTGGATTAGACGTTTCGATTCGCCTTTCTTCAGGGAATGGAAACCTAAAGAGTTGCTGTATTCCGAATACTGCACGACAAGTTCATATTCGAGTAAGATCAAGGCGTTACTATGTTTTGTATCGACGCGGTAAGCGACTGGGATTAACGAACGCGTATCACCAAAAGGCGCTTCATGTAAGATCGTCTTTCCTTGGACGATGGCGAAGAACGCATCAAAATAGCCCATCGGCAATGGACGACCGGTCGGCGTGATATGATTCAGATTCAATTCGCCTGTAAAGGACTCTTCCGTCCAGTCACCTTCGAACGGAAAGCGGCAAATGAACGTCCGTTTGTTTCGTTTATTACGAAAGACGATGGCACGTTCAAGCGGTACCAATGCTTCAGTAGGTTCAGACTGAATATACTCATCGTCATGTTCCTCAAGTTCAGGTTGCTGTTGCGATGTAGGATTTTCAAATAACGTTTGTTCGGCACGCAAAAAATCAGCCAATCCACTTAAACGTGCTTCGAAACGAAACGTCGTTCCAGCTAATTCCAAGTAGGTGACCTCAGCATGTAAGGTAGGGGTCAGTGTCTCTTCTATCAAAACCATCTCTCCTCGCTTGAATAATTACAATGCATTTACACAATCATGATAGATTTTTAAATTTTACGTGAACATAGTATAGTGAAACTAGAAATCACCACTCATTATATCGTGAGACATTAAAATTAATAGGGATTTCTTTATTTTTTTGTGTTTTTGTAAAATAACACTTCAACACAGACTGCATCATTACACATACCCTGAACGTTAGGGAAAGAAAACCGAAATTCGATTATTTCATAAGGGAGGGAAGCAGGTCGTCTCGTTTGAAAGAGCCAACGAGACACTGCGTCAGAAGATGATTTATGCAGCCATTTTAGCTGGAGGAAAAGGAACACGGATGGGGAATGTCGATCGACCGAAACAATTCTTATCGATCGGAGAACGTCCAATCATCGTCCATACAGTAGAGAAATTCCTATTACATGAGGATTTTGACCGCATCATCATCGTCACACCGACTGCTTGGATTAACTATACGCGCGATATTTTGGAGAAATACATCGGAAAAGATGAACGCCTCGTAATTACACCGGGTGGACAGGATCGAAATGAATCGATCATGGCAGCGGTGAACTGGATCGAAGAGAAAAACGGTCTGTCTGAGGAAGATATCATCGTCACACACGACGCCGTCCGTCCGTTCTTGACGCACCGCATTATTAAAGAAAACATTGAAGCAGCACAAGAATTCGGCTCATGCGATACGGTCATTTCAGCAATCGATACGATCGTCGCTTCAACGAACGGTAAAACGATCACGGATATTCCGGTTCGTGATCAAATGTATCAAGGACAGACACCACAAAGTTTCCAGATCACGAAGTTGAAATCGCATTATGAGTCGCTTTCGACGGAAGAACGAGCGATTTTAACGGATGCTTGTAAGATTCTTTTACTTAAAGGAGAAGATGTGGCGCTCGTCACGGGTGAACTGTTCAATATTAAAGTGACGACACCATACGACCTACGGATTGCGAATGCTATCTTGAAGGAGCGGATTCATCAATGATTAACCAAGTCTATCAACTCGTCGCCCCGCGTCAAATCGAAGTGACGTATGATGAACGGTCATTGAATACCGATCGTGTTGTCGTGCGTCCAACGTATTTATCGATTTGTCACGCGGATCAACGCTACTTCACGGGTAGCCGTAGTGCGGAAGTATTGGCGAAAAAATTACCGATGGCCATGATTCATGAAGGCATAGGAAAAGTCGTACATGATCCGAGTGGAACATTCAAGAAGGGAACACTCGTCGCGATGGTTCCGAATACACCGACGGAAGAAGATGACATCATCGGTGAAAACTATTTGCGAACGAGTCGTTTCCGTTCGAGTGGATACGATGGCTATATGCAAGACTATGTGTTCTTAAAAGCAGACCGCCTTGTCGAAGTACCGGCTGATCTTGACCCTGAAGTCGCGGCATTCACTGAACTCGTCAGTGTATCGGTCCATGCCTTGACTCGTTTCGAAAAGATTGCCCATCCTCGTCGCGAGACGTTCGGAGTGTGGGGTGACGGGAATCTTGGCTTCATCACAGCACTCTTGCTACGTAAGTTGTATCCGGAAGCGAAATTACTCGTCTTTGGCAAAACGCAGTCGAAGCTTGACTATTTCTCGTTTGCAGACGAGACGTACCACATCGATCAGATTCCAGCCGATGTCTCCTTCAACCACGGTTTCGAATGTGTTGGGGGAATTGGCAGCCAATATGCGATCAATCAGATGATCGACTATATTATTCCGGAAGGCACGATGGCGTTACTTGGCGTATCAGAAGATGCCGTCGCGATCAACACGCGGATGATTCTTGAAAAAGGACTTCGTGTCTACGGTTCAAGTCGGAGTACACCGGCTGATTTCGCACGGACGATGGAATTGTATCAAGCACATCCTGATATTCCAGCTTATTTATCGAACCTGGTTTCAGGCGTATTCCAAATCCGACAAATCGAAGACATTCATAAAGCGTTTGAAAACGATTTGACGAACCGGTTCGGAAAGACGGTCATGGAATGGTGCATGTAACGATGTGCGCTGAAAAAGAGGAGAATCGTCTATGAAACAAAAAATTCGGTTATTGCAACGACGGACGGTCCACTATCTGCTTGCTATGACGTACTGGTTGACGAAACGGTTACCAATTCAACCGAAAAAAGTCGTCTTTGCGACGTATCGTTCCGATCGTCTTGTCGATAACTTTCGTGCCGTCTACGATGAACTCGAACGTCGCGACTTAGGGTATGAATACGTTTTTTTGTTAAAGCGATTCCCTCAATCGTTGGCGGGGCAAATTCAATATGTCTTTCATATGATGCGAGCGACGTACGAATTAGCGACTGCTCGTTACTTCATCATCGATGATTATTATTACCCTGTCTATGTGTCGTCCTTACGGGAAGGGACAGAAGTCATTCAGCTATGGCATGCCTGTGGAGCCTTTAAAAAGTTCGGCTATAGTGTGCTTGATAAATCCTATTCGCCGGATGATGATTATTTGAAGATGGTCCAGATTCACCGGAACTATAGCAAGGTCTATGTTTCCGGTGAAGCATGTATCGCACCATATGCGGATGCTTTCGGAATGGAGCAGAAACGGATCTATCCCTTAGGGGTTCCACGGACGGATCAGCTACTGAACACAGCACGCCAAGCCCGTGTTCGAGAAAAGCTCTATGACCGATATCCAGAATGGCGCAAGAAACGAATCATCTTACTCGCGCCGACGTTCCGAGGAAATGGACAAACAACGGCACATTACGATCAAGAGCTCGATTTTGAGAAGTTCCGTCGTGAGCTTGGACCGGATACAGTCCTCTTGCTTCGCATGCACCCGTTCGTTCTCAATCCACCAGTCGTACCGGACGCGTATGCGGATCAAATCATTAACATGACAGACTACCCGGACATCAATGATCTGATGCAGATTGCGGATATTCTGATTACGGATTATTCGTCTGTCATCTTCGAGTTTGCCTTGTTGCAGAAGCCGATGATTTTTCTCGTTAACGATCTTCAGTCGTATAAAGCAGAACGCGATTTCTACTTCCCATATGAAACGTTCGTACCGGGACCAATCGTGTCGACGTTCGAAGACGTCATTGCTTGGATTAAACGTGGGCAATTCGATACACAGAAAATCGAGACATTTGCGAATCAGTTCTTTACGTATCAGGACGGAGAAGCGACCAAACGAATCGTCGACCATATGTTATATGACACGATTCCAGAGGCGCCTGTCTATACGAAAACACCAGTGTGAATACAGAAAAACGTTCCGATTGCGTCTCCGTTTGGGGAGAGAGACGTCATCGGAACGTTTTTATTTTTGAATTGGGGCTTGATTGGCGCGAGCAGGGGTAGCTCGCAGAATGCGCACCTCTTAAAAGTGCGTCAACTTGTCCTTTGCGGACGTTCTAGGTTTGACAGGTGGAACGATGGCAGGCCAGCCGATTTGAATGACGCCGAGAACGCGTTCGTTTTCAGAAGCGTCAACGAGTGAGGCATACTCTGGTGTGAACCAGTGTTTTCCGCTCTTCCAGCAACATCCAAGACCTCGTTCTGTTGCTACCAACTGCAGATTTTGAATCATCGCAGCTGTTGCAAGTGTATCCTCTAGCTGTTGATCCGGCGTCCCTTGTACCTGACAAAGTACCGTTAAATAAACCGGGACTTCCCGTAATTTTTGTTCAGCCTGTTGACGTTGTTCAGACGTTTTCGTCTCGAATTGACCACGCGCTGTCAGCAATTCCATCAAGGCATCGACATACCGTGTTTGTCCGTCTTCGATTGCGAGAACAAAGCGCCAAGGCTCTCGTAATTTATGATTCGGGGCATAAATCGCCGTGTCGAGTAATGCTTCTACCAATTCGACCGGAACGGGTTGTTCCGTATAAGACCGGATCGACCGGCGTGTTTCAATCACTTGTTGGGCATGCATCCGTTTCATCTCCTCACTGAGTACTTTTTCACTATAAATGATAACGATTATCATTGTCAACGTTATTTGTCAGAAAACAAAAAAAGACGATTCCCGTGAGGAAATCATCTTTCGTTGCATTCGGATTAAGAGGCTTTTCGTTCCTCGTCTTGATCTTGAGCAACAGTCGTTAGCTTTTTTTTCATAAGACGAATCCGGTATAGGGCAAATAGATAATGGGCGAAGTAGATCGTAAAACCAAGGAAAATCGTTAATGCTACATGAATTTGAACGCCAGGAACAGCATGAAGCTGAATGAAGAGCAAGACAGCCATTGCCATCGTATAAAGCACCATTTCCACCGATTGTGGCATGACGCGTTGACGTTTTAAGAAAAAGGAACGCATGAGTGGCAGGACGACGAGACTGACGAGACGATCAACCAGTCCGATGACGAGCACGCTGATCACCATCGCTAAACCATTTTCAAAAGCGATTAACCGTGGGAAGACAAGATAGGTGACGAGTAATAGTGGTCCAACCAATAAAAAAATTGAAATCGAGGCACGTGCGAATACGAAGAGCCCGTTGACACTTGTTAAAAAGGCACGAACGATCTTTTGTGACCAAGGGGATGGTCGACCAACTTGCCAAGCAAAACAACAAGCAAAGATGAACGCATAAAATTGCAGAAAGGCAACCATAAAGCATCTCCTTTAGATATGAAACTCATTGTTCCTAGTGTATCGATTTTAAGGCTGAAGTGCAAAGAAGAACTTTTCGTAAAGTATAAGAAAAGAGGCTGACTCAAAAAAGAATGACGCGTCTTTTCACGCCCTTTCCTCAGGCGAGACACAAGCCAGTTTTCCTGCTTCATTCAAGCAGGAAAGCGGGTCTTGTTTGTCTCTGACAGCGCAAAGATGCGCTTTTTCCTGTAGGAGTTGCGTGAAACGCGTCATTCTTTTTGTTATGAGATAAGGGTGGCAGATCATCATTCTGCCACCCTTACCTTTGTGGAAACTGACTTTTGAGTCAGTCCCTTTCGTCAATCAATCCAGATTCGGTTCTTTTTTTCCGTGCAAGAAGAAGGACAGAATCAGTGCAAGCGCAGATAAGACGGTCGCAATCCAGAACGCATCGGTGATCCCTTGGATCGTCGCTTGTTTCGTCAACATCGTAAACCAACTCGTTGAAGCGGCTTGTGAGCTACCCAGCTGTTGTCCAAGATCGTTTAAATGTTGTGAAAGCGTCGGGTCGAGCGTCGTAAACTGATTCGCGTCGTCTGCCAAGTGAGCCGTCGTTTGACGGGTCATGACGGTGACGAGAATTGCCGTTCCGATGGAGCCGGCGACTTGACGAAGTGTGTTTTGGGTCGCGTTTCCATGCGGGATCATCTTCATCGGTAAAGCGTTCATACCGGCAGTCATGATCGGCATCATGATGAATGCCATACCGAATGACCGAAGCATGTAGATGCCCATGATGGAATAATACGACGTATCCATGTTCAATTGCGTCAATTCCCATGTCCCGTACGTCATCAACGTCAAACCGAAGATAGCGAGCGGACGAATACCGAAGCGGTCAAATAAACGACCGGCAATCGGTCCGGTGATACCCATGATCAGTGATCCGGGTAAAAGGAGAAGACCTGAATCGACCGGTGAAAAACCGCGAATGCTTTGAAGGTAAATCGGTAAAAGTAACATCCCACCGAACAACGCCATCGTGACGATGACGTTGATGAAGAGGGTGAACGAAAATTCCGGTACTTTCAACACACGAATATTCAACATCGGATCTTCCATCGACAGCTCACGCATCGCAAAAGCAGCAATTCCGATTAAGCCGATGACGATCGTGCTGATGACGATCGGGCTATCCCAGCCGTCATTCCCGGCTTCACTGAATCCGTAAAGGAGACTCCCGAATCCGATCGTACTGAATAAGACGCCCAGTGCGTCAAAAGAAGGTTTCGAGAGTGGCTGCGTCAGGCGGAACCAAGCCGTACCGAGTAACAACGTCACTAATCCAAAGAAGGACATCGCATAAAACATGACGTGCCAGTCATAGTTTTGGATGACATATCCCGTGATCGTAGGTCCGACAGCAGGAGCCAGAATCATCGCGATTCCGAGCATTCCCATGGCAGCACCGCGCTTATGCGGTGGGAACAATGTCATGAAGACGTTTGATCCGAGTGGCATCAAGATACCAGCCCCCGCTGCCTGAACGACACGACCGATCATCATGACCGGGAAGTTCATTGCCATCGAACAGATGACCGATCCGAAGAAAAACAGTGTCATCGAAGCGAGGAACAGCTGGCGGAACGTATAGCTTCGCATCAAAAAGGCACTGATCGGAATCAAAATCCCGTTAACGAGCATGAAGCCCGTCGTCAACCACTGGGCAGTGGACGTCGACACGTTGAAGTCATTGATCAGAACTGGTAACGCGACATTAATCAACGTTTGGTTCAAAATAGCAATGAACATACCGATGAGTAAGACCGTCAGTACTTTCGGAATACTGACGTTTTCAGTCGATACCTGTTTAGAAGGTGCTGCGACTGGTGGTGTCACGGTCATCGTCGGTTCCGTCTCGAGGGATTCCTCAAGTGTCGGTCCGTCCGTCGCCAGTGCCGTGTCGGATGAGCGACTTCGACGGGCAATCCAGTTTACGCCGATGATGATCAGAATCGTGAACGCACTGTATCCGAACAAGAAGGTAGTAGACATGAACGTCCCTCCTTAATCCTTATGAATGCGGACGGTCACATTCATACCAGGTCGAATGTCGAGTGATTTTTCTTGCGAGAGTGATACTTTAACTGGAATGACTTGTGCGACTTTCGTGTAGTTCGCGTTTCCGTTTGAAGAAGGCATCATTGAGAACGTGGAAGCCGTCGTCATACCGATTTGCTCGACTTCACCAGAAAGTGTCGTGTCCGGATAGCTGTCGACATAGACATCCACTGTTTGTCCGACTTTGATTTCATCGATTTCTGTTTCTTCGATGTTCGCTGTGACCCAAAGGTCGTTTAAGTCAAAACCATAGGCGAGAGGTGTACCTGCTGCGACGAAGCCGTTCTTTGTCGCCATCGACTGAACGATCGTTGCTTTTGAGGGCATTGAAACCGAGAGGTCCGTCGGTTTTTGTCCGGCTTGTGCCGTCATGACGTGTCCGACTGTTGCTCCACTGGCGAGTGATTCGCCTGTTTTCGCAGACCAGTCTGTTAATTTACCAGCGCTTGGGCTCGCAACCGTTATCATCTTACCGTCGATTTTCGCATTGTCTGTTTTGACATAGCTCGTTGCTTGATCGTAATAGTAGTATCCGACAACACCACCACCGATTAAAACGATGAGTGTCACGATATTGATGATCAATAATTTTTTCATACTCATGGGTGTGTTAGCATCCTTTCTTGTGTACAATCGATTCAAAAAAAGTACTCCTCTGGGGGGAGGAGTAATTAATATAGTTAATTATATGGATCATTAGCTAACAAACAACCGACAATTTCCGACAAAATGTTGGAAAAATAGATGATAACGGATTCATTAATGAAAAGAGGATGGAAAAGGAGTGAAATATGGATGAATGAGAGCCGTGATCCCCGACCAAAACGGTCACGTGACCGTATTACAATGGAATTATTTCGTTTATTGAAGACGCACAGCTTCTCGAGTATTACTGTCAAAATGCTGACGGATGGAGCCGGTGTGAACCGTTCGACCTTCTACGCACACTATACGGATAAGTATGATTTGCTCGACCAAATCGTTGAGGAGCAAATGAAGGCACTTGAACAAGCAATTCGGATCACGGGTACAGGAACTGTCTTTCCGACAGTCGAGCAGGTGAGTCGCTATTTTGCTCGTTTGTTCATTCATATCGAAGAAAATGAATTATTCTATCAAACGATGCTCGTTCAAGGACCGATCAAAACGTTCATCTCCCGTTTTCTCGATACATTGAAAGATAACTATCGTCTTGTGTTTCGACCGCAAATCACAGAAGAAGCTACGTTCGTCGATCGGGACTTATTATTGAACTATGTCATTGGTGGACAGTTGGGATTGTTGATTTCTTGGTTACGAAACGGTCGACCGTATTCATCAGAGTATATGGCAGAACAATTAAGTCGGATGATCGTCTTTGGAACGGTTGAGAGTATCGGTTTTCCTAAAGAGACGGAATGAGGACGTAAAAAAGACACTTCCCTGCGGAAGTGTCCAATCAGTTTAAGCCTGTCGGAATGCGAGTTCTTTCGTATAGATCGTACTCCGATTCCGTCCACTTTCTTTTGAATAATACAACGCTTTATCTGCCTGTTGTAATGCTTCAAGTGACGTATGCGAACCACTGGAATGTGAAATCCCAAGTGAGATCGTAATTTGTAGATCAGGTACATCTGCTGTCGGGAACAGGTTACGTGCGACCGTCAGCCGAGCTAGTTCTGCTATTTTTTGCGCTTCTTTCGCCGAAGTACTTGGTAAGATGATTAAAAATTCTTCACCACCGTACCGTCCGACGAGGTCGTCTGGACGCGTCAAGGAAGCGAGAGTCATGCCGAGTTGGCGTAACACATCATCGCCCGCATCATGACCATATGTATCATTGACATGCTTAAAGAAATCGATATCGATGAGCACAAGTGAATAGCCTTGATCGGTCGAACCGACAAGCGATAGCGAGTCATCCAGACGACGGCGATTGGCGAGCCCTGTCAAAGCATCCGTCATGGCGAGTTTCTGCTGATACTGGATGTTTTCGAAGTGACGGCGTAATTCCGTCAGTAATCGAAAGGCAACAAAGCCAGCTAATAAATTAAAGAAGACGTACGCAATCGAGATTTTAAAGAATGTCGACCAGCTGTGCGTCAAGATGTAGATGGCGGGTAACGAATAGAGAATACCGACCAACACCATAAGTTGAAAATGACGCATCGAGACATGGACGAATCGACGAATGATCCCAATCGTCGTGATGAATAAGACGATGATCAGCGTAGATAAATAAAATCCTTCCATTTGATCAACTGGTGTTAAAAAGTAACGTGTCCCGATGATCATTGCTCCTGCAACGATGGCGCTTGGGAAACCACCGAACAGCATGGCGATCGCGACGGGAACGATACGTAAATCAACACGGGCGACATCGATTTGGATCCCATTGAACATTAATAAGACCGCAATCAGACCAGAGACTGCTCCGAGTATAAGTCGAATGCTCCATTTGGAGTTCAATGAAATACGCGGTTGATTCCGAAACGGTAAGAACAAGAGAGTAATCGTTGTGAACAGTAGACAAAAGTTAATGATGAATTGATTCATGATGGACAACAAATCCTCCCAACTCCCCCAGCTAACAGATTTCCATATATATACTTCCAGTATACTCAAGTAGATAACGGTTAGACAGAGGGAAATCTTTAGACCAAAATAGAAAAAACGGTAGAAAATCTACCGTTTTTAAGAAGATGAAGTAAGGGTATCCTCATCCATCGTCTGTAAAATTTTATCAAAGACATGAACCATCGTTTCGAGCTCTTCTTCCGTCAATGTACCGAAGCGGTCTTGTAAATAGTTTTTCCGGACGATTTCGAGATCCCGAAATGCACGTTCCCCGTCCTCCGTCAAAGCGAGTACGATTGAACGACGATCTTCCGTCGAACGTGTCCGTGTGACATATCCTTGTTTATACAGCTTATCCGTCAAAGCAGTGACTTGACTCGTCGCGAGCTCAAATTGTTCCGCAAGAAGCGTCGGGCGCTGAGGACCATTTTCTGAAAGGCTTCGTAAGATGAAAAACTCACTCCGGGTCGCCGTTCCTTCAAATAGCCGGTTAAGTTCACGTCGCAGGGTACGAAGAATGACACGCATTTGTTCCTCGAGTCGATAAGTTAGCAAATCACGTTCCTGTGGCATGCAAGCAGCATCCTTTCTCTCAGTGGACTTCTACCATTTAGTGTACTAAACATATCGGATTTTTACCATCGACTACCCCAGATTCGAAAAAGGCAATTGACAATTTTGTGGCGTTTTGTGTAATATGGCGTAGTAATAACTAACTTAATTCAGTTCTCACTCAACCAGTGGGATGGAGGTTGCAGTTCTTAAGAGTACGGTTACGGATGTCGTCAAGCGACAGATGAGGTGACCTGAAAGGAAGAATTGCCGAAATCAATCATCGCTTTGAAGATGATCGATTGGGATTAGATCAAATAGGTCTAATACTGTCACAAGTCGGGTATCACCTACTTGTGGAGAGCTATCTTTCACGACGGTAGAATGAGGCGCATCCATTTTATTATGTTGCGTTCTCATCTTCCATCTGGAAGATGAGGGCGCTTTTTGTTTTTTCATTCAAAAAGTGTCCTCTCAAAAATTTATTAAAGAGAGAAGCGAACGAAATGAACAATCTAGATGTGAAACAAACAACAGATTCGACAGCAGAAGGATTAAAACGTGGATTACAAGCCCGTCATATGTCAATGATCGCCATCGGTGGAGCGATCGGAACAGGACTCTTCATTGCGTCCGGTGCTTCCGTCGCAGCAGCAGGACCAGGTGGGGCGCTCCTATCGTATGCAATCGTTGGTCTGATGGTCTACTTCCTCATGACAAGTCTTGGTGAAATGGCAGCGTATATGCCGGTCGCTGGATCCTTCTCGACCTATGGAACGAAATTCGTCGATCCATCATTCGGCTTTGCGCTCGGCTGGAACTACTGGTACAACTGGGCAGTCACGATCGCAGTCGAGCTCGTCGCAGCACAAATCGTCATGACATATTGGTTCCCGGATGTTCCTGGATTTTATTTCAGTGCCTTGTTCCTCTTACTCATGATTGGCTTGAACTACTTCTCCGTTAAGGGATTCGGGGAAGCGGAGTATTGGTTTGCGATGATTAAAGTCGTTACCGTCATCGTCTTCTTAGTCGTCGGTGTTGCGATGATTTTTGGTGTCTTTACATCAGAGCCACCGGTTGGCTTTAAAAACTTTGCACTTGGCGATGCACCGTTCGTCGGTGGGATTCCTGCCGTCATCGGTATCATTCTCGTTGCCGGATTCAGTTTTCAAGGTACAGAACTGGTCGGGATTGCCGCGGGTGAGTCGGAAGATCCGAAAAAGAATGTTCCAAAAGCAGTCAAACAAGTCTTCTGGCGCATCTTGCTTTTCTACGTCTTCGCGATTTTCGTCATCGGAATGCTCATTCCGTATACGAGTCCGAACTTGGTTTCCAATGACATTACGGACGTAGCGGTTAGTCCGTTTACGCTTGTCTTTGAAAAAGCGGGTCTTGCCTTCTCAGCAGCACTCATGAACGCCGTCATCTTGACGTCTGTTCTATCTGCCGGAAACTCAGGTATGTATGCTTCGACTCGGATGCTTTATACGCTTGCTCGCCAAGGGGATGCACCGAAGTTGTTCGCGAAAGTATCGAAAAACGGTGTACCGCGTAACGCTTTGCTCGCAACAGGAGCAATCGGTGCACTCTGTTTCTTGACGTCGATGTTTGGTGGACAAGTCTACTTGTGGTTACTCAATGCTTCGGGGATGACAGGCTTCATCGCATGGCTCGGGATTGCAATCAGTCACTATCGTTTCCGTAAAGGATTCCTTGCACAAGGTCACTCGTTGAAAGACTTACCATATGTTGCACCAGCGTTCCCGTTTGGTCCGCTGTTCGCATTCGGTCTTTGTTTCCTCGTCATCGTTGGTCAAAACTACGCAGCATTCCTTGCGGATCAAATCGATTGGGTCGGAATTGCCGCAACGTATGTTGGTATTCCATTATTCCTTGCCTTCTGGTTAGGACATAAATTCAAAAATCGAACGTCGATCGTTCGTTATGACGAGATGGACTTCCCGGAACATCCACGTCAATCATAATGTGTGAACCACCTTCTATAAATGAAGGTGATTGAGATTGAAGACAAAGTGCAATTTTTCTCTGATGAGTCTGATGAGAAAGATTGCGCTTTTTTGTTCGTTTCGAATCGTTTTTCCAGGGACAAGCATCGCTTCGCTGCAGGGTCGCTCTTGCTTGTTATTCCCTAGGAAGCGATTTCGAGTGAACAAAACGCTTCTCTGATTCTCCTGACGGTATAAAAAAGAATGACACGTTACACGCCACTCCTACAGGAAAAAGCGCAATTTTGCGCTTTCAGAGACAAACAAGACCCGTTTTCCTGCTCGACTGGAGCGGGAAAACTGGCTTGTGTCTCGTATGAGGAAAGGGCGTGAAAAGACGCGTCATTCTTTTTTTGAGTCAGTCCATTTTCTGCAATCGGAACCACCTTCTATAAATGAAGGAGGTTTTTTATTCCCTTAAATGAAAACGTTCTCTAAAATATAGTTTTGAAAAAGTATAAAAAAGGAATCAATGAATAAGTATTCAAAAATAGAAATATGAATAAAGAATAGGGGGAGACGCATGACTACATCTGAATTATTTTTCACATTAGGTTCTGCAGCGTTTTTCATGTTGCTCGTTGCTTACATATCCTACCGATTGACGCGTGGGAAAACACAAGGCGTCGATGAATACTTCTTAGCGGGACGAGGGCTAAGTGGCGTTTTCATTGCCGGATCGCTACTGCTGACGAATTTGTCGGCAGAACAGTTGATTGGACTAAATGGACAATCCTTCATGGGAAACATGTCGAGTATGGCGTGGGAAGTCACGGCGGGATTTGCTGCCATCATCATGGCGATTTATCTACTCCCGAAGTTTCTCGGGCTTGGTATCTCGACGTTACCAGAATACTTAAGTCACCGGTATGATGAGACGGTTCGCCGGATGACAGTCTTACTCTTTTTACTCGGATATATGTGCGTCACGATTCCTTCGATGCTTTATTCGGGTGGGATTGCTGTCTTGCAGCTATTCGATGTTCCGGAACTATTTGGTCTTAGTTATACGCAATCCCTTTGGTTAGTCGTCTGGGTCGTCGGGATCATCGGAGCAATTTATGCGATTTTTGGAGGACTACGTGCGGTGGCTGTCTCGGATACCTTGAACGGGATCGGGCTCGTCTTCGTTGGATTCCTAGTTCCGGTACTCGGCTTTATCACACTGGGTGATGGGAATTTACTTCAAGGGATGAAGACGATTGCGACTGTGCAACCGGAGAAGCTGAACGCAATCGGAAGCTCAACCGATGCCGTTCCGTTCTTCTCGATTTTCACGGGTATCCTATTTGCGAACTTATTTTATTGGTCACTCAATCAATATGTCATTCAACGTGTGCTCGGGGCAAAAGATTTGAAGGAAGGACAGAAGGGCGTCCTCATGACAGGATTCTTAAAGTTATTAGTTCCAATCTTCATGCTGATTCCTGGGATCATTGCCTATCACTTGTATGGGAACACACTAACAAGCGGTGATTTATCATATCCTCGACTCATTACGGAGTTACTGCCGGTCTCGCTGATGGGATTTTTCTTGGCTGTCTTACTCGGAGCCGTCTTCAGTTCGTTTAACTCGTTGCTAAACAGTATTGCAACACTTTTCGTCCTCGATATCTATCAGCCGGTGTTTGCGAAAGAGGCGAGTGATGAACATTTGATTCGTGTCAGTAAATGGTTCGGAACGATCGTTGCTTTAATCTCTTTCGTCATCGCACCATTCTTGATGTACGCGCCGGACGGCTTATGGAGTTTGATCCGGCAATTCACAGGTTTTTTCAACATTCCGATTCTCGTCATCGTATTAATGGGGATTTTCATGAAACGAATTCCGGCAATTGCGGCGAAAATCGTCATCGTCTTTCACGTGTTCGCGTATTACTTATTCGTCTTCGGTTTCAAACAACTGCTCGGCTGGGATCATGGCATTAGCTATATTCATGGGTACGGTATTCTACTCGTGATTGAAGTGCTGTTCATGGTATTCATGGGATATCGTTATCCGGTCGTCCAGTCAAGAAAGGTCAATCGACGACAGTCTGTCGAGCTCACTCCATGGAAGTTCGCGATTCCGGTCTCAATCTTATTATGCACATCCATCATTTGGGCGTACGTTCTGTTTTCAAAAATCGGACTGGCTTCGACAGCAGGCATCGTATCGATTTGGTTCTGGCCGGTTACGTTAGGACTTGTCATGGCAACGATCGTATTATGGCGTGTGTCGCTAAACGCTTGGGAAGCGAAGTACCGGACCTATCTCGAAGAAGAGTACCGTCAAGCAGAATAATCCTCTCGCAGAAGACATGACATATCGGGTAAGATGAAAGAAAAACAGGAGGCGATCTTCGTGAATTACTGGTACCACTTCAAGCGTGCCTTCTTACCGATCGCATTATTGCTTGTGACGCTTGCCTTGTACCAAATGATTTATCGTTTGAATAACATCTGGTATTCGCTCGGAGGACTTCTTCTTGTCTTTGCGGCGATTTACTTCGTCATGCGTCGTCTAAAAGCGAATCCAGAGGATTGAATGAGCAGGAAAGTTGAGTCCATTCTCTGAACGCGGTAAAATAGACACATACAGAGGAGGGGAAGATAGATGGCAAAAGCAATATTTGCAGGTGGTTGTTTCTGGTGCATGGTCAAGCCATTCCATAAATATGATGGGGTAGAGCAGGTCATTTCAGGATATACCGGTGGTCATACAGAGAACCCGACTTATAAAGAGGTCTGTTCGGAAACGACAGGTCACTTGGAGGCGGTTGAAGTCACGTACGATCCGTCCGTCATTACGTACGAAGAATTACTCGAGATCTTCTGGCGTCAAATTGACCCGACAGATGGTGGAGGTCAATTCAATGACCGTGGTGAATCGTACCAACCGGCCATCTTTTATGTCGATGAAGCACAGCGTGAAGCAGCTGAACGTTCGAAAGCAGCGCTTGACGCATCAGGACGCTTCTCGCGTCCGGTCGCGGTAGAGATTCGTCCAGAAAAGCCGTTTTGGCCAGCCGAAGAATATCACCAAGATTATTATAAAAAGAATCCGTTCCGTTATCAGATGTATAGTGTCGGCTCAGGTCGCGCGAAATTCATCAAGGAAGCGTGGAAGGACCAAGGTAAGGAAAAAGAACTGAAAGAGCGTCTGACACCAATTCAGTATAAAGTCACACAAGAGAACGGGACAGAACCCGCTTTCCGTAACGAATACTGGGATGAAGAACGTCCAGGACTGTACGTCGATATCGTCGATGGTACACCACTCTTCACATCGAAAGATAAATTCCAGTCAAACTGTGGTTGGCCGAGTTTCGCTAAACCGATCTCAGAAGACAAGATGGAAGTCGAACTCGATACGAGTCACGGGATGACGCGGACGGAAGTGCGTTCTGCGAATGCGGATAGTCACCTCGGTCATATCTTCGATGATGGTCCGACAGAACTTGGTGGTCTTCGCTATTGTATCAACTCAGCAGCATTACGATTTATTCCGCTTGAAGAGCTTGATTCGGCAGGATATGGGGAATATAAAAAACATTTCGAGTAACACGTAAGGAGCAGTCAAACGATTTCGTTTTGACTGCTCTTTTTTCAAATGGAAGGGAGAGAATCGAATGTTTCGACCCGTATATGAAGAGATTCGACAAATGACGATTGCGAAGGTGCTTGATTTCTACGATCACGAAATCCGTCAGCTCGATGAGCAAGCACGTCAGGAAAAGTACGACAAGATGAGCTTGAGTCCGTTTCGCTTTTTCCGTGGGAGTTCGCATCTGTTTTATTATGACGTGACGCGAATCCCCCTTGGTTTTGATACGCCTCGCGATAAACCGACCTGGATTCAGGGAGATCTTCATTTTGAGAATTTCGGTGTCCATGGCAATGCGAAGGGAGAGATCATCTACGACGTCAATGACTTTGATGAAGGATACTTAGGATCTTATTTATATGATTTGATTCGCATGGCGGTCTCCGTCCGGTTATTCGCTGAAGAGGCAGGATACGACCCGACTCCTGCGATTCGTAATTATGTCCTTGAATACTTACACGATTTAAAAAAGTACGCTCTTGGAAAAGATCCGAGTGATGTTTGTTTTACGCGAGAAAATACAAAAGGACCAATCAAAAAGTTGATCAAAAAAGCAGAAAAGAAACGTGAGGAATTAATGGGAGAGCGGACGGAACTGGTGGATGGCGTGAGACGTTTTTGTACATTACCAGATATGGCAGCGATAGATGATCCGACGCGAATGGCGATTGAGTCTGCTTGGTCCTCCTATATCGAAACGATTGATGCCGAGGATCGTCGTGACGAATCGTTCTATACGATTAAGGATATCGTTCGTAAGCTAGACAGTGGAACGGCATCGATTGGTCTTGAGCGCTATTACCTCCTAATTGAGGGGGAGGGAGGGGAAGAGGATTTGATTCTAGAGATGAAACAAGCTCAGACTTCTGTCCCTTCGTTGTTCCTTCCCGTCTATCGTCCAGAAGCAGAAACAGTTCATCAAGGACGCCGGATCATCACGTCCCAAAAAGCGATGCAGGCACATGAGGATCCATATCTTGGCTACCTGACGATTGGGAAAAAGGAATATTATGTACGTGAGCGCTCGCCATATAAGAAAAAACTAAAAGCAAAGCATATCAAAAGTCAGGAAGACCTTGAGAACGTGTTGTGTATTCAAGGTCAAATTACCGCGAAAATCCATGCGCGGGCGGATCAGGACGCCGGGATTAAAGAAAAAATTTTGACACATCATGCGGATGTTGAAATCATCCAAGCCATCGGTGTTTCGGACACTGCTTTTTTAGAGCAAATCGAGCGTTGGTCAGAAGCCTACGTGACACGAACAAAGCTGGATTACCAAGTGTTTTTGGAGTGGGTGAAGACCCGAAAAACAAATTAAAAACCTAACAAACTGAGACTTGTCAGATGGATGTGTAACATGTGTTACACATCCATCTTTTTTGTACGGATTTTTTTGTTTAACGAATGAAAGCGTTCAACAAAATAGAAATAGGTATAATGACCTATATCTATTTATCAGAAAACTTCGTAAATTTTTGATTAAGTTCTTACGGACGACTCGCTCTGTAGGACGAATCATAACAGGTACAGGGGGAAATACATCATGAGTTTGACGCGGAAAAAAGATGTTTCCGCTATGATTGCTGCAAGTAAACGAAACAGTGGACTTGCTCGAAATCTTGGCGCGATGGATTTAACGTTTTTAGGAATTGGCGCCATCATCGGAACCGGAATCTTCGTTTTGACGGGAACAGGAGCATTGACTGCAGGACCAGGACTTATCGTATCATTCATTCTATCTGCCATCGCCTGTGGTCTAGCTGCTCTTGCTTACGCTGAATTCGCATCAACGATTCCGGTCAGTGGATCCGTCTATACGTACACGTATGCAACGATGGGAGAGATCTTCGCTTGGATCATCGGTTGGAACTTGATCCTCGAATATGGACTCGCCTCCAGTGCCGTTGCAGCCGGTTGGTCTGGGTACTTTCAGTCCTTACTCGCAGGATTCAACATCCATGTGCCAACGGTCTTATCAGCAGCTCCTGGAGCAGTCGAAGGAGCCAAGACATACTTCAACCTTCCAGCGTTCTTAATCCTCTTTGCCATTACGGCATTGTTGTCGATGGGAATCAAGGAAACGAAACGTGTCAACAACATCATGGTCGTCATTAAACTAGCGGTCGTCGTATTGTTCATCGTCGTCGGTGTCGGTTATGTCGAACCAACGAACTGGGCACCGTTCACACCATTTGGTTGGGGAGGCGTCTTCTCGGGTGCCGCGATCGTCTTCTTCGCGTACATCGGCTTTGATGCCGTCACATCAGCAGCTGAAGAAGTCCGCGATCCGCAAAAGAACTTGCCGCGCGGTATCATCGGTTCACTTGCTGTTTGTACAGTCCTTTACGTCATCGTTGCAGCTATCATGACAGGAATCGTACCGTATCAACAGTTCGAAGGAATCGATCACCCAGTCTCACTTGCGATTCAAATGGCAGGTCAAAACTGGGTTGCTGGATTCATCGATCTTGGTGCAATTCTCGGAATCACAACAGTCATTCTCGTCATGACATACGGAATGGTGCGTCTCGCGTTCGCCATCTCGCGTGATGGAATGTTCCCGAAAGTATTTTCTGAAGTGCATCCGAAGTACCAAACACCATTCAAGGCGACTTGGATGATCGGACTCGGTAGCTCACTCGTCGCTGGATTCGTTCCACTCGATGTCATCGCGAACCTCGTCAACATGGGTACACTGGCAGCCTTCGTCTTGATTTCTGTCGCTGTCTTGATTCTTCGTAAGACACAGCCAGATCTTCCGCGTGCTTTCAAATGTCCGGGTATGCCATACGTGCCAATCGCAGCAATCGCTGCATGTCTTTTCTTGATGTTCAACTTGAAACTCGAGACATGGATTGCTTTTGGAATCTGGCTTGCTATCGGTTTAGTTCTTTACTTTACGTTTGCACGTAAGAGTTCGAATTTACACCCAGGCAACATGCCAGCAGCGGAACTCGCTGCTTCGAAAGAAGAACAGTAACACACAAGAAGACCCGATCGCCTGAAGGCGATCGGGTCTTTTGATGTTAGGAAAGTGGAACAGGTCCTTTGACGCGGACCGCATCAAATTCACGACGAATACTTTCATTGGCTCTCGCTTCATCTTCTGCCGACCAGCCGAGTTCGCTACGCATCAAGGCGAGAACACCATCTGCGTACTGTTCAGCGTGAGGGAAATCAAAGAAGACGGCCGAAGCACGACGGTTCAAGAAGTCGCCAGGTTGCATGACGAGCTCAGCTTCTAATCCATATAGAAGGGCGCCGAACCAGTGTAACGGTAATTGATAACGAGCGGCTTCGTCACCACGTGTCCGAATCAACTCGTAGACACGTTCGACGTTCGTACCGTAACGTTGGATGAGCCATGTCGCCTCATTCGGTGACAATCCGAGTGCTTCTCCTTTGGGTTGTTGTTCCTTCAAGTAGCGGGCAAATCCTTTACTTCCTTGTGGATGACCACCACCAAGCAAGATATCGTGCGTACGGGAAGCGAGGTAAATCCGATTTTCTTCTGTCTTGAATTGGTCTGCGACCATATCGATGATGCGTTCTGCCATCTTCCGGTACCCGGTCAACTTCCCACCAGCAATTGACATCAGCCCGGATTTCGAGACGAAGATCTCATCTTTTCGGGACAGTTCACTTGGGTCCTTTCCATCTTCATGAATGAGTGGACGCAATCCGGACCATGTCGATTCGACGTGTTCAGGTCGTAACTCGACGTTGAACATTTGATTTGTCGCCTCTAGGATATAGTCCTGATCCTCAACGGTGACACCCGGTTCAAGAATATCTCCTTTATAGTTCGTGTCAGTCGTTCCGACATAGGTTTTCCCTTCGCGTGGAATCGCAAAGATCATCCGACCATCTGGAACGTCGAAATAAACAGCCTGTTGGAGTGGGAAATGCGCTTGATCGATGACGAGATGAATCCCTTTCGTCAGGTGGAGCGATTTTCCAGCTTTCGAACCATCTTTTTCACGTAATTCGTCGACCCACGGACCGGTTGCATTGATGATTTTCTTCGCCCGAATCGTATACGTTTTGTCACTTAAGACGTCACGGACTTCGACACCGACAACTTTTCCATTGTGGTAGACGAGCGATTCAGCCTTCGTATAGTTGACGGCACGTCCACCGTAACCAACGGCTGCCTTTAAGACTTCGACTGTCAATCGGGCATCATCCGTTTTATATTCGACATAACGACCACCACCGACTAAGTGTTCCGAACGTAATAGTGGCTCGTAACGTAATGTTTCTTCTTTACTGAGCATCGTCCGGCGTTCATGGCGTTTGACGCCTGCGAGCTGGTCATAGACGCGTAAGCCGATCGATGTCGAGAAGCTGCCGAACGTTCCGCCTTCGACGAGTGGAAGCATCATCCACTCCGGCGTCGTCACGTGTGGGGCGTTCTCATACACGATGGCACGTTCTTTTCCGACTTCGGCAACCAGTTTGATTTCGAACTGCTTCAGATAACGCAATCCACCATGGACGAGTTTCGTCGATCGGCTCGATGTCCCTTCGGCGAAGTCCTGCATCTCAATCAATCCTGTCCGCATGCCTCGACTTTGTGCGTCAAGCAAAATACCGGCTCCCGTGATACCGCCCCCGATGACGAGCACGTCTAAAAGTTCTTGTCCCATTTCTTCTAACCAAGCTGTCCGTTCCGTACTTGAAAACATCTTGTCTTCCCCCTGTTCGTCTGAATGGATAGTTAGTCTACTTCTATCCATGTACCCGATTTTGCACTTTTTTGAGCACGATCAATGATTTTCATGACGAGTTCAGCCTGTTTCGGAGAGACAGGTGGGGTTGTTCGCTGTCGAATGGCTGGGGCGAGGTCTGTATAATAATCCCCAAATTGCCCGGAGACAAAAGGAAAGTCTTCAAGGGGACCGTTTGCTTCAGCCAATTGATACGTCGCGCGTTTCGTATCGACTTCATCGACGAAATAGCTAGCCTTTGTCCCATGTACCATTAGCGAAGGACCAACAGCCGGAACGATGGAACCGATGTGTAAAATAGCGCGTCGTGTACCGAATGCTAAAATCAGATGTGTATAGTCATCAACGATCCCACCTTGCCGTTGAATCGTTTGGTCACAAAAGACGCGATCCGGAATTTCATCGAAGGCGACGAGTGCTTGATCGATCAAGTGTGATCCAAGATCGTACAAGAGACCAGCACCGGGTACGTCCTGTTCGCGCCAACGATTTTCAACGTCTGGGCGATAGCGATCATAATGCGCTTCAAACGTTTGGAGGGTGCCGAGACGTCCGGATTCGAGTAAGGTCATCAGCGTTCGAAAGTCCTTCGTATACCGACGATTATGATAAACTGTCAGTAACCGATCGTGTACACGTGCTAGTTCTGTCAACGTTTCGGCTTCTTCGAGCGTGACAGTGAACGGTTTCTCGACGAGTACATCACAGCCCGATAGCAAAGCGAGGCGCGCAAGTGGATAATGTAGCTCATTTGCTGTTGCGATAACGACTAAATCGATCTGTTCTTTAGCGAGTAGGGCTTCAAGTGTCAAATAAACAGGTAGCGTCGCGTCATAAGCAGCGACGGCTTCCGGACGACTCGACTGAACAGCGACTAACTGATAATCAGGTGCGTGTAAATAAGGAGCATGTAAATGTTCACCGGCAATACCAAAACCAACTAAAGCGGTACGAATCATGGAAAACACATCCTTTTCAAGTTCATACCCTCAATCTACCATAAGGAGGAATACAAGATGATTACGGAACAACACATCATCGAAAAGATGCGTCAAGCGATGCAACGCATTGAGCAAACGACAGGAGCCGCGCAGAAAGAGCAGATTGCAGCAATGAAAACGTACTGTGAACTATTACTTGAATCTGAGGCGACATCAAGTTCAACGATATCGCTACCTACGTCAACACCTCAGGCAACACCAACAGTCGATCCGATGTTAGCGCGTTTCATGGGTGTTTCGCAGGAGAAAGAAGAAAAAGGCACTTCATTGCTCGATTTTTGAATGAAATGACGCGATTCAGGGAATAACCATCACAGTTGAAATGAGAAGGGGAGATACGTCATGAAAACAGTAATCGTCATCGGAGCAGGACCAGGAAACGGATATGAAATCAGTAAACGATTTGGACAAGAAGGCTTTCAAGTCGTTTGTGCAGCGCGGACGCAAGAAACACTTACAGCCGTTATCACGGAACTAAAAGAAGCGGGCGTGGAAGCGGTCGGAGTGGAATGTGATGCTTCACGAAAAGCTGATATCGCATCACTCATCGAATGGACAGAGGAGCAATACGGGCAAGTCGATGTCTTAGTCTACAATGCTTCGATTTTACATCAAGCGTCTGTCCTCGAAGTCTCGGCAGAACAGATTACGAAAGAGTTCGAAATCGACGTGCTCGGTGCACTGCATGCCGCACAACTCGTTGCTCCGTCGATGCAAGAACGGAAAGACGGCGCTATCCTGATTACTGGAGGCGGCGCTGCGATGCAAGCAATCAAATCGTTACCAGGGCTTTCAATCGGGAAGGCAGGCGTTCGTCAAGTGACGCATATGTTACACGATACGTTGAAGGAAGACGGTGTCTACGTCGGAACCGTCACGATTGCCGGGGAAGTGAAGCGTGGAACGGCACTTGATCCGAAAAATGTAGCGGAAGCGTTCTATCAACTTTATACGAACCGAAATGAAGTCGAAACGGTTCTTTCAGCAGACTAACGAATAAACAAGATAGCGTATGCGGGTTCGGGCTTTGACCGAATCCGTATTTTCATGGAAAGGAGCGAAACAGAAGTGAGACGATACGCCATGATAAGTCTGCTTTTTCTATTCGTTCTCATCGGTTGTGCACCAGAGGAGACAGACTTATTGGGAATCAAGCAACCAGATGACGAAAAAATCACGAAGGCGACGGTCGAACGCGTCATCGATGGAGATACATTAAAAGTAAAGTTGGCGGATGGGAAAATGGAGGACGTTCGTCTACTCCTTGTCGATACACCAGAAACCGTCAAACCAAATACACCGGTTCAACCATATGGAACGGAAGCTTCAGCATTTACGAAAGAGACCTTACCGAGCGGGACGGCTATTCGGTTGGAGCGTGATCATTCCCGGACTGATCGATATGGAAGATTACTCGCATACGTCTGGTACGGCGACAAGATGTTGAATCAGGAGTTACTTCGAAAAGGACTCGCACGTGTAGCGTTCGTCTATGAGCCGGACACACGTTATGTCGATATGTTCGAACAGATTGAACAGGAAGCCAAGCAGGCGAAGAAAAAGATTTGGGAGCACGATGGCTACGTTACGAATCGTGGCTTCGACGCTCAAGCGATTACAGAAACGAAATCCTGCGACATCAAAGGCAACATCAATCGGTCGGGTAAAAAAATCTACCATGTACCGGGAGGTCAGTCCTACGATGAAGTGAAGCCAGAGCAACGGTTCTGTACGGAAAAAGAAGCAGAAGAAGCCGGATTCGTTCGCGCTGCA
Source organism: Exiguobacterium sp. KKBO11 (assembly GCF_001644945.1). Classification (NCBI taxonomy): domain Bacteria; kingdom Bacillati; phylum Bacillota; class Bacilli; order Caryophanales; genus Exiguobacterium; species Exiguobacterium sp. KKBO11. The sequence goes on from NZ_LUCU01000033.1 coordinate 80,751, forward strand.
CGCTGATAAGCGCACACAAAAAGCCAACGGAAGCGATGGCTTCAGACTGTAGACAAATGGTCTGACTCAAAAAAGAATGACGCGTCTTTTCACGCCCTTTCCTTAGGCGAGAAACAAGCTCGTTTTTCCGCTCATTCGAGTAGGAAAGCGGGTCTTGTTTGTCTCTGACAGCGCAAGATTGCGCTTTTCCCTGTAGGAGTGGCGTGTAACGCGTCATTCTTTTAGTACTCGGAAGAAGGATCAGAGAAGCGTTTTGTTCACTCGACATCGATTCCTAGGGAATAACAAGTAAGAGCGACCCTGCAGTGAAGCGAAGCGGCGCGATGCTTGTCCCAGGAAAGCGATGCGAAACGAACAAAAAAGCGCAATCCTTCTCGTTAGAGAAAAATTGCACTTCGTCTTCAGTCTCAAGCCATCGAAATCGATGGCTTTTTGTTTATTCTACAGGTGGTGAGGGAGATTGATACTGCTGTACTTTATCATCTTCATCAAAGGAAATCGTGACATCGGTGACCCCTTTAAGAATTCGAATTTGCAGTTCAAGCCGGTCCTTGATGTCGTCCGCTTGGGCAATCGTTAAGTTGGGATCGACTTCAATCTCTGTTTCGACATGGAAGTGATCGCCTTCCTTAATGACTTCAAGCTTTTCAATATCACGAACCGCTTCATCACGTAATAGGATTTCACCGATTTTAGCAGTCAGTACTTCATCAATCTCACCGAGCGCACCGGCAGCGTTTTGAATAAAGACGTTATAGACGACGTAGAACATCATCAGACCAATCAAAATCGATGCAATACCCTCTGCTTGATAAAACGATGTGTAATGCGAAATCAGGACGGCGATGATTGCGATGATACCACCGAGAGTCGCAACAAGATCTTCCATGAAGACAAGGCGTGTCGCTGGTTTTGCCTGCCCAAGATGGGTGAAGCTTTGACCAACTAGTGTCAGCCCTCTAGACTTAAGCCCGGTTTCATGAGCAATCTCGATCATTGCTTTATAAAAGACGCCGACTTCGAGGACGACACCAATTCCAAGTGCCGTCAAAATGATCCAAAGCCCAGTCGTCTCTTCGCCAGGACCGTGTGCGATATGCAAGATGCCTTCACGAATCGTCTCATACGCAAGGAGGGCGACGACGATGATTGCAGCAAGTAAGACGAGGTTAACAAGGCGACCGAATCCGTTCGGGAATCGTTTCGTTGGTGCTTTTTTACTTAGAGCAGAACCGATATAGACGAAAAACTGATTCGCCGCGTCACCGATCGTATGCATCATTTCAGCAAACATTGCAACGTTCCCAGTCAAGATATAAGCGACGAACTTGATGATAGCAATGATTGTGTTGACGATTGCAGCAGCAAGTGCTGACTTATTGCCGCGACGGATCAATGAGAAAAAAGTGGCCATGAGCGGTTCTCTCCTTGTCTATTCAAAATAGGTTAACCGCGTCCTGCTTGGAACGATGGATAAAGTGTCATCCCGCCGTCCGCAAAGAGTGTGATCCCTGTGACATAACTCGCTTCGTCCGACGCAAGCCATGCGGCAACGGCTGAAATTTCCTCAGGTTTTCCGATATTGCCCATTGGAATCATACTCTCGACTTCTTTTCGTTGTTCCGGATCTTCGAATTTTTCAGCGTTAATTGGTGTATTGATCGCACCAGGTCCAATCGCATTGACCCGAATTCCTTTTGGGGCATATTCCATCGCTAGGGTTTGTGTCATTAATTTAACGCCACCTTTACTTGCAGCGTAGTGGACGAACGTTGGCCATGGAATGATTTCATGCACGCTCGACATGTTGATGATGCTACCTTTGACATCATGTTCGACGAAGTACTTCAGTGCTTCACGCGCCCCGAGGAATGCCCCTGTTAAGTTGACGTCGATGACTTTTTGCCAGTCTTCGAGTGACATTTCATGAGATGCTGACGGCATCTCGATTCCTGCGTTATTGACGAAAACGTCCAATTGACCAAAGTGAGCGACAGTCTCTTTAACGAGATTGATCATATCGTCTTCTTTTGAGACATCTCCTTGAATCGTGATGGCTTCACCGCCTTTATCTTGAATCGATTTCGCAATTTTCTTCGCTTCTTCCGGATGACTGCGATAGTTGATGACGACACGCATACCTTCCTCTGCATAACGGCGGACGATGGCTTCACCGATTCCCATTGATCCACCTGTCACGATGGCTACTTTTCCCTTTAAACTTTCATACATGATGCTTCACTCCTTCATTATTGTTTCGTAAATCCAATCATGATCCCACCAGCAACGACTAAAATACAACCGATGATGACGAAGGTCATTTCTTTCTTTGTCTTCGTTTCTTTTAGTAAGAGGACACCGCCAATCGTTGAGATGACGACTCCTGTTTGAGATAAGGAGAAGCTCGTTGCGACTCCGACTTTTGCTGTGGCAAACAGTAAAGCGACGTTCCCGACAGCCCACATGAGTCCACCGACTGTATTGCCGGCTGTTTTTTTCGTGAAGAGATCTCCTTCTCGTAAAGAAAGGAGAATCGCACTCACGACCATCCCGACAGCTTGTGGTAAGACTGCTTCCCATCCATTGATATCGAACCAACGGGCAATGACGACGTAGCCGACATACCCGACAGTCGAGATGAGAAGAAGCGTCAGTCCTTTTCCGATATTCTCATCTTCTTTACTCTTATCTTCCTTGTAAGACGTGAAAGCTGCTCCGGCAATGATCAATACAAGGGCACTGATTCCGAGAATCAACGCAGTTGTCGTTGACCACTCTCCAAAAGCGAGAACACCAAACAACGATGTTCCGACGAGTTGCATCCCTGTTGAGATGGGCATCGTCTTTGATACACCCATTTGACGGAATGCGGCAAATTGATTTTTTTGACCGAGCGCCCAGAAGGCACCAGAAAAGAATCCGGCAACCCAAGCAGTCGTCGACATCTCTGGGCTGACAAAAAAGAAGGTGACGATCGCGAAAAGCAATGCACCCAGAGTCGTACCGATAATTTGTTGCGCCGTTGAACCTCCGATTTTCGAGACGACGAGCGGCAACGATCCCCACATTAATGCAGGAACGATGGCAATTAAAATATCAATCAAGTGTTTCACCTCTCCTTACTATTATCTCTCTACTTGAAGCTGTACCCCGCGAGACGCGAGGAAAAACCTCGAAGCGCGAAGAGGAATTATTCTGAAATAAAAAACGTCCACCGAAGTGGACGCATATTGTCGTTCTATTTAACGGAACGGTTCATCAGCGATCCGGACGATTTGTCGTCCGATCCGTCGACCATTCCATAAAGCGATGACGGCGATCGTCAAGGAAATGCCCATGACGTCGTATTGCGTAAAATAATAGCCGAGATAACTAAAAGGCAGACTGATGATTCCGACGAGTGAACTCGTCCACTGTCGGATTTTGAGTGACTCGATGTTCGCGACACGAGAGAACTTTTGTTGCTCCATGATGCGCCAACGTGTCGGTTCGCTTAAGGCATCGTTAACAAGACGCGGGAAGGCGAGCAATCGCGCACCGTAAGAGCCGGCAATCTGGAGATAACGATTTTGGTTTTTTCCTTCGTCATCGAGCCAACGTCGAACCATGGGTTTGGCTAATTCGAGCAGGTTGATTTGCGGTGAAAGAATCTGAAGAATCCCAAGAATCGTCGAGGCAGCACGACCGAAGAACGCAAACTCGGCAGGGAGCTGGATCGGTTCGTTTCGGACGAGCAATTCGATATCGGATAAGACCTTCTCAATCAGTTTCGTATCGACGTTTTCCATATCACTCTCGAGATAGAACGTGACCGCTTTTTCAATTGCTTGTCGGATATTTTGCTTATTCGCATTCGGCAACAGGAATCGTAAATCTTCGAGACCATCGACGATCGCATCATAATCTAATGTGACGAAGGATTGGAGGATTCGTTGAATCGCTCGCATGTCATCAGGCGTTGTCGCTCCAATCATCCCAAAATCAAGCAAGACGATTTTGCCGTCGGACTGGACGAGGACGTTGCCCGGGTGTGGGTCAGCGTGAAATTTCCCGCCGAACAGTAATTGCTCACCAGCGTTCAAGAAGAGATTACGCGCTAGTTCGTCACGATCAATCTGATGTTCCGCTAAATAATCGAGATCGGTGATACGTGTTCCGTCAATCCATTCCATGACGAGCACACGATTCGTACAATGTTCTTCATAATAACTCGGAATATAGATGACAGGATTCGTCTCATACATTTTTTTAAAGTAGAGACCGTTTTTTAATTCAGTTCGGTAATTCAATTCATCACCGATGACGAAGACCATTTGGCGATACAGACTTTGTAAATCAGTCGATTTGTTTAATGAAGTCCGGCGTAACATGGCAATGACGATACGCATGGCACGGAAATCGGTTTTGATGATTTGTTCGATGTTCGGTCGCTGAACTTTGATCGCAACTTTTTTACCATTTGATTTTAAGATTCCGCTGTACACCTCACCAATCGAGGCAGAAGCGACAGGACGGGAACTGATATCCGAGATGATCTCTTCGATCGGCATACCCCAATCCTCTTCGATGATCTTACGTGACTCTCCAAGTTTACTTGAAGGAACTTTATCGACGAGTTCGGTCAGTTCCATCAAGACGGACGGAGGAAATAGATCGGCTCGAATCGACAAGAACTGACCGAGCTTGATCAGTAACCCTTCTAACCGTAATGCTTTTTTCTTATAGTCACGCGCAATCCGGATCATGATGCGCTCAAACTCTTCGTTGTTCGTACCTGGCCGGTTTTTCCGGGTGAATCGATAGATCGTAAAGATGTAACGTGCGAACATCGTCACGATGACGACAATGCGATAAAGCGCCCAACGTTTCATACGGTCACCTAGCTTCCTGTACAGTTTGTTTCAGTATAGGTTACTTTACCTAAAAACGTCACTCGCAAACGGTCGAAACGGTGACAGAAAATTAATGCTTTACGGAAACTAAAAAGAGAGTATAGTAAGTATTGGAATTTCTTTGTAGAAAGGTGAAATGTGCGCATGTCCTGGGACTTATTGAATATCATCGGCACGGTCGCTTTTGCGATGAGTGGTGCGATTGTTGCGATGGAAGAAAAATATGATTTATTCGGTGTCTGGTTACTTGCTTTGATCACAGCATTCAGCGGTGGTGCTATTCGTAATTTACTGATTGGTGTACCGGTATCGGCTCTCTGGTCGCAAGGTGGTCTCTTTTTAGTCGCGATTCTCGTTGCGTTGTTGATCTTCGTGTTACCCCAGTTGTTCTTGCCGCACTGGACACGTTGGGGCGTCCTCGCGGATGCGCTCGGATTGTCTGCGTTTGCGATTCAAGGTGCTTTGATGGCGACAGCAAAAGGACTGCCATTGTCAGCAACGATTTCAGCTGCTGTGCTGACTGGTGTTGGTGGTGGAGTAATTCGCGATTTACTCGCTGGTCGGAAACCACTCGTCTTGCATAAAGAGATCTATGCGATGTGGGCCGTCATGGCAGCACTCGTGATTGATCGTTTCCAATTGACGAATCCTCTACATTTGTTCACATTGCTCGGACTCATCACCGTTTTACGTATGCTATCGTATTATTATGAATGGAATTTACCAGCACGACGGTTAGGGGGAGAATAAGCATGAAAGTTTTCATTATGATTGGCGCGATCTCGATGATGTTATCGGTCGCACTAGGTGCATTCGGTGCACACGCCTTAAAAGATATGTTGACGGAACGGATGCTCGCGAACTGGCAGACAGGCGTACTTTACCAGATGGTACACTCGCTCGGTATTCTAGCACTCGGGGGACTCTTATTAAAAGCATCGATCCCGCAATGGTCGTTGGCTGCATGGCTGATGCTTGCCGGAATCGTCTTCTTCTCCGGTAGTCTGTACGTCATGGCATTGACGAATGTAACAAAACTGGGTGCCATCACACCGATTGGTGGCGTCTTGTTCATCGCAGCATGGATCTTTGTCGCGATTGGTGCCTACAAAGGATTATGAGGATTGACCGTTTTTCTTCCGTCATGAAGAAAAACGGTCTTTTTTTGTATGAAAAACGCCTACTCGCGATGGAGTAGGCGTAGGTATCAAAACGAATTCATCGTTTTGTCGTTTGAGTTTTGTTTAGCTTCGATAATGCTTGCTCATAGCGATCCAGTACGCGATCTGCAACCGGTTTCAGCTCTTTTGAAAGCACAGCGAATTGCAATTCACGCGATCGTGTCGATCGGTTCATAGCATTCCCCATGGTAATTCCTCCTTACGTAATCAACCTACTATTTTATAGCCTGTTTTGTAGCCGCAAGGAGTATATTCCCATGAGATATTTCAATCAAACGTCATTCAACACATTAAAGTGCAAAATGAGTATTTAATTGTTCACTTTCGAGACGGTTCCCGATGAAGAACTCACCAAACTCACCGTACTTCGCGCTGACTTCGTCAAAACGCATTTCATAGACGATTTTCTTGAACTGAAGAATGTCGTCTGAGAAGAGCGTAACGCCCCATTCCCAATCGTCAAATCCAGTTGATCCACCGATGATTTGCTGAATTTTCCCAGCATAACTCCGACCAATCATACCGTGACGATACATGAGCTCTTTTCGTTTCTCCATTGAAAGCGTGTACCAGTTGTCGCCATCGCGACGTGACTTGCTCATCGGATAGAAGCAGATGTGCTTCGCTTGCGGCAAGATTGGATAGAGACGATCACGCACGTAAGGGTTCTCGTATGGGTTTCCTTCGCCTGAACCACGGTACGTACCGAGTTCGACGACAGAAACGTAAGAATACGTCGGGATCAAGTAATCATAGAGATCGAGTTTCTGCATTTTGACTTCGACGTCTTGAATTTGTTCCATCGTTGGACGAAGAACCATCAAGACGAGATCGGCTTTTTGACCGATGATTGTATAAAGTGCGTGGCTTCCGTCTTTTGTCGCTTCGACACCAGAAAGCTCTGAGAGGAAGGCTTGGAACTCCTCAATCATGCGCGCGCGGTCTGTCGCGTCGACTTGTTTCAAGCGTGACCAATCGATCCGGCGGAAATCATGTAATGTATACCAGCCGTCGAGTGTTTCAGCGGCTTGTTGCGTAGCAGTCGGTTCAGATGTTTGGTGTTGCATGGGATGACCTCCTGAGTCTGAAATAAATTGTCTTTTTCCATATCCTATCTTATCACATTCTATTGAAACGCTTCGCCCGAAAAGGTCTTTGTCCATGAGATCGTAACACATGAAAAAAGCAGAGAGTGGGTAAAAGGGGAAGTGGAGATTAAGTTGCTTGGAAATAGTCTCTGTACCATTCTTGAAAATGACTGTAATAGTCAGTGAATATGGCTTCAGTGCTTTTGTTAGATAACTTTTTTGCAAATTGTTTTAACAACGATTGAGAACTGTGTATAATAAACGATGGAAAAGAAAATCGATCAAATCGACGACGTCGTGTTTACCTAAAAAGGAGAGAAACTCATGCAATTATTCGATATGTTAGAACAAAAGATTAAAGCGCACCAACCGAAAATCGTCTTCCCAGAAGGAATTGACGCGCGTGTTCTTGGCGCAGCTGTCCGTTTGAAGAAAGACGGTCTCGTCACACCGATCGTCATCGGACCACGTGTACAAATCGAAGAAACAGCAGCAGCGAACGGAATCGATGTCACGGGACTCGATACGATCGATCCTGCTTCTTACGCTGGAATTGATGAGCTCGTCGCATCGTTCGTTGAGCGTCGTAAAGGGAAAGCAACAGAAGAGCAAGCACGTGCTGTCATCTTAAAAGACGTGAACACGTTCGGTACGATGCTCGTTCACACAGGACAAGCAGAAGGTCTTGTATCGGGTGCGATGCACGCAACAGGCGATACAGTTCGTCCAGCACTTCAAATCATCAAAATGCAAGAAGGCTATAAAAAAACATCAGGTGTCTTCATCATGGTACGTGACGATGAGCAATACGTCTTCGCAGACTGCGCAATCAACATCGCACCAGATGCGAACGATCTAGCAGAGAACGCGATCGCATCTGCGAAAACAGCGAAAACATTCGGGATCGATCCGAAAGTGGCATTGCTCAGCTTCTCAACAAAAGGTTCAGCAAAATCACCAGAGACAGAGCGTGTCGTTGAAGCAACACGCATTGCTAAAGAACGTGCACCAGAGCTTGCGATCGATGGGGAACTCCAATTCGATGCAGCATTCGTTCCAAGCGTCGCGAAATCAAAAGCACCAGAATCAGATGTTGCAGGTCAAGCGAACGTCTTCATCTTCCCAAGTCTTGAAGCTGGAAACATTGGCTACAAAATCGCACAACGTCTTGGTGGATTCGAAGCAATCGGTCCGATCCTTCAAGGTTTGAACAAACCGGTCAACGATCTTTCACGCGGTTGTAACGAAGAAGATGTCTACAAACTTGCGATCATCACGGCAGCACAAGCGGTCGAAGAACGCCAAGCCTAAGCACGGTGTGAAAAAGTCTTTACTTTTTCGCTAAACCCCGTACAATGGTACACATCACGAAAATCACGAAACGTAAACGTATAGCAACGCTCGTATAATAGTGGGAATTGGCCCACGAGTCTCTACCGGATCGCCGTAACGGTCCGACTACGGGTGGTGAGTTACTGCTCTCTTTTTTAGCGTACAGTGGCTGCCCCCGGGTAGCGGCTGTACGTTTTTTCGTTTTTAAAGAGGAGAATGCATGTATGAAACGTCTACACGACATGATTAATCAAGAGGGAATCGTCTTATCGGATCAAGTATTGAAAGTGGATGCCTTTTTAAATCACCAGGTCGACCCGACCTTGATGTGGGAAATCGCCTATGAGTTCATGGATCGCTTCCAAGATGCCGGTATCACGCGGATTTTGACGATCGAAGCGGGTGGTATTGCCCCGGCAATGATGACGGCGCTCCGTTTAGGGGTACCAATGGTCTATGCTCGTAAGACGAAATCCGTCACCTTGAATGAAGGAACGATTTCAGCTGAAGTCTTCTCGTTTACGAAACAACAGACGAGTACGATTACGGTTGCAGAAAAATACCTACAACCGGGTGAACGTGTCTTGATCATCGACGATTTCCTCGCGAACGGGGAAGCGGCATTTGGTCTTGCTCGCCTTGTTGAGCAAGCAGGTGCGGAAGTTGCCGGTTTTGGGATCGTCATTGAAAAGTCGTTCCAACCGGGACGTCAAAAGTTAATCGAAGCCGGGTTCCGCGTCGAGTCACTCGCTCGTGTGGAGTCGTTGAAGGACGGAAAAGCGACGTTCGTTGACTCGGTGACCGTATGAGACTATCGAACTTCAAAGCCGCTAGTCTCGGACTTCAGCATGTGCTTGCGATGTACACAGGAGCAGCTGTCGTTCCGCTGATCGTTGGTAGTGCGATCGGATTGTCGGGAGAAGAACTTGCTTATTTAGTTGCGATTGATCTCTTCATGTGTGGCGTAGCGACCTTACTACAAGTGCTCGTCACGAAATATACAGGCGTCGGTCTTCCGGTCGTCCTCGGTTGTACCTTCACCGCAGTCGGTCCGATGATCGCGATCGGTAGTTTTCAAGGGATCACGGCGATTTATGGTGCGTTGATTGCGAGTGGGTTGATCATTCTCGTCATCTCAGGCTGGTTTAGTAAGATCGCCGTCCTGTTCCCGCCAGTCGTCCTCGGTTCTGTCGTGACGATCATCGGCATTTCCTTGATTCCGGCTGCAATCAATGACATCGGAGGCGGACAGGGCGTAAAGGACTTTGGTGACGCACGTTATCTCGGACTCGCTGGACTGACGATCGTCTTGATTTTAATCTTGAATCGTTACGGAACGGTCTTCTCAAAAGCAGCAGCCGTCTTGATTGCTGTGATGATCAGTACACTCGTTGCGTTTGGCATGGGGATGATCGACTTCAGTCCGGTGGCGGAAGCGTCATGGTTCCAAATGGTGACGCCATTCTACTTCGGTGTTCCGACATTCAATGCGACGGCGATCTTGACGATGACGCTCGTTGGTCTCGTCTCGATGGTTGAATCGACAGGTGTGTTCTTGACACTTGGTGAGATCACGGATCGCCGTTTGACGGATAAAGACCTAGCACGTGGCTACCGGGCAGAGGGTGTCGCGACGATCGTTGGCGGTATCTTTAATAGTTTCCCGTATACGACCTATAGCCAAAACGTCGGTCTAGTTCAGTTGACTGGCGTGAAGACACGTAAAGTCATTTTATTTGCGGGCGGATTTTTAATCTTGCTCGGCTTCTTACCAAAAGTGGCGACGTTCACGACGTTGATTCCAAAACCTGTCCTAGGTGGGGCGATGTTGATCATGTTCGGAACGGTCGCAGCGAGCGGGATTCGTATTCTGTCGCGGGTGGATTTCTCGAAGAATGAACACGTCATCACAGTGGCACTCGCGCTCGGAATTGGTTTAGGAATCAGTATGAATCCAGAAATCGTCGCCGGTCTACCATCGCAAATCCGTGTCTTGACGGACAGCCCAATCGTCGCAGGATCGCTAACGGCATTATTGCTAAATGGAATCTTCCGATTGACGAGTAAGTCGGAGTCACCGGATGTACCACTTGCTAAAGTTGAATAACAATTGTAACTTTCCGAAAGGAGCCATCCTGTATACTACATAGTAGCAGGTGGTTCCTTTTTTATACTGCTAACGTAATCAGAATATTCCGAGTATGTGGGTTTGGTAAGAAATATACATTGAAAACGTTTACAAAATCGACACATCTTCTTTATACTGACAACGTAGCGGTACGGGGAACTGCTAAGAAACAAACAGAGACGGGAAGGACGTCGTAAAAATGAAACAACAGACAGAGTTGAATCGGGGACTGGAAGAACGTCATATTACACTGATGTCGCTGGGGGCGGCAATCGGTGTCGGACTCTTCCTAGGGTCAGCAAAAGCGATCCAATTAGCAGGACCAGGGATCTTACTTGGTTATCTGATTGGTGGTGTCATCATTTTCATTATCATGCGAGCACTTGGGGAGCTTGCAGTGCGGGAGCCGGTGGCTGGTAGTTTTGCGGAGTATGCCCGGAAGTATGTCAGTCCATTAGCTGGCTTTTTAACAGGTTGGAATTATTGGTTACTCTGGATTTTTACGTGTATGGCGGAAATCACAGCAGTCGGTATTTACATGAAAGTATGGTTCCCGGATTCTCAGGGGTGGGTATGGGCACTAGCAGCACTTGTCTTGATGACAAGCATCAACTTCATTGCTGTTAAATTTTATGGTGAATTCGAATTTTGGTTTGCGTTGATTAAAATCGTCGCGATCGTCGCCATGATCATCTTAGGGACCTTGACGATTGTCATTGGTCTTGGAAACGGCGGCACACCGGTTGGGATTTCGAACCTGTGGTCACATGGTGGATTCTTACCAAACGGATTCGGTGGAGTACTTCTTGCCATGCAGATGGTCATGTTTGCGTTCTTAGGAATTGAAGTGATTGGGGTCACAGCAGGGGAAGCGAAGAATCCGAAGAAAACGATTCGAAAAGCCGTCAATAACGTCTTCCTTCGGATCTTAGTATTCTATATCGGAGCGCTCTTCGTCATTTTATCGATTTATCCGTGGGATCAAGTCGGTGCGAACAATAGTAGTCCGTTCGTATTACTATTTCAATCGCTCGGTATTGAGTCAGCAGCCGGCATCATCAACTTCGTTGTCTTAACGGCAGCACTCTCGTCATGTAACTCCGGTATCTTTTCAACAGCCCGGATGATGATGAACTTATCCGAGAACAGTGAAGCGCCACGTCGTTTCTCGAAAATCTCGAAAAACGGTGTACCGGCTCTAGCGACGATTCTTTCAGGTGTCGCGTTGCTCGTCGGTGTCGCTTTGAACTACTTCTTACCGGAAGATGTTTTTGCAATCGTTACGAGTATCGCAACGTTCGGCGCCGTCTGGACGTGGGCGATGATTCTGATCGCTCAGATGCGGGCGCGGAAGGTACATGGTTCAGCAGAATTTGCTGTTCCGTTCTTCCCGGTCGCGAACTATATCGCCCTTGCGGCACTTGCTGGTGTCATCGTCTTGATGGCATTTGACGCAAGTACACGGATCGCTCTGGTCGTTGGACCACTGTGGTACGCGATTTTGATTGCCGTCTATTATGCACGGGGAATGCATAAAGAGACACGTCAATCGATCCGGAAAGCATCAGGAGAATAATGAAACGAGCGGATCCGCAAACGGATCCGCTTTTTCATCGCTTCGCATCAAACGGTTTCGTTTTATTTTGATGATGAATTTGCTACACTTACGCCAGAACCATACAGGAGGTCATACGAAATGAAAACGATTCATGTAGACGAGTTACAAGAACGATTAGAGGCAGGCGAGGCGTTACACGTCGTTGACGTCCGGGAGCAGGATGAATACGATGCAGGACATATTCCGAACGTCCGCTTCCTTCCGATGTCTGAGATCGGCGAACGCTATACGGAGCTGCAAGAGGGTGAAACCTACTACTTAATCTGTAAAGCAGGCGCGCGAAGCGAAAACGTCGGTCGTTTCCTCGAGCAATATGGATACGACATCGTCAACGTCGAAGGCGGCATGATGAACTGGAAGGGCGATCAAGAAGCATAAGGGTAAGGTCTACCAAGGAAGACGACTCCATACGGGTCGTCTTTTTTTCATGTGAATCAATGAACGATTATTATTTTTACTATGAATATTCTTCGCTATTCTTCCGATAAAGAAGGTAGAATAGCGAGTCCTTGCACTCGAGAATGGAGTGACACATGGAACAAAAGATCAAACGAACGATGAGTATCAAACAAAAATTAATTCTGACATCGATTCTCCTATTAGTAATCCCAGCGCTCGTGATCGGATTTGTTGCCTACAATCAGGCGAAACAAACAATGACGGAGCAAATTCTACAATCGGCACATGGTGGAGTCGATCGAATGAACGATGAGATTCAGAATATCATTGATCCGATGCGACGCGATGTCGCCTTTTTTGCGGACCGAATTGACGGGACGCTCTATCAAAAAGGAAAACAAAATGCAGCGTTGAAGGAAAAAATGACTGAATATCTCGACATGCATCCGCAAGCGGCGAACATCTATTTCGCGACGACAGAAGGGGATATGAACATTTTCCCGGAACAAGTCATGCCCGAGGATTATGACCCACGTGAGCGCTCGTGGTACCAATCGGCTGAAGCAGCCGGTGGAAAAGTCGTCATAACGGATCCATACGTCGATGCTGCCTCGAACAAGATGATGGTGACATTGTCACAAACGACCGGAAACGGAAGAGGTGTCGTGGCGATTGATGTCGATGTCGACCGCATCGCGGAAATCGCGAAAAAGATTAAAATTGGTAAAGAGGGTTATGTGACGATTCTCGATTCGAATAAGAAGTTCGTTACGCACCCGACGCTAAAACCAGGTGAAAAGGCAACAGGGAACTGGGTTGCGCCACTCTACGATGACCCAGCCGGACAATTTTCGTATGAATTCAAAAATGAAGGTAAACAGATGGACTTCATGACGAACGATTTAACGAAGTGGAAGGTTGCCGGAACCCTGTACGATCATGAAATCACCGATGCGACGTCGAGTATTCTGTGGACGACGCTCGCAGTCATCGGCGGAATGTTACTCGTCGCAGCCGTCTTCATTTACTTCATCCTTCGCTCGATCTTACGCCCACTCGGTCATTTGACACGTGGGGCAGAACGGATTCAATCTGGTGATTTGACGGAACCCGTCATCGTTGAATCAAACGATGAGGTCGGGCAAGTTGCGCAAAGCTTTAACGTCATGGTCGATTCACTCCGCTCGATCATCATCAATCTCGACCAGTCGATCACACAAGTGGCCGGCTCGTCGCAGGAATTAATGGCGAACTCTGCCCAGACGACATCCGCATCGGAACAGATCGCGGGATCGATTCAACAGGTCGCAGCAGGGGCGGATCAATCGAAACGTCAACTCGATGCGAATGCCGTTTCGCTCCAGTCGATTACAGCGGGCATCATGCGAATTGCTGAGAGCTCAACCGATGTGTCAGAGCTATCACGTTCAACGGCAACAGAAGCCGAGAACGGAACGGTTGCTGTACTGCAAAATGTCCAGCAGATGAAAGAAATCGATGCCTCTGTTCAAAACTTTGGTGGCGTCATCAGTTCACTCGCACATCGTTCGAATGAAATCGGGAAAATCGTCGATGTCATCAACGGCATTGCCGAACAAACGAATTTATTGGCACTGAACGCGGCGATTGAAGCAGCACGGGCAGGCGAAAACGGAAAAGGGTTCGCCGTTGTCGCAAGTGAAGTGCGTAAACTAGCAGAGCAGTCACAGGATTCAACGAAGCAGATTGCACAGCTGATTCAAAACATCAAGCAGGAGACAGATCAGTCAGTCACGATGATGAAAGAAGTATCAGGACAGACGAAAGCCGGTTTATCGACGACAGAAGCATCAGCAGAACGATTCCAGAAGATTCTCGAACGGACGCAAGAGATGACACCGCGAATCGAAGATGTGACAGCAACTGTCGAGGAAATCGCAGCGAACGTTCAAGAGGTTTCTGCCTCTGCAACCGAAATCGCACATATCGCGCAAGAGAATTCATCGGCGTCGAAACAAGTCGCAGCGACGACAGAAGAACAGTTGAGTGCGATGGAAGAGATTTCGCAATCAGCCAAAGCATTATCCGATATGGCGGAAGAATTACAGGTTCTCGTTGCCCGTTTCCGTGTTTAAGACATCGATTACACAAAGCAAGGAAGCTAGTCTTCCTTGCTTTTTTTGTCTGTCACCATTTTGTGACGAACTGAACAAATAGCTTGGAATCCTTGTGAATCCGGGCTTGAGATGGTACTAAATCGGGAATTTAATAAATATCTAAACACTTCGAAGGAGGTGGGTGCGATGAAGAAGTCACGCAAGATGAGAGAGTGGAGTGAAGCGGGGCTTTTGGACGAAGCAACCGTCAAACGAATCATCGATTATGAGAACAATCGTAAGGAAAAGCAACGTCTACCGCTCTTGTTGATTGTAGGGGGTACGTTCGTCGTATTGGCTGTGTTCAGCTTTTTAGCCGCTAACTGGCAAGTCATGCCGATCGGATGGAAAATCGGACTTGTCGTAGCACTCATGTGGAGCTGTTACGTCATGGCGGATCTTTCGGAACGTCGGAGTATGTTGCATCCGATTGTCTTCCGAATCGGTGGAATCCTAGCGTTTGGCGCCTCGATTCTCGTCGTTGTTCAAAGTTTCCACTTGCCGATGGAAGGATCATTACTCGGATGGTGTGTGTTTGTCGCCGCGTTAGCGCATTATGTGCTTTGGCGTCATGAAGCATACGGTGTCGTCGCCTTCCTTTCCGGATGGACGATCTTCACGAGTCTCGGTGGTTTTGGTCAAGAACAGGCGAGTTATCTCGACTGGACATCGTTCGGTCTGATGGTCGTGCTGTCGTTCAGTTGGTTTTACTTCAGTCAACGTCTGCCATCGCTTTTGTTTAGCTGGCTGTTTCTCTTCTTCAGTGGTCTCTCCTTGTTTCTCCTTGTATCATATGACGGATTCCTGTGGCCGGTCTGGACGCTATTTTTACTCGTTCCCGTTCTCTGGCTTGTTCGTGAGGAGTCCAATCGCCGGATCGTCGAAATGGTCTATCTGGTCGTTGCTGCCATCAGTTCGATCGTCTATCTGTCTGTACGTGCGGAATCAAATGCCGCATTACCATCCATGACAGAAGCGATTCTGCTAGCTATCGTATCCATCGGGTTAGGAATTTTCCTCTATCAAAAACGTCGCTCCTTATTGTTTATCGTTCCGCTTGGATTCGTTGGAGTCCTGTGGCTTGATGAACAGGCCATTCTACTCGCCATTCTCGTTGAACTATCCGCGCTACTGTATCTGTTGTATCAAGAACGTCGTCATGCCGTCATCTGGCCAGCCTTCCTCTATTTCATTCTCGTTCAAATCGCGATATACGTCATCTATGCGTGGGATCGTTTGAACATGTCTTTGTTTTTCCTCATCGGTGCGCTCCTCATCTTCCTATTGTCCGGTGTCTTATGGTGGTTACGCCGTAGAGGAGGTGTGACGTCATGAAGCGCTATCTAATGCCTGTATTGCAGACGTGCGCCGTTGGTCTGTTGATCGTCAGCTTTTTTGCGACCTCCTGGTTCGGAACATCGTACCGTTTTCGGGCAGAGCCGTTTGATCCGTTTGATCCCGTTTACGGTGAATACGTGATGCTTCAGTATCCGGATTTAAAACCAGGTCCGACGATTCAAAATGGGCGTGTTTATGTCAGCTTCAAGACAGATGCTTCTGGTTATGCTCAAATCGACCGGATTTCGAATGAACGATTCTTCGGAAGTGTTGCTGGCGACTATTACGATCAATACGTGTCAATTCCACAGTTGACGCAGTATTATGTCGAACAGGGAAGCGGAAAACAATACGAGAAAGCTAAAGCACTAGAAGTCCGTGCGGATGTGTCACCATGGGGAACGATCCGGACGACGAATTTAAAAATTTCTGAATAAAAAGCCTTGCGTCAGGAATGAAACGGTTGTACGATTAATTTAAATTTTCAGACAACTAAATCTGCATGCGTAGACGGGAAGAGTAAAGTGATCAGAAATCGATAGAGAGTCTCTGTTGCTGGAAATGAGACGATTTCGTCATTTGAAGATGGTCCCGGAGCAGTCGGAAGAACGTGAACCGTGTTCATCAGTAGAACCGACCGGTAGGACGGATACCGTTAGCATTCCATGGAGTCTCGTACTCCTAGAGGTGGCTGAACGTGAGTTGAGCCATGAACGAAGGTGGTACCACGTGATCAGACATCACGTCCTGAGAGATGAGGGCGTGGTGTCTTTTTTTGTGAGGACGTTCGCGCAGGAGGAGGATGACGAGATGGCAGAAGCATTGGTATTGCAATCAGACTTTGGCGTGAGTGACGGGGCAGTGAGTGCGATGTATGGAGTAGCCCACAGCATCAATCCAGAGATTCGGATTTTTGATTTGACGCACGACATTCCGCCCTTCCACATTTGGGAAGCGTCCTATCGGTTACTGCAGACGGTACCGTACTGGACGGAGCAAACGGTGTTCGTTTCTGTTGTTGATCCAGGAGTCGGATCAAGTCGAAAGAGTGTCGTCGCGCGGACGCATGCGAATCAATACATCATCACACCGGATAACGGGACGTTGACGCATCTTTGGCAAGCCGGATACATTGCTGAAGTGAGGCAACTCGATGATCGACGGCATCGCTTACCGCGGATGGGGGAATCGTATACGTTTCACGGACGAGATATCTTTGCCTTCACGGGAGCTCGATTATCAAGCCATGTCATCACCTTCGAGGAAGTGGGACCTGTTTTACCTGCTTCGGACATCGTTTTGCTCGACCGGACAGTTGCCTCGTCGTCAGATACCGGTGTTACTGGTATCGTCGAGATTCTCGATGTTCGCTTCGGAAATGTCTGGACGAATATTCCGGTCGCTCTCGTCCGTCAGGCGGGTCTCGATATCGGCAGCCACGTCAAGGTAATGATTTCGTATCGGGAACGAATCGTCTATGAACAGACACTGCTCTTTGGTCATTCGTTCGCCGACGTACCAGTCGGTTCAGGCGTCGTTTACATCAATTCGCTAGATCAGATTGCTCTTGCCTTGAATCAAGGTTCGTTTGCGCATGCATTTGAGGTTGGGATCGGAAATGATTGGAGTGTTAACGTACAACAAATCAAAGGAGGAGATCGAACATGAAAGGATTTACGACAAAACAGATCGTCGCAACCGGGATCGGAGCAGCTGTATTCATCATTTTAAGTCGATTCGCTGCGATTCCGACAGGCGTACCGAACACGTCAATCGAGACAGCCTATGCATTTCTCGCATTCATGGCAGTTTTGTTCGGACCGGTCACAGCCGGTTTGATTGGTTTAATCGGTCATGGATTAAAAGATGCGATTTTATATGGTTCCCCGTGGTGGAGCTGGGTCATCGTCTCCGGCTTCGTCGGGTTTGGTATCGGATTGATCGCTAACCGGATTCGCTTAGAAGAAGGTGGATTGACGACACGTAAAATCGTCTTATTCAATGCGACACAAGCCATCGTGCAAGCGATCGGTTGGATCATCATTGCACCGGTACTCGATATCTTAATTTACTCGGAGCCAGCGAATAAAGTCTTCGTCCAAGGTGCTGTCGCTGCGACATCAAATATCTTGACAGTCGGTGTCATTGGAACGTTGTTGCTCGTCACGTATGCGAAAACAAGAAGTAAAGCAGGCAGCTTGAAACGCGAAGTTTGACCGAATGAGCTATGATCCTGTGCGAAGAGTCGGCAGGATCATAGCTCATTTGGCTTGGGGGGAGAAAGACATGACAAACGTGATTGAATTTCAGGATTTTTCATTTACATATCGGAGTCAGTCGGAACCGACACTCCGGCAGATTCAATTAACGATTCAAGCAGGAGAACGCATCTTAATCGTTGGACCGTCGGGTTCAGGAAAAAGTACGCTCGCCCAGTGCATCAATGGGTTGATTCCGTTCTCGTACCCTGGAACGTGGGAAGGACAGGTCCTGATCAAGGATCAGGATGCCCGGGAGTTATCGTTATTTGATCGTTCGTTGCATATTGGAACGGTGTTACAGGATCCAGATGCGCAGTTCGTCGGTTTATCGGTTGGCGAAGACATCGCCTTTGCGCTCGAGAACAAACAGACCAGGCGACCAGAAATGCAAGAAATCGTCGAACGCGTCGCACGAATGACGGACGTCGAGATGCTCTTGCAAGCACGATTGAATGATCTATCAGGTGGACAACGACAGCGGGCGGCATTAGCCGGAGTCCTCGTCGAAGATGCGGACATTTTACTGTTTGATGAGCCGCTCGCGAATCTCGATCCGGTAGCAGGACAAGAGGCGATGATGCTAATGGATCGTTTGCAGCGCGATACGAATCGCACACTGATCGTCGTCGAACATCGAATCGAAGATGTTCTAGTTATCCCGTTTGACCGCATCATCGTCATGGTCGATGGGGAAATCATTGCCGATGACCATCCTGATATTATCTTAAGCAATGGCGTGCTTCAACAAGCGATTTTACGTGAACCTCTCTATGTCAGTGCCGCACGCTGGGCTGGGCTTGCCGTTCAACCTTCAGACCAGCCTAGCCGCATCGATCCCTTTTTAAAGCGATTCAACCAGACGAACGTGTTGGAGCGTTTAGAGAAAGCTGCTCAAAAAGAGACTGAAACCTCTACTGCATTGCTTGAACTTGAGCAGTTGGCGTTTCATTATCGCCAAGGAACGCCAGTGCTTGAGAATGTGACAGCCTCTTTTCAAAAGGGAACGCTGACGACGATCGTCGGTCAGAATGGTGCCGGAAAATCCACGCTTGCGAAAGTGTTGAGTGGTTATCAACGGACGACAGGCGGTCGGATTTTACTGGACGGAACCGACATCACGAACCAATCGATCGCAGAGCGAGCAGGAACGATCGGATTCGTCCTGCAAAACCCGAATCATATGATTTCAAAACACCTCGTGCAGGAAGAAATTCGCTACGGGATGCAGGCTCTCGGATTGAGTGAGGCGGAAGAAAACGAGCGTCTCGAGCAGACGTTACGTCGCTGTGGATTGTATCCGTTTCGCAATTGGCCGATTCAGGCACTGAGTTTTGGTCAGAAGAAACGGGTGACGATCGCTTCGATTCTCGTTCGACGACCGGATATCTTGATTCTCGATGAACCAACAGCCGGTCAAGATTATCGGCATTATTCGGATATGATGGACTTTTTAGAAGGATTGAAGCAGGACGGAATGACGTTACTCATCATCACACATGATATGCACCTCGTCTTAGAATACAGCGATCAAGTCTGCCTCGTGCAAGCTGGGCGTATCCGTTATGCTGGAACATCATTTGGACTGCTGAATCAAGAACAATTACTGCATCACGCCCATTTAAAACAAACATCACTCTTTACGATAGCGCAATATCTCGATATAGACCCGGAACGATTCGTCGAGTCCGTGATTACGGCGGAGCGAAAGGAGCGGGAACAATGGCTGTAGAAATGCTTGGTTATATTGAAAAAACGTCACCGATTCATCGATTGACGGGAACGACGAAACTGATCGGATTCTTATTATTTACGACAGCAACGATGTTCACCTATGATACACGTGTCTTACTTGTAATGGGGTTAGTCAGTATCGTGTTATTCCGATTGTCGCGTATCCAGTTTCGGGAAGTCCGATTCGTCTTGATCTTTACAGCGCTATTCGTCCTGATTAATGCGCTCGCCGTTTATCTGTTTGAACCAGAGCAAGGCGTAGCAATCTACGGATCGCGTCACGTCTTACTTGAAGGAATCGGACGATTTACGATGACCGCAGAACAATTATTTTATCTGTTCAATTTAATCTTAAAATACAGTGTGATCGTTCCGATTGCTGTGTTGTTTCTCGTCACGACCCATCCGACGGAGTTCGCTTCTTCTTTGAATCGGATTGGTGTTCCGTATAAGATTGCCTTTGCGGTCTCCTTAGCGCTCCGTTATATTCCGGACGTTCAATCTGATTTCCGGACGATCGCGAACGCTCAAGAAGCACGAGGGATTGCTGTCTCACACGGCTCCCTTTGGCAGCGGGCACGCAATAGCATCCAGATTTTACTTCCGTTGCTATTTACGAGTCTCGAGCGGATTGAGACCGTCAGCAATGCGATGGATCTCCGTGGATTCGGTGCCGGACGAAAGCGGACGTGGTACAACCAACAGACGATGACACGAATCGATTATGTCGCGATCGGCTGTGTGCTACTTTTGACGGTTTTGTCATTCGTCGTCACTTTCTATGATGGTAATCGCTTTTATAATCCGTTTTAAAAATTAGATACGAAAAAGGCAGTGGATGCGTCCACTGCCTTTTGTCATATGACCAATCCGCTTACGCAGATCGTTTTTGATTTTCCCAACGAGGTGAATTCAACAGTTCAATCCATTTCTTGACGGCTGAGATCGTGATGACGATCGCGAGCAGTCCCATCGTTACGGACAAGACCGTATTCAAGATGCTGAACCCTGGAGAATCGGGATTCGCATAGACGTTTGCGACCATCCAGATATCCGCGAACGTTACTGTGATCAGAAGATAGACGAGCGGGATGAATGTCGTCAGCGCATAGACTTTTTTATCGGCGATTTTCAAGATGATCGTCGTTCCGATGATCAAGCCGATCGACGCCATCAGCTGATTCGATACCCCGAATAATGCCCAAATCGAACCGATGTCACCCGAAAACAGGAGATAGCCCCAGAAGAACGTCCCGAGTGCCGAAGCGAAGATCGCACCTGGAATCCAGTCGACACGTTTGAGTGGTTTGTAGAACTCCCCGAAGAAATCTTGAATCAAGTAACGGGCGACACGTGTTCCTGCATCGATTGCGGTTAAGATGAAGACCGCTTCGAACAAAATGACGAATTGGAAGAAGAAACCGGCAATTTCTTTGAACCATGGGATGGCGCGGAAGATGAACGTCATACCGACAGCGAGTGAGACGGCACCACCTGTTCGACCTGCCAGATCGAGACCGATTTCACGGGATAGATCATCAAGATAGACCGTGCTCATGCCGAGTGTCGCGAATACTTCAGGAGTTGAGTTGATGGCGAAGTAATCACCGACTTCAAGAGATGTCGCAGCGATCAATGCCATGACGGCAACGAGACATTCGACGAGCATGGCACCAAAAGCAACCGGTTTGATGTCACTCCACCGATTGATCATCTTCGGTGTCGTACCAGAACCTACGAAAGCGTGGAAACCAGAGATCGCACCACAGGCAATCGTGATCGAGATGAACGGCCAGACTGGACCAGCGATGATTGGACCACCACCATCAACGAACTTCGTAAATGCTGGGAATCGAATGTCCGGGTTGATGATGAAGACACCAACGATCAAAGCAAGGAAAACACCGATTTTCATAAAACTCGATAAATAGTCGCGAGGTGCGAGTAAGAGCCACACTGGCAGTGCAGCAGCAAAGAACGCATAAATCGGTAAAGCAATCGCGAGTTGACGGGATGAAAGGTCGAACCAGTCACCGATGAATGTTTCTGTTAACTGAGGACCAAAACCAATTGCCGCTAAAATCAGTAAGAAACCAACTGTTGAAGCAAGTGCTAGATTGCCACCTTTACGTAAGTAAATCCCAACGAACATCGCGATCGGAATCGTCGAGAAGACAGCGAATGTACCCCATGGGTTATGTTCAAGTGCGTGCAAAACGACCATCGATAGACCGGCCATCGTAATCGTGATGATGAAGAGCATCGCCAGACCGGCACAAAAACCAGCGACTGGTCCCAGCTCTTTTTTAGCGACTTCAGACAGCGACTGACCGTCTTGGCGCATCGAGGCAAAAAGAACCACCATATCATGGACCGCTCCACCGATGACGGCACCGATTAAGAGCCACAGTAAGCCGGGGAGATATCCGAACTGCGCAGCAAGGACAGGTCCGACGAGTGGACCGGCAGCAGCGATTGCCGCAAAATGGTGTCCGAACGAGACCCATTTGTTCGTTGGGACGTAATCTTTTCCATCCGCTAGTTTATGAGCGGGCGTTTCGCGATCATCTTTGATTTTTAAGACTTTCGCAGCCATGAACGTGCCGTAGAGACGATACGCGATTAATAAGATACAGATGACAGCAATAACGATTGGAGTAGCGCTCATCTAAAATTCCTCCTCTTGAATGAACTATGATGGATTTAGTATACAAGTTATGGAAGCGCTTTCTTTGATTTTTAGATGAGTTGTCGGTTTCGTTCGATGAAAGGTTGAAAATGGACCTTGAATCACAAAAAAGAAGCGCTCAAATACCGAGCGCTTCTTTCAGTAGTTTGACATACGTCCGACTGACTGGCACATCAATCTGATGAATTTTTAAATTATAGGCTCCGTTGAACCAAGGTTCGATGGCATCGATTGCTGATAAGTTGACGAGGTACGAGCGGTGAACCCGTAAAAAGCGATGATCTTGAAGCTTTCGTTCGAGTTCGAGTAA
This sequence comes from Exiguobacterium sp. KKBO11, assembly GCF_001644945.1. Classification (NCBI taxonomy): domain Bacteria; kingdom Bacillati; phylum Bacillota; class Bacilli; order Caryophanales; genus Exiguobacterium; species Exiguobacterium sp. KKBO11. The sequence goes on from NZ_LUCU01000033.1 coordinate 103,853, forward strand.
GGTCTCGTTCGATGGATACGCCTCATGTTCCGTGACGATCTTCGTCTTCCCGTTCTCAGCGACGATGTAATCGATATCTTGAGGAGACAATAATTTCAGTTGTTCGCCCGTCTCGACGGCTAAACGTTCAAGTCGAGGTGCTTTTTTCGGAAGCGGTCGCGCAACTTTTTCAATCGCACGGACAATCCGTGCCGGATCATATGGTTTCAAGATGTAGTCATAGGCATTGAGCTCAAACGCTTCAAGCGCATGAGCATCATATGCCGTCACAAACAAAAGAGCCGGAGGACGTGGCATCGATTTCAAGCGTTTGGCGACTTCAAGACCACTTCCGTCCGTTAGCTCGATATCGAGAAAGACTAAGTCGGGTTGAAGGGAGCGAACGAGTCGTTCGGCTTCCTCGACACTGCCGGTTTCCCCGACGACTTCAAGACCGGCTGCAGTGACGTGATAACGGAGCTCGTCACGTGCGAGCGGTTCATCTTCAATCAACAAGGTGCGCATGCTGGATCTCCTTTCTGACTTCAATCGGGAGACGAATCGCGATCGTCGTGCCGTTTTGACCGTCACTCGTGATCGTAAACTGTCCCTTTTCACCATATAAACTTCGAATCCGTTCTGCCGTATTGAATAATGCGGTACCGGTGCCCGAGGACGGAACGACTTCTCGACCGAGACGAGCAAGGCGCGAAGCGTCAATGCCGCGTCCGTTGTCGACGACTTCGAGACACAGCTGCTCTGCCTCACACCATGCCGTCACACCGACATATCCTGTCTGTTCAGAAGAAAACGCATGAAGGAACGCATTTTCGATCAACGGTTGTAAGATGAACGGTGGAACGAGTAAAGCCGTCGTCTCGTCTGCTAAATCAATGTCGAGAAACGGACGATTCGGAAAACGAGCGGCTTCAAGAGATGTGTATGCTTCGATGTGCTCGAGTTCCTTTTGGAGCGGAATTTTCGTCGATCGTGCGCCTTGGAGGTTACTGCGGAAGAACGTCGACAATTCGAGCAACAACGTGCGTGCTTGTTCGACATCCGTCCGGCACAGTGCATAAATCGTATTGATCGCATTAAACAGGAAGTGGGGATGAATTTGTGCTTCGAGTGCCCGGATCTCGGCATCTTTCAGTAAACCGGCTTGCCGCTCTGCATTCCCGAGTGCTAGTTGTGTCGAGAACAATTTCGCTAACCCTTCAATGAGTTCGACTTCGACGGCGTCGAGCAATTCGGCATGAGGATAATAGACTTTCAACGTCCCGATTGTCGTTTCCCCGACGATGAGCGGAGCGATGATGCCGGCTTGAAGCGGACAATCCGTTACGGGACAGCCGATATCGAGTCGTTCCGTCACAAGACGAACTTGTCCGTCCTGCAAGACATGCTCGGTCGGTTTCGTCGTCCAGTGACTGCCAGCTTGATGGTGGTCGCTCCCGATACCGATATGGGCCAGGATGACGGAACGATCCGTCAGTGAGACGGCTTCGGCTCGCGTTTGCTGCAACAGAATTTCCGCGACAGCTTCTGCCGTATGGATATGTAGACCACGCGTCAGATGCGGGAGCGTCAAATCGGCGATATGCAACGACCGTTCGGCTTCTCGTGCCCGAACCGTTTCCTCTTCTCGCGCAGCAAGGCGGATGATCGATAAGAACAACCAGACACCGAGGACGTTGATCAGTGTCATCGGTAAGAAGATGAACTGGACGAGTTCGACTGCCGCATCAAAGGGGCGGGCGAATAGTAAAATCAACGACATTTCAAACAGCATTAAAAAAGCAGTCAAACACACGGGCAATAACGCTTGGCTACTGAGGCGGTCGCGCCAATAGGAGCGTAAGAGACCGCTGACACCGCCGGCGATGACGGTGGAAAGCGCACAAGCGAACGCTGTGAATCCGCCGAGGGAATACCGGTGAACCCCGACGATGAGTCCGGTCATCAAGCCACCGAGCGGACCAGCGAGCAATCCGCTGATGACGACGATCATCGTTCGTGTGTTCGCAATCGCTGATGTTCCGTCGACTTCTTCGAGCCAAGCATGGGGTAAGAATTCAGCTAAGTCGACTTTGACCCCTGTATAGTTACTTAAAATGCCATACGTCGCAAAAAACAGGACGAGGACACGAAATTGCCAGCCCGCTTCCGGTTGACGCAGCAGCCGTCGTGTCGGTCCCCACTGGGCGAGGATGAACGCTAAGATGATCATGATACCGAGTCGTTCGAGTAAAAAAGGAATCAGTTCCAACATGTGCATTCCTCCATTCGAGTTAAGTGTAAACGCTCGCAAAACGGAGAGCAATGCCGGTATACAAAAAAGCCGTACTCGCTCGGTTTAAGAGAGAGTACGGCAGACTTACTTATTGTGCGTCTTTATCGAACGTGATCCGTGCGATCGCGTCATGTTGGTGAATCGTTTCTTCGTTACGGCATTCGACGTAGAACGAAGCGATTGGGTCCATTTCGTACAGGTCAGCAGCAATCAAGCGAACCATGTCTTCTACGAAACGTGGGTTTTCGTATGCCATCTCTGTCACGCGCTTTTCATCCGGACGTTTGAGTACTGGGTGAAGTGGCGCTGAGGCATTGGATTCAGCAGCATCAAGCAATGATTGTTTCCAGTCAAAGTCTTCTGCTTCATCACGTAACGATGCTTCCATCGTGACGTAACCACGTTGGTTGTGAGCACTGTATTCGCTAATTTCTTTTGAACATGGGCAAAGTGTCGTGACGTTGATCGTCAAGCCGACAGACAATGTCGCTTCGTCTGTTTCCGTGTTGACGCTGACCGTTTGCCATACTTCAGCATTCATCAAGCCGCTAAGACCTGTTGCAGGTGCTTTACGTGTGAAGAACCATGGATAACGGATCGTCAATTGACCTTCCGTTTGTTCCATGCGATCTGCTAAATCACGCGCGAATTGAATGAGTGACTCGTTCGTGACCGTCCAACCTTCGTTATGGTATTGATCAAGTTGCTCCGTTAAACGGCTCATGTTGATCCCTTTACGGTCTTGTACGAGTGATGTCGACAGTTCAAACGTCGCGACTGTCGCTTGTGTTTTGTCTCCGTCTTGGATGACGACAGGATGTTTGACGTTTGAGATTCCGACAGCATCTAGTGCAAACAGGAAGTTCTTCGGTGTATTTTGCAAGTCGACCATCTTATCTTTTTCAGTCGGTTTTGTTCCTTTGATTGGTGGTACCGAACCGAACAGCTTATGGCGCTCTTCTTTTGTTGGTAACGTAATCGGGTAGGTAGACATATTCATTGGCCCCTTTGTCCTTTTGTAGTGTTTCAATAGTAATAACATGACAGGAATGCTAGAGACGAGCAAGTCTGATGATTCCGCAAATGTGTTTCATCTTTTCATCGCTAGAAGTATTGTCTTGAATTTTATCACGAACGTTCGATAAACGAAACTCGCACGACTCAAAATCGACACATTCTATATCTATAGGAATAACTTACTTGCAATCGGGTATACTATCCTATAGTATATGTTCAGGTGAACGTGTAATCATTGTTTTTTCGTCATGGTCAATAATTGAAGTTTTTTATTTTACAGGTAGTAAGAGAAAGGGATGACAGAGATGGATTGGCAGTTACTATTACAGTATGCCTGGGTCGTACTCGTCTTGATCGCGCTTGAAGGATTACTTTCAGCGGATAATGCACTCGTACTCGCGGTCATGGTCAAGCACTTACCAGGAGAACAACAAAAGAAAGCACTTTTTTATGGACTAGCTGGAGCGTTCGTCTTACGATTCGCGGCATTGTTCGCGATTTCGTTCCTCGTCGATATTTGGCAAATCCAAGCACTTGGAGCGGCGTACTTGCTCATCATGGGACTACGGCATATTTATAAGACCGTTAAAGCCAGAAAGCTCGGTGAGAACCATGGGGCTGAAAATGAGCTAGATGAAGAACCGAAGTCGGAAGAGCCAGTTTCAAAAGGTGAATTCTGGCGGACAGTCGCGAAAATCGAATTCGCAGACTTAGCGTTTGCTGTCGATTCGATTCTTGCAGCAGTAGCACTTGCCGTTGCCCTTCCAAACTGGGGATCAGGCGAAATCGGTGGTTTGAACACAGGTCACTTCATCGTCATCTTAACAGGTGGTTTGATGGGTGTCGTCTTGATGCGTTTCGCAGCACGTGTCTTTGTTAAATTGCTCGCAGATCGCCCAGGTCTTGAGACAGCAGCGTTTGCGATTGTTGCCTGGGTTGGTGTGAAGCTAGCCGTTCTTGCGCTCGAACACCCGAAATACCACGCATCAATCGAAGGAACAATCTTTGAAGCCTTAAAACTTCCTGAAGGATTTGCCCACAGTACACCGTGGCAGGCTTTCTTCTGGACAGTCATGGTCGGTCTTGCTCTTTGGGGTTGGTTCTCTTCACCAAAAACGAAACCAAATCCAGATGCTGAAAAGAAAGTTGATCAAAACTTATAAGAAATGGAAACGATCCGTCGATGACGGGTCGTTTTTTTGTGTTAGGTTTTCTTAAACAATGGGAATAAAACACAAGGTTAAGTACTTGAGTCGAGCTTTCATCTTTTTCTTTCCGATCGACCGGCATATAATAAATAGACTGAACAATAAAGGGGATTCGTTAGTATGGATATTGGATTAATTACACAGTATGCGACCGTCGGGCTCGTACTGATCATTTTGCAAGGATTACTATCCGCCGACAATGCGATGGTCATGGCGGTCCTCGTCCGACCGTTACCAGACGATCAACGTAAAAAGGCGCTTTTCTATGGTCTCGTCGGAGCACTCGTCTTACGTTTCGTGGCAATCTTCTTTGCTTCGTACTTAGCGACGATTTGGGAACTTCAAGCACTCGGGGCGATTTATCTCTTTTATGTCGCGTTTAAAGGAATCGTCGAGGCACGATCGAATAAACACCAAGTACCGGACACGATTGCCTCACAAAAAGCCTCACCGAACTTTTGGTGGACGGTCGTGAAAGTTGAGTTCTCTGATTTAGCGTTTGCGGTCGATTCAACGCTTGCCGCTGTCGCGATGGCGACGACACTACCGATGATTGGTGGAACGATCGGTGGTTTGAACACAGGACAATTCTGGGTCGTCTTTTTCAGTGGGATCATCGGTCTTGTCATCATGCGTTACTTCGCGAGCTGGTTCGTCGTCTTGCTCCAAAAGCGACCAGGCATCGAAGAAGCTGCCTTTTGGCTTGTTGCATGGGTTGGTGTAAAACTGGTCGTCATGACACTCGCGCATCCGTCAATCGACGTCTTGCCGCATGAGTTTCCAGAGAGTACACTATGGCAAACGATCTTCTGGGTCGTACTTGCTCTGATTTTAATCATTGGTTGGTTCCGTAGCGGAAGCAGTTCAACCAAATCAGCAAAATAATACAATGGCGGGCAGGGTACTCTCTGTCCGTCTTTCGTTAGGAGAGATTTCATGCAAAACGGTAATTTCATTCGAATGCTGACGCGGATGCAAAACGTTCCACGGTGGGATGAATATGCACCACGTTTTCCGGATAACGCAGCCAGTCACAGCTTTCGTGTTGCCTTATTCAGTTTGATGGCAAGCTATTTAGAAGAAGCAGACGGGCAAACACCAGTCGATCGCCTGACATTGCTCGGAAAAGCTCTATTCCATGACATGAACGAAGTCATCACCGGACCAATCAAACACCGGACAAAAAAAGAGCCAACGTTACATGCACACATTCAGGCAATGGAACAACAAGCAAGTGAACAGCTCGTTGCCTTACTCTCAAAGTCGCTTCAACCAGCGTTCACGACATACCTCGTACATGCAGAAGATGAATCACCGGAAGGACGGATCGTCGAAGCCATCGATACGTTCGATGCGATGTTGTACGCACGAAGGGAAGCACGGATGACAGAGTCCGTCTTTTTCGAACAAAAGGCAGCGGAATTACAGGCTGTTCTGGAACGACATCCACTCGTTTCGATCCGTCGCTTGACACAGTCGGTCATGGAAGAGGACGAGATGTCTCATTTCATTGAAAACGTCTTGATGATGGATACGATTCGGCGCTGGAAAGGACGTTTCAACACGATTGATGATAACGACGCGACACATGCGTTTCGAGCAGCCTCGCTTGGTATCTTCAATGGTCTGATTGAATCAGAGAAGTACGGCGTCACGATCGACATCGAAGAAGTCGTCTCGCGTCTCTTGTGTCATGATCTCGTTGAAGGAACGACAGGAGATGTTCTTGGACCTGTCAAACATGCGACACCGGTCACAGCAGCAGCCTTCGAAGCTTACGAACGGGCAGAAGGAGAGACGTTGATCAATAATCTACCGAAAGAAATCCGAGCACCGTTCCGTCGGTTCGTCGTTGAAGCAAAAGACGAGACATACGAAGGACAGATGGTCGATGTGATCGATAAACTCGACGCATTGATTAAAATGAACATGGAACGGAAGTTGAACGGGGTCGAGTATGAGACCGGTTACCGCGCACAACTTAAAAAGGTTCAGATGACATATGAAAATCCATCGGTCGTCTTTTTCCTCGCTTATGTCTTGCATGATTTGGATTACGTGACGTCATGACGAAAGAAACCATGACCCCACGCCGCTTAACGTTGATCTTGATCCTCGGTTCGCTTGCTGCGCTCGGACCGCTCTCGATCGACATGTATCTACCTGCTTTTCCAGATATGTCACGCTCGTTTGATGCGAGTGCATCACTGATTCAATTGAGTTTGACGGCTTGTATGCTCGGAATGGCGCTCGGACAATTGATTGTTGGTCCGCTGAGTGACGTTCGCGGACGTAAACGACCGCTGATGGTTGCTCTGCTCGCATATCTGCTCGCTTCTCTCGCCTGTGCGATGGCACCGACGATCGAAGTGTTGATCGCGCTTCGATTCATCCAAGGGGCAGCTGGAGCGTCAGGAATCGTCATTTCCCGGGCAATCGTTCGTGACTTGTTTGACGGACCTGAATTGACGCGGTTTTTTGCTGCCTTGTCACTCGTCAACGGAACAGCACCAATTCTCGCACCCGTCATCGGTGGACAAATTCTTCGGTTCGGTGACTGGCATTTCGTCTTCTACTTGCTTGCGATTTTAAGCACGATGATGTTACTTGCTGTCGCACTCCGTTTACCGGAAACACTTCCGCTTGATAGACGTGTTGAAGGAAACCTGACGACGACGTTGAAGACGTTCGGACGTTTGTTGACGGATCGCGTCTTCATTGGCTATGCGTTCGCGCAAGCATTCGTCATGGGCGCGATGTTCGCCTACATCTCCGGTTCACCGTTCGTCTTACAAAATATTTATGGCGCTTCGCCGCAACAGTTCAGTTTTTTGTTCGGTTTAAACGGAATCGGAATCATCTTAGCAGCACAGATTGCTGGTCGCCTTGCGGGTCGTGTCGATTCAGAGCGGCTGATGCGAATCAGTTTGACGATCGTTGCGAGTGCGAGCATCTTATTGTTCCTCGCCTTGACGTTAACGAATCAGCTGATCTTCGTCATGATTCCACTGTTTTTCGTCGTTTCAAGCGTCGGTTTGATCTCGACGCTCGGTTTTACCTTAGCGATGCAAAATTACGGAGCAACGGCAGGCAGTGCCTCGGCTCTTCTAGGGCTCTTGCCAATGCTCGTCGGTTCGCTCGTGTCACCACTCGTCGGGATCATGGGAGAGCAATCGGCTGTTCCGATGGGGTTGATCATCATGACCTTAGATTGCCTGGCGCTCATCCTCTATTACGGTCTGATTGTTCGTCGACCAAATCGTTCATAAACGCTAATTATTCAAAAACGTTTGTCCTCTGTATGGGACGAGCGTTTTTTCTTTTAATGAAAGGAAAAGAAATGGAATTCATTTTGAAACATTTTCTAAAAAATAAGCGTAGAAGAGAAAGAAAGCCAGTACTTCAGAAAGGAGTGGAGCGATGAAGCAGGAGTTGCAGCGTGAACGAGAACCGTCGATTGAGGCAAGATTAGCACGTCATTTTGCCGCACAGAAAAAATACTTACGCCGTCAAGAAGAGGCAATCGATCAACGAGACAAAGAATTGGCTCGTTTATTGTTTGAGGAAAACCGGACTGCTTATCTAAGGGCTTACCACGAACTGTATGGCTCACATCCTTACATCGAGGTGAACGAAGATGGACGTTAGTACACTTTATTTATATGCGTTAGCGGCCGCTGCTTGTGGTGTGTTTGTGTCCATCCTATTCTCAGACGTCATTCCAGGCGTCGACCAAATCTTTCATCCCACGTTGATCTTATCTTTTGTCATCATCACGTCAGCGATCGGATTCGGACTCGAACAGCTCAGTCCGCTTCGTTCGATATTGATTTTAATCATCAGTAGTGTGATTGCGTTATTAGTGACGACGCTGATGCATATCTTTTTATTCGTTCCGATGGCACAAGCCGAACAGTCGCTTGGATTTTCGGAACAGATGCTAGAAGGACGCAGTGCAACCGTCATCGTGCCGATTCCGACTGAAGGATATGGTGAAATCTTACTCGATGACGTCTCAGGACGCGTATCGAAGTCAGCCGTCCTGTTTGAAGGACCTGCTTTACCACAAGGCACGAAGGTGCTCGTCATCGAGATCAAACAAGGCGTCGCGTCTGTCGTGACGTATCCCCATCAATGGAAAAAGGAGATGTTTTTATGAATCCAGTATTAATCGTATCGATCGTCGCGGTCGCGTTGATCGTTGCATTGATCGTCTTATTCATTACGAAGTACCGAACGGTCGGTCCAGAAGAAGCGTTGATCGTATCCGGTAGTTATCTCGGAGGACGCAACGTCAATACCGATGAGTCCGGCAACCGAGTAAAAATTATTCGAGGTGGCGGAACATTCGTGTTACCTGTCTTCCAACAGGCGACACCACTAAGTTTGTTGTCGAGTAAACTCGAAGTCACGACACCTGAAGTCTATACGGAGCAAGGTGTACCGGTCATGGCTGACGGTACAGCGATCATCAAGATTGGTAGCTCGATTTCTGAGATTGCGACGGCAGCGGAGCAGTTCCTCGGAAAATCAAAGGAGGAGCGAGAAGGCGAAGCGCGTGAAGTTCTTGAAGGACACTTGCGTTCGATTCTCGGTTCGATGACCGTCGAAGAAATTTATAAGAACCGTGATAAGTTCTCACAAGAAGTCCAGCGGGTCGCTTCACAAGATCTTGCGAAGATGGGACTCGTCATCGTTTCGTTTACGATCAAAGACGTCCGTGACAAGAACGGATACTTAGAGTCACTCGGGAAACCGCGGATTGCACAGGTGCGCCGAGATGCGGACATCGCAACAGCGGACGCGGAAAAAGAGACACGCATCAAACGGGCGGAAGCTTCAAAAGATGCGAAAAAAGCAGAACTCGAACGTGCGACAGAAATCGCTGAAGCGGAAAAAGAAAATCAATTGAAGATGGCAGATTACCGCCGTGAACAAGATATCGCGAAGGCGAAAGCCGACCAAGCGTATGATCTTGAGAATGCACGCGCGCAACAAGAAGTCACCGAACAACAGATGCAAATCAAAATCATCGAGCGTCAAAAACAAATCGAGCTCGAAGAACGCGAAATCCTCCGTCGTGAGAAACAATATGATGCGGAAGTCAAAAAACGCGCCGATGCCGATCGTTACTCGATTGAGCAAGCTGCCCAAGCGGACCGTGCGAAGCAATATGCGGAAGCAGATGCAACGAAATACCGGATCGAGGCATCGGCAAAAGCAGATGCAGAACGAATTCGTCTGGATGGTCTTGCGAAAGCGGACGCGGAGCGGGCGCAAGGGGAAACAGAAGCGGAGATCATTCGTTTGAAAGGTCTTGCGGAAGCAGAAGCAAAAGAAAAAATCGCGCAGGCGTTCGAACAATTCGGACAAGCAGCGATTCTCGACATGGTCATTCGGATGATGCCAGAGTACGCGAAAGAGATTGCAGCACCACTCGGCAACATCGATAAAATCACAGTCGTTGATACAGGTAGTGGTGAAGGTGGCGGTGCGAACCGTGTCACCGGTTACGCAACGGATTTGATGGCGTCACTGCAAGAAACGTTAAAAGCGTCGTCAGGATTAGATGTCAAAGAGTTGATCGAGAACTTCTCCGGTAAAGGAACAGCAAAACCGTTGACGGTCAACTTGAATTCCCATGATGCGGTGGCAGCGTCGAAAACAGAAGACTGATGGCAATCCGCGTCTTATTGATTGTGTTCGCACTCCTGCTTTTTCATGTCGCTTGGCCGCTTCCATGGTATGCACTGGCGGTACTAGGTGGCGTCATTGGAATCATCAAAGGGTACACATCGGATGACGGAATCGCGAATATATTTAACATGAAGAAGGTATCTTACTCACTTTACGATCGACAAACACGTCAGGAAGCCGTTCTCGCTTTGATGTGCAGTTTGCTGACGGTCGACTTCCCGTACTGGTTCGCTGGGGTGACGACAGGAATCACGTGGCGTGATGTCGGATATGTTGGTTTCGAAGTAGTATCGACACTTCTGTTCGCTTATGTCTTATTCCGTTTCTTATGTCTGAATCTATTCCGACCATTCTTGGGGTCTGAAAGAAGGGAGCAAAGAAATGGATAGTTTATTTCTACTGCAAGAGCGTTGGATGCTGTTGCTTCCGTTCCTCGTCGTCTTCTTGATCAACGTCGGGTTATTGACTGCCCTTCTTAAGAAGCGACGTGATTTACCGAAACTGTTAGTCTTCGGAATGGGTGGGATGGCGATCGTGTTCATCGTCTCTTCGCTTGGATTAAGCATGGCACTGCTGTTCTTTGGATACAATTCATAAAAAACGGAGCTGATTCAAAAATCAGTCTCTATAAAGATAGGGGTGGCAGAATGATGATCTGCCACCCCTATCTTGTAATAAAAAGAATGACGCGTCACACGCAACTCCTACAGGAATAAGCGCATTTATGCGCTATCAGAGACAAACAAGACCCGTTTTCCTGCTTGAATGAAGCAGGAAAACTGGCTTGTGTCTCGCCTGAGGAAAGGGCGTGAACAGACGAGTCATTTTTTTTGAGTCAGACTTGTTTTAAATGAAGTAAGAATGAATGCTGTTAACGTGGAAGGTCATACCCAATGACGACGAGTCCCGGTCCAGTATGTGAACCGATCGCTGCGCCGGCGATCGTCAAGATGACTTCGCTTGGTGAAAACTGTGCTTCAATCAATTGTTTTAATTGTTCTGCCCGTTCAATCGAATCCCCGTGACCAATGATGATCCGGTGTCCGTCAATCGCTGGACGTGCTTCTTCCATCCACTCGACGATCCGGTTCATGACTTTTTTCTGACCACGGATCTTCTCTTTTGGAATCAATTTCCCGTCTTCGACTGTCAACAGTGGCAAGATCGATAAGAGACCACCAATGAAGGCACTGGCACGAGAAACCCGTCCACCGCGCATCAAATATTCGAGTGATTCGACTGTAAACAGATGACGAATCGTATTCACCTTGGCTTCAGCATAAGCCACTGTTTCTTCAAACGAATGCGTTTGTGCGTATTCTGCGACGTCGAGAACGAATAGTCCTTGTCCTGTCGAAGCGGTTTTCGTATCGAGTACCAAGTAAGGAACGTTCGGATATTTTTCGGCGAGTTCTTCCGCGAGCATCTTCGCGGTTTGATATGTTCCCGATAATTCGCTCGAGAAGGCGAGGTAGAGGAAGGGATCCCCTTGTTCGAAGTGACGCGTGAACACCTCGACCATCCGGCTGACTTCGACCTGGAATGTCTTCGGTGCTGCACCGTCACGCATCTTATCATACAGTTGTTTTGGAGATATCGATTCTCCGTCGAAGAACGTGTCTTCGTCGATCAATACGCCGAATGGCATGACCGTAAAATCATAAGCATCTAACATGTCTTTTGGTGCATCAGCACCACTGTCTGTGATCAATCGGATCATCACGTTCTCTCCTTTCTTAACCTAGGGCTTTTTCGTTTCGATCAAGCATCCGACTCAAGTTGACGCCGAAACGCTCATTCTCGAGTTCCGTCAAAGTTGCGGGCGTCAAATCAGCGCCGAGCGCAAGTAACGCTTCATATGCACGACGTAAGCACTCCTCGACTGTCAATGGAGTACCAAGCAGTTCCTCGAGTGACGCCATCGTTTCCGGCACGACGGTCGGATAAACGAATTTCGTCGTTTCACCTTGAAGCGCTGCCTCGTAAAAGTCACGGACTAAAGCGGCGCGTTGACTTCCACTTCCGTTGACACAAAGATAGATTTGAACGGCAACTCCGCCACGGACACGACGCTGGGAGATACCAGCGAATTTTTTACCCGCAATCGATAAGTCATAAGAACCGGGACAATACGATCCGACGACTTCACCAGCGACAATCGCGTCCGTTTCTTGTGCGAACATGCGGCGGACGAGCGCAAGCATCGCTTCGTAACCACTGTCGATATCGATGCCACCGCGTTCCGGTAGGACGAGTGAAATATTCAAGACACCGGCGTCGAGGACGACGGCAAGACCACCTGAGTTACGGACGACGGGCGAGAAACCATGTTCATGCAGGACGGCTACACCGTCAGCAAGATAAGGAAGTCGGGCATCCTGAATGCCGAGGACGACGGTTTCGTGGTGAATCCAAGAGCGGAGTGCGGCTCCTTCTGTTGCAACGGAAGCACATAATGTGTCGTCCATCGCAAACGATTGTGTCGCATGGAAAGCAGTTCCGAGTGACGTTTGATCAAAAATACGATAATGTTCTTGTTTTAAGAGTTCGATTCCCATAGGCTCGTTCCTTTATTGTAGATTTGCGACATCATTATAGCACAGGGTGTGTAAAGTTTCTGTGCGAAGCGCCGCGGGAGACAGGAATCCTTGGAAACAAAACCGAACAACAACGACATAGACACGATTTAAAGGAGAGAAACATATGTATCAATCATTAGGACAATTAAAGGAAACGAAGGTCTTCAAGGATCCGGTTCATCGCTATATCTATGTCAGTGATCAGTTGATTTGGCAACTGATCGGTACACGTGAATTTCAGCGACTACGCCGAATCAAACAACTCGGAACATCCTTTTTGACGTTTCATGGAGCAGAGCACACACGGTTCCATCATTCGCTCGGTGTCTATGAAATCACGCGTCAACTGATCGATGTCTTCAACGGTCGCGCCGATTGGGACGATCAGTACCGGGAGTTGACGCTGGCTGCGGCACTCTTACACGATGTCGGACACGGTCCGTTTTCGCACGCATTCGAGAACGTCTTCGGTGTCAACCATGAGACGTGGACAGAGCGGATCATTCTCGGGGATACGGAAATCAAGAAAGTCCTCGACCAAGTCGGCGACGGATTTGCGGAAGAAGTGGCATCGATCATCAACAAGACGCACCCGAATCAACTGCTCGTTACGATGATCAGCTCACAACTCGACGTTGACCGGATGGATTATTTATTGCGCGATGCGCACTTTGCCGGTGTCAGCTACGGAAAATTCGATCTCGAGCGGATGCTTCGGGTATTGCGTCCAGCCCATAATCAGATGGTCGTCAAACAGTCCGGAATGCATTCGATCGAAGACTACATCATGCGGCGGTATCAGATGTATTGGCAAGTCTACCTACATCCGGTGACACGTTCGAGTGATTACCTATTAAAAGCTATTCTCGAGCGGGCGCAGGAGTTGTACCTGTCCGCATATCCGTTTGCCATCGCACCGATCCATTTGATGCCGCTATTTGATCAGAAGATGGAGTTGCGTGATTTCCTTGGGCTGGATGAGACGATCGTCTACTTCTATTTTCAGCAGTGGGCGAACGAGCAGGATTCGATCCTTGCGGATCTCTCGAGGCGATTCGTTGACCGAAAGTTGTTCAAGTATGTCGATTATCCGGCTGAAAAACGTGAACTCGTCCACGATAAGTTGTGTGAGTTGTTCGAAGCAATCGGCTTGAATCCGACGTATTATCTGCTTGAAGATAAACTCAGTCGTCTTCCTTACGATTTATATGGAGACAACGGGGAAATCAGCAAACAACCGATCATGTTACAGATGAAGGATGGACAGATGAAAGAAATTTCGCAAGTTTCACCACTCGTTCAAGCCATTGCGACGTCACGCCAGACTGATGAGAAGCTGTTCTTCCCGCAAGAAATTTTGCATGACTTGCGCGAACATGCGAATGAGAAGATGCAGATCGACCAGTTATTGATTGGCAGCGTGACATCATGATATCGTCCGCTGTCCTTACGAAAATCTTGCAACAGCTTGGACAGGAGGGAGGAGAGGTCGAAGTCTTAAAAGGCGCGACATCCTCCCTTGTTTTTCGAGTCGGTGAGGGAATTCTTCGCGTCCATACGAATCAAGACTGGCTACATGAGGAGCCGGATCTTGTCTTGCATGAAGTGTTTGCGTTACAAGCAGCAAGTGACTTAGCACCAGATGTGTTGGACTATCAAACCGATGTTAGAGACGAAGTCCCGCCGTGGTTATATATGACCCGCTCGCCGGGAGAGATCCGGCTTGATCAGGTGGATGAGCAATATGTCGATCGACTGGCACAAATACTTGCGGCGATCCATGCGCTACCGGTACCAGAATCTCGGTATGTCTATCAGCCGTATGCGACAGAGCGTCACGTTCCGACGTGGACGCAGCATCCGGAGAGATGGCGTCAGCTACTGGCGGTTGAACCGGACGAAAGTCAAACGATCCGATTCATTCATCGGGATTTTCATCCGGTCAATGTGTTATACGAAATGAATGGAACGTGCCATACGATTGATTGGATTAATGCGTGTGTAGGTCCCATTGAAGTCGACCTTGCGCATTGTCGTTTGAATCTTGCCTTGCTTGAATCCATTGAGATGGCGGATCATTTTTTAAAAAGTTACCTCAAACAGACGAACCGTTCTTACGATCACGCTTGGGATATTCGGGCTGTTTTTGATTTTGGATCTGAAACGATCGACGTCTATCCGGGGTGGAAAGCATATGGAAGGCAAAACCTTAGTCAGGACAATGTTCGGGAACGCTTGGAAAAGTTTGTCTTGAAAGTCTATGAAAATAACGAAAGCGGTTACTAAATGAACTTTTCCTCTTGTAGTTCTTCGAAATATTGATTATTCTATTACTTGGAAAGAGATTAAACGTCAGACATCGTACGAATGTACAACTGATAAACAACTAATAGATAGAGGGGTACTTCATGAAATATCTTATCGCACTACTCGGACTGGCTATCGTTTTCGGCTTGGCACTCCTTGTCAGCAGTAACCGTAAAGGCATCAAATTGAAACCGCTTGCGGTCATGCTAGTTCTTCAGCTCGTACTTGGGTTCATTTTACTCAATACATCGTTCGGATATATCGTCATTCGTGGCGTTGCGAAAGTCTTTGAAAAACTGCTTAGTTATGCGGCAATCGGAATTGATTTCGTCTTCGGTGGTTTAGCGAACGAAGGCGCACAACCATTCTTCATCAATGTCTTGTTACCGATCGTCTTCATCTCTGCTTTGATCGGGATTCTACAATTCACGAAGATTTTACCACTTTTAATGCGCGGTATCGGTTTCGTCCTATCAAAAGTCAACGGTATGGGACGTCTTGAGTCTTACAACGCGGTTGCTTCAGCTGCGATCGGACAATCAGAAGTATTCATCACAGTCAAAAAACAAATCGGTCAATTACCAGCAAACCGCCTCTACACATTGTGTGCGTCAGCGATGTCGACGGTTTCGATGTCAATCGTCGGTGCATACATGACGATGGTCGAACCGAAATATGTCGTTACAGCAATCGTCTTGAACTTGTTCGGTGGTTTCATGATCGTCTCGATCATCAACCCATACACGGTTGATCCGGAAGAAGATATTCTTGAAATCGTCGAAGAAAAACAAACATTCTTCGAAATGCTCGGCGAATACATCATGGATGGATTCAAAGTCGCAATCATCGTTGGTGCGATGTTGATTGGTTACAATGCCTTGATCGGAATGGTCAACGATATCTTCTTGATGGTTCTAAACATCTCGTTCCAAGAAATCCTCGGATACATCTTTGCACCGTTCGCTTTCATCATGGGTATTCCATGGGCGGAAGCTGTCAGTGCCGGTAGTGTCATGGCAACGAAATTGATCACGAACGAATTCGTTGCGATGTTGAGCCTTCCAGAGTACTCAAAAGAATTCTCGGAACGCACACTCGGAATCGTGTCTGTCTTCTTGATCTCGTTTGCGAACTTCTCGTCGATCGGAATCATCGCTGGTGCGGTTAAAGGATTGAACGACCGCCAAGGAAGCGTTGCGGCTAGTTTTGGTCTGAAGTTACTCTACGGCGCAACACTCGTCAGTGTCTTAACGGCAATCGTCGTCAGCGTCTTGCTGTAATCGTTACACATATGAAAGAGCAATGGATCAGCAGATCCATTGCTCTTTTTGTTTTTCATTCAGTTGATCCATGCGAAGCAATCCCGACACGGACGCGATGATGGGTTCCGTCACGATAAACTTCAAAGGCGAACTGGGCGACGTTTTCCCGGGGAATCGGACCTGTCGGTGCAGTGAAACGTGTCGTCTCGATTAACAGGTCGTCAGCAGCAAGTGCGTTGTCTTCGGTCAGTTGTGTTGGACAGATGACGGTGAAGTCGACGTCTGCATCCTTTAGGGTCAGATAAGCTTTCAAGTGATCCTCGGCTGCAATCGTCGAGCGTCGACGGGACTCACTCGATTGGAAACGATACTTCCCAGGTTCTTCTGATGCATCGAGAATGCCTGCTGTACCGATGAAGACGATCCGTTCGATGCCTGCTTCCTTCATCTTCGTGACAAGATGCGGAATCGCTGTCGAGAGGACCTGCTGTTGATCGGTACCGAGACAACTGAAGACAGCGGTGCTTCCTGCGAGTGCTTGTTCGAGATCCTCTGGATTTGTCGCATCTCCTGTCAGGACGTGAAGTCGGTCATGGACGGGTAAGTCCGGTGACGTGGAACGTACGAGTGCAAGAACATCGTAGCCGTCTTCTAATAACCGATCAATCAAAGGTCGACCCGTTCGACCGGTCGCACCAAGTACAGTAACAGTAGTCATAAGTTTTCCTCCTTAGAGATCAAGTAGATGGGAAAAAGAGACGTGCGGTAACGACCGGACGTCTCTTTTTGGTTATTTATCCGCGAACATGACGCCAGCTTGACCGTAATCCGTTTTTTCCATCTCTTCGATGAAGACCGTGATGTTTTCTTTAGGAGCATTCGTCGTTTCCGACACCGCTTCCGTGACTTTTTCAATCAAAGCGCGTTTTTGTTCGACTGTACGACCCGATAACATTTTAACCGTAACATATGGCATGACTTCATTTCCCCCTCTAACATGATGACGATACGCCATCAGTATAGCGCATTCGATAGGGGATTCGTCAATTCGAACATCGTTTTCGAAAAAGAAGGGTATAAGGTAGGAGCTATTATTGTCGGAAGCGAAGGTAGTCATACACATACGGCAGAAAAGGAGAGACATATGGACGCAATCATACGGAAGAAGATTCATACGTTACTGATTTTTGATCGGGCGTTACCGGAAGATACGAATTATCCGTTGTCTGGTGCAAAAGGACTCGAAGTCGCAGATATCGTTTTTGAACAGAACATTCCATTCGGACGACTCGTAACGGATAAAGAACTCGCTCAACTGCTGAATCAAAAAGAAGCAAAGCGATACGGGATGTTGACGTTGCTTGAAGACGATGTACGTTTCAAACCGTTGTTTCAAAATCGAAAACCGACAGCTGACATGGAAGAAGAGGTCGAGGCGAAGGTACGAGAACTCGCGCATCAGTTACGTGCGATTCGGTCGCGGTGTTCCTCGCTGGAACGTCTCTTCTTGTTCGGTCGTGCGGCGCAAACCCTGTTTGACCGCGCTTTGCTTCATCTTGAAGAGGTCAATCCCCCGGCACATGAGGAAATTGCGTCCATGACGTGTTATCGTCTCCCAACGATTCGCCGAGCGACAGAGGAACAATTACAGCTTCTCCGTTACGAGTGACGGGTTGCAGACACCTCGGAATACGGTATGATAGAAGCAACAGGATTAAAAGGGGACAAAACACGATGGAAAAAAAGATTAACTTCAATATCATTTCAGATAACTCTACAGACGGTCACGGAGGATTTGGTGTCGGAACACTCAGTTTAAATAGTATGTCACCAGTCATCATTTCTCCGGAAGACGGTGAAGCTTACATCGATATGGGCGCGATGCACGCGAAAGCAGCCATCGAGAAACGCGTCAAATTCACGACGGATAAAGCCGATACGCCAAACGGTAAATTATACTGGATCGTTTGGGTGACGGTCGGTCGTAAGCCAGAAGGATTCTATTATGGTGGTGTCGCTGCCTGTGATCTGTTAGTCGATGCGGAAGCACGTCGCGGATTTAAGATTCTTGCTGATCATGTCAATAAGATGGATAAATCCCTTAAAGGACGGATCGTCGTCAATCATATGGATGAGCGTTCAAAGGAATTACTGCGTGATTTCTTACAGACACATAAACCGGAGATGTGGGAAAATGCTGACGCTGCTTTACATGAAGCGTTAGTCTAAACAAAAAGAACGTGTGCCGCGGCACACGTTCTTTTTTCATGGTCGTTTCAGCGTCAAGACGACGAGTTCTGGATGATTGAACAGACGAAACGGAAACAGGCTGTTCCCGAGACCACGACTGACGATCAGTTCCGTCTGCTGTTCCTGATAGCGACCTGCCGTCACCGCTGGAAAGAATCCTTGACCAGGGGCATACAGACCTTCCGTAAACGGCAGGCGGATCTGTCCGCCGTGGGCGTGACCGGATAAGACGAGATCAACGGAACGCTCGGCATACAAGGATTTATATTCCGGACGATGCGCAAGCAAGAGCTGAAACGCATCAGGTGACACGTCTTGCAGTGCTTGATCGAGACTTTGACGAATCCCATCCGGTTCCGACAGTCCTTCGTGCCATCGTGTCGTCGTCGGGTCATCGATACCGAGTAACGAAAACGATTGACCTTGGTATTCGATGACGCGCGATTCATTCCGGAGAACGGTTACACCTAGTTGTTCAAGCTTTGGCAAAATCGTTAGATTGAGTCGAACCTCATGATTCCCGGTGACGAAGTAGACCGGGTATCGATCGACGAGTGCTTTCATGAGTGTAAGGGCAGCTTCTTCACCGTTTCGTCTCGAGTCAATCAAATCACCAGTCATGACAATGAGGTCTGGTTCTGCCTGATTGATTTTTTTCAGTAATCGTTGTTGTTCATTACCGAACGCCTTGCCATGTAAATCTGCGACCTGCACGACACGATATTCGTTAAACGCTTCCGGTAAACGGCTGGACGTAACCGTCACCTGTGAGACATCGATGATGTTGTTTTCACGATATAAAAACCAGCTTCCTAAGGCGAGGACGCCAAGGGATAACAGCCAGCGTGTACGTTTACGCATAAGCCACCTCATTTCTTCCACTAATCATAATTCAGGATAACAAAAAAGACCTCCTTCCGTATGCGACGGAAGGAGGAAATCAATTCGATTTAAGCGTCTTGTTTTAATTCAGTTGTTTCTTTTTGTGCGTCGGGTTCATCCGACAAATCTTTGAATAGGGCGACGACCATCATCCCGACGACGAAGATGAATGGGAAAGCGGCTAATATGGCAGCAGCCTGTAACGCACCTAATCCACCAGCATATAAGAGTACAGCGGCAATCGATGACTGGACGACACCCCAAGCGAGCTTAATGCGTAAGCTTGGCATGAGACTACCACCAGACGATAGCATACCGAGAACATATGTCGCGGAGTCAGCTGAAGTGATGAAGAACGTCGTGATCAAGAAGACGGCAACGATACTGAGGAACGTTCCTAAGCCACCGAATGTCTCGAACAATGCAAACATTCCAGTTTCAACCCCTTTATCGTTGACAGTCGAGATTAGGTCGACGTTTTGGAACAGTTCGTTCCAAATCGCTGAACCACCGAAGACTGAGAACCAAAGGAGACCAAAAATCGTTGGAACGAGCATGATGCCGATGACGAACTCACGAATCGTCCGTCCTTTCGAGACACGAGCGATGAATGTTCCGACGAATGGTGACCATGAAATCCACCATGCCCAGTAGAAGATCGTCCAACCGTTGATCCACTCACGTTCATCTGGGTTGAAGGCAGATGCACGGAAACTCATGACCGGTAAGTTTTGCAGATAAGCACCCGTCGTTTGCACGAAGAGGTCCATGATGAAGCTGAATGGTCCGAGGAACATGACACCAATCATCAATAAAGTCGCTAAGACGATATTGGCATTACTGAGGCGGACGATCCCTTTGTCAAGACCAGATGCAGCACTCATCATATACAGTACCGAAACGACAGCGATGATGATGATTTGTGTCGTAAATGTGTTCGGGACACTGCTCGTCAGGAAGTTGAGTCCACCTGAGATTTGCTGCGCACCAAGACCAAGCGATGTTGCGACACCAAATGCTGTTGCAACGATTGCGAGTACTTCAACTGTTCCTTTACCAGCTGCTTCATAGCGCGGCTTCATTAGGGAAGCGACGGTATCCCCGATAGTAGCGGGACGCCCTTTACGGAATGTCGAGTAAGCAATCGCAAGCGCGACAACTGCGTATAGTGCCCAAGGGTGCAAGCCCCAGTGGAAGAATGAATAACGCATCGCAAGAGGACCGGCTTCTGTCGGGTCACTTGTTGCGATTGGTGGCGTATGGAAGTGTGTCAGTGGTTCAGAGACACCCCAGAAAACAAGCCCAATTCCCATACCAGCACTAAAGAGCATGGCGAACCAGGAAAGCAAACTGTATTCAGGACGGTCTGAATCCTTACCGAGTCGGATTGAACCGAAGCGGGAAAAAATAAGGAAGATGGCAATTAAGAGAAATGCGCTCATTCCGAGGAGATAAAGCCAACCCAAACGGTTGGAGACAAACGATTGTGCTATTGATGTGACATTTCCAAGACTAGCTGCACCGATTAGGGATTCCGGTAAGATTCCCCATATGGTAAAGAGCACACAGAAAATGACAGATACCATAAAGACTTTTGTGATCTTACTTTTTCGATTATTTTCCATTGTGTTCCACACCTTCTTTCGAATTTTACATGGTTGTTTTGAATCGAATGATAACAACGACAATAATGATTCCCCGTTTGTCCGATAACAAAACCTAATCACGCAGGTGACTACCGTAACAAACATTTGTGCGAAAAAGCAAATCGTTTGGGAAATGAAACCATAGAAACTAGCGGATTACCAGAAAGGAAAGGTGTAAAATGGCGGATCATCAAATGTTTAAAATAATTTTTAAATAATGAAAAGAAAGACGTTAATATCCTTATTTCCCGTTTTACTTAAAAACTAACGTAATGACTGATATGAGCAAATCAGAGGCGGTCTGAAATCAGATTTGATATAACAAGAGCAGTCATCATTTTGAAGGAGGCATTTCCCATGGAAAAACAACAACAAAAACAAGCGATTCTTGAAGCATTTCAATCTCGTCATGCGACAAAGGCATTTAATGGTCAAGTGATCCCAGAAGACGATTTCCGGTTCATCTTAGAAACGGCGCGTCTGTCACCGAGTTCGTTCGGATATGAGCCATGGAACATGCTCGTCATTCAAAATCCAGAAATCCGAGAAGCCTTAAAAGAAATTTCTTGGGGCGCACAAGGACAATTGCCGACAGCGAGTCACTTCGTCTTGTTCCTCGCTCGGATAGGAGAACAAATGCAGGCAGATGGTCCGCATGTCACGCAGATGATGGATTTCCTAGGTCTATCTGAAGAAGCGAAAGCCGGACGGACGAAGCGTTACGGTCTGTTTTTAGAGGAGGATTTCGCGATTGGTGATAACCCGAAAGCGATGGAAGACTGGGCAGCAAAACAAGCCTATATCGCACTTGGGAACATGATGTCGACGGCAGCACAAATCGGAATCGATTCATGCCCAATCGAAGGATTCGATCAGCAAGCCGTCGAGCAATTACTTGTCGATCGTGGACTGATCGATCGCTCTGTTTTCACGGTGCCGGTCATGGTCGCATTCGGTTACCGGGCAGACGAACCAAAACGTGAGAAGCAACGTCGTCCGCTTGATGAAATCGTGACGTTCATCGAGTAAAGACGGAAGACAAAAATTTTCGAATTATATAGAAGTTTCTTTCGAAATTCGGTATACTCGCATTTGTATGATTAAGAAGCGCCGTAAACGCCACTCGCATACGAACAACTTTTGTCTTGATGAAAGAAAGGGGTTCTATCGCAAATGGAACAAAAATTAAAGTTATGGTTCACGGAACACCAAACGGAAGATTACGGTATCACATTCCGTGTCAACCACGTTTATGAGAGCGAACAAACGGAGTTTCAACGCCTAGAGATGGTTGAAACGGACGAGTTCGGTACGATGTTGTTACTTGACGGAATGGTCATGACGACAGATAAGGACGAGTTCGTTTACCACGAGATGGTCGCGCACGTCCCATTGTTCACACACCCGAATCCAAAATCGGTTCTGGTCGTTGGTGGAGGAGATGGCGGAGTCATCCGTGAAGTCTTGAAACACCCGTCCGTCGAAAAAGCTGTTTTGGTTGAAATCGACGGAAAAGTCATCGAGTATTCGAAAAAATACCTCCCGAACATTGCAGGTGGATTGGACGATGCACGCGTCGAAGTCATCGTTGGGGATGGATTCATGCATATCGCAGAAGCAGAAAACGAGTATGATGTCATCATGGTCGACTCGACAGAACCAGTTGGTCCAGCGGTCAACTTGTTCACGAAAGGCTTCTACTCTGGTATTTCAAAAGCATTGAAAGAAGACGGCATTTTCGTCGCACAATCGGATAACCCATGGTTCACACCAGACTTGATCCGTGATGTTCAACGCGACGTCAAAGAAATCTTCCCGATCACGAAGCTCTATATCGCAAACGTTCCGACATACCCAAGTGGTCTTTGGACGTTCACGATCGGATCAAAGAAACACGATCCGCTTGCTGTTGCACCAGAGCGTTTCCACGAGATCGACACGAAGTATTACACGCCTGAGCTTCACACGGCAGCCTTCGCACTTCCGAAATTCGTTAAAGATTTGACAAACGGCTGAGCTCAATCACTATAGCACACATGAACAGAGCGGTTTCGATTTTCGAAATCGCTCTGTTGTCAGGTAAAGAGGCGTTTGCATCAGCAAGCGGCAAATGAACAGGGGGAATAGATCATGCGTTTTGATGAAGCATATTCAGGAAAAGTCTTTATCGCGAGTCAACCGACTCACGAGGATGCGAAAGGAATTTTGTACGGCATGCCGATGGACTGGACGGTCAGTTTCCGTCCGGGTTCACGATTCGGTCCGGCACGTATCCGTGAAGTCTCACTTGGTTTAGAAGAATATAGCCCGTACTTAGATGGTGACATCGCTGACGCAAAATTGTTTGACGCGGGAGATATCCCGTTACCATTCGGGAATGCTCAAAAATCACTTGATATGATTGAAGAATACGTCGATTCGTTACTGACAGCAGGCAAGTTCCCGCTCGGTATGGGCGGCGAACATTTAGTCACATGGCCGGTCGTCAAAGCGTTCGATAAACACTACGATGATTTCGTCGTGCTTCACTTTGATGCGCATACAGACTTACGCGATGAGTATGAAGGAGAGCCATTGTCGCACTCGACGCCACTTAAGAAAATCGCAAACTTGATCGGACCAGAGAACTGCTATTCATTCGGAATTCGTTCAGGTATGAAAGAAGAGTTCGAATGGGCGAAGACGTCAGGCTACAACCTCTTCAAATACGAGATCGTCGAGCCGCTTCGTCAAGTTCTTCCAACACTTGCCGGTAAAAAAGTCTACGTCACGATCGATATCGATGTTCTCGATCCGTCAGCAGCACCAGGAACAGGGACGCAAGAAATCGGTGGAGTGACAACGAAGGAATTACTTGAAGTCGTTCATATGATCGCACGAGCAGACGTTGACGTCATCGGCGCGGATTTGGTAGAAGTATGCCCAGCGTACGATCAATCCGATATGACAGCGATCGCGGCAGCAAAAGTATTACGCGAAATGATGATTGGATTCATTAAATGAAAAAGCAAAAGAGACCGGACGTGATGTCGGTCTCTTTTGTTTTGCTCAGAAGAAGAACTGAATGCCCCCGAATGCACCGAATCCGATGATTAGACTGGCAGACGTCCACTGAATGATACGTAAAGTGGGTGTCGCAAGCTGGTACTTGAGCAGGTGCGTGATGTTCGCTAGAATGACCCACCAGGCGGCAGAACCGAGAAAAATACCGATTAGAAACAAAAACGCATCCTATCCGTTCGTCATCGTTAACTCAAAGCGTGCAAACAACGCCAGGAACAGTGTGATCCATCGGGTTCAAGAATGTCAGGAGTAAGACGGACAGATAGGCACTTAACCGTGACGTGGCCGTATCAGAAATCGAGGCGTTCGAAGAAGCTTGAAACATCGACCAGCCGATGTAACGCAAAAATAGACTGCCAATCAATTGCATCCAAGATGCTTGGGTGAGTAAAGATTGCACGAGTGAAAAACCAGATAACGCAAGTATCCCGTAAGTGAAGTCTGCCGTAGCGGCTCCGAGTCCGGAAACGATGCCAGAAACTCTTCCATGTCGAAGAGTTCGTTGCATGCATAAGAGGCCGATCGGACCGACGGGGGCGGCTAAGGCAAATCCGATTCCAAAACCAGTCGTAAACATCAGTCGACCTCGGGTAACGGAAAATGGAGCGATTCCTTTTCCGTCCGCATGATGATTGTCGTTTTCGTCCGTAGGATACCTGCTAATTCTTTGATGTGGTAAGTGATGATTTCATCAAGTTGTTCTGTATCCCGACAGCGGATTTTAAGTAGGTAATCATCGTCCCCCGCGACGTGATGGCATTCCAGTACATACTCAAGTTCTTGAACTCGTTTTAGAAACGGTGCCCGATGTTCCGGTCGCTCGAGTGAAACAGCGACGAATGCAGCAAGGCGATAGTCAAAGGAGGTGGGGTCTAGCACCGTCGTCAATTGACGGATGATACCTTGCTCTTGTAAGCGTGCAACGCGTTCTGCTACAGCCGGTGCCGATAAGCCGATGTGTTGTGCAAGTGTTGACCATTTCATCCGGGCATCCCTTTTCAAAAAATTAATAATTTTTAAATCGTAGGAATCCATAATCTCTAACCTTCTTTTCTATTGTTATTTAAAATATTTTATTTTGAAAATAAAGATAAAGTCAATGTGTTTTCAAAACAAGTTCATAGCACACTGAAATCTTTACACATATACGGAAGTATCTTAAGTTTAAGATGTCACCACGAAGGAAATGTTCAGAAGTGTAAGAACATTGGTTTGAGAGCGATGTACATTTGACAATCAGAAAGGTGGAAAAAAGATGAAGAAACTCTTATCGTTTGTGACCGCTACGTTACTGTTTGCACTATTCGTGCTACCAGTAGGCGCAGCAGATGACGCAATGGTTCGTGTCATTCATGCTTCACCAGATGCTCCGGCAGTCGATATCGCGGTCGATGGCAAAAAAGCGGTATCAGGAGCAAAATTCAAAGATGTCACAGATTATCTCACACTACCAGCTGGCGAACATAAAGTAGAAGTATTCGCTGCAGGAACAACAAAAGATCCTGTGCTCTCTCAAACACTCAACGTAGAAGCTGGTAAATTCTATTCGGTCGCAGCAATCGGCAAACTAGCTGATATCAAACTTGCGGTCATGGAAGACAACGGTAAAGGCGAAGATGGAAAATCAATGGTTCGTGTCGCACACTTTGCACCAGATGCACCAGCTGTTGATGTCGCACCAAAAGGTGGAGACCCACTCTTCAGTAACCTTGAATTCTCGAAAGTCTCTGACTACGGTACACTCGATGCAGGTACGTATGACCTTGAAGTCCGTCCTGCAGGCGCAACGGATGTCGTCAAAGCACTGGATGGCGTCAAACTCGACAGTGGCAAAAACTATACAGCACTCGCAATCGGCTTACTTGAAGGCGAACCGGCATTTGAAGTCCTCTTGATCCCAGACGGTGGTGAAATGGCATCAATGCCAGAAACAGGACTTGGTGGTTCATCTGATACGGCTTCTGCTACACCATGGGCAGTCGCAGCAGCAGCTGCCTTGTTAGTAGGAACAGCGTATGTCGTCCGTCGTAAACAAAACGCTTAAGAGTAGTCTTCTTCTCTTACTCGTATTAGCCGGATGTCAATCGGGGTCACCTCCAGATGCTACAAAGCCGGAAAAACCAAAACAAACCGAAACAACGACGTCTTCTTCGTCCACGCCATCCGAAAAGGTGGACGAAGAGGCGTTCATACCAACGCGTATTACAATTCCGACGCTCGATGTGAAAGCGAACATCGAAGTCGTCGGGAAGGATAAACAAGGACGGATGGATGTTCCGAAACAGACCGATCAGGTCGCTTGGTACAAGTACGGAGCAAAAGCCGGACAAACCGGAAATGTCGTGCTAGCCGGACATTTGGATGATCAAGAAGGTCCCGCTGTTTTTTATGATTTAGCCAAGATGGAAAAAGGGCAACGGATTGAAGTGACGGGAAAAGCAGGACAACAGGTATCATACGTGGTGACGAACGTCATGTCCTATCCTGTTGATGAAGCACCTGTCGGATCAATCTTCGGTGCAACCGTCATGAATAAACTGACACTCATTTCATGTGTTGGTACGTTTTCAGAATCAAAAGGATACGATCAGCGTCTTGTCGTCACAGCAGAACAAGACGAGTAAAGTAAAATAGGCAATTCTTATTTCGGTTAAAACCGAGAATAAGAATTGCCTATTTTTTAATGTGTTTCGGAAGCAGCGACAAGATCCGTCGTCAATGTCGTCAAGCCTTGCGTCGTCTTACTGAGACCTTGGATCGTCTCGACGATTTGCCCGAGGTTTTCTTTGTTGCGTCCAAACAAGGTGAGGGAATTCTCCATTTCACTCTTAACGGTTTGAATTCCTTGTTTCACTTGTTGCAATTCTTGCTGAGATGCGGTGTTGGCACGTGTGATGTCTTCCATCTGAGAAACGAGTTGTGTGATATTACCATTGTTCTTTTGAATCAGACCGTTGATACTGCTACTCAACGATTTCGCATTCTCGGCAAGGTTTCGAACTTCGGTCGCGACGACAGCAAATCCTTTACCGTGTTCACCGGCACGTGCTGCTTCAATCGAAGCATTCAACGCGAGTAAGTTCGTCTGATTGGCGATTGCTTCGATGCTTTGCGTCATCTGGACGATGTCATCCGACGTTGTCTTCAATTCATGGATGCTTTCAAGCGAAGTACCGACTTGTTGTGTCGATTGAGCGAATTGTTGCTCCATCTGTTGCATCTGTCGTTCGTTGGCAATCGTCATTTGGACGAGTTGCTGACTCGTCTGCTCTGTCTGAGCTGTTTCTGCTAATACTTGTGAGGCACGACGGCTCGTCTCAATGATGGCATGATCCGTGTGCTCGACGGAACTTGCAACTTCTTGACTGACACGAACGACGTCTGTCAAAAGTTGACGACGCGACTCGTTCGCTGCTGTCACTTCATGAAGACGAGAATCGACATACTGGCTCGTCACGATTTGAGCATCTAAGTTCATCGCATGTGTCAAGGCGAGTACGGCTGTCGTCAGTTGCGCTGGGTCATGCTGATAATGTTCAACGATTTTTGGAATCAACAACGTCTGAAACGCAGCATACGAAGCGATGAACCAAGTGACGGGAACGAAGTTATGTTTATGCGTCTGTCCCATCCGTGTCCGCATCGCGAGAAACGACTCGTCCATGTTTCCTGTCAGTAGACTCGTGAAATAGTCGGCGAAAACTTTCTTCAGTCGTTCGCGTGTCGATGATTGTTTCGCGATCGTTGCCATCTCTGGATTTAAGAGAAGGTGATCGAGAACTTGTTCAAGGACCTCATCTAAAATCCCTTGAACGACAGGTGCCATCGATTTAAGTGTCTGTAGCTGTTCTTCTGTATATCCCATGTATACGAGACGGGATGTGAGATCAGGATCTGCCGTCTTTGTGATGAGACGGGAATCAGGAAAGCCGATGGTAGCTTGATAAGCCGAAGTAGTCTTACTTTTAAAAGGGTTACGCACGTAGTTGCCTCCAATACTCAAGATGTGAATAAAATGATGTCTGTTTCTTATCGGTTCATCTTGACGAAGCGATACTGATTTTCGAAAAAAAGACGAGAATATTGAAAAACATTGACCGGAAACAAAAAAACTCATGGCAAGTGCCATGAGGAGAATAGAAAAAGAACAGGATTAGACCGGTTGATCTTCCTGAAATGCTTTTTTAGCGTCCACGATCGAGCGCATTCGTTGAACGCAAGCTTGAACGAATTGAATGTCAATGGAGGTGAAACGGGTGACAGGTCCACGAGCTGACTCGGCACTGAATGTGAAGGTTCCGAGATTCCAAAGTTCGATTTTAAATCGTTTTCCTTTGTTGTCGTCGAAGTGTTCTACGAATTCGATTTTCGGTACCATACGAACCCCTCCTTACTCCGTACATTCCCGCTTTTCAAAAAAAAAAAAAGCCAAACTGCGTGTTAGAAGCAGTTTGGCATGAAAATTTAAGCAGTCGGTACATCGTAGCCGATTTCTTCGATCGCATCGACGAGACGTTCACGAGGAACATCCTCGTGCTGGACTGTAACCTGGTTTTGTTCGAGTGAGACAGTTGCCTGTTGGACACCTTCGACTTCAGATAGAGCGGATTCGACACTCGCTTTACAGTGATTGCATGTCATACCGATGACAGATAACGTTGTTTCTTTCATGATGAAGTTCCTCCTTCAGATAGTGGGGTACGTTTTAATCGTAACGCATTCGTCACGACAGAGACAGAGCTGAATGCCATCGCGGCACCCGCAAGCCATGGGGCAAGCAGACCGAGAAAAGCGACCGGAATGCCAATCGTATTGTAGCCAAGTGCGAAGACGAGATTTTGACGAATGTTTTTCATCGTCTGCTCACTCAGCTCGATCGCAAGTAAAACTTGTTTTAAGTCGTGTCCAAGCAACGTCACGTCGGCTGCTTCAAGAGCGACATCCGTTCCGCTACCGAGCGCGATGCCGACATCCGCTGTTACGAGAGCAGGGGCATCATTGATACCGTCTCCGACCATCGCGACACGTTTCGTTTGTTGAAGTGACTGAATGACATCTGCCTTTTCAATCGGCAAAACGTCAGCAAAGACGAACGCTGGATCCAGTCCCAGTTCTGTTGCTAAATGATCGGCGACTTCCCGGCGGTCACCGGTCAAGAGATATACTTCTTTTGTCTGGCGCAAACGCTGGATCGTTTCTTTCGCTGAATCTTTTAGCGCGTCACGGATGGCGTATCCGGCCGCGACTTCTCCATCGACAGCGACGTATACGAGAGTCGCTCCAGGTGATGTCCAATCAGGAAGAACGATGTTTCGTTCCTGCATCATTCGCGCCGATCCGACGATGAGATCATGTCCCATGATTTGTCCCGTGATCCCACGTCCTGATTCGACGTGGAACCGTTCGATATCAAAGACGACATCCCGTTCTGCTGTGATGGCGCGAGCAAGAGGGTGTTCCGATTGCCGTTCAAGCGCAGCAGCGAAATCGAGCGCTGTCTCCGTACCGAACGTTTCGACGACGACAGGGCGACCGACTGTCAGTGTTCCGGTCTTATCAAAGACGACAGCATCGACATGTTGGAGATTTTCGAGTTGAGCGCCTCCTTTAAAGAGAATACCTCGTTCTGCCCCTTTTCCGGTTCCGACCATGATCGAAGTCGGTGTCGCAAGTCCGAGTGCACATGGACAAGCGATGACGAGCACCGCGATGGCAGGACGAATCGCTTCCGCAAAGGATCCACTGATCATCCACCAAGCGGCTAATGTCAGAAGCGCGATGGCGACGACGATTGGCACGAACACACCAGAAATCCGATCGGCTTGTCGTTGAATCGGTGCTTTTTCAGTCTGCGCTTGTTCGACGACGCGAATGATTTGTGAAAGAACCGTCGCTTGTCCGATCTTTGTCGCTTCGACTTGTAAAGATCCGTTCGTATTCAGCGTACCACCAATGACGGATGCCCCAACCGTTTTATGAACAGGCGCAGATTCACCGGTTAACATCGATTCATCGAGATACGCGTCGCCTGCACGAATGACACCATCTGTCGGAATTTTGTTCCCAGGTTTTACGAGTAAGATCATCCCGGTTTGAATCGCATCGATGGAGACCGTTCGTTCCTGTCCGTCCTCTAAGATGACGGCTTCCTTTGCTTGTAGGGAGAGCAGACTTTTAATTGCTCCCGTCGTCTGTTGTTTCGCACGGTCTTCAAGGACCTTGCCGAGCAAGACGAGTGTAATCAGAATCGCACTCGTCTCAAAGTAGAGATGCGGCATATCAGAGACGAGTAGCATTTCAGCAACGGAATAAAAGTAAGCTGCCGATGTTCCGAGTGCAACGAGAACGTCCATGTTGGCGCTACCGCTCCGTAAACTTTTATAGGCCCCACTATAGAAGGGCGCTCCGATGATGAATTGAACCGGTGTCGCTAAAGCAAACTGTAGCCACGGATTCATCAAGAATGGAAGGTGGAACGGACTGTTTGGAATATGCGTCAGCATGCTCGCGAGCAACGGTAACGATAGAATGGCCGCGATTATAAAGCGATACAGCATCCGGCGATTCGATTTTGTTGCGTGTGGTGCTTGTTTGACCGTTGCCCCGTAGCCGATTTTTCGGATTTTTTCGATGATCGCTTGATCGTCATAGGCATCAGAAATCGAGACACGAGCGGTTTCAAGCGGCAAGTTGACCGTTGCTTCAACCCCGTCCATCCGGTTGAGGACTTTTTCAATCCGGGCGGAGCAGGCGGCACACGTCATGCCTTCAATATCAAACTCAATCGTTTTTGACATCAGAAAACCCTCCTTACTTTTTCAATCGAGCGATGACCGACATCAATTCATCGACGTAAGCGTCCGTACTATCTTGACGGGTGGCGACTTCATGCATGCACATCTTAACGTGGCGTTCGATGATTTGTAGTTCGACTTGTCTTAGTGCTGCTTGGATTGATGCCGTTTGCGTCAAAATGTCGATACAATACCGATCTTCAGTGACCATATTAGCAATCCCGCGGACTTGTCCTTCGATGCGCTTCAATCGCTTCATCAACGCATCTTGTTCTTCATTCGTTCGTGGAACGACGGGGTGATCGTGTGTCATAGTCGTGCCTCCTTTGGTGATTTTGTTGTTATCTTTACTCTAACATATAGGTATGGGGGGTACCAGTATATAGCTTAAGAAATAAAAAAAGCAGTCGCGAGAGGCGACTGCTTTTGCACTTACTGATTGGAAACTTGTGGTTTGACGATCGTTTCGTTCAATGAGCGTTGATCGCTGATGATGTCTTCAGCTTGTGTCGCCCGTTTAATGAAGAAGGCAAGGACGAATGCTAGACCAGCGATGAACGTCGAGATGAAGAACGCATAGTTGATTCCGTCAAGCGTCGCTTGCATCGTAATCTGCTGTTTCAGAGCAGCAGCCGCTTCAGCTGTCGGTTGACTCGTCATGTTCTTCGCCGCTTCAGCCGCGAGTTCTGTCCCACGCGTCTTGGCATGCGTCGACATGATCGTTACGAGCAAGGCGGTTCCGATCGCACCGGATACTTGTTGCAACGTATTGTTCATCGCTGTTCCGTGTGGATAGTAGCGCGTTGGTAACTGGTTCAAACCATTCGTCGAGACTGGCATCATGACCATTGACATCCCGAACATCCGTAACGAATACAGGACGATCAGATGTGTATACGTCGTATCCATCTCAAGCTGACTGAAGTAGTAACTGGTAACGACTGTGATGAACAAACCAGTCAACGCAAGAGGACGTCCACCGATCTTATCAAACAGTTTCCCGTTGATTGGTGACATGACGGCCATCAAGATTGCCCCTGGTAATAGCATGAGACCCGCATCAAGTGGTGAGATACCGCGAATCGTCTGGACATAAATCGGAAGCAATAACATCCCAGAGAACATCGCCATCGTGACGACCATCGAGATGGCAGAAGACAAGGCGAACATCGGGTAACGATAAATCTTGAAGTTGAGCATCGGACGTTCCATATAGAGCTGACGGTAAATGAATGTCACGAGTGCGATGACTCCGACGATCAGCGCTCCATATACGTGGAAGCTATCCCAACCTTTAGAGCCAGCTGAGCTGAATCCATACAGTAAGCCACCGAAACCAAGTGACGAAAGTGCCACGGAAGCGAGATCAATCCGAGTGGCAGACCGCTCCTTGACGTCACGAAGTAAGAAGAAACCAGCAACGAGCACGATCAAGGCGATTGGTGTGATGAAGTGGAACAACATCCGCCAATCATAGTGCTCGATGATCCAACCAGACAACGTCGGTCCGATCGCTGGAGCCCCCATCATGATTAATCCGAAGAAGCCCATCGCAGTCCCACGTTTTTCAATCGGGAAACTGACGAGCATGACGTTCATCAGTAACGGCATCATGATTGCAGAACCAGATGCTTGAATCATCCGTCCTGCGAGTAGCACAGGAAAGACTTCCGCGAAGCCGGCAAGAATCGTTCCGGCCGAGAAGAGCGTCATCGCGAGTAAGAAGAGGCGACGAACCGAATATTTTTGAATCAAGAATGCAGATGTCGGAATCAAGACACCGTTGACGAGCATGAAACCAGTCGACAGCCATTGAGCAGTCGATGGTTCAATCGCAAGATCCTTCATGATCGAAGGCAGGGCGATGTTGAGCAATGTATTATTTAAGAAAGCAATGAATGCCCCGATCATCAAAACGGCGAGAATGCCGTAAGGAGCTCGAGCTGTGTGAGTTGCACTTTGTTGCATGAATATCCTCCTAACTAAACTAACGGTACATATTTCTATACGGTCGTTCTATCTGTAGTTTATCTTAATCCGATTTAGTTCGAATTACAAATAATAATAGCTAAGAAAGATAATTTTATTTTTTATGTAAGATTGAAAGCGTTTTTCTAGTGAAGTAAACAAAAAAGCGCAATCCTTCTCGTGAAAGAAAAATTGCGCTTCGTCTTCAGTTTGAAACTGCCGGAGGCTTGTTTCATAGCTAGCATTACTGGACGTTTGTTTCAAGTGCATCTTTCGTGATGTCGTAATGAGAGGCTGTCCAGACCGATTTACCGTCTTGAATGAATAAGACTTGTGGTGACTCGTGTCGAACGCTGTAATGTTCGGCGATATGGTTCGATAACGTCCGAGCTTCTTGGACGAAAAGATACGCCGTTGGAACAGACGTTTCATCCGCGAACTTCGTATACTCCGAGAAGCCTGCGGCACTAATCGGACATGTCGTGCTGTGTTTGCAAATCACGAACGCAGTATGTTCGGACGCAAATTGATCAAAATCAGAAATAGATTGCAGCTTACGTGGTTGTGTCATGTATCTCACCCTCCATACGTCCGGAGACGTTCACTTAACTTTAGATTTTCCCGGTAATCGACCGGACAGTCAATCAAAACGGGTCCATCACTCGCAAATGCTTGGTCAAGACAATGTGCGAGAGAGCCGTGTTCACCGACACGGAGACCGAGTGCGCCGAAGGCATGAGCGAGTTGAACGAGGTCTGGATTGTCAAACGTGATGTAGGACGACCGCCCAAACGCTTGTTGTTGTTTCCATTCAATCAGGCCATAGGTTCCGTCACGCCAAATCAATACGACAAGTGGAAGCTTCAGACGAACGGCGGTTTCAAGATCTTGTCCATTCATCAAAAAGGCACCATCTCCAGCGGCACAGACGATTCGCCGGTCCGGATATAACAGCTTGGCTGCGAGCGCACTCGATAAACCATAGCCCATCGAAGCAAATCCGTTGGAAATGAATAACTGATTCGGACGTGTCGTTTGATAATGAC
Source organism: Exiguobacterium sp. KKBO11 (assembly GCF_001644945.1). Classification (NCBI taxonomy): domain Bacteria; kingdom Bacillati; phylum Bacillota; class Bacilli; order Caryophanales; genus Exiguobacterium; species Exiguobacterium sp. KKBO11. Next base: position 137,844 of record NZ_LUCU01000033.1, read on the forward strand.
GAGCGAGCCAGACTTTGTGTGCGCCAACGTCCGAGAAGACCATGCCATCCTCGCCGACAGTTCGTTCGAGTTCACGAACGATACTTTGAGGATGTAAAGGCAAGGCAAACGAGTACGTTTCTTGAATCTCGTCGCGTAATTTATCGCGATCTTGTTGCCAGTCGTTCCACGCACGCTCGGGCAGTAAAGGAGTCAATACAGTCAGCATATCGACGAGTGGTCCGACTAGGTTTGCGACGACCGGATAATAGGCATCGATTTCGTGAGGATTCGTATCCAAATGGACGATTGGTGTCTTTTTCGGATTCCATTTTTGCGGAGGTAACTCAGTAATATCGTAGCCGACCGTGATGATGAGGTCACTCGCATCGAGAATCCGCTGGTTGTAATCGACGTCTGGTAAACCGATCGTGTGTGCAGCAAGCGGATGGTGCGAAGAAATCGCTCCTTTTCCCATCATCGTCTCGACGACGGGAGCTTGGAGCTTTTCGACGAATGCTCGAAACGCATCGAGTGCTTGTTGTCGATGAATACCAAATCCAGCAATGATGACGGGACGTTTTGCGCGCTCAATCAGACGTAAGGCATCGGGATCATCAATCGTCAAGGAATGGAGATGCGTTGGTGTACTGTCCTGCTGTAGGGGTGTCGCTGCTTGATCACGTTCTTGTTTTGCAATGTCTTCTGGAAAAGAAATATGGGTTGCCCCTGGTTTTTCGCTTTTTGCTGCCGCGAAGGCACGTCGAACGATTTCCGGAATGACCTCCGCTGACAGAACGGACGTACTGGACTTCGTGACCGGACGATAGAGGTCTACGAGATCAAACATTTGATGCGATGCTTTGTGTTGCCGTGCTGTCGCGCCTTGACCTGTGATCGCAACGACAGGGGAGTGATCCATCGTCGCACTTGCAATACCGGTCATCATGTTGGTCGCACCGGGACCAAGCGTCGATAGGCAGACACCCGGTCGCCCACTCAGGCGACCGAACATCGCTGCCATGAACGCAGCGTTCGTTTCGTGACGTGTCGTGATGAACGTGATCGATGAACGACTGAGTGATTCGAGCAATGTAATATTTTCCTCACCGGGAACACCGAAGATATGCGTGACGCCCTCTGCCTCTAAACATTGGACGAACCAATCCGCCGCGTTCACGCTAGTCCACCGATGGAAATGTACTTCGTCTCGAGATACGCTTCGAGTCCTTCACTGCCACCTTCGCGCCCAAGACCGGATTGTTTCATTCCACCAAATGGTGCTTGCGCAGCGGAAGGTACGCCGTCATTCCAGCCGACGATTCCGTAATCAAGCCCTTCGATTGCACGAATCGCACGCGCGTAATCCTTCGTAAAGACGTATGAAGCGAGACCGAACGGTGTCTGGTTGGCGTAACGAACTGCTTCCTCATCAGAACTGACACGCTGGACGGGAGCAACAGGTCCGAACGTCTCCTCGTTCATGATCAGCATGCCGGGTTTTACGTCTGCGAGAACGGTTGCTTCGTAATAATAGACATCGTTCTCGTCATCCGTCGTTCCTGTTCCGCCCGTGACGACTCGCGCACCAGCAGATGTCGCATCGTCAACATGCTTTTTGACTTTATCGTAACCCGCCTTATTGATCATCGGTCCAATCTTCGTCTCAGCATCCAAACCATTTCCGGTCTTCAGCTTCGCTGTCTCTTGCCCGAGTTTTTCAACGAACGTGTCATAGATTGAGTCGGATACGTAAATCCGGTTTCCACAGACGCACGTTTGTCCGCCATTACGGAATTTCGACTTAATCGTCTCAGCGACAGCTAAATCGAGATCACAGTCATCAAAGACGAGAATCGGGGCATGTCCGCCGAGTTCGAGCGACATCGCCTTGATCGTCTCTGCTCCCTGAGCCATCAGCGTCCGTCCGACTTCGGTTGAACCAGTGAAGGTGATCTTATCGACATGTGGATGTGTCGCGAGTGATTCACCGAGTGCTTTCCCACTCCCTGTAACGGCATTGACGACGCCTTCTGGAATCCCGACTTCCTGACAGAGTTCAAGAAGACGAAGCGCGGTAAGCGGAGTCGCTGTTGGTGGTTTGATGACGAACGTACATCCGGCGACGAGTGCTGGAGCAAGCTTTCGGGTAATCATGGCAGCCGGGAAATTCCATGGTGTGATCGCAGCAACGACACCAACCGGCTGTTTGATGACTTGAAGTCGTTTAGAAGCATCATGCGTTGGAATGACACGTCCATAAGCGCGTTTTCCTTCCTCTGCAAACCATTTGACGAAGTTTGCGGCATACTGCACTTCACCTTCTGATTCAGCAAGCGGTTTCCCCATTTCAAGCGTCATCAGGCGAGCCAGTTCGTCTTTTTTCTCAATCATCTTCGCATATAACTTCTCGAGAAGTTCGGCACGTTCGTAGACTGTCCGTTTCGACCAATCAGGAAATGCCTTCCGTGCTGCTTCTACTGCGTCGTTGACGTCTGATTTTGTTCCGTTTGGTACACTACCGACGACTTCTCCAGTAGCTGGATTCGTAACATCCGTCCGTTCTCGTCCATGATCTAGCCATTGTCCACCAATAAAGAATTGTCCCTTCATCTTGAAAATCCCCCTTTTTTACATGCATTGGTAAGGGTATACCCGAACGAAGAAAAAAAGATTCACTTTCGGAAGGAAAGGTTATGCAAAAGGGTAGAAATCGACCGATAAACAGTGTAGGATAATTCAGTAAATGTAATGTAAAACAATCTGAAATATTCAGTGTGAACGAAGAGTGACAACCGTTGATGTGAAATGGTGGAATCACCCCCGAAACATTGACTTTAAAAGTGGATTTGATAAGATAAAGGTAGAGGAATTGCGCAATCGGTTGCGCTATATGTATAGAAGTTAACTGACTGATGAAAATAACACCCCAAAGACTGACCTACGAGAGGATTCACGACACATGACACAAATGATACCGCGCCCTGAAACGGCCCAACAAACAATTACACGAGCTTGGTGGAAAGAAGCAGTTGCTTACCAAATCTATCCACGCAGCTTTTACGATGCAAACAACGATGGAATCGGCGATATTCCGGGTATCATCGCAAAACTGGATTATTTGAAGGATCTTGGCGTCGACGTTCTTTGGATTTGCCCAATGTTCAAGTCACCGAACGACGATAACGGATATGACATTAGTGATTATGAAGACATCATGGATGAGTTTGGTACGATGGCGGACTTCGATCTTTTAATGGAAGAAGCGCACAAGCGTGACATCAAGGTCTTGCTTGATCTCGTCGTCAACCACACATCGGATGAACACCCGTGGTTCCTTGAATCACGTTCATCAAAAGACAATGATAAACGCGATTGGTACATCTGGAAAGATGCCGTCAATGGTGGAGAACCGAACAACTGGGAAAGTATTTTCGGTGGATCAGCATGGGAATATGATGAAAAGACAGAGCAGTACTTCCTGCACGTCTTCTCGCGTCGTCAACCAGACTTGAATTGGCAAAACCGCGACATGCGTCAAGCTGTCTATACGATGATCAACTGGTGGCTCGATAAAGGCATCGACGGTTTCCGAATCGATGCAATTAGTCACATCAACAAGGATCAATCATTCGCTGATCTCCCGAACCCGCTCGGTATGCCGTATGTTCCGTCATTCGACATGCATATGAACGTCGAAGGCATCCATGCGTATCTCGAAGAGTTGAAGGATGAGACATTCTCGAAATACGATATCATGACAGTCGGAGAAGCAAATGGCGTCACGCCGGAAGAAGCAGATCTCTGGGTCGGAGAAGAGAATGGCAAGATGAACATGGTCTTCCAGTTCGAGCACATGGATCTCTGGCGTGCCGATGCAGAAAAAGGCGTCGACGTCGTCAAACTGAAACAAGTGCTGACGAAATGGCAAAAAGGACTTGAAGCAACAGGTTGGAATGCCTTGTACCTCGAAAACCACGATAAGGTTCGTTCGGTCTCTCTTTGGGGTGACGAGGAACAGTACTGGAAAGAGAGCGCGAAGTCGCTTGCGATGATGTACTTCTTCATGCAAGGCACGCCGTTCATCTATCAAGGACAAGAGATCGGGATGACGAACGTTCAATTCCCGGATATCTCGGATTATGATGATGTCGCGACAAAAAATATGTATGAGATGCAACTTGCTTCCGGGAAAACACATGAGGAAATCATGGAAGTCATCTGGAACTCGTCCCGTGATAACTCACGCACACCAATGCAGTGGACGAATGAGCAAAACGGTGGCTTCTCGAATCAATCTCCATGGTTTGGTGTCAATCCGAACTACGCGGATATCAACGTCGCGTCGCAAGAACAAGATGAAGATTCGATCTTGAACTTCTACAAACGAATGATCCAAATCCGTAAGATGGAAGAGACGTTGATTTACGGTGCGTACGATCTCATCTTACCGGAAGATACGAAAGTCTACGCGTATACACGGACGTTTGGTGACGAACAATTCTTGATCGTTACGAACTTAAAAGGCGAAACAGCAGAAATCGATACGGACATCATCTTGCACTCGGATAATATGTTGCTTGGCAACTATCCGACGATGCACCACGAAGGAACAGAACTCGTCCTTCGTCCATTCGAAGCTCGTCTGTACCGTGTGCGCTAATATGTTTTGAACGGATTCGGAGTACATCGAATACGTTTGAGACTGAAGATAAGTGCAATTGTTCTCTAACGAGAAGGATTGCGCTTTTTTTGTTCGTCTCGCATCGTTTTCCTGGGACAAGCATCGCGCCGCTTCGCTTCGCTGCAGGGTCGCTCTTGCTTGTTTTTCCCTAGGAGGCGATGTCGAGTGAACAAAACGCTTCTCTGATTGTTCTTTCGATGTAAAAAAATGACACGTTACACGCCACTCCTACAGGAAAAAGCGCAATTTTGCGCTGTCAGAGACAAACAAGACCCGTTTTCCTGCTCGAATGGAGCGGGAAAACTGGCTTGTGTCTCGCCTGAGGAAAGGGCGTGAAAAGGTGCGTCATTTTTTTGAGTCAGTCCATTTGTCTACAATCTGGAATGGATTCGAAGTACATCGAATCCGTTTTTTTCTTGCATGTAAGCAGAAGGTGCATCAGACGAAAAAATCGTGTACGCTAAACGATGAGGTGATAGAAGTGAAACCAGTAAAGTACCCGGTGTCATTACGACAAGTGACGACGATCGAAGATGGTCCGATGCATGAATCGGTCGAACTTGAGGCGGACGGCACGTTGTTCGAAACAAAAGACGGTTTTGCCGTGAAGTTCGTTCAGCCGGATGAACAACCGATCGATACGACGATCAAATGGTCAAAAGACCAGATCGCTTTGAATCGCAAAGGTCCTGTTGCGATGCATCACGTCTTCATTTTAGGAGAGACGACCAAAAGCCAGTACGGCAGTCAATTCGGTCAGATGTTGATGGAAACGGACACGGAGACGATTGAGATGAAACGGCAGCAGATGCAGTTTCGCTATACATTAAAGATGAATGGACAAGCAGTCGGTACGTATACGATTGATTTAACTTGGGAACGGAGTGAGACGAATGGCATTTGAACAAACAGTACGTCAAATGGAGCAGATGTTGGAAGAGGAATGGTTTGAATGGCTCGAAAACGATGAGCCGCGTTATAACGAATGGCGTGATCAACTCGAAGGACTCGCAGAGCAGGTCATCACGGAATACAATCCGAAGGTCGACCCGGAGTCCATCGATACGTTACTTTTAATCAATGAAGAATTACCTGTCTTATACGGTGAAGATACCGTCATGCTGTATACAGCACTCTTGAAAGCACGTCAGGAAGACGATCAAGTATACGAGCGTTACTTGACGATTCTTGGTGCGTTCGCGGACGAACAGCATCCAGCAATCCGTGAAGTCGAAAAGTTAGTCGCGAAAAAGGACTATAAAAACGCCTTCGCACGTGCAGTCCGTCTGCCACAGTCGCTCGGTTTAGAATAAACAATCAGTGGACCATCTTGTTTTAGACAAGGTGGTCTTTTTAGGAGGAAGCGCCATGTATCCACTCTATCGAATCATCGTCGCGATCATCCGCAAGGGCGATCAACTGCTCGTCGTCCATAATCAATCAGGTCAGGAGAAGCGCTGGAGCTTACCCGGTGGACAGATTGAGTCTGGAGAGACACTCGAGCAAGCACTGCGTCGCGAGGTGGAAGAAGAAACCGGCTTGACGGTCACATCGTCGTCGTTTGCGTTCTTAACGGAGAACTTCATGCCGACCTATCGAGCGCACAGCCTCGTGACTTATTTTGATTGCGAAGTGAGTGGTGTACTTGATCCAAATGATCCCGATGAAGAAATCATTGAGACGAAGTGGATCGATCAAACGGAGTTAGCGGAGTACATCACGAGTGAAGACGTCCGTCTTCCGTTATCGGCATATTTAGAAGAACAGCACAAAGGCTATTACATGTTTGAAGAGATGAAGTGGTAACTCGGCTGTCATCATTTCTTTACATTCCTTAAAGCGGTCTCCATCGTTCATTTACATTCGCTCGGTATGATGAAACCATCATCGGGAACAGGGAGGAAACACAAATGAACAAGAAATGGATGGCGACAGGTATTCTCGGTACAGTGCTTATGACGGGAGTTGCGGGCTATACATATGAATCGGCTCAGCCAGTCGAGGCAAAACAAAACACGAAACAAGCGAAGGTTAAAAATGTCATCTTCATGATCCCGGACGGTTATTCGGCTGCCTATGCAACGAATTATCGCTGGTATCAAGGAGGCGAGGAGACGGAACTCGACGATCACTTAAAAGGAATGATGCGGACGTATTCGGCAAACACGAAAGTGACCGATTCAGCAGCTGCCGGAACGGCGATGGCAACAGGAACAAAAACAAACAACGGAACAATCGGTATGGATCCAAGTGGAAAAGAAGTAGCGTCTATTCTTGATCGGGCGGATCAAGCAGGCAAAGCAACAGGACTTGTCTCGACATCAGCCATCACCCATGCGACACCAGCTGTTTTTGCATCGCACGTCGCAACGCGTGCGAATGAAGCGGACATCGCGAAACAATACATGGATGAAATGAAAGTCGACGTCTTACTGGGTGGCGGTCAGAAGTTCTTTTTTGATCAAAAGAATGGTGGCGTTCAAGAGGCTGGTAATCTAGTGAAGAAAGCAGAACGAGCAGGATACCAGTATGCGGATTCACTCGAAAGTCTGAATGAGACGGATGGTCGTAAAGTTCTTGGATTGTTTGCAGAAGAAGGAATGGCACCAGAACTGGACCGGGAAAACACGAATCAACCGAGTCTTGCGACGATGACATCGAAAGCCCTGCAAACATTGAAGAAAGACCGCGATGGCTTCTTCTTGATGGTAGAAGGAAGTCAGATCGACTGGGCGGGTCACGCGCATGATGCTGCTTGGGCGATGAAGGATGCAGAAGCGTTCCACCAGGCTGTCGAAAAAGTGCTTCGTTTTGCTGCAAAAGATAAACATACTTTAGTCGTCGTTGCCGGTGACCATGATACAGGTGGTATGTCAGTCGGTGGATACGATGAGTACGTAGCGAAACCGGAAGTCTTGAAAAACGTCAAGGCGACGGGAGATGAGATGGTTCGTCAGTTCAACGACGACTTATCGAACATCGCAACTGTCGTCAAACGAGAAACGACGTTTGATTTGACGGCTGAAGAAATTCAGACGTTGCAAAAAGTGGATGCGAAGAAACGCGTCATGACATTGAATGAGATGATCAGTAAACGAGCGTATGTCGGCTGGACGACTGCCGTGCATACAGGTGTTGACGTTCCGCTCTACGCGTACGGTCCACAAAGCGAACAGTTCAGTGGATTGCATGAAAATACGGACATCCCTGGTCTGATGGCCAATGCGATGAAATTAAAAAAATGACTTATCGGATGTGATTAAATCAAGCGGTGGATGATCCACTGCTTGATTTTTTTTGAGTACTTATCTGCTTCTGTGACACAGTAAAAACTAAATGAAAAAAATGAATGAATAGCCATTCATTATATGCTATACTCATTTCAACACAACTGCTTTAGGGGGAAAGGGGTTTGTTCGAACATGAATACGTTTTTACTCATTAACTGGATTGCCTTCCTACTCGTCATCGGCTATGCGGGCTATCTGTTCACGTCACTCGTCAAAAGTCGTTATGCCGCCATTAAACGGGGGAAAAAGGCGGAATGGACACTGACGAACAAAGAACGACTGGACGCGGTCTTAGTCAACGTTTTCGGTCAAAAGAAATTATTAAAGGATAAGAAAAGTGGCGCTATCCACGTCATGATGTTCTACGGCTTCTTACTTGTTCAATTCGGAGCGATCGATTTTATCTGGAAAGGACTCGCCGTCGGTCAGCGTTTCCCGCACGTCCCACTCGGTCCGCTTTATCCGATTTTTACATTCTTCCAAGAAATCGTCATGCTCGTCATCTTGATTGCCGTCGTTTGGGGATTTTATCGCCGGTACGTCGAGAAACTCGTCCGCTTGAAACGAAACTTCATGGCAGGTCTTGCGTTGATCTTCATCGGTGGTTTGATGGTCGCCGTCCTGTTCGGAAATGGATTCTTCCTTGTCTATGAGAATCATTCGACGCTCGGTGAACCGGTTGCTTCAAGCATCGCGTTCTTATTCAGTTGGGTGCCGGAATCAATTGCGTTCGGACTATTCGTTTTCTTCTGGTGGGCGCACTTACTGTTCTTACTTAGCTTCATGGTCTATATCCCGCAAGGTAAACATGCACACTTGATTGCCGGTACAGCCAATGTTTGGCTCGGTCGAACATCGAAAGTCGGGCGTTTGGCGCCGATTGATCTATCGGTCATGGAAGAGGCAGAAGACGACGAAGCGGAATTTAGCTTCGGGGTCAACCGAATCGAAGATTTCAATCAGAAACAGCTCGTTGATCTGTATGCTTGCGTCGAGTGTGGACGCTGTACGAATATGTGCCCAGCGAGCGGAACGGGGAAGATGCTGTCGCCGATGGATTTGATCGTTAAATTACGGGACCATCTCAACATGAAAACGGCAGCAATCACTCAACGTTCGCCATGGGCACCTGCCTTTGCGTTTGAAGGATCGCAAGGCAACCAAATCGCTTCACTGGCAGCAGCCGGACAGATGGATATCGTTCCGGATTCATTGATTGGGAATGTCATTACGGAAGAAGAAATCTGGGCGTGTACGACTTGTCGGAACTGTGAAGATCAGTGTCCGGTCATGAACGAACATGTCGATAAGATCATCGATCTTCGTCGTCACCTTGTCATGATGGAAGGCAAGATGGATCCGGAGATGCAACGGACGATGGCGAACATCGAACGTCAAGGTAATCCGTGGGGGATGAACCGGAAAGAACGCGAAAACTGGCGGAAAAACCGGGATGAACTCGTCGTTCCGACAGCAAAGGAGAAGAAAAAAGCGGGCGAAGACTTCGAGTACCTGTTCTGGGTTGGTGCGATGGGATCGTACGATAACCGAAGTCAAAAAATCGCGATGGCGTTTGCGCGTATTCTAAACGAGGCAGACATCTCGTTTGCGATTCTAGGAAACGATGAGAAAAACTCAGGAGATACACCGCGCCGGATCGGGAACGAAGTTTTGTTCCAGGAACTCGCGGAAGCAAACATTAAATCATTTGAAAAGTATGGCGTCAAAAAGATCGTCACGATTGATCCGCATGCCTACAATACATTTAAAAACGAGTATCCAGACTTCGGACTTAGTCCGGACGTTGAAGTGTATCACCATACTGAATTGCTCGCACGACTGATTGACGAGAAACGCATCACACCGCTCCATGAAGTCAAGGAGCGTGTCGTCTATCACGATTCGTGTTATCTCGGTCGTTACAATGATATTTACGACGCACCACGTTATATTCTCGAGAAGATTCCAGGCATCACGCTCGTCGAGACGGAACGCAACCGGGAAAAAGGGATGTGTTGCGGTGCTGGTGGCGGCATGATGTGGCAAGAAGAAAAAGTCGGCGCACGCGTCAACGTCGCACGGACGGAACAATTGTTGACGGTCCAACCGTCTGTCATTGGGTCAGCATGTCCGTACTGTCTGACGATGCTCAGTGACGGCACGAAGGCGAAGGAAGTCGACGAGGCGGTTGCTACGTACGATGTCGTTGAATTACTGGAACGGTCGATCGTCGGTGTACCAGTCGAAGAACCTGTCGCAACCGTATGAAAAAGTGAGATGAAACGATTATTCTCGTGCGAACGGGAGTAGTCGTTTTTTTTCTCTAAAAAAGCGCGACGTTTTACTGTATGGTTTTGACATGATAAGATAAAAGAACTAGCTATGGAAAGGAGGTGAGAATCTTTTGGGAAGGCGTTACTTCGAATCGGTCAGGTCGCGGAGACCACCGGCTTATCAAAACGAACGATCGATTATTACACATCACTCGGTCTGTTAACACCAGAGCGTACTGCGTCTGGCTACCGTCTGTATGACGAATCGGTCATTCATCAAATCGAAAAGATTGAATATTTGAAGTCTCAACGGCTTTCCCTGCAAGAGATTCTTGCTTCTTTTACGGAACGGGAACAAAAAACAGGGGAGACGATTTATCAGGAAGTGAAACAACTTCAGGCGACGGTTGAAGGACTCGAGCAGCGTTTGTTACATTCGACGGATGTCGAAAAACAAGCGATCCGCTTAGAACTGTCCCGGCGTCTGACATTGATTGCTTCCTTGATTGCACAGCTTTAATACAAAACAATGGAGGTGACCCCTGTTTAGGGGATTTTGGATACTATATTATTCATCAATTTATTTTTAGTGGTCTTGTTGATTGCGTTGACGGCGTTTTTCGTCGGATCGGAATTTGCTGTCGTTAAGGTTCGGATGTCGCGTTTGGATCAAATGATTCAAGAAGGAAACAAAAGTGCCGTCCTTGCGAAAAAAATCGCGGGCGATCTCGACTACTACTTGTCTGCCTGTCAGCTTGGTATCACGGTCACGGCACTTGGTCTTGGGGCACTTGGTGAACCAACCGTTGAAAAGATCTTGCATCCTGTTTTCGACGACTTCGGAATCTCTGCTGCTGTTTCGACACTCTTGTCGTTCGGTATCGCATTCGTATCCGTAACGTTCTTACACGTCGTCATCGGTGAACTCGCTCCGAAGACGCTTGCGATTCAGTATGCAGAACGCATGACATTGTTGTTCGCCCGTCCACTTTATGTGTTCGGTAAAATCATGTACCCATTCATTTGGTTACTCAACGGTTCAGCGCGCTTATTCCTCGGTCTGTTCGGTGTCAAACCAGCAGGGCACGAACAAGCCCACTCGGAAGATGAATTGAAAATCATCATGGCGCAAAGTTTCCAAAGTGGTGAAATCAACCAAACGGAACTTGCCCTCATGCAAAACGTCTTTGCGTTTGATGAGCACATCGTCAAAGATTTGATGGTTCCGCGGATGCGGATGGAGACGATCTCGGAACGTTTGACGAAAAATGAACTGATGGAAATCTTCATGGATAATCCGTACACGCGTTACCCGGTCACAGAAGAAAATGATAAAGACCGGATTCTCGGATACGTCAACGTCAAGGAAGTCTTGACGGATTATGCGAACGGGAATGAGCATCCGGTAACGCATTATATCAAGGATTTACCGGTTGTTTCGGAAGTGACGTCGCTTCAAGAGACACTTCGCAAGATGAAACGGACCCGGACCCATCTCGTTCTCGTCGTCGACGAATACGGTGGAACGGCAGGCCTCGTCTCGATGGAAGACTTACTCGAAGAAATCGTCGGTGAAATCCGTGATGAATTCGACGCAGATGAAGTCGAAGAAATCGAACAGGTCAAATCGGACGAGTTCTTGCTCGACGGTACAGTCTTGCTCGCTGACCTGGAAGAACGTTTCAACATTCGCTTTACGAATGTCGAAGATGTCGATACGATCGGTGGCTGGATTCAGATGCACAACATCGATCTTCAGCCAGGTGAGCATATCGACACACCAGACTTCTCCGTCGAAGTGATGGAGATGGAAAACTATCAAATCAACCGCGTCAAGATTTGGTTGCATCCAGCTGAACAAGCAGAAGCATAAAATGGTCGGTTCCTCATGGAGGAACCGGCTTTTTTTTCATCGCATCAGTCAAAAAATCAAGAATGGACGGATTGTGCGAACTTTCGGCAGTCATGATAGGAGAATGCAGAGAGGAGCGGGAATGTAATCTACAGCTACTTTATTGTTAAATCGCGTCCTATGAAACGAGGAGGTATTCCGTGCTCGAGCAGATTCCATTCTTACTGAGTCGTTTAGGTATGTTAGCACTGTTAGCCTTTTTATTGTCCCAGTGGCGCATTTCCCGATACATATTCAAGATGGACCGCGGAATGAATCTTCCACTGCTGTTTGCATTCGTGTCATCCGGTATTTTAATGAACTACGCAGGAATTGAACTTTCGCAAGATACGACGATTGATCCGTTACTCGGATTAGCCGTCGAAAAGGATGCCCTATTGCTCGATACCCGACTCGCTGTCATCGTGACGAGCGGATTGATTGGTGGACCAGTGATCGGCGGCATCACGGGATGTATAGTCGGTCTACACCGCTACGTACTTGGTTCGTTAGGGGCAGAAGCAGGTTGGATCATCGCAATGCTCGCTGGACTTGCGAGCGGTTGGTATCGAAAACGCTGGCGTTTGCATGATGGTTATGCGCTCGTTCCACCGATCGGTATCGTATTGACGGCATTATTGTTCGAAAGTGGGATTACGTTATTACTTGCCCCCGATACGGCAGAAGCGCTTGATTTGATGAGCCGTGCTGCTTTTCCGTTACTGTTCGCGAACATATGTGGGGTCGTACTGTTCATCATGATCTTACGGACACAACTACGACTCGAAGGCGATCTCTTCGTCCGCCAGACCGAGCGTTCCGATCGTCTATTGCAAGCGTTACAACCTTTACGAAAGCAGGGATTGACTTCGGAAGTCGCGCGGCAGATTGGAGCGACGTTATTGAAGGAAACGAAGATGCAACGGATCGTCGTGCTCGGGGCGACAGAGGTCGTCATCGATATGACGGACCAGCAACCAGCAGTCTGTGGCGAGCAACCGAGACGTGAGGAACAACGATGGATCGAAGCAGAAGAACCCGTCCGACAGGAAGACGAGCAGACGGGACAAATTCTCAGTTTTCATCCGATGCGCATTAACGGTCAAAAGGCAGGTGTCATCTGTTACTTTTCGAAAGACTTATTTGACGACACTGTCGAGCGGATGACGGAACAACTCGTCCGTTTATTAGCACGAGAGCTACACATGCACCGAGAAGATCAGTTGCTCCGATTAAGTGGGAGAAAGATGAAACCGATGTTACATGTCAGCTATCTAAAAGGTATCATCGAAGAAATCCAGCGGACAGCTGATCCGGGAACTCCTGTGAAACATCAATTGAATGCCCTGCTTCAACTTTTGACGGCAGCGACGCGGCATGATGAACATCCACTACGCGAGGAACTGGCGACCCTGAAGGCCTATTTATCACTAGAAGGAACACGGCGTCGCCCGAATCAACTGACCTCCGCCGATATCACGGTCGATCTTGATATCGAGACCGCTGTTGAAGAATACTTCGTCTTTCCATTCCTTGTGACGCAGCTTGTCGATAATGCACTGCGTCATGCGTTCGTAAAGGCAGGACGACATCACCGGATTGATGTCCGTGCCTTTAGGGCGACGACGGACTGGGTCATCGAAGTCACGGATAATGGACAAGGGATGCCGCTTGCCGTGATGCAACAACTGAATCAACAGGAAGCGGGAGATTCGAACCTGTTCCTGATTCGACGCGCATTAGACGTGACATACGGTCTGACTGCAACATTACACGTCCACTCGATCATCCATCAAGGAACTCGGATCGAAGTGCGATTACCTCTCCCGTCTCTTTAACAACAGTGGTCTTTTGCCATTGTTGTTTTTTTGTCTCGTTCCGAGGGTAAATACGAAAACAGGAAAATGTATCGTACAGGAGGAAGCAGATGATGATTACGACAACAGAAGTGGGACAACTAGGTGATCAGTCCTTGTTACGATTCACGTTACAGAATGTGCATGGGCATAGTATCGATATCTTGAACCGAGGCGCAAAAATTCTTGCCATCCGGGTTCCGGATCAACATGGAATGATCGAAAATGTCGTACTCGCGTTTGACGACCTATCAGAATATCAGGATGATCCGCATCACTTAGGCGCCACGATCGGACGCGTCGGCGGAAGAATTGCGAATGGCGCATTCGCGTTGGAAGGGATGACGTACGTTCTTGAGCAAAATGAGGGTGAACATCACCTCCATGGAGGAAGCGAAAATTGGGCGAACCGGATGTTCACACACGAAATCAACGACGACAAACTTGTTCTACGTTTAGATAGTCCGAGTGGTGAGAACGGCTATCCGGGTCACTTGTCGTTCACGCTGACGTTCGAATGGACGGATGAGAACGTCCTGCATATTCATTATGAAGCGGAGACGACAGCTTCGACACCATTCAGTCCGACGAATCATACGTACTTTAACTTGACGGGTGAAGCAAAAACGACGATTGAACAGCATCTGTTACGAATGGATGCACCTTTTTATGTTCCGTTGACAAAAGATGCGGTACCGACCGGTGACATTCTCCCGGTAACAGACACCGTCTTTGATTTTTCGGAAGCTCGTCCGCTACATGAAGTGACACACGCACCAGACGAAGAGTTGCGTCAAGCAGGTAGTGGTGTCGATCACCCCTTTTTACTCAGAGAGGGTGGGGAAATCGTTCTCGACGAACCAATCAGTGGTAGACGTTTGCGCGTCGTGACGGATCAACCGGGAGTTGTCGTTTACACTGCTAATCACTTGTCAGGCGAGTTTACGATTTGTGGAAGACGAGCAACGCCATACCTTGGCATCTGTTTTGAGACACAAGGGTTGCCGGATGCGATCAACCAACCGAATTTTCCTTCCGTCGTCTTACATGCCGGCAAACACTATCATAAGCGCACATCGTTTCATTTTCAGATGATGTCATGACGTTTCTTGCGATTTCCACTTCTGTATATGGTAGGATAAAGCGAGAAGAATCTAACGGAGGCTAAGGAAAATGACTAAAATAGCATGGGTGACCGATAGTATGGCCTATTTCACGAAGGAAGAGGCAGAAGCGATCGGCGTCAATGTCGTACCGATTCAAATCTTACTCGGTGATACGGCGTATCAAGAGAATGCGATCACGGTCGAACGACTGTTCCGTGCCCTAGATGCGGACAAAAAGCTGATTGCCAAAACATCACAACCAATTTTTGGAGAGTTCGTCGGAACATACGAACGCTTGAAAGAAGAAGGCTATGACTGTGCGATTGCAGTGCACTGTACGAATGGATTATCGAGTACCGTCCAAAGTTCAGCATCAGCAGCGGAAGCAGCCAGCTTCCCCGTTCACATCATCGACTCTCATACGGCGTTTGAGAACCAGCAGGAATTCATTCGTTACGGGATGGAGCTTGCGGCACAGGGGAAATCCGTCGAGGAAATCGTCGCTGCTTTACAAGCATTGACGAAAAAGACCCATTTCTATATGATCGTCGGTAATATGGAGACGATGCGCCGGGGTGGACGTGTCTCATCAGGAGATCTGTTCCTTGCGAACTTGCTTAGCATCAAACCGATCATCACGACGGATGAAGCCGGAAAAATCGTGCCATTCAAAAAAGCACGTTCTTTAAAGAAAGCTTACATCGAGATGGTCAAACAAATCGACGAATCGATGCGTCAGCACACGTTCTACAAGAACCGGATTTATGTCGCGACGACGATGGCACCGGAAATGGCAGCGGAACTGCGGCAACAAGTCGCAGCGAAGTTCCCGGATTTGACGATTCTCGAAGGCACGTTCGGACCAGCGATCGGGACGCATGCCGGAGCAGAGACGGTTGGTCTATTCTGGATGAATGATTAAACTAAAACGGATACGACAAGAGGCGACGGATTTTTCCGTCGCCTCTTGTTTCGTTCAAGCTGTAAGTGTGATTCCAAGGAAAGCTGCAAGAATTCCGAAACCGTAGCTCGAGATGAGATAGAGGGTGAGCACTTTACGATTTCCGTCCTGAAATAGCTGCAATGTCTCGATTTTAAACGTTGAGAATGTCGTAAATGATCCGAGGAAGCCGGTACCTAAGAGTAACGTCCATGTCGTATCGAGATGCGCCCCGATGACGAGTCCAAGTAAAAATGAACCGAGTACGTTAATCAGGAACGTCGCCAGTGGAAATTCGCGTTTCCAAAACGTCTTCATCCATTGACTGACGGCAAAACGACTGATGGCACCACAAAAAGCACCGATGGCAAGAGCGAGTAGCGTCATTCACTCACGTCCTTTCGTCACGTGACGCAGTCGTCGTGTTCCGAGCGCGTAACCGACATAAGACAGGAATAGACCGCCGAATAGGCTGACGAGTACATAGAGGAACGCGTCCGCTAAATGACGTTCGTTGAGTAAGGTCACGGTCTCGACGCTGAATGTCGAAAACGTCGTAAATGAGCCGATGAAACCCGTGCCGATGGCTGTGATCGCATATTGATGTAAGAGTTTCGTTCGAAATAAAAAGTGTGTCGCATAGCCGAGAAGAAAACTCCCGATCAAGTTGATGACAAGCGTTGGCCACGGGAAAGGACCAGTCGTCAAGTCGCTAATCAGCAGTCCGAGCCCATAACGCGCAGAGGCACCCAGTACCCCCGCGAAACCAACGAGTACATACAGCATATGAATCCTCTTTTCTGAAAAAAGTCTACGTTAACCGTACTCCCGCTCTCAAGAAAGCGTCAAGAAAAAAAGTCACGCGAGGGACTTAACGATTGAATTCTTTCTGCCGATGAACAACTGTATGACTTTAATAAGGTGAAGGAGTTTGAACAAGATGGTATCTGCCCTCGAGCAACAAAGTACAAAGATTTTGTCCCGCCTGATTGCAACGTTAATTACGATCGCGCATCCATTGATTTTCTTATTTGCGCAAATGAATTACGTCCCAATCAGTGTGTTTTATCAGTTTTTAGTCGGTGGTTTGATCTTGACGGTCGCGTTGCTTGTGGGTAACCGCCTACTTGGACATCGTCCAAGCGGGAAGTACGTCCAAGTGACATTAACGTATTTCGTCCTCGCTCTAGTCTTGATGATATTGCCGTCGCCGAGCATTTGGACGATCGTCTATCTCTACTTGACGATTTCAATCGTTTATTTGATTCCGCGTTTGGTCATTCTCGCCGGAATCCTTGGACTCGTTGAGATGGCAGTATTCACAATGCTAGGAACGATTGTCTTTACGAATGCATTCGATTTGATCGTTGCCTATGTCATCTATTTGATGATTTTCTCAGCGGCGGTTTTTGTCGCCGTCTTTGGACGGAACGTCATGTTAGCCGTCCGTCAAGAACAAGAACGGTCGGAAGCCTACGCGGCAACGTCGCAAACTGCCCTCGAGCAAACGGCAGCAACCGCAACGGAAGTAACGACGTTCACGGAAAAGATGAGTGAAACAGTCGACGCGGCGAAGGATTCCTTCAGTCAGGTTGATCTGGCGATGCAACGGCTGGCACATGATGCAGCAGGAAGCGTTCAAGCGATTCGTGAAATTCGCCAATTGAACGACCAGCAAGTCAACCGGATGGAGGATGTGACCGTTTCTGTCGACCACGCACTCGAGCGAAGTTCGTCGTCGCGAACGACAGCCGAAAAGAGCAGGCAGACAATTGGTCTTGCCGGACAATCCTTACAACAATTGACGACGAGCATGGATGAGTCGGTCACGTCGTTCGGACAACTCGCCGGACGTTTCCAGGAAATCGTCGCCATCACGTCGAGCATTAATGCGATTGCGGCGCAAACGAACCTGCTTAGTCTTAACGCATCGATCGAAGCAGCTCGTGCGGGCGAGTTCGGAAAAGGCTTTACGGTCGTTGCGCAAGAAATCCGTAATCTATCAGCACAGACGGCAGAAGCGTCGAAGGAAATCAATGCAATCATCGAACGTGTTGATCAGGACGTCACGCAAACCGGCAACTCGATTCATGCCAGCACGACATTGTTACGTGAGCAGGAAGAGCGAATGGCCGAGAGTCAGTTAGCACTACAGACGATTGAGATGGATGCAACGGAAGTCGTCGGTTCGATCCAGTCGGCGCAGACCCAGTTCGCGACGATGACGAGTAGTCTTACTGCTATCACGACAGCAACCGGTCAACTCGACACGTTCATGAATGCCTTGCTTTCACAAAGTGAGTCATTATCCGGTTTGACACGTCATCAAGTTGGCCAGGTCATGGAACTGCAGCAGGCGATTCATGCCTTGAATGAGACAGCATCAACCCTTCAACAAACGAATGCTTAACGAAACAGCTCTTCATCGATTGATGGAGAGCTGTCGTGTATCTTCAGACTGTTTGTCGTTGTTACGGACGGGGAAGAAGATAGGGAACGATTATCGAAGGAGGAGTCAACGGATGAAGGCAGCTTACATTGAACAGTATGGTGGATCGGAACAATTTAAGGTCGGAGAACTGGACAAGCCAGTCATTGGACCAGATGATGTTTTAATCGAAGTCTATGCCGCGAGTGTGAACCCGGTCGATTGGAAACTACGCGAAGGCTATTTGCGTCAGATGTTGAGCTATGAGATGCCGCTCATCATCGGTTGGGACGTTGCCGGTGTGATTCAGGAAGTCGGAGAAAACGTCTCGGATCTTCAAGTCGGGGACGCCGTTTTCAGTCGCCCGGAAATTGCTCGTCAAGGAACATATGCCGAGTATGTCGCAGTCGATGCGCACCTCGTCGTCAAAAAACCAGAATCGCTTAGTTTTGCTGAAGCAGCGTCTCTTCCACTCGTTTCGCATACAGCATGGCAAGTCATGTTCGAAGTGATGGATGCGAAGCCGGGTGACCGGATCTTTATTGGTGCCGGATCAGGGGGCGTCGGAACGGTTGCGATTCAACTCGCAAAAGCAAACGGTTTGTACGTTATCACGTCAACAAGTACGAAAAACGTCGACTGGGTAAAAGCGCTTGGAGCCGACGAAGTCATCGACTACAAACAAGAAAACCCAGCCGATCGTGTTCGGGATATCGATTTTGTATTCGATACGATGGGTGGCGACAAGCAAGGGGAGCTGTATCAGATGCTGAAGCCGAACGGAATGCTCGTCTCGATTTCCACACCACCGGATGAAGAGCAAGCGAAGCAACATAATGCACGATCTGCGTATGTCTTCATGCAACCAACCGGTGAACGTTTGCGACATATCGCTAAAGCCGTCGAACGTGGTGAGCTACAACCTGTCGTTGATCGGATTTTTGATCTGGATCAAATCAAGGAAGCACATGATTATGGCGAAGAAGGGCACACAAAAGGAAAAATCGTCATCCGGGTCAAAGGAGAATAAGGAGAGGAGGACGCTGAAATTAGCGTTCTCTTTTATTTTTGTCAATCTTTTTATCGGACCTTAAACAAAAAATAACCTGGTTAAAAAAGTGTAAAGGATAAGGGGTTGCTTCTTTCTATACTAGGGCTATCAGACGTGAGTCAGCCAAATTAAAAGGAGGAAGTAACATGAAAAAAGGATTAAAGTGGGCAGGAATTATCGTGATCGGAGCAGTTATTCTCGGAAATCTAGGAGATGACGAAGAACAAGCAACACCGGAGAAAAAAGTAGAAGTCGAACAAGAAGCAGTCAAATCAGAAGCAAAACCAGTGAAAGCAAAAGCAGTTGCGAAGCCGGTCAAGAAAACGTACGGGGTGAATGATCAGGTAAAGGTCGGGAAACTGACGTACGTCGTCAACGACGTCAAGATGGTCGATACCTTATCGAACGTCCTCGGCGAAAAGAAAACATCAGGACAATTCTTAGTCATCGGTCTGACGATTCTAAACGGAGATAAGGAAGAGCGATTCGTCGACAGTAACATGTTTAAAGTCAATGTCAGCGATACAGAATACTCAGCCGATACGGAACTCGATCTTTATGCGAATGAAGACGGGATGGGCTTCTTCTTAGAGACGATCAACCCGAATATCGAGAAAACCGGCAACATCGTCTTCGAATTACCGAAACAGGTGAAAAATCCGAAGCTTGAGGTCTCATCTGGCTTTGGCTGGGCAGGTGGACAATCAAAAGAGATTCAATTGACACGTTAATGAGCGAGCATAGAAAGGAGTAGCGGAATTATCCACTACTCCTTTCTTGTTACCGTCCTGATTGTTGGATCGAGAGTTCAGGCGTTAATCGATCGAGTAGAGCGAGCGTCTCCGGATGAGAGGCAAGCGTCTGGTCGAGCGCGTTTCGTTCGGTCTCTAAACAAGCCAAATAACGTTGAACCGCTTCAGCGTGCGTTGCGGGTGTCAGGACGTCGTAGATTGCTTCAAGAGCAAGGCGTGGATGGTCTGGCAATGTCGTCGGAATCGTCTTTAATCCGAGTTGTGCTCGTTCAGGAGCATGATGATGGATTAATACTTTTGCGAACTTGATCAAGGCGCTACGGAGCATCTCGACTGCCCATAAGTCATTTCCCCGTGCTGCTGCTTTTTTATATTGGAACAAGAACCAGACGGCATCGATTGCTTCATCGGTCGCTTCTTGAGCAGAAAGTGTTAAGTCACATGTGTCGGTAAAGTCCGTCAACTGTTCCTGTGGATCATATAAGACACGCAATTGATCCTTATGGTTCAGCGAATCAAGCGTCACCGTGAATAAATCAATATGTAGCAGATCATCATAGACGACGATCATTTGTGGAGCGATGATATCGATCTCATCTTTCCAGATGATTGAACGATAGGCAGAAAGATGGGACAAACGACGCGATAAGAATTTTGTTTGACGTTCTTCCGAGACGAGACAGTACAGATCGATGTCTGAATGGACATCTTCTTCTCCCCGTCCAAAAGATCCTTTCAAGAAGATAGCTTCGACTGCAGGATCTTGTTTGAGTCGAGCAACCAGTTGCTCGATCGCATGAAGTTGATGCATGAGGACTCATTCCTTTCCAAAAACAGAAGTCTATTACGTCAGTATACGGGATAATAGACAGGTTTTTCCATAAAAAAATGAGAAATCACATCGAAATGGATTCCTCATTGAGAAGCAGAAGCGAGTTTTTCTTTATGTTCAAGATGGAGGACATGTTGTTCCCCCCATGCATTGATCGCGTCAAGGACTGGAATGAGCGTCCGACCATAATCCGTCAGAGAGTACTCGACACGGGGTGGGACTTCTTGATAAATCTCGCGATGAACGATATCGTTCAGTTCGAGCTCACGCAGTTGAGCCGTCAGCATTTTTTGGGTAATGTTCGGCAATTGTCGTTTCAATTCACTGAAGCGGAGCGTTCCGTGTGTGATCAAGACGAGTAAAATCGACGGTTTCCATTTTCCGGTCAAGATTTCGAGTGCTGTCTCGACGCGACAGCTTGGTGTCTCTTCCATCGGTCTTCCTCCTTCATGGTATCGTTTAGGATACTATACCACTTATTCGTGCCTACTTCCGCTTCGATCGCTTCCGCGTAATAATAGGGATACGAGCTATTTCATTGAAGGAGGAAACAAGATGTCCATTCATCCACAAATCACACTCGGTCCTGTTCGCTTGCGTATCACGGACCTCGACCGTTCGATTTCATTTTATACAACGTCACTCGGATTACGCGTGCTAACGCAAACGGATCAGTTGACGGTGCTCGGCGCACAAGATACACCACTCGTTGAACTTGAAGTTCATCCGAATGCCCGGCGTTTTCCACCGAACTCGGTCGCCGGGTTATATCATTTTGCGATTTTGCTACCGAACCGAAAAGAACTTGGTTTCGTCATCCGGAATTTGATCGAACAAGGAATCGAGATTGGTCAAGGTGACCATCTCGTCAGTGAAGCCTTTTATCTATCGGATCCAGATGGGAACGGGATCGAGATTTACGCCGATCGTCCACGTGAGACGTGGACATACGAAGCCAATGGAGACGTCAAGATGACAACGGATCCCGTCGATTGGCAAAGTATGCTCGTCGAAGCGGGAGAAGAAGACTGGTATGGCATGCCGAGCGATACGGTCATGGGGCATGTGCATTTCCACGTCAAGACACTCGAAGCAGCGCGGACATTTTATGTCGAGACGCTCGGTTTTGAAGTTGCCGCTGACGCTTCGCGGATGCGTGCATTGTTCGTTGCTGCCGGTGGCTATCACCATCACATCGGTCTGAACGTCTGGTCTGGTGTCAACGCACCGACGAATCCGGAAGATGCGGTCGGACTCGTCTACTGGACACTACGTTATCCGGATCAAGCGACGCTCCAAGCAGCGATCGAGGCGTTAAAGTCTTCCGCTTATACCGTTACGGATCAAGCAGGCGATGTCTATGTCACCGATGATGCCGGAATTACCGCTCGATTGACAACGTAACCGAAAAAAATCCCCTTACAGTGAAAACACTGTAAGGGGATTTTTGGTTTACCGTGAAGACGACGTTGCGTTACCGTCGTACCGGCTGATCAGTTCATACGGTCTGACTTTATATAAGGCATGCGGGAAGTAATGGGGATCCATCGCATCAAGCGTCCGCAACTGGAAGTGTTCCCGTTTGATATACTCACTCAGCGAGTCACGTGTCAGTGGGAAGAAGCCGACATCCGTCGTTTCGCCTTCTTGTGTCGCGAGTTCACCACCGACGGCTTTCCCACGGAAGCAGACGCACAGGACATGGCTTGAGACATTTTGATAGATACCGGTGATGCCATCGATCGTGACATCAACACCGGTTTCTTCTTTGACTTCCCGTTTGATGGCGTCAAGAATCGACTCGTGATTTTCGACTTGTCCACCCGGCATCTCATACGTATCACCCCGGTGGAGGTTGCGGACGAGCAGGACTTCACCGGCATCGTTCGTGATGTACGCGGTCACGCTGACGATCGCGCGAGGGGGAGCATACGTACCGGTCGCTGTCATGAAATCTTCATAGGATTTGATATAGAGGTTTTTGCCGAGACGCGCGCGCTTCTTCATCGCTTCGCGACGTAAGGCACTGTTGCGGACATCACGATCGACTTGTTCGTAATGTTCACGGTCGCGATATTCCCAAATGGCGATGACTTCATCTTCTGCCTCGGTCACCCAGCGACCAACGAGACGGGCACCGTGGCTGACTTGGAGCGGGTACAAATAGGTATGGAAAAACTCAGTGAATTCTTCTAGGCGTTCGGGACGAATCGTATAGGTCTTCCGGCGATGTAACATGGAAATTCCTCCTATCAGATGAGCGTTCAGATGTACGTTGTACCCCTTCTCGAACGGACGGATGAAACCCTTTTTCTCGATGTGGGAAAAGGATGTTTTATTGAACGATTGCGTATGCATGTCATCCGGTCTAGGTGACTTTAAATCGTCGATAACGATTTCTTTTGATCGGAAAGTATAACTAAAGAAGAACTTAAGAAATGGATAGGGCTCAACTTCAGAAAAATCGGGGATACTGAATATAGAGAGAAACAGAAAGAAGGGATACGTGATGGATATCATGGCACTCGTCCGCCTGGCTGGCGGAATCATGTTCACCCCATTGTCGGACGATGTCTTGATGATGAGTTTTGCAGCACTTCGATTACGAGAGGGGATGTACCCGGTCGTCATCTGGTTGACCACATGGCCGGTCTTCTTCATCGCCTTTACGTGGTTTTATCTACTTGCTCGGTTCTTCCGTGAGATTCCGCTCGTCAAACGGTGGATGAAGTCACGTTTCTTAGAACGAGCAGAAACGATCATCGAACGGCGCGGGTTATGGGCGATCGGACTATCGTTCTTCTTACCCGGCGTCAGACATCCGATTCATTATGTCGCCGGACTCCTCGGTTATCCGTTACCGCGTTATTTAGTAATGACATTCTTAGCAGCAGGTGTTTATACAGGACTCTGGACTTTTTTGATCGTCCGGATCGGAGAAGCTGTGACGTGGTCGGAGCTGTGGAACTGGCTTCAGGTGAATCCCGGAATCATCAGTGCGATCGTAGTCATCTTAATCGGTCTAGTAGTAACAGGTATCGTATATCATCGGCGTCAAAAGGAATCAGTCGAGGAAAGTTCTTCAATATAAAAACATCACACGAGCAAGCGAATCCAGATCAGGATTCGCTTTTTTAGATGAAGTTTGGTTTTATGAATAAGGATAGTTTTTTGAAATAAGAAGTAATCTACAAGAAAAGTGAAATCATTGTCAAAAAAAGACGTTTTTCACTTCTTAAAAGCTACGTTATTTACACACTGTATTGGCAATTTATCGTCACAAGCAAGTGGCTGAAATTGGATTGTAAACGCTTATACTAGGAGGTGTTCACAGAGTGGACATATTTATTGTCAGAGGAGGATACATATGAATCTCATGCAGACGGAAGAGACGGTCAAAAAAGCACCGACTTCTTCTGCTTACCGGACGATTTGGCGGTGGCACTTTTATGCTGGTATCATTTTTGCACCGTTCCTAGTCATGCTTGCTGTGACAGGATCCATTTATCTTTTTAAGCCACAAATCGAAAACGTCCTGTATCAATCGTATTATGAAGTTACACCACAAGCAGATCGCATCACTGCGACGGAACAGATTGATCGCATCAAAGCGAAGTATCCCGATGCACTTGTCACGTCGTACCGACCGGGTGAATCCGACGATCAATCCAGTGAAGTGAAGGTCTCGTCACCAGACATGTCGGCGACGGTCTTCGTCAATCCGTATTCTGGTAAGATCATCGGAACATTATCTGACGATGACCGGATCATGAATAAAATCGAAGAGATCCACGGGGAACTGATGGCGGGAACGACTGGCGATCGGATCGTTGAACTCGTCGCCTGTTGGGCAATCGTCTTGATCGTGACGGGACTGTTCCTATGGTTCCCGCGTAAGCAAAAGGGACTGTCAGGTGTCTTGTTCCCACGTCTTCGTCAAGGCAAGAAGTTATTCCGTCGTGATCTCCACGCTGTTCCAGCATTCTGGATCACAGCAGGGATGCTGTTCCTGATCTTGACTGGCTTACCGTGGTCCGGTTTCTGGGGAACGAACTTCCAGTCCCTTGTCACGAACCAAGGGCTTGGTTATCCACCGTCCATCTGGGGTGGGGAGGCACCGACGTCAACACTTCAAACGAAGGATATCGCGGAAGTCCCGTGGGCTGCCGAAACACTTGATGTCCCGCAATCAAAAGTCGAAGGAGCCGTCCCGGCTTCGATCGATGACATCGTTGCAATCGGCAAACAACAAGGGATGGATCCAAGCTTTAAGATCAGTATTCCAAGTGATCCGAGCGGTGTCTATACGCTGTCTGCGTATCCAGCGAAAGCACAGAATGAAGCGACGATCCATCTCGATCAATATTCCGGTGCCGTGCTCGCCGACTATCGTTATGACAACTATGGTATCGTCGGAAAGATCGTCGCGACCGGGATCACACTCCACAAGGGAACGGAATTCGGCTTGTTCAATCAGTTAATTAGTCTGTTGATTTGTCTCGGAATCATTCTCGTGGCAGTCAGTGGTTTCTATCTCTGGCTGAAGCGAAAACCAAGTAAAGGGATGGGGGCGCCGAAAGGACCGAAAGCATTCATGTTGAAAGGATTCCTCGCTGTGCTTGTCGTGCTGGGAATCGTCTTCCCGCTCGTCGGTCTATCGTTGCTCGTCGTCTGGCTGGTCGATTTCCTCGTCATCCGTCGTATTCCGAGTGTAAGGAGGTTCTTCAATGCGTAAATCGATACAAACACTCATGCTCGGCGGACTGCTCGTCACGACGACGAGTCTTGCTGGCTGTGCGGTCGATTCCGATGCAGCAGAACAGTATGCCGTAGCTAAGCCGTTATCGATCAAAATGAATATCCCAAAGGACTTACAACCGGATGCCAAGAAAAAGCAGACATTTGAAGCAACAGTCTGGCGTGAAGCCAAACCGGTTCAAAAAGTCGATTATGTACATTTCGAAATCTGGAAAGCGGATGGAACAGTACGCTATAGTATGGAACCGGCAGAGGAGACAAAGCCAGGTGTCTATACGATTGCGAAGGCACTACCAAAATCCGGCTTGTATTATGTCAAAGCGCATGCAAGCAGTGAAGGTGCGATGATCATGCCAACACGGCAGTTCATCGTCGGTGAGTTATCGAAAGAAGATTTAAAAATCTTACAAGGTGGAGCAAAACCAGCTGGCGGAAGTAGCGGTCACCATCATTGAAGAATAAGGAAATACAAAATGAGAGGGCGGAATACTATTCCGTCCTCTCATTTTTCGTATAGACGATTAATCGTCATCACCATGATCTCCGTGATCATCCCCGTCATCGTCTCCATGATCGTCTGAATCATCATCTTGATCATCATCTTGATCATCATCTTGATCATCATCTTCTGAGTCATCCGAAGAATCATCGTCATCCGAGTGCTCATCTTCTGATTCGAGTTCCTGTCCATTATAGAACTTGATCTGGACGTGTAACGTTTTGATGTTTGGTAATTGAAGCGCCTGTGCGACTAACGTTAATAATTCTTCTTCCGTCATCGATGGTGTGACGAGAAGACGATCTTTTAACGTCGCAACGTCAGTAATACCGATCTCGTCTTTAAAGCGCAATTCTTTCCGTTGATGTTCATTACTGTAACGCCACTCGAACTTTTTCTTATTCGTATTCGTCACTTTGATCATGATCCGTTTGAGTTCTTGGTCATTCTGAACTCCGTCTTGATCCGTATCTTCCTGATCATCTCGAGTCCCGTCATGATCGCTGTCTGCTTTGGTTGGATCAGAACCAAGTTCGAATTCGTCTTCATTCAGAAGCGTATCTTGATCGCGGTCCTCTTCGTTATCTTTGATGCCGTCACGATCTGAATCATTTTTCAGTGGCTGCGTACCCACGATGAATTCTTCTCGTGTCGTCAATCGATCCTGATCTTGGTCTTCTTTATCATCAGAAATACCATCTTGATCGGAATCCTTCTTCAATGGATTTAGATGCGCTGTGTATTCTTGTTGATTCGTAAGTAAGTCGCGGTCCGAATCCTCTTTCCCATCCTTGATTCCGTCGCGGTCCGAATCCGATTTAGTGGGGTTGAGACGAAGTTGATACTCTTGTACATTCATCAAACCGTCGCGATCGTGATCTTTTGTTGCGACTTGTTTTCCATATCCCAAATGATATTGTTTTTGCCAAGCATCTGGAATTCCATTTTTGTCTCGATCGACTTGCACGACAGGTTTCTTCTTCGCTTTACTTTTTGCTTCGACAGGTCCAACTGCTTGCGAGACGACGAGCGAAGCAAGTACTGCGCCAATGACAATCCGTTTCATAAGTCCACTCCTGTTCTATAAAAGATAAAAGATGAGGTTATAAGAAGATTCTAATGAAATGATTAGAAAATAAGTTGGCTGTTTCGCGAAATGAGTAAATAAAAACTAAAAAATAATGAAAGTGCTGCATAAGTTTATTTCTTCAGAAAAAATATTTTAAATAAAAAATGTAAAAAGATAAAACCATTCGTGAACTCCTTACGTTATCTATGTGAAGTCCAAAAAATTAAAGGGGTGTTCATAAGATGAAGATGAAAAAGTCGTATCTCGCTGTTCCGCTTAGTGCCGCATTGTTGATTCCAGCAGCAGGTGTTAGTGCACATGGTCATGAGGACCATAGTAAGATGTCTCACAGTTCAGGAAAAGTCTCCCTCGATGTCTCATCTCCAGCATCGGATTTACGAGCGACACTCGATCAAATTCTATCTGAACACGCGTATCTCGCAGTCGTTGCGATGCAAAAAGGAATTGATGGTAAAGAAGATTTTGAGCAGGCAGCCGGTGCCTTGAATCAAAACACGGATGATTTATCGGCAGCTGTTGGTTCCGTCTACGGGGAAGAAGCAGGCGCTGCCTTCAAAGAAATCTGGGCGAGCCATATCGGTTACTTCGTCGATTACGTCAAAGCAACTGGTGCCAAGGACGAAGACGCGAAACAAAAAGCATTGAAAGAGCTTGATGAGTATCGTGTCGAACAGGCTGCATTCCTTGATAAGGCAACGGAAGGACGTCTGAAGGCAGCGGATCTCGAAGCAGGACTAAAAGTCCATATCACGCAACTGTTAACATCGTTTGATAGCTACGTTGCTGGTGATTATGATGCTGCCTACAGTAATCTACGTAAAGCAATCGAGCATATGTATATGGTGGGAGAAGGGTTATCTGGTGCGATCGTCGATCAGTACCCAGATAAATTCAAAAATACGAAAGTTGATACACCAGCAGCTGATCTTCGTGCCGGACTGAACCGAAACTTCTCTGAACACGCGGCGCTTGCAGTGCTCGCGATGCAAAAAGGAATTGACGGAGCAAAAGACTTTGACGCTGCGGCTGGTGCCTTGAATCAAAATACGGATGACCTGACAGCTTCGATTGGCTCTGTTTATGGTAGTGAAGCAGCGCAACAATTCAAGAAGATTTGGTCGAGCCACATCGGCTACTTCGTTGACTATGTCAAAGCAACAGGTGCGAAAGATGATCAAGCACGCGACATGGCTGTGAAGGAACTCGATGAGTACCGTGTCGAACAGGCAGCATTCCTTGATGCAGCAACAGAAGGACGTTTGAAAGCGAAAGATTTGGAAGAAGGATTGAAGGTTCACATTGACCAACTCTTACTTGCCTTCAATAGCTACAATGAAAAAGATTACGACAAAACGTACCCAGCAATTCGCGAAGCGTACGCGCATATGTACGGCGTAGGGGAAGGAACTGCGACAGCAATCGTCGATCAGTTCCCAGATAAATTCAAAGGTGCGCCTGGAATGCCAAACACAGGTCTCGGTGGTATGCAAGAAGAAACATCGACGACAGGTATCGTCTGGTCATTGCTTGGTATCGCAGCAGCATCGATCCTTGGATTCTTCGCACTCCGTCGTCGCACGCAACAATAAAGGACGACCCGCTGGCAACAGCGGGTTTTCTTTTACACATCAAGCAGAAAGGAGGTAAACGACATGCGCATCATCCGATTTGTACTCCTATTCCTCGTTTGTCTGTTGCCCATATCGGTCGAAGCACATACGAGTTTAAAAAGCTCGAATCCGGCAGAGGGATCGGCATTATCTGAACCCGTCGATCGGATCCGCTTGACGTTTAGTGAGGCTGTTGAAAAAACAAGCACCTTACGTGTAGTAGACGCGAATGGCGTCGAACAGTCTCTCGCAAAACCGCTCATCATCGGAAATGAACTGAGTGCTGTCGTCTCAGAGCCTTTAACGGAAGGAAAATACACGATCAAGTGGGCATCGATTTCAGATGATGGTCATCCCGTTAAAGGAACGATTCGTTTTACGGTACTAGGTGAGGCAAAAGCTGAAACAAGCACCGTAGAAAAGGCTGAGCCGATGGAAACAAAAGCAGCAGTCGTTCCTGAAGCGGAGCCAGTTTCAAAAGGACTCGTTCCGACACTGCTCCCATGGATCGTCGGGGGACTGTTAATCAGTATCGTCATCCTTCTCTTGTTACGTCGTCGCACGACATGAGTGCGTTTCTAGGAGAACTACTCGTCTACATCGGTGGAGCGCTTTGGATGGGCTATTTGGTATTATGCTTCATCCCAAGGAAACGGAAACCGCCATTAATGGACGGTACGTCGTGGGCGGTAGCGGGACTCGGGATGCTCGTTCTTGGAACGAGCATCCCGGTCTTTGGTGCCGTTCGTTTTCTACTTTCGACGCAAACGATGACAGAAGCTCTACGAACGGGGTTACTGGAGTTGCATATCGGTCGGATGTTTCTTGTCGTTTACTTCTCTGCTTTACTCCTGTTGATCGTATTCGCATGGCAAAAGCAACGGTCCATCCTGCTCGCACTCTTGACGATCCCGTTATGGATTGGTATCGCAGGAACGAGTCATGCGGCGGCCAAATACGGTGCGCTCGGGTGGACGCTTCAATTTAGTCACTTCTTATGTGTGACGGCATGGATCGGTGTCGTGTTTTGGATAGCCATCGGTGCCCGCTCGACCGCTCATTGGTCTGCCTTTTTAAGTTGGTTCAGTCCGTTTGCCCGGATCGCCTTTACGGGTGTCATCCTGTCGGGTCTGTTACTGATGCAACTGGCGATTCCACTTGAACGTTATACGAATCTCTGGGGTGTGCCGTACGGTCAAGCGTTGTTGCTGAAGCACCTCCTGCTGCTACCACTTTTGTTCTACGCCTTCTGTAATGGAACGCTCGTAAGGCGTCGGTTGCGTTTTGACTCAACGTACGATCCGCGTCCACTACTACGGATGGAAAGTATCATTTTAGTATTGCTGTTCATGGCGAGCGCTTCACTCAGTCGTCTGGAACAACCGACGCTAGGGCAACTACCGGTCAGTGGTCCAGCAGGGGACGGGTGGGTCTTGATGATTGGCATCGCCACGCTACCATTGCTTTTACTCGGATATCGTCGGCATGCAGTGGGTGTCTTACTGAGTTTATTCAGCGTCAGTTTAATCTATCTTGGGCTGCTAGCGACAGGGTGAGTACAAAAAAACAAGGTAGCGGATCGTTCCGCTACCTTGTTTGACGTAGTCTTATTTCGTTGAAACAGCACAATTCGTCGCTTTCGCAAGAATCTTCGAATAGGCACGTGCTCCCTTGATATTCAAATGGACACCATCTGCTTCGAAGTAAGATGGATGTTTGACGGCAACGGCATGCCAGTCGATCAGTTCGACACGCTTCCGCTTCGATGCCTCCCGTAACATCTGATTGACTTCTGTTTCCCACGGACGCGGGACGCGTGCAGTGACCAGATAGACGTGATCGGCATTTGCGAATTGATCGAGCAAACTATTCAACTGATCCTTCCGGAAGCTCCCGTTCGTTCCGAGGTGAATAATGACTTGGCGTCCGTGCTGATTGTACGCCGCATACTGCTCACTCAGCGGAATCGCTTCTCGCAGCTGACGACCGAGTTTTGCATCAATTGTTAGTTGCTTGAGTGTACTGCCGAGATAATCTTCAACACCGAGCAGGACCGAATCTCCGATTGCAAGCGTCGGTCGGCAGATTTTTCGCTGATCGGGTGTTGCTTTCGGTGTCGTCGGTTTGAGGACCGGTTTTGGTTTTTCTTTTGGCGCCGCTATCTTCTCGAAAGCAGGTTCTGGCTTCGGCGTATCGGAGACAGCAAGAATCGATAAGTTACCGATGAAGCTGACGATAAGAATCGTCAACACGGCAACACTCGTCCACTGCATCGTTGAAAACTGACGTAACTGCCGCGGATGTAACGATAGACGTTTTAAGTAACCGGACAGTCCGTGTTGACGAATCGGACGTTCGATGAAGCGATACGATACTTCGGTCAAGGCGATAAGCACGACGACGATCAATACGGTCCGAAGCAACGAGAACGTTCCGATCTGCTCGACCGGTGTCATCAA
The DNA here is from genome assembly GCF_001644945.1 of Exiguobacterium sp. KKBO11. NCBI lineage: Bacteria > Bacillati > Bacillota > Bacilli > Caryophanales > Exiguobacterium > Exiguobacterium sp. KKBO11. The sequence continues at coordinate 169,342 of NZ_LUCU01000033.1, forward strand.
CGTGATGACGGGAAAATGCCAGAGATATAAACCGTACGATCGTTTGCCGATCGCAACGAGTGCTGGATGTGCAAACCACCGACTCCAGATCGACGCCGGGTGGGCGATCGTAGCAATCAATAACGCAGCAAGAAGCGAGACGAGGAAAAAGCCACCCCGGTATAAGAAGCTTCCGAACTCACTTGTGACGATCATCAGCATGAGTAAGAGCGGTAAAGTAACGGCACCTGTTTGATTCAGTAACCGGACACCACGTTTTGGGATATCGAGCTTAAAGCGGGTCGGTTGCCACGCGAAAGCGAGCAGACTGCCGATCAACAAGGCGAATAACCGAGTATCCGTGCCGTAGTAGACACGACTTGGATCTTCACCGGGTGTGAACTGAATCGCCATCGCGAGCACGGATGCGCCGATCGCAACGCCGATCAATTGCAAAAATAAGCGGCGATTTTTCATTCCGAACCAGAGTAAGATCGGGAATAACAGATAGAACTGCTCTTCGATTGCGAGCGACCAAAGGTTTTGAATCGGTGATGGCTTACCGAACGACTCGAAATAAGAAACATCATGGAAGATATACCACCAGTTCGTCCCGTAAATGAGCGCAAAGGCACTATCTTGGCGAACCGTGTGCAACAGCTCGCGTTCAAAGACGGTCACGTACCCGAGAACGAGTAACAGCATGACGAATAGGGCTGGGAATAGGCGACGGAAGCGATGAATCCAAAACCGTTTCAAATCGAGGCGTCCGGTCGTTTGCCACTCGCGTAACAAGAGACCAGTAATCAGGTAACCGGATAGGACGAAAAAGAGATCAACACCGAGGAAACCACCGGAGAAGAATGAAACAGACAGATGGTAGAGAATGACAGATAGAACAGCAAAGGCACGTAAGCCATCAAGCCCTGGCATATATGTAATCGAACGAGACGAGGATTTCATAAAACACGAACAACTCCTTTAAAACGACAACTAATTTCTAACAGTCTTTAGTGTATCGAATTCCAATTTCAAAGAAGTGTCTAAGAAGTAACAACCTGACTAAAAAAGCACCCGATGCGAACATCGGATGCAATCTTAAGAAGCATGTGGAAAACGACAGGTCACGATGAAGCGGTTGTCTTTTGAAGTCAACGCGACGCTCCCCTCATGACGCGCCATGATTTGCTGAACGATTGACAAACCGATGCCGGAGCCACCAGACGAGCGAGAAGCATCCGACGTCCCGAATGGCGTCAGCCACGTGTTTAGTTCCTCTAGCGTATAGGTCGTTTCAATCGCATTTGAGCAGATCAGCTGAATGTCTTCTGCTTCATCGTTGATCGAAATCCGAAGGTCACCAGTTCCGTGAAGAGTCGCATTGCGAATCAAATTCTCAAGCAAGCGTCGTAAGAGCATCGGATCGGCGAACAATGCCACGTGAGGTGGACCATCGATGACGCCATCGATGCCGCCATCGATGCCGGGAAACAGCTCCAGGACTTGTTCCGTCAGTGTGACGAGATCAAGCGATGTCCGTTCGACTGGATAATCGGTGTTCGATAATTTAGCGAGCGTGAACAATTCGTCGATCCGGGAAGCGAGAGTTTCCGACTGTCGGGTGACGATCGCTAGAAGCTCCGTCCGTTCCGTCGCGGATAACGTCTCGTGTTTTTCGGTTAGCCACTGAATGAAGCCTTGGATTGAGGTCAATGGAGTCCGTAGGTCGTGCGACAGACTCGTGATCAATCGCAACTGCTCGACGAACCGCTCCTGGTCGCGTACGCGTAAGGTGCGGAGTTCCTGTTCGATTCGTTCGATCGATTGGGCGAACAACTTGAATTCCTTCGGTCCTTTGACGGGAGGTAACGGTTCTGTTGGCGCTGGTTCGACCGTCAACCGCTCAAGCCGTCGCTCGAGTTCGCGGAACAAACCAGCGATCCAACGTGTTAAAAGCAGTAGAAAGACGATGAACAAGACGACTTGTAAGATGAAGAAGGCGTTCGAATTACCGACTTGATATTCATTGAGTGTTGGTTTATCGGACTGAACAGTCAAAAAATAGCCAGGCTCACGGGTTCCAAGATAGATCGCTTCGATATGGTGCAATGTCCTAACCTTTCCTGTGTCTGATGGCTCCCGCTCGGTTGGTGTTTGCTCAGCAAGCAGTCGGCTCGGTGTTAAGTCTTTCGGATACTTGTCGGAAGCGCTGACCAGACGACCATTGGCATCGTATACTGCCCACTCATAGGGCCCGGTCGGTATTTGTCCATTTTGATAACGTGTAATGTCCTCTTTAACAGCGCTCACCGTGTCTTCTTCCGTCGTGTAGTAGTAACGGGGAACCGTTTTTCCACCAAGCGGCAATTGACTCGCCAGCAACCAGGCAAGTGCCGTACTCAAAAATGCAGCGAGCAGAAGTAAAACAAGCATCCAGACCGTCAATTTGATCCGTCTCATGGTTCGACCTTATAACCGACGCCCCAGACCGTCTGGAGGTAGCGTGGTTCTTTCGGAACGTCCTCGATTTTATCACGGAGCTTATGGATCAAGACCATGACAGCGTTCGATGCGGAACCAAGTGCTTCCTCCTGCCAAACCCGCTCATACAGGTCGTCAGCCGAAAAAACACGACGCGGATGATTCAAGAAGAGCGCCAGGCAATCAAATTCACGGCGGGTCAGGGCAAGCGGAACATCATACTTAAAGATGACGCGTTCGTCTTCTTTGAGCGTGAATGGCCCCACCTGAACGGCTGAAGCCGTAGTTGGGACATGATACTGGCTGACACGTCGCAGCAGTGCCTTGACGCGGGCGACGACTTCAAGCGGATTGAACGGTTTACCGATGTAATCGTCCGCCCCGAAGGTCAAACCTTGAATTTTATCCATATCTTCGCGTTTCGCCGTCAGCATCAAGATGGGTAACGTGTGACCGGCAGCGCGCGCTGCTTGAACAGTCGAGAAGCCATCGCGAACGGGCATCATCACGTCGAGTAACATCGCATCAACTGGACGCGTTGCAAGAGTCGCTAACGCCTCCTCACCGTTTTCGGATTCGATGATCTCGTAACCTTCATTTGTTAAATAGAGTCGAAGCAATTGACGGATGTCGGCTTCGTCATCAACGATCAAGAGCGTAGGCATGATTCATTTCCTCCTGTTGCACCCCCTCGAAGACGTAAGCCGGGGGAAGATTGTAGAGCGTGTGCGAGTAACTGTGTTCTTGAAAATAATCTCGGAACATCTTGAACTGGAACCGGGTGTATTGAAAGGCGATGAAGTGACCGCCTGGTCGTAGTAACGTTTGGAATTGTGCCAATAAGTCATGCCGCAACGCTGCCGGGAACGAGGCGAACGGGAGACCACTGACGATGATGTCGATTTTTCCGCTCCATGAATCGGATAATCCTTGAACGTCACCAATCAAGAGGGTGACATTCGTTTCCTGAGCTAGTAATTGTTCGAGTGCGGGGCGGAATGTTTCGCTCCGTTCACAAATCAAGAGATGTGTTTCTGGTGAACGAGCGGCCAGTAAAGCTTTGGTGATCGCTCCGTCACCCGCTCCGACTTCAAGAATCTGACGCGGACGATCGGCGACGGCGCGTCGTGCCATCATCTCGGCAAGACGTGGACTGCTCGGTGCGACGGCTCCAACACGGAGTGGTGCGTGAAGTGCTTCTTTTAAGAAATCAAACATGAAAACCCTACTTTCCGTTGAGTATATCATGTAGTATGCACGTCGTCCCTTTCGAAAACAGGACGATGTTTCTTAAGTGAATCTTAAACATATCAATGCCTGATTTTCGGCGACATCGTGACCGGACAAGCCGGTATACTAAGGACAAAGGAGGGGAAGGCGATGGAACATCACACGTATTATGAAGCGCTCGTTCGCCGGGACGCGACGTACGAAGGGACGTTTTTCGTCGGCGTCAAGACGACCGGCATCTTTTGCCGTCCGACGTGTCCGGCACGAAAACCGAAAGCGGAGAACTGTGAGTTTTTTGAGACGGCGCAAGAGGCATTACTTGCCTCTTATCGACCGTGCCGTCGTTGTCATCCGCTTGCTTATCCCGGAGATCATGGTACGATTCAACGCTTGATCGAAGCGGTCGAGGCAGAACCGGACAAACGATTCAAGGAAGCCGATTTTCGAGCACTTGGTCTGGATGAATCAACGGCACGTCGCCAGTTCAAGAAACGCTTCGGGATGACGTTCGTCGCGTATGCCCGGGCACGGCGGATGGGTCTGGCGATGAAGGAGATCCGGACCGGTAAGCCGGTCATCGAAGGACAGTTAGTAGGAGGTTATGAATCGAGTAGTGGTTTTCTTGAGGCGTCAGCACGGATTCTCGGACAGGCACCGTCGCGCTTTGACGGGCAGGTCTTACGCGCCAAATGGCTCGACACGCCACTCGGCTCGATGCTGGCGATTGCCGACGATCAACTCTTACATCTGCTTGAGTTCGTCGACCGACGCGGACTGGAACGGGAAATCGAACAATTGCGTAAGAAAGCACGTGCTGTCATCGTTCCCGGGGAGTCACCGGTCTTTGGACAGATCGAAGCGGAGCTCCGTCGTTACTTCAAAGGAGAGCAGGTATCGTTTCAGACGCCACTGATGCGGTACGGAACACCATTTCAACGCCGCGTCTGGGAAGAACTCGAGCGGATTCCGAGTGGAGAGACGATCTCGTACCAAGAGCTGGCGATCCGGATCGGTCAACCGACCGCTGTTCGTGCCGTCGCACGAGCGAATGGAGCGAACCAACTGGCAATCGTCATCCCGTGCCATCGAGTCATTCGGACGAATGGGGATTTAGGTGGATACGCGGGTGGACTCGCACGCAAGGAAACATTGCTCAAACTAGAGCGCACATAGAGGGGACTGGATGAAAGATGAGTTTGATTAAAGATGTGTTTTCACCGAGTTGGCTCGACCGCTTAGGAGAAGCGGTCGACGTACCGGATTTTCGAAGACGAGTCGAACAGGGAGACTGGAATGAACTCGCGTTTAAACAACGTGTCCGCCGTGTGGCGGAGACACTAGAGACGATTTTGTCACCGTTTCCGGACTCGGTGCCGGAGCTAGAGCGGCTTGCACCGCAGTTTACCGGTCTACCGGGAATCGTCTTTCCGGAGTATGTCGAACGGACAGCAACACTCGCCGACTGGACGCTTGCGTTAGCGACACTCGCCAAGTTGACGCCGCATTCGACGTCAGAGTTCGCCGTTCGCCGTTTTCTACTTGCTGATCAGGAACTCTATCTTGAGCAGGCATTCAAATGGACCACATCAGACGATGAACATGTCCGGCGCTTAGCGTCTGAAGGGACACGACCGCGTTTACCATGGGGACAAGCGATCCCGCGTCTGATTGCTGATCCGCGTCCAGCGTTACCGATCCTTGACGCCTTATTACAGGATCCGTCACTTTACGTCCGAAAAAGTGTCGCCAATCACTTGAATGATATTTCAAAAACGCATCCGGAATACTTGATCGAACGAATTGGACGTCACTTAGGAACAGATCCGAACACGGACTGGATTTTGCGTCACGCCTCCCGGACGTTACTGAAGCGCGGAAACCCAGACGTGTTGCAGTTGTTCGGACACGTTACGCAAGGCGAGGTTGCGGTTACGGACTTGGTCGTCTCACCAGTGACTATTGGTCAAGAGTTACAGTTTTCGTTTCAAGTAAACAGTTCCGTCGAGCAACGTCTGCGTCTTGAATACGCGATCGATTACGTCAAACAACGTGGAACGAGTCGGAAGGTGTTTCAACTGCGGGAGCGGGAAGTTAAAGGTGTCTTACAAGTTGAACGACGCCAATCGTTTCGGAACATGACGACGCGTGTCCATTATCCTGGTACACATACATTAACGATTTTAATTAACGGAGAGGTTTACGCGACAGCAACGTTTGAGGTCGAGGAGGAGAGCTGAATGCAAGGACGACATACGGATTTTACGACGTCACGATTGTTTGTCGAAGCAACGGATGAAGAATCGGGTTGCAAGTGGACGCTGCATGCGTTGCGTGAGAAAACGATTGTCGGGACGATTACCTTCACATGGAATGCATCGACCGGAAACTTACGTTATACGACGACTGATGAGGATGATCAGCGCGGGTACATCACAGAAGCGTTGACGTCGATTTTGTCGTATCTCGCACGGACGTTATTACTGACGCGTATTTACGGCGAAGCGGGCAGTGCGGCGGTCTGGCGTCGGAACGGATTCCAGTTGCAGGCGAATCGATATGAACGCAAACTCTATCATTAAAAAAGCCCCGCCTGCTGAGCAGGACGGGGCTTGTTTGTGATTAGACCGTTGTTTTGGACCAGTTGAAATGGTCGCAAATCGCTTCCGCACTTTCACGTGCGCTTAACGGTTCCGTATCGAGGAAGAGGTAGTTGACGTCCGGCAATTCGCCTGGCAATGAACGTGTTCGGTAACCGTCCGCCGTTTCGCGTAAGTCTTGTTCAGAAGCAGCGAGGTCACGCTTCGTTACTTTGTGCGTCAATCGGTTTTCAGTCGTGTTTCGGTGCAGGCGAGTTGCGACCGGCGCATCCAGTTCAACGATATAGACGTCAGCACCTGCTTGTTCGAATAACTCAACTGTCTCTTCGATGAACTCAAGACCACCGCCTTCGACGCCGAATAGACAGAGGAACGTAAACAGGACACCTTCGAGCGAGCTGTTCGCCATTTCCTTGAACATCTCGCGCCGGATCGTATCTTTTAGGCGATGGTGTGCAGGTTCAGAGAAATCAAAATAAGGCAATAACAGATCGATTGTCTGGTGGTTATGGAAAACTTTCATCTCCGTCAACCGTTCGATTTCCTGACCGATCGTCATCTTTCCGACCGCTTGCGGACCAAGTAACAAGACAAATTTCATAGACGAACCTCATTTCCTTTTTCTGCTAAGAATAGCATATTCCGACGAGTGACATCACTAGAACGTTTGTTCGTAATTTGGTATAATTCAAGTATGAAGTCCCGTCGTGTCCTTGTCTGAAGGAGGACAACCATGCAAGAACAATGGAAAGCCGTCATCGGCTATGTAGGTATATATGAAGTCTCATCACTTGGTCGCGTAAGGTCGCTCGACCGGACGATCGTGACATGTCGCGGTGTCCAGCAACGACGAAAAGGTGTCTTGCTCCGTCCACGGCTCAATCGGGAAGGATACCGCAAAGTCACGCTCTACCAACGTGGTCGAGGAGAGCGGGTGCAGGTCGGATTGCTTGTCGCACAAGCCTTTCTGACGACAGATGTCATGGAAGCGCGACTCGTCCGGCGCAACGGCAAACGGGCTGACGATCAGTTGTCGAACTTAGAGGTTCTGCCTTCGATCGATCAGCAGTATACTGAACTACTTGGTGAGTTTGATCTCTTGTTAGGTCAACATGTGACGCTGTCACCTTTTCAGATTCGAACGATTCGCGCGCAGTACGAAAAAGGGAAAACAACCCGTCAATTGGCAGAGCAGTATCAGGTGACGGAGAACCGGATTCGCAACATCATCGATAAGAAGGAAGCGAAATTTATTAGCTAACTAAAAGTACCGGATATCAAATGAGATATCCGGTACTTTTAGTTAGATTTTTGATTTGCGATATCCAGCACTTACAGCTGCACCTTCTGTACAAAAAACTTTTTCAGGGTCCGTTTTACTATAAAACCTTTGATTAGGAAGGTGATATATTTTCTCACCTGAACTAGAGATATTACCCCGAATATTTAAGCAAGTCTTAGCTTTAGTGTCAGCTTCTGCCTTAGCTTTAGCGTCAGCTTCTGCCTTAGCTTTAGTGTCAGCTTCTGCCTTAGCTTTAGCGTCAGCTTCTGCCTTAGCTTTAGTGTCAGCTTCTGCCTTAGCTTTAGCGTCAGCTTCTGCCTTAGCTTTAGCGTCAGCTTCTGCCTTGGCTTTAGTGTCAGCTTCTGCCTTAGCTTTAGCGTCAGCTTCTGCCTTAGCTTTAGCATCATTTTTTTCTTCAGTGTTATTTTTATGATCATCAGAGTCCAAGTCTTTAGTAGATTGATGACTCTTTGTATTATTGTCTTTATCGTCAGAGTCATCTTCTCCAAAAATAGCGCCACAAGCGCCTAAGAAAATTAAAATAATGAAGATGAGACAACCACAGCCACAACAGCCGCCTTTTTTCTTTTTCTTTTCTTCCATTGATTCATTAACCCCTTAAATATAAAATTACCTACCAAAAAACATTTTATTTCATATTAAATGATAAGTAAATATTGTAATTTAAAGATTAATACTAGGAAAAATGTAAAAAATTAATTTTTTATAGTTTGTTGCAACGAACTGATCCGCGACTCGAGTACAGCACTATGTGTCTTCAATTCTGTTTGCTGAATGACGTGGTGCTGCATCTGTTCCCCGAGCACCTGGCTGTAGGATGAGAGCTCTGACATCAACTGTTGAACCGACTGTAGATGTTCCTGCATGTTCGACTGAACATCTGCGACGATCTGTCGTTGGTGTTCCACGGTACCCAGTGTCGTCTCAATCGTCGTCGCTTCGGTTAGCATCTGTTTTAAATGCTCCGTTGCCGTCTCAAGCTGTTGTGACGTCGAGAGAAACCGTTCCGTCATCTGCGAGAGCGCTTGTTCGACTTGATCGAGTCCTGTCGTCCACATCTGATTGACCTGCCCGATATGGTCCGTACTCGTTCGGATATCGATCGCTAGTTTTTCGACCTCCTTAGCGACGACCGTGAAGCCGCGACCGGCTTCTCCGGCACGGGTTGCCTCAATCAGCGCGTTCAGTGACAAACGGCGTGTCTCTTCAGCAACGCGCTGGATGTGCGAAATTGAGGTTTCCATCTGTTGCTGTAGATGTGAGGTCTGTTGCAAAATCTGCTCTGTCGTCGCGGATTGTTCCTTCAGTAACTGGCTTTCCTCTTGTAAGGTCTCGAGGGTCGTATGATTCGTCTGGACGGTCTGTTGAAAACGGGTTACAGCATGTTGGCTGTTCAGGAGTGTCGTTTGCATTTCGCTTAACGCATCGTGTCCTTGGGCAGTCAAACGTGTCGAGGCGACGATTGTCTGATCCATCTGTGTCGATTGCGCAAGTAAAGAACCGGCGACTTCATCGACGGCTTGGACCGATTGATCCATTGCGGATAAGCGCGAAGAGAAGTGAGGCTGGACGGATTCAAGTTCCTGACTGGCTTGTTGCATCTCCGTCGTTAAGTCATTAATTTGTTGCATCAACTGATTGTATTGAAACGTCAGCTGTTGTAACTCAAAGGTCGTCGTTTTGAGCGTTAATGGACGATACGATCGCTTCGCATGCGCTTCTTCAATCTGTAAGGCGAGTTTCGATAACGGTGCCAGTTGGCGTTGAATCCGCCAGCGAATCAACAGGCTGATGCTGACAAGTGTGACTACGCTCACCCAGACGAGTGTCCAAGCTAAATCTCGAGCAGGGGCGATTAATTTATCACGGTCGGTCGTCAGTAAGATGACGTCATCGAGTTCTGGAATCGTCATCGCGACAAGAAATTGGTCTTGATACGAAAAGGCATATGTACGTGCATTCTTTAAGTGCTGTAGTAGTTGTTTTCGTTTTGCCGGTTCGAGTGTCAACGGTCGGAACGCCTCACTCGTGTTCAGGCTTTGGAAGCGAACCGTGTAGTCGTCACGTGATAAGTCGGTTCGCTGTTGCTGTTGCAATCGTTTAATGGCACGCGAGCGGTCTGCTGCGTCATCCGGGTACGCCAGAAACGTTGCCCGGACATTCGCATCGAACATCGTTAATTCACGCATCAGCCGTTCCTCGGTTGCTGCGACGGATTGTTGATAGGAAGCGTAGACGCTTAGACCGCTGATCACGATCAGTCCGATGGCGACGATCGGAATCAACCATCCATTTAATTGTTGTGCCAGTAATCGTTTTTTCATAAGCATAAAAAACATCTCCTCCCGTGTACCTATCGGAAGGAGATGAAGCAACATGTATTAAGGTGTTGTACGGCTTGTGTAAAGGTCTTGTGAATCTAATTCACGTAAATCGGAAGGACAGTCGCAAGATGTGTCATAAGTGCTTGTGTCTCTTCTTTTGGTTCAGATGTGACGTAAATGATCAACGCAGCAGCAACGATGACGAAGATGGCGATGACGAGAATGATGAAGAACGGCATCTTACTTTTTCGTTTTTCAGCTTGACGATCCATGAAAGATTCCCCCTTAATGATGTAGACGATAGACATATTTGTTTGATTCCCTCTCTTCTTGTTTGAAAACCTTGGAAAAAGAGGGGAATGTGTAATCTGACGGGAATAGAGTAAACATCTGAAATGGAATGAGGAGGATGTCGTCGTGCTTACGTTGCTCAATTCATTGTTGTTGAACTTTTCCCTATTGATTGCGACATTGCTGTTCGCGTTTTTACCGCTACGACGAATCGAGCGGATCTCACCCAACTCCTCCTTACAAGTCCGACTCGCAATCGGTTGTATCGCGGGTTTGATTGGTGCGCTGTTGATTTTCAACAGTATCTCCTATGACGTCGCAAAGATTGATTTGCGTCTCGTTGCACTTGTTACGGCGTACTTTTACGGAGGGTTAGTCAGCGGTAGCATCACGATGCTGTTCATCATCGGTGCCCGATTTGCGGTGACACCGGCTGGCGAATACGAGGGGCTGATCCTGACGACCTTGATCTGTGTCGCGTTACTCGTGACAGCGACGATTTATCGTCGGTTTGCTGCTCAGCGAATGAAGGATTATCTCGTGTTGCTTGGAACAGGTATCGCATACAGCTTACCGGCGCTCTATTTATTGACGAACACGTTCGAGCGGTTTTTAGAGATTGCGCTCGTCTATATCATCGTCATCATGATTGGTGGTTACGTGACCTATCGTTTCTTACAAGAACTCCGGAAACACTTTTTATTCGTGCACACGCAACAAGAACTGGCTTTAACGGATGGGCTGACGCAACTGGGAAATCGCCGGAAGCTAGATGAGACGTTAGCCGAGTACGCTCAGAACGGAACGGTCTTTTCCGTCCTCATTCTTGATCTCGATCATTTTAAATCAATCAATGATACATATGGACATGAAGGAGGCGACGTCGTCTTACGACAACTCAGCCATCTCTTGCAATCGTATTGTCCGGAACAGGGCGTCGTCGGTCGGTACGGTGGTGAGGAGTTTGTTTTACTATTGCCGGACGTACCACTCCGACAAGCGGAACGACTCGGGGAGCGGATTCGATCTGCCTGTGCTGATCAACACTTCGTTTATAAGGAACATCCAGTGTTTCATGTCACATTATCGCTAGGGGCTGCCTCTTCCGATCAAGCATCAACCGTATTTGAGACCGTCCAGAAAGCGGATTTAGCATTGTATGAAGCTAAACAAACTGGGCGAAATCGTGTTGTCTGTTACCGAGACCCTTTGCTGTAAATAAAAGCTTGCCCCGCTCGACCGATTGGTCAGGCGGGGCAGTTGTGTTTAGTGATGCAGTAACGAAAATACATCATGGCGTTCAAAATCAGCGAGAATATTCGGCGCGATCAACTGACGGATCGTTGTTTCGTCCGCCCAAAGATAAGCGTCGTGTTCCGTTGATAACTGAACGCTCGTCTGGTTTGTCGAGCAGATGTACATCAATAAAATGATTTGCCGATTGGGATGCGTCAGGAAGCTCGAGGCATAGAGTAGACGCTCCGGCGTCACAGTCAATTGTGTCTCTTCTTCAATCTCGCGAACAAGACTGTCGACTGGTAATTCACCGAAGTCGATCTTGCCACCCGGACATTCCCATGTCCCGCCACCGAAGTCAGCAGCAGCCCGGCGGACAATCAGGAGACGTTGCTCGTGAATGATGATGCCTTTGACGGCAGGAACGATCGCCGTCATCTGACGAGACTCCGCGATAATACGACAGGGTCGGTTCCTTCTGTTTCGACGAGGTACTGATCGCGTAGATAGATCCCGCTCTCGTCAGCAAGTCCGAAGGCACGGTCTGTGCTTTCTTCCGTAAAGGATTGCGTGAGATGAGCAGCTTCGCCCCACGTCTCATAATGGACACAGACGACCGCGTCTTTCAGTAAGGCAAGACCAGGTAAGCGAAGGCGTCGATTGTCGCGTTGGTCGATCTCCGGAATCACACACCGTTCGGGCGAAACGAGGGCACCGGCTGAAAAGCCGGCGACCGGAACACCATCTGCGAAACGCGACTGAATGATGTCACCGATCGGTGTAGCGACCAAGTATTGCTGATACAATTCGGTCTCGCCACCGGAGATGATGATGCCCTGACACTGCTGTAGTTGTGCAAGTTGTTCGTCCGTTGGTGCGTCAGACAGTGGCAGATGGACGAACGACGAGATGCCATCTTCCTCTAACGGCTTCGTATAGATTGAGGCGTAGCTCGTCCAGTCCTTACCGGTCCGCGGAACGTATAGAATCGCGACCGGTCCACCATTCGTTAATGTAGCAAATCGTGTTCGTAAGTTCGGTGTAAAAGGAGGACCGCCTCCGAATAAGAATAAATGAGTACGCATGAAGTCATCCCTCCAACCAATGTAATAGAAAAAGTATAGCAGAAATCCATCAATTGGAAATGTGCTGGTAGAATGATTGTCTGCGGAACCATGTATGATGTTGTTTCCGTTCTTGAAAGAGAACAAACAGGACGAAGGCTAAAACGAGACCGCGTCCAATCCATGGTAAAACGAGAAGACCGTAGTTCATCGCAGCAAATAGCTGGAGTAAGAAGCGACGCTTACTCGGATCCCGCAGATACGTGATCAGTGGAAGTTGCTGGTGCGTCTGTTTGAATAATCGCAGATGAAGGAACGGACGCTTTCGGTGAGACGGCTTCGGTAAGGCACCGTTCAATTCAAGGACGGTCGCCGATAAACTCGACTGTCGTTTCGTCGACAACAGGATATCTTCCGTTAATCCGTCCTCACGCCGTGACCAGTGCCGGACATGAAGGGATCCGAGCAGCACCACACACAGTGCGACGACGAAGAGGACAGGATGCGATTGAAGCCAAAGCAGGAGCAACAGAGTGATGCGTCCGGTTGCCAGGACGAGATGACCGCTCCATTTCCGCAAGAACCGTTGTCCAGATAACCGATATGTCCAAAAGCTAAAGAACGGTTGTAGCAAAGAGAGCACGAGACTAATCAGCAGTACTGTGATACTAGATTGGTCAAACCGGATGCGATGTAATGGAAAACAGAGTAAATGTAAGCCGGCCGTTAATAAGAAAATCCGCGCGAAATGATACCGAACGGAATACCACTTCATTCGAACGATCGCTCCAGGAACCGGTTTGAAGAAGAGGCGATCTGCTGGTTCGAACCAAGCGTAAAAAGCGGGCAGGAATCCATACAGAATCCATCCGAGTAAGATCCAAGCGACCGGAACCGTTTGAACCCAGTCCGCTTGACCGTTTAAGATCTGAATCGTCTCATAGATGATGAACAGACCGACTGGAATGACGAGATACAGCAAGATTGTCCAGTCGAAGATTTCTCGAAAGAAGCGACGCTGTTCCGCATGCCGTCGACGGATCCGTTGCTTCAAAAAGGTTTCAATCATGCTCGAGCACCATCGCTTCCATGATGTCGAATAAGCGGGCACCAGGCTGACCAGAGGCTTCACCGATTTGAGCGAGTGTTCCTTGATGTTTGATGCGCCCCTGATCAATCCAGACAAAGTCGTCACACAGACGTTCTGCGGAATCAAGGACATGGGTGACGAGCAGAATCGCCACGCCACGCGTTCGTTCTGCTTCGAGTAAATGTAACAACCGAATCGTTGCGACCGCGTCAAGACCAACGAACGGTTCATCGATGATCAGGCAGTCTGCGCGTTGCATCAAAGCACAGACGAGCATCACCTTCTGTTTCATTCCTTTAGAGAAAGAAGATACATAGTCACCTGTGACAGCATGCAGTTCGAACGTCTTTAAGAGTCGTTCCGTATAGGCATGATCCGTCTCGTGGAGCGAAGCGACCAGCTCAAGGTGCTCGGCGAGCGTCAAATATTCATAATAGGTTGGCTGTTCCGGAATATAGGCGAGTGAGACCGGTAAATCGATCTCTCCTTCGACCCAAGGTAGCGTACCGAACATCGCTTGAATCGTCGTACTTTTTCCTGCACCGTTTGTACCGATCAAACCGGTGATGGATCCAGGCTGTAAGGCAAACGCAATCTCTTTTAAGACGGGCTGACCGACGTCATAACCGGCTTGTTGAATGGATACATGCATGTGAAACATCTCCTTTCACTACATCTACTGATAGAAGGAGAAAAATGTTTCACAGCAACAGAAATCAGTAGAACCATAGTAAAAAATGTAACAGGTTAAAAATAACAAATGGGCTATAATGGAAATATCAATTTTAGAGGATGATCACGATGCAAACAGTCGAGCGAATTTATTTTCGGGAATCCGGCATGGGAAGAGGACAGACGTTTTGGTGGGACCGTGCAAGTCGAAGGGTTCGTGCGGAAGATGAGGAAAGACGATTATCCGGATGGTGGTTTCAAGAACTAAATTTACCAGAGGAATTGAATCCGTTACTGATAGAACTGACAGAAGAGGACATCTACTTAATCGACATGTGGTCGGATCGGTTCGATGCAGAAGTTTGGCGAAACTATCCGTATCCTGAAGGCGTTATGATTTGTGACGGCACGGATTGGGAAATTCATGTGACGACAGAAAATGGTACAGAGAAACTTTCAGGATCAAATATCTATCCACCTGGATGGTGGATGATTCGGGAACTTTTATACGGTTACTACGATGCCGGGAGTAACCGAAAAGACGAAGAAGGGGAGGGTGAACAATGAAACGAGCGCTATTGTATCTGATTCCGTTTGCGTGGCTTGGACCTTACCTCGATTGGAAAGAGGGTTCGATACTAGGATATGCCTTGTTTTTATTTGGACTTGGTGTACTATCGTATTCACTGGCACGGAGTGGAAAACCAAAATACATCGTCATCGGCAATATGGTCTCGTTTGCGATTTCGTACGGGATCGCGCTCAGCGTGGGGGAAGGATATGGCGAAGGATACTTTAATCCATTGACAGTCAGTCAACTGGTTCTCGGAGTGAGTGTCTTGAATCTGGTCGTGCAAATACCAATGGTGATGAATGCGATTCAAAACAAGGTGATGAAAAAGGAGTTAGAAGGACATGACGGATGAGAGCCAGCAGTTACTTGATGTAATTCAGCGAATCCTAGAACGACAATCACCACTCGACTTAATCGATATCTACCAGCGCGTCAGACAAGCAGAACATTTGGATTTATCACGCTTTACATCAGAAGCAGGACTCGAGGCACGCATTCGAAAATTGATTTACCTGCATGCGAGCGAGTGTGAATTGTACCAGGGGGAGCAGGACCTTTTTTACAGTGAGACCGGAAAAGGAACAGGACGCTGGGGATTGCGATGAAAAAAGCTACGCAACGAGTGCGTAGCGATCAGATCACACGAGTCCTAAGATCTCGACTTCAACTAATGCACCTTTTGGTAATTCCTTCACAGCGATACAAGACCGAGCTGGGAAGTGATTGTGCGGTGCGAAGTAATCGGAATAAATCGTATTAAAAGAAGCGAAGTGTTCCATGCTCGTTAAGTAGCATGTCGTCTTGACGACGCGGTCAGGTGTCAGTCCTGCTTCTTTCAGGATGGCATCAACGTTTCGCATGACTTGTTCCGTCTGTTCCGTGATTCCGCCTGGTACAAGTTCACCTGTTGCTGGATCGATCGGGATTTGTCCAGAAGCATAGAGTGTACCGTTCGCGATAAAGCCTTGTGAGTAAGGACCGATTGCAGTAGGGGCGTTCGGTGTGTCGATTTGTTTGAATGTAGACATGAAAAGAACCTCCTCTTATAAAATACATATGTACGACACCGAGTGATTCGACTCGGATATCCCTCAACCCTTCAAAGGAGTGAATTGATATGCCACTTTATCATAAATTAGTTCGAGACGCGATTCCAAACATCATCGACCAAAATGGGAAAAAAGCGACGTTCCGCACGTTGGATGAAAATGAATTCCTAGTGGAAGCGCAAAAGAAATTACATGAAGAACTGGCTGAATACGAGGAAGCGACGACGGACACAGACGCTGTCGAGGAGTTAGCTGATTTACTGGAGCTCATTCAAGCGTTAGCGAAGACACATGGCGTGACAGTCGAGGAACTGGAAGCCGTCCGAACGAAGAAACAGCAACAACGCGGTGGATTCGAAGAACGCCTCTACCTGATCGAGGTCGAAGATTGATCCCGGAAGCGAAGCTGACGACGCATCACTTATATGACTCACTCGTCGAAGCCATTGATTTGGCGGAGGAAGTCTATATCGTCGCAGCGTTTGCCCAGAAGTCAGGCGTCGCCTTACTCGTCCCAACGTTTCGTCGTGCTTTGCAACGAGGAGCCGAGATTCGGCTGTTGATTGGCGACTATCTGCATATCACCGATCCAGAAGCATTGGCGCAGTTGCTTGCGCTTGATGGGTTGTCAGTTCGCTTTTATCGGTCAGGCGGACGCTCGTTCCATCCGAAAGCATATCTGTTTCGAAACGCAGAGACTGGCTTATCAATCGTCGGGTCGTCAAACATCTCGAACAGTGCGCTTCGGTCCGGTATCGAATGGAACGTTCATCTACCACAAGCTGTCGCTCCACAGATTCTTGATGATGCGATTGATGCCTTCATGGACCTTTACCTCAGTGAATCGGCAGAAGAACTGAATCCAGTGGTCTTAGACGCTTACCGTCAAGAGTATGCGGCGCGGCAATATGTCGCGGAACCGGAAGTCGAGTATGACGAAGGAACAGTCGTCGTTGCATCAGAAATCCTGCCACACCGGGTGCAGGAAGAAGCACTGCACGCGTTACGGGAAACGATGGAAGAAGGACGGACACGTGCATTGGCAGTGCTTGCGACTGGATTAGGGAAGACCTATCTGAGTGCGTTTTTTGCGGGAGACTTTACACGAGTCCTGTTCCTGGCACATCAAAAAGAACTGTTAATACAGGCCGAGCGTTCGTTTAAAAAAGTCAATCCGGCGTGGCAGACTGGCTTTTATATCGGCAGTGACCGGACTGTCACGGAGACGACGGAGATTGTCTTCGCTTCCGTCCAGACGTTGGCGCAAAAGCGTCACTTGGACCGTTTTGCAACGGATCAGTTTGATCTCATCATTGTTGACGAGTTCCATCATGCGGCAGCGACGAGTTATCGGAAAATCATTGATCATTTCGCACCGCGTTTCTTGCTTGGTCTGACGGCAACACCAGACCGAATGGACGGTGCGGATGTCTATGCGATCTGTCACCATAACGTTGCTTTCCAGATGCATTTTACAGCGGCGATTGCTGAAGGCTTTTTGACGCCGTTTCATTATTACGGTATTCATGACACGATCGACTATTCCCAAATTCAACGAATCGGTCGGACCTATGATGCATCGCAGCTCGAGCATCGGCAACTCGATCGTGAAGTCGCGGATAATATCTATCATTCTTGGGAGAAACATCGGCAAACGAAGACGATCGGCTTTTGTTCGTCGATCAAGCAAGCGGAATATCTGGCGCAAGTATTCCGGGAAAAAGGAACGACGGCGTTTGCACTGACAGGGCAGACGACGAATCGCGCGCAACATATGCAAGCATTCGAGCAGGGTGAGATTGAAGTCCTTTTTACAGTCGATTTGTTTAACGAAGGTGTCGATATTCCGAAAGTCGATACACTCCTGTTCTGTCGTCCAACTGAGTCTGTCGCCATCTATACGCAACAAATCGGACGCGGACTACGCTTAGCGCAAGATAAATCACACTGCGTCATTATCGACTTAATTGGGAACTATCGTAACGTCGAGATGAAACTGAAACTGCTCGGGACAATGAAAGAATTGTTCAAGCGTGGGGAGACAGAACCGATTACGCCACCGCCAGGCTGTGTGATTCAGTTCGATACGCAAGCACTAGAATTGATTCATCGACTACGACAACCAAGTCAGCGGAAGTTACGACTGATTGAACAATATGAGCAAATCAAATACGAACTCGGTCGTCGACCATCCTATGTTGAAATCGGTGAGTATGCAGCAGTTCCGCAAGGCTATAAACAGGAGTGGGGTTCTTACGTTGGTTTCTTGAGAGAGCATCAGGAGTTATCAGACGAAGAGGTCGAAGCGTACGACACAAATCGAGAATTGATCGAGCAGGTCGAAAAGACAATCATGAATCGGAGTTATAAGATGGTCGTTCTGTTAGCGATGCTTGAGCGGGGAGAAGAACGATGGATGGAGCCGATTACGACCGAAGAAGTCGCACCGTTCTTTTATGAGTATTTGTATGCGGAAAAGTATCGGGAGTTGAAGGATGCGCAAACGGCGGAATTAAAAGGACCGTTTAATGCATTAAAAGTAGAACGGTTATTGAAGAAGATGCCGTTTCCGAAGATGGGAAAGCCATTTGTTTTTGATGGTGACGTGTTATCAATCGAAAACCAAACATCAGGACAGAAACTGTTTAACGTCATAAAAGACATAATTCATTTCCGACTGCATATGTATTTTTCGAATTAATTAGCTGGGAACGTTTTAAGCTAAAGAGAAAAAGAAGGAAGAGAGAGAACATAAATGGCTATATATAAGTATTATGCAGTGTTGACAAAAATAGAAGAAGGTGAGGGCTTTGGTGATAAACGTAATGATGGATACTACGTTTCTTTTCCAGATTTAGATAATGTATTCACGGATGGAGAGACGTATGAACATGCACTGTTCATGGCGAAAGATGCTTTAGAATTAATGTTAGAGAGTATGTTGACGCATGGGAAATCGTTTAATAAGCCATCTACATTACAGCAGTTAAATCTTAAGGATTCGAAAGAAGTTCATGTCGAATTGATTGAAGTGGATGTAGAACCTCGACCCGATTCAAAATTAGCGACACCAGATTCTTATTTATTGAAGTGTGTGGATGCGAGAAATAAAGACGTTGAGGTTGGCTTAGATAGTAAATTTTTGATGGAGTCTATTACTCGCGTACTGGATGCAGGAGGAACAATCATTTCTCTAGGTGATTATGATATGGATGAAGATGAGGTGTTTTATACAGGGCGGGTCGTAAAATGACACTAGCATAACAAGGGTGAAAATATAACTAAATGGTTCATAAATTAAATAAGGGTTGTAATTAGAAGAAAATAGTAACTGATTCATTTATAATGAAAATAGAAGAATACTTTTTTAATAGAGCTACTACTGGTTGCTCATGGAATGGAGAGAAAATAGATGTCAGCATTAAATCAACAGCTATTTAGCGCAGCCGATAGTCTGAGAAGCAAGATGGATGCTTCGGAGTACAAAAACTACTTACTCGGATTGATTTTTTATAAATACTTATCAGACAGAGTTTTAGAGAGGGTCGTAACGTTAGCGGATAAGTCTTTTGAGGATTACGATACGCAAGCAAAACAAACGTTGTTATATGTAGAGCTACTCTCTGACGAGGAGATCAAAGATGATTTAGTAGAGACGCTTGTCGACATGCTTGGTTATGAAATTGCACCGGCTTATCTATTCAATGTCTTAGCGGATCAAGCGCAACAAAATACGTTCCAGTTGAATGATTTAGCGAAAGCGTTCAATGATCTTTCGACAAAGTTTATTCAATTCAATGGTTTATTTGATGATGTCGACTTGCAGTCGAAGAAACTTGGATCGGATGATCAACAACGAAATATCACGATTACGGAAGTATTAAAAAAATTGAATCATGTTGAGTTGCTTGGTCAAAGCAGAGATGTGATTGGCGATGCGTACGAATTTTTAATCAGCCAATTCGCCTCAGAAGCAGGTAAAAAAGCGGGTGAGTTCTATACGCCGCATGAAGTTTCAGATATGATGGCACGAATCGTCACAATCAATCATGAAGATAAAAAGTTATTCAGTGTCTTCGATCCAACGATGGGATCCGGTTCGTTGATGTTGAACGTACGGAATTACTTAAACTATCCGGAGACAGTCAAATATCACGGACAAGAGCTAAACACGACGACGTTTAACTTAGCGAAAATGAACTTAATCTTACACGGTGTGAAAAGCGAAGATATGCGTCTTCGTAACGGAGATACATTAAATAAAGACTGGCCAACAGATGAACCCTATACATTCGATGCTGTGTTGATGAACCCTCCATACTCAGCGCACTGGTCAGCTGATGCAACTTTTTTGGATGACTCACGTTTCAATCGTTATGGAAAATTAGCGCCGAAAACAAAAGCTGACTTTTCATTTCTTT
Source organism: Exiguobacterium sp. KKBO11 (assembly GCF_001644945.1). NCBI lineage: Bacteria > Bacillati > Bacillota > Bacilli > Caryophanales > Exiguobacterium > Exiguobacterium sp. KKBO11. Next base: position 189,653 of record NZ_LUCU01000033.1, read on the forward strand.
TGCATGGTTTCTATCATTTAAAAGATACAGGAACGATGGCGATCGTCTTACCACATGGTATTCTGTTCCGTGGAGCAGCGGAAGGAGTTATTCGTAAAAAGTTATTAGAAGATGGTAACATCGATGCAGTCATCGGATTACCAGGAAACATGTTCTTTGGAACATCAATTCCAACAACCGTTGTTATATTGAAGAAAAATCGCGAGACACGTGATGTTCTCTTTATTGATGCAAGCAAAGATTTTATCAAAGGAAAGAATCAAAATAAACTTTCGAATGATCATATTGACCGAATCGTTGAGACGTATAAAAAACGTGAGACTGTAGAAAAATATGCTCACGTAGCAAGTTTTGATGAAATTCAAGAGAATGATTTCAACCTTAATATCCCGAGATTTGTTGATTTGTTTGAAGAAGAAGAAGAAATTGATATGGCATCAATCGGTCATGAATTGAAAATAATCCGTTCAAAGAAAGCTATACTTGAAGAGGATTTATTCAAGATGATTTCATCGCTTAAATATAAGAAAGAAAGTGAACAATGGATTCAAGGGGCGTTAGAGGTGTTTAATATTGAAAAATAAAACTGTACCTGAAATTAGATATAAAAATATTGAGGATGAATGGAATTTGATTAAATTATCGAATTTAATGAATTTTTCCAATGGAATAAACGCACCTAAAGAAAGCTATGGTCGTGGGAGAAAAATGATTAGTGTCATGGACATACTCTCTGAGGAAAGAATTGAATATAAAAAAATACGTAACTCTGTAGAAGTTAAAGAAAGTATAGAAAGTAAAAATAAAGTTGAGAATGGTGATTTAATTTTCGTACGGTCGTCTGAGGTTCGTAATGAAGTTGGATGGGCAAAAGCTTATTTGCAAGAACAGTATGCACTCCATAGCGGTTTCACAATAAGAGGAAAAAAACAAAATGAATATGATGCTAAGTTCATTGAATGCAGTTTAAATTACCGAAATAGATATCAAATAGAGTCCAAAGCAGGTGGAAGTACAAGATATAACGTTGGGCAAGAAATTTTAAAAAATGTTGAGATTTATATCCCTTCTTTGAAGGAACAACTATTAATTAGTACATTGATACAGAACATAGAAAATAAAATTAATCTTCATCAGCAAGAACTCGATGCTCTTAAACAAACGAAACAAGGTTTCTTGCAAAAGATGTTTCCTGAAAAAGGAATGACTATACCGGAAATCCGCTTTCCGGAATTCCACGAACAATGGGAACTAAAAACGTTAGGAGAGGTATTAGATTCTATATATAATGGTCAAACACCATCAAGAAATAGAAAAGACTTTTGGAATGGTAACATAAATTGGTTGTCTAGTGGGGAACTTAACCGAGGAGTAGTGAAGACTACTATTGAAAAAATAACTGAAATCGGACAAAGAAACGCAAATTTAAAAATAGTACCCCAAAATACTTTTGTTATAGCAATTACAGGATTAGAAGCAGCTGGGACAAGAGGAAACTGTGCAATACTTGGAATGGAAACTACACTAAACCAGTCTTGCATGGCGCTGTTCCCTAAAAAAAACTTACTTGATACTACTTTTCTCTTTCAGTGGTATAGAAAAGTAGGTGAAAATTACGGATTAAAATTTACACAAGGGACAAAACAACAAAGCTATAATGCAGAAATTATAAAAAAATTAGAAATATGTTTACCGAGTGTTGAAGAACAAGTTAAAATCGGCGAGTTCTTTAAACAATTAGACGAAGTCATCGAAATGAAGGAGAAAGAACTCGAGGCTTTAAAAGAAACGAAGAAAGGTTTCCTTCAAAAGATGTTTGTCTAATCAACTAAGAAGAAAAGAGGAATCGTGGTGAAGTTAACACATGATGATGAGCTGACGGTTGAACGGCGATTGATTGAGGTTCTCGGCGAGGGACATAATCAATGGAACTATCGTCCTGACTTAAAATCTGAAGCGGATCTATGGAACAATCTACGTCACAAAATAACGCGAAATAACTTATCAGAGATTGGTGAACACCCAATTACTGATGCAGAGTTCGATAAAATCAAGACAGAGTTGTTGTCGAAGACGCAGACGCCTTTTGATGCAGCACGCTGGTTAAAAGGAGAGAATGGAATCTCTCGCATTACGATTGAACGCGAAGACGCCACTCTTGGATCGATGTCACTCATTCTCTATTCGAACCAAGATATCGGAGGTGGGATTTCGACGTATGAAGTCGTCCATCAAATCGCGAAACAACGGTCGAAAGAGGACGGACGGGATCGTCGTTTTGACGTCACGCTCTTAATTAACGGCTTACCGATCGTTCAAATCGAGTTGAAGAAAGTCACGGCGAAAGATGGCGTCTTCCAGGCACATCATCAAATTAAGAAATACGCGGAAGAAGGCTTGTTCCGGAACAACATTTTCTCGACGTTGCAGCTGTTCGTCATCTCAAACGAGCAGACGACACGTTATTTTGCCAATGCGCTGCCAAAAGACATGCATCGGAAGTTCATCTTCAGCTGGCGGACAACCAACAACCAGAAAGTCGACAATCTGTATGAGTTCGTTAAACAAGTCTTGAACATCCCCGATGCGCACCGTCTGATTGCGAACTACACGATCGTTAGCGAGGATCAAGACAATAAAGCGTTGATGGTGCTCCATCCGTATCAGATTCATGCGATTGAAGCACTCTTTACGGCAGCAATGCGTCATGAATCCGGCTTTGTCTGGCATGCGACAGGATCCGGAAAGACGTTAACGAGTTTTGTCTCAACAAAGTTGTTAGCCCGGAAACCGGGAGTCGATCGAACGATCATGCTGATTGACCGGAAAGACCTGGATAACCAGACGACGAGTGAATTCACGAAGTTCGCCTCGGAGTTCAACACAGGCATCTCGACTGGGACGGTTTCCGCGAATAGCTTAATCATTGGCACGTCGAGCTCAAAAAAACTGAGCGAAACACTGTTGTCGGATACGAACTCCAACACCGTCATCATCACGACGCGTCAAAAGCTCGAGGCAGCATTACGTTATGCGCAAAAGCAAGAAGCTGAAAAAGGAACGCAACGATTCCAGAAGCTGATTGGACAGCATATTGTCTTTGTCGTTGATGAATGTCATCGTGCTTTGAGTGCGGAAGGGATGGAGGCAATCAAAGGCTTCTTCCCGAATTCGACCTGGTTTGGCTTTACGGGAACACCGATCTTCAATGAAAACAAGAAACAAGCACAAGGTCAATTGGCGCGGACGACACGGGATCAATACGGTGAGATTCTACATACGTATACGATCAAGAATGCGCTCGAAGATGGATCCGTCCTCGGCTTTCAAGTCGAACATGAGGACACGATCGAACCTGGCTCGCTCTATAATCACATTTTTTCGAATCTACGAGCAGATGCCAAATATGCTGATCGAACCGATGAAGAAATCGGTACCTTGATCGAAGAAATGGATGAGATGACTAAAGAGACATACATCCCGAATGATTTGTATGAGCGAGGCGCGCATATCGAGAAGGTCTTGCAGAAGCTGTTCCGTCCGGATAATGCCTACACGAAGTTTGACTTTAAAAACGGACGACCACAAAAATCGGCCATCTTGACGACGAGTTCGATTGCGATGGCGAAGCGCTATTACCATGCCATCCAAGAGATGAAACAAGATCCAAACTGGATGGAGGCACATTTTGCAGGGCATCCGCTTCGAAAAGGACGGACAATCGATGATCCTGATTTCCCGCGGATCGCGATTACCTACTCGATGCAAGAGAACACTGAGAACGCAACAGAAGTACAAGAAGAAATGCGTCAAGTCATTCTTGCCTACAACAACTATTATGGAACGGCTTGGTCCATCGAAGACATCGAGCGTTATAACGGCGATATCAACAATCGGTTGGCACGGAAAAAAGCTGAGTTCAAGCAATTCGGAAAACATATCGATCTCGTCATCGTCGTTGATCGGTTACTGACTGGCTTTGATGCGCCGACGATCCAGACATTGTTCGTCGACCGGAACCTCAGCTATGCGAACTTGATTCAAGCGTTCTCACGAACGAATCGAACATATCCGGATAAGACAAAAGGATTAGTCGTTACATTCCGGCGTCCTGCGACGATGGAAGAAAATGTCCGCGCAGCGACACGTCTCTACTCGAATGAAAATGAGGATTCGAGCTTGATTTATCCGACATACGATGAATCGAAGAAGCGATTTAAAAAAGGATACAAAGTACTAAAGGATATCGCCCCATCACTGGAGGTCATTGATGAGCATTCGCCGATTGAAGAACGTGTGGAATTCGTGAAGGCGTATCAAGAATTCAATCGAGTATTCGAAGCGTTAGCCACGTATGATGAATACAATGATGATATGGAGAGTTCCAAAGCATTAGTGGATCAAGTACAAGTACTTGAAGACTTTGCTGGTATTTATGAAACGGTAAAAGGGTCTCTGATTGAAGACGAAGATGACAGTGATGAAGAACGAGTGGATTATTCCGAAATCGAGTTTTACGCAGAGAATTCGATCAAGCTCTATGATATCGATTCGACCTATATCAACCAATTATTAGGTACGTATTCTGCTAACAGTGAAGACATACGTTCGGAAATTGAAAAGGCGCTACAAAAACTCGGAAAATCCGAAATCGTGAAGACGGTTTATCATACGATTTTAGATGCAATTGATAACGAAGTCGTCTCACCGGATGAGGATATCTTTGTCATAAAGCGACGCTATTTTAAACAAGCCTATCAAGAAAAAATTGAAACATTTGCTTTAGAGTGGTGTGTCGATGAGCAAGAGCTGTATACCTCTGCTGTCCAGTATCATATCGGGATGGAGAAAATACCGAATGTAGGACGAATCATTGAGAGTAAAGATTTTGCGCGTTACAAAGACACACATCCTGAAGCGATCTTATTAAAATACGGTCCAGGCATGAAACGTTCATGGCGTACCGTATTGGATGAAGAAATCATCCCGCTTGATCAAGAGCTTCGCTAAAAGTGTAAAAAGTCTTCCGCATCTATTGTTCAGATGTGGAAGACTTTTTTGTTAGTTCATGCTAAATAGGTCGATGACATGTTGTCTTTGCAATTGATCATGTAGGAATTGATTACGATACGAACGGAGACATGTATAACAGCTTGTTTTCATAAACCAGTTAGTATTTCACATTTTTTTGTGCAGTTAATGTTTAAATCTGTTTTAAAATACTAATAGACTAAGAATTTTAGATTTTTAACTGATATTTCCAATGAATTTATTTTTTGAAAATATAACATTGATGCCATAATAAATACTTTTTGTTTTCTTCGAAAAAATCAAGTTTCATATCTGAAGCAACTTGATACACTTGAGGACTTGAAGATAATAATACTTCTGACATTAAAATTTGCCCCTCTTGATCAAAGCTAATTAGTCCTTTATCAAAAAGCGCATCATGATGAGCACATAATAATAGTCCGTTATAGGGGTCGAGGCGCTCATGTTGATTAGAGTCTTTCCATGGCTTGGCATGAGATGCTCTAAGTAATTCTGGTAAGTTAATATGACAAATAGCACATTTTCCTTCCCATAGATTTACTAATCTTTCTTTGTATAAATGTTGTCCTCTTCTCATTAAAATTTCTAATTGAACTTCAGTATGTCTTATTTCATCTTCATCAATTACTTCTGCGTTATATTTAAAAATTTTAGATAATAAATACATGCTTAAGTCATCACTACAGGGATATAAAAATCCATCGTTTTCAACACTATTTATTTGAAATGGAGAATATTCGTGAGGCAACAATTCCTTAATAATAGACCAGTTACTTCTAATATGAAGTGGATTCTTTAACCGTGTAAAATCAATTCTTGCTAAAAAATTATGATTTTCATTTATAATCGTTGAATGTGTGATTTTACTTACTCCATCAATCAATCCATGATTGTAATGAAATACAAAATCATTTTCTTTTAAATTTACCATTCTAGAATAATAATGAGGTACATTTCCTAAAGTATCCTTAGTAGGGCATTCAAGAATATTCTGATCTTGAGAAGCATTATTCATGACAATATAAAAACTCATAAAATATCTCTCCTTAAGATCATTTAGTTCTAGCTGCTGAGATAACCTGTTCAGGAATTTTCCCTAAAAAATAGTCTTCAATTACATCCCAAAAAACTTCAGTAGTCATCTTATTTTCAAAAATATATTTCAACATTTCATTTGAAAGTTTATGACGATAATGTACATCGTTTAAGATTTTATTTTGATACTTACTAGGATTCTTAATTAGACTTTCTAATTGTAGAGTAGAGTTAATTCGTATATAAATTTCTGGAGTATTTCCTCCTTGAATTTGATAATTGATTAGACCAAATCCTTCGAGTAATCCGAATGTTAAAGTAGAGCGGTTAATGGCATCTCTAACGCTTTTAGAGAGATAAACGTTATAACTAGAATCGGGTTGTTTATCAGTCCATTTAGAATCGAAGTAAATATTTGCTTGTTGAAGTACAAACTTAAAAAAATCTTCATAAGATGGAGTAATTCTATAACTTTTATTTTCATTTACATGAATTACGGACCTAGAATTAGTATTTAATCTAAGAGAAGTATAGCGAATCATGGATTGTAAAATAATTTGAGAAAGATTTGAAGCATTATATTTATCTAATTTTAATTCTTTTTCCAGATAGATTGCTAAATCTTCGTTTTTAAAGAATGAGCGAGTTAATGCATAGTTACTAAAAAAACTGCTTACGGTCTGTAATCTTTGAGAGAAAAAAGTTAGAGAATGTTCTAGAGAGTTTTTCGACTGAAAATTAACGATAAATGTAGAGTCAATTTCATCTAAAAAATTTAAATTTATTGTATGATCTCGATCATGAAATTTACGCTTAAAATTAGGGAAAGAAAGGTTACGATATTTCTTCTCCCAGATTTTCTTGAGATCAATTTCATAAATTTTATTATAGTGATCATGATCGATCGTTTTGATATATTTTACATATTCTTTATTCTGAACTTGGTGCAATAATTTCTCGCCTTTTGCTGTAACTTTAAAATATTCTCTAGAAAATAACCCTCTAGGTCTAGCAACAAATGGTGCAAATCCAATTCTATTAATAAAATCTTTTTCAATTAGTAGTAACGAGGTTTTTAATTTTCCTTCAACATCAGTATCTTCATTTCCGTTGTTTGATGTGAAGATATGTGAAAAGTCTTCTACGCTAACTAAAAGATTTCTAGACTTTTTTTTCTCTTTATAAATTTTATAAATTTTTTCGGATACTTGTTGTAATTGAGTTTTTCTGATAGTCGACATTCCGTGTAAACGTTTGATATGTGAAAAGTCATTTTTCAAAAAATCAAAATATGCCTGTCCATTAAGTTGTTCATCACGTGCGGCACGTCCAATTTCTTGTACGTAGTCACATACATTTCCGGTCGGTGCGTAATGATATACTATGTCAATGTCAGGTAAGTCTATTCCCATTCCATATGCCTTTGTAGCAAACATAATTTTAGAATCGCCACGAGAAAATCTGTAATGATTTTCTTCTTTGTGTGCTTTTTGAAGACTGCCATAATAAGTTACAATTTGTTTTGATAATCTTGGGTGTTGTTCTTCGATATAAGTTTGTAGCTGATTTATTAAAGGTATCGTAGGGAAGTATACAAGTACTTTCTTTTCGTTTTTTATAAAACTTTTTAAGCGCAAGGATGCAAAATCAAATTTTGCTATTCTATATTCATTTGTACTTAGCTCTTTAGGATGACTATCAATTTTCATTTCTATATCATTACGTTTTATTTGACCTAAATAAAATTTTGGATTAAGTAATCCTAAACTATCACGTGTTTCTTTATACATATCTTCTTCTCCACCATAAATTGCAGTTGCTGTGAAAGTAGCGATAGGAAATTTCATTTCTTTACGAAGTTTTTGCAGATAGGGTCCTAAGTACCAATAATCAGCTCTAAAAGCTTTTCCCCATGTGGTCACAATATGAGCTTCATCTACAATAAATAAACCAACTTTAGTTTCTTCACCAATTAATAATTTTATATCGGCTCTATTCAACAATGTTTCTGGTGAAATATACAAAATAGCTATTTCTTTTTTGTGAATCCTCCTTTGAATCTCTTCTTTTTCCATTGGTGTAATATTTGAATTGATTGTCGCTACATTATTAATACCACGAGCTTGTAAGTTTTTTACTTGATCATTCATTAGACCTATTAATGGAGAAATAACAATAGTTAGTAGTTGATGGTTTTTATGCATTAAAAACGAAGGGAGTTGAAACATTACAGATTTACCGGCTCCTGTCGAAGAGGTGATAAAAATATCTCTAAATGGTTTTTCTTGTTGAGCATTTTCGATCTCTTCTACAATGTCATGAATAATTTGTGATTGTTTAACATCAATTAATTCTTTAGAGTTATCAGGATCTTTATACATTTTTAAACTTCTAAATGAGCTAAATCCCCAATATTCATCAAGAATTTTTAGATATTTTGATTCATCTATATTTGTTAAGTCTAAAGATTTTTTTGTGAAAAAAATTTTAATATTGGAATTTAAATGTACTAGAGTAGATAGACGTTGTAAGTATTCATTAATAAGGATTTCGCTGTCATTTGAATGAACAATATTTACTAATTGTTTATGAGTAGAATTTATTAATTTATTCATAAGTATAAGAAAACTATTTTGATTTTCTTGAATTTCGAATGTCAAATCGTAAGCTTGAACTTCGCTACTTTTCAAATTCAAAAGGCTTACATTAGTAAAATAAGGATTAAGATTAGATAAGATTTCTTCATCAAAAGAGTAAGTTCCATATAACTGTGAATCTACGTAAACAATATTTCCATAGAATTTATTAATATTCTCAAAGTTAGAAGATTTAATTTCTTGATCATCATCTTCATAATCTCTCAATACTTGATCAAAGTTATCAAATGAATAAAAAATGGGAAATAAAGAATGGTAAAGATTATTATATAAAAATTGAATATCGAAATAGTTTACAAATTGATTTTCAATATAAAACTGGTATTCTTCAGCAGTACACCAATAAAATAAACGTTCATCAGTCATTTTTGGGAAAATATGTGAAATAACCTCTGGGTTATGATTAAATTCTTCGATTTTTTGAGGAAACTTGTCTTGCAATAATTTATAATCACTAACCTCTATTAATTGTTCAGGACTAAAACCTAAAAAAACAAATAACTTTTTTGATTTGGTGACATTATCTATATGTCTTTCTAAGTTTTCTCTTGTAATTTTTTCTTTAAATTTCATAAAAAATCCTCCTTTTTGATATGATAATAATATCAGAATTTTAAAAGAGGTGTTCCTTTTATGGTAAACAATTATAAGTTTAAAAAATTCTTGAAAACCAAATTTCCAAATAATTCTGTCGTTATTGATTTTTCAAAACTAAAAGAGGATTTGAGAGAGACATTTGGTGTTTTTGGTTCTTTAAATGATCAAGAATTAGTTAGATACTTATCAATAAACGGTTATAAAAATATAAATTTCAAACAAGAATTAATTGAAGTAAAGGCAAGTAATAGTGATAACAAAGAAAATTTAAATATTAAAAATGAGAATGATGAAGATATCGGTAGTGAATTAAATTTAGAAGCTTTTTTTACAAATATTTTTGATTCAGAAAAAATTATTATCGAAGAAACTTCATATAAAGATAACAGTAATTTATTTAAACTTTATGATGAGAAAAAAAATGATGAAGTTCAACTATTAAGAATAAAAGAAAAGTTAATCGAAAATAATCAGGCTTTAGTAAAGAAACTTGCTCAACATTATAGTACTAGAGGAAAGTCATTAACTATCGATGACTTAACTAGTGTTGGTAATATAGGATTAATGAAAGCAATAGATAGATTTGATTTGAAGCATGAAGCTCAATTCTCTACTTATGCTAGCTATTGGATCACTCAACAAATTACTAGAACAATTATTAATGAAGGATATACGGTTAGAATTCCTGTTCATGCAATGGAAAAAGTCTTTAAAATGCGGAAAATCGAAAAAGAATTAGATTTTGAAAATATAAAAAAAGCAGTTGATATAGTATGCGAAAAAATGGATATAGATAAAAAGGGATATTATGATTTAAAAGAAATAGAACATAAGTTTTTACATGACGTATCATTAAATGCTTTTATTAATACGGAGACGGGAACCTCAGAAATAATAGACTTTATAACAAATATTGATGCAGATTATATGGATAACATACTAACTGTAGAAGAAACTATAATAAATAACGAAATAAAAGATATTATTCTTGATGAAATTGATATGCTTCCTTCTAGAGAAAGAGAAGTAATCAAACTAAGGTTTGGAATAAATGATGGCAAAACTAGAACTTTAGAGGAGATAGGTCACATATTTGGTGTTACTCGTGAACGTATTAGACAGATAGAGAATAAGACTTTAAAAAAACTAAAAGATAATAAAGCTTTAAATGCACTATATAACTTTGACGCTTGATCGACATACATAGTGTATAAATATGTGTATAGATCATAAGAGAAAAATTGATTATCCAGAAGAAACGGATTCTTTAAAAAACTAATAGAATGTTGAATTAAACTTTAAATTATCATTGTAAAATGCCCCTACTCCTGTGTAATGCAGAATAGGGGCATTATTCATGTCAAAATGTATAGCATGAATTACACCGACACTTCACTCACTACATGATTGACTTGCCACTGCACACCAAACGTATCTTCGACGATTCCGTATGCTTCACTCCAGAATGTCTTTTGGATCGGCATGATGACGTTACCGTCTTTTGCGAGTTGATCAAATGTCTTCTGTAACACATCCACGTCAGATAAGTGGAGCGCCAAGGTAACATTCTGACCGATCGTGACCGGATCATGTGGCATTGCGTCTGAGAACATTAAGCGGGTACCATGAACGATCAGTTCAGCATGTAGAACAAGCGACTGCATCTCTTCTGGGTAGGGCTGACCGTCAGGACCGGGACCTGGTCCGAACTCCATGATGTCCGGTAGTTCTTGACCGAAAACGTGTGCATAGAACGTGATTGCCTCGCGCGTGTTGCCGTTGAAGACAAGATACGGATTGATTGGCATGGGAAAGCTCCTCTCTAAAAAAGGCGAAGTGTGTTTTTTTAAGTATACCAAACATTTGTTCGTATTAAAAGAAAAATCGATTTCTTTTTGTATTGAATCCAGTATAAATGATAACGTTTTCAATTTATCTGATTTTTCATTAAAAAATAGGTTGCAACTTCCAGAGAGACTTCGTATACTAAATTTATCGAAAGCGCTTTCGGTGAAATGGAGTGAGTAGCATGGGAACAATTTATGATTTAGCGAAGATGACCGGTTTTTCGATTACAACGGTCTCAAAAGCCTTAAATAATTATTCGGATGTCAGCGAAAAGACGAAAGCAAAAATCGTCCAAGCAGCAGCCGAGATGGGATACTTACCGAACGCGCACGCCCAGTCGCTCTCGACGAAACGTTCGTGGACGATCGGTGTCATGTTCTCGGAAGCACATGGCGTCGGAATGATGCATCCGTTCTTCAACGCGATCATTGAGAGTTTCCGAAAAGCAACAGAACAACAAGGGTATGACCTCATCTTCGCATCGCGGAACTTACGCAATCGCGATATGAGTTACCTCGAGCATTTCCGACACCGGGCAGTCGACGGCATCGTCGTCATCTGCTCCGATCAGATGGACCAGCACGTCCAGGAGTTGATTCAAAGTACGATTCCAATCGTCGTCGTCGACATGGATAGTGCCGATTGTAGTGTCGTCTACTCGGATAACATTACCGGGGGCACACTTGCCATCAATCATTTGCACGAACTCGGTCATCGTCTGATCGCCCACATTGCAGGGGATACAACGACAGATGCCGGAAGAGCGCGGATTGAAGGCTATCAGCAAGCAATGGAACAACTTGATTTGCCGATTCCAGACGGCTATCTCGTCAATGGCGGATTCTTTTCCGGAGAAGAAGGCAAGCGGGCAATGAACGAGTTGCTAGCACTACCTGATCGACCGACAGCCGTCTTTGTTGCTGGGGATGAAATGGCAATCGGTGCGATTGAGGCGATTCATGAAGCCGGTTTACGGATTCCAGAAGACATCTCAGTCGTTGGGTACGATGATATTTACATGGCGCAGTACATCACACCGAAGTTGACGACGGTCCGACAAGATACGGAAACGATCGGTCAGCACGCAGCATCAGTCTTGATTGAACAGATCGTCAACAAAAAACGGGTCACGACACGCGATGTCATCCCGGTCAATTTGATGGTTCGTCAATCGACAGGTCCAGTACCTGAATAACACAATGGTTGTTTCGGAATCGCTCTCGCTCGTTGTCAGTGAGGAAAAGCGAGAGCGATTTCGAAATCATTTTTTATCACTTTTTCCGAAAGGGCTTTCGGGAATTTTCTTTAAAGCCTTTTCGAAAGCGCTTTCGATATTTTTGAATAACAAATTGAAACCGCTTACCTATAAGCGGAATACTTAATAAAAGGATGAGATGAGATGAAGAAACAGTTAGTTAGCGTGTTAACAGTCGGTGCGTTAACAGCAAGCGTCCTTGCTGGATGTACAGGAAGCAGCGAAGAAAAAACGAGCGGCGGGAAAGAAGTCTTGAAAATCTGGTCGTTCACGGATGAGTTAAAAGAACCTATCAAAAAGTTCGAAGAGAAAAACGGAGTCAAAGTCGAATTGACGATCGTGCCGATCGCCGATTACCCGACGAAATTGAAACCAGCACTTGAGAGTGGTGTCGGAGCACCGGATATCTTCACAGGTGAGATTGCGTTCCTCAAGCAGTGGGTCGATGCGGGGTACTGGGCGAACCTCTCTGAAAAACCATTCAACGCAGGCGAAGTCAAAGATGACTACATCCCGTACGTCTATGACATGGGGAAAGATAAGGACGGTAACGTGCGTGCGCTGTCATGGCAAACGACACCAGGTGGCGTCTACTACAAACGAAGCATCGCGAAAAAAGTTCTCGGTACAGACGATCCAAAAGAAATCGGCGGCATGATGGACTCGATGGACGGCGTCTTCGAAGTCGCTGAAAAAATGAAGAGTAAAGGCTACAAGATGTTCCCGGATGAAGGATCGATCCGTTGGTTCGCACAAGGGAATGATCCACAACCTTGGGTCAACGATAAGCAAGAACTCGTCTTGACGCAAGACAAGAAGGATTACATGGATTACGCGAAAGAACTTCGGACGAAACAATATACAGCACTTGCACCAGAATGGTCACCATCATGGTTCGCAGGGATGGATAAACCAGTCAAAGTCAAAGAAAACGGTAAGGAGACTGAAACAGAAGTCTTCTCTTACGTCCTCCCGACGTGGGGTCTTCACAGTGTTCTCAAAGAAAACGCGAAAAAATCAGCGGGTGACTGGGCTGTCACAAGCGGACCGAGCCCATACTTCTGGGGCGGTACGTGGTTAGGTGTCTACAAAGATTCGAAGAAACAAAAGCTTGCGTATGATTTCGTCAAGATGATGACACAAGACGAAGCGTTCCTAACAGATTGGGCAAAAGAAACAGGTGACGTGTTAGCGTACAAACCAGTTACTGAAAAAATCAAGACCGACTTCAAAGATGAGTTCCTCGGCGGACAGAACAACTATGAGTTCTTCCTTGATCAAGCAGACAAGATCACACCAGGAATCGTCACGAAGTATGACCAGCAGCTCGATACATTGTATGGTGCATCGGTCATGGAATACGTCCAAGGTAAAAAATCAAAAGACGAAGCACTTGCTGAGTTCTACAAAAAAGTCAAAAACGCGTATCCGGACGTCAAAGTACCGGAATAAGGAGAGTAGGTGGGGCGATCCTCGCCTCACCTCTTCTTGTTTAAGAAAGGGGTTTGACCTGTGAAAAAACTCGATCGCCATGGGTATCTGTTCATCGCACCGTTTTGGATCGTCTTCTTGATCTTCAGCATCTATCCGGTTGCCTTGACTTTCTATTACAGCTTCACGAACTACACGGGCGCTGAAGGCGAACAACTCGTCGGACTCGCGAACTATACGCGGTTACTCGGGGATACGTACTTCATCGAAGCGTTCTTTAACACTCTGAAGATTTGGGGTCTGAACTTCATCCTTCAGATTGGCGGCGCTTTACTACTCGCCTTGTTGTTCTCGGATCTCCAGTTGAAATTAAAAGGACTTGCCTTCTTCCGGGCGACGTTCTACTTACCGAACTTGATCACGATCAGCTCGGTCGCCTTATTGTTCGGCATCTTGCTCGACTGGCAGCATGGTTCACTGAACATGATGTTGATGAAAATCGGAATCATCTCGGAGCCAATCAACTGGTTGACGCAACCGGTGACAGCACAAATTTCCGTCTCGCTCATCCTGACATGGATGTGGCTCGGTCACTCGTTCATCGTCGTCATGGCGGGCGTATCCGGGATCTCGAAGGACTACTTCGAAGCAGCCTTGATTGATGGGGCAACACGTTGGCAGATCTTCTCACGCATCACGTTGCCACTCTTAAAACCGATTTTGCTCTACATTATGATCACGTCGTTGATCGGTGGTCTGCAATTATTCGACCTGCCGATGTTGATTACGGATGGTGTCGGTGCGCCAGATGGTGCCTTGAACACGATGGTGCTCTATCTCTATAACCAAGCTTTCAAATACAACAACTATGGCTACGCCGCTGCTGTCGCATACGGACTGTTTGCCATCACGCTCGTCTTTTCAATCATCGTCTTCAAAGGGATGTTCCGAAAAGAACGTTCGCCGAAAGGAGCCTGACCGATGGAACGAAATGCAGAAGCACGTCGGATCGTGCCACAAACGGAGGAACAACCGGAGCGTTCCGAACGCCCGCTCAAGTTGACGCCACCACCGAAACAAAAGAAAGCCTGGTTCGGCAAAAGTGTCATCTATATTGGTCTCGTCGTCTTAACGATCGCCTGTATCATCCCGTTTTTGATGATGATCATCAACGCGACGCGCTCGAACGAAGAAGTCTTGTCCGGGTTCTCGTTGATTCCGGGGAACTCGCTTGCTGAGAACTACGCCGCACTCAGTTCGTACGTCAACATCTGGTCCGGTTTCAAGAACAGCTTGATCATCGCTGTCCTCGTCACCGTCTTATCAGGGTATTTCTCGGCGTTGACAGCATTCGGATTCGCATTCTATCAGTTCAAAGGCAAGAACGCGATGTTCGTCTTCATGCTCGTCATGATGATGGTTCCGGGTCAACTCGGTTTGATCGGGTTCTATGAACTAAGTAAGAATCTCGGCTTGCTTGATAGCTACATCCCATTGATTGTTCCGGCAATCGCGAGTCCGTTCACGGTCTTCTTTGTCCGACAATATGTCCAGACCGTCCTGCACCCGAGTTTGATCGAGGCAGCACGGATGGACGGAGCAAGTGAGTTCCGGATCTTCCATACGATCGCTTTACCGATGATGATGCCGGCGATCGCAACGATGTCGATCTTTACGTTCATCGGTTCATGGAACAACTACATCATGCCGCTCGTTTTACTATTCTCCCCAGAGAAGTACACGTTGCCGGTCTTGATGGGCTTCTTGAAAGGATCACAAGTCGCAGAGAACTTAGGCTCGCTCTATCTCGGGATCGCGATTTCCGTCGTACCGATCATGATCGCCTTCTTGTTCCTCTCGAAATATATCGTCAGCAGTATCTCGGCAGGTGCCGTTAAAGAATAAGTAGCTTAAAGGAGATTACACATATGAAATTTGCACCGAACTTCGTATTCGGAACGGCGACGTCGTCGTATCAAATCGAAGGAGCCCACAACGAAGGCGGACGTACGCCTTCGATCTGGGATGCCTTCTGTGATGAGGACGGAAAAGTTTTCGAAAAGCATAACGGTGATGTCGCTTGTGACCATTATCACCGTTATGAAGAGGACATCCAGCACATCAAACGTCTTGGCGTCGACACGTACCGCTTCTCGATTGCCTGGCCACGCATCTTCCCGCAAAAAGGGGTCTACAATCCGGAAGGCATGGCCTTCTATAAGAAACTCGCGACACGTCTGCGGGCTGAAGGCATCAAGCCAGCCGTGACGCTGTACCACTGGGACTTACCACTTTGGGCACATGAAGAAGGCGGCTGGGTCAACCGAGCATCGGTCGACTGGTTCCTTGACTTCGCTCGTGCTTGTTTTAAGGAACTCGACGGGATCGTCGATTCGTGGATCACACACAATGAACCATGGTGTGCCGGGTTCCTTAGCTACCATCTCGGACAACATGCACCGGGTCATACGGATATGAACGAAGCCGTTCGTGCCGTGCACCACTTGTTGTTATCACACGGAAAAGCAGTCGAGCTGTTGAAGGGTGAGTTCAAATCGGTCACACCGATTGGTATCACGTTGAACTTGGCACCGAAGTATGCGAAGACGGATTCCGTCAACGATCAGCTGGCGATGAACAACGCGGACGGATACGCGAATCGGTGGTTCCTCGATCCAGTCTTCAAAGGTCAGTATCCGGTCGACATGATGAACCTGTTCTCGAAATACGTCCATTCGTACGCGTTCATCGAAGAAGGTGACATGGAGACGATCTCTGTCCCGTGTGATTTCTTCGGGATCAACTTCTACAGCCGCAACCTCGTCGAGTTCAGTGCTGCGAACGACTTCCTGCAGAAGGATGCGTACTCGGATTACGACAAAACAGGCATGGGCTGGGATATCGCCCCGAGCGAATTCAAGGACTTGATTCGTCGTTTGCGTGCTGAGTATACGGATTTACCGATCTACATCACGGAAAACGGTGCGGCATTCGACGATGAATTAGTCGATGGTCGCGTCGCTGACCAGAACCGGATCGATTACGTCGCACAACACTTGCAAGCCGTGTCTGATTTAAACGAAGAAGGGATGAACATCCAAGGCTATTATCTTTGGTCACTGCTCGACAACTTCGAGTGGAGCTTCGGCTACGATAAGCGCTTCGGGATTCTCTACGTCGATTTCGAGACACAGGAACGGATTTGGAAAGACAGCGCCCACTGGTATGCGGGCGTCATCGAGCAACATAAGGCAACGATTCCGCAAGAAGCGTGACAAAGGAGGCAAGGTCGAACATTCGTCCTTGCCTCTTTTTGACTAAGAGGAGGAAACAGACATGAAGACATGGGTAGCACTGGCGGTCGGGACCGGTTTATTGCTGAGCGGTCAAGCGGTCGACGCGAAGGCAGACAAAAAAGAGACGAAGTGGAAACTCGTCTGGTCGGATGAGTTTCAGGCAAAACAACTCGACCGGACGAAATGGACGTACGATACGGGGAACTGGATCAAGGATGCGAACGGACAACCGGTCTCACCGGGTTGGGGCAACAATGAAAAACAATACTATACGACGAAGCGAGACAACTCGTTTATTCGTGACGGGAAACTCGTCATCAAGGCAAAGCAGGAAAAGACGACGGATGATCTCGGTACATACGATTACACGTCGGCGAAGCTGAAGACGAAAGGATTATTCAGTAAGACGTACGGGCGTTATGAGATCAAAGCGAAGCTGCCGACCGGAAAAGGGCTTTGGCCTGCGTTCTGGATGTTACCGGAGCAAGATAAGTACGGTGCATGGGCAGCGTCCGGTGAGATTGACGTCATGGAAGCTTGGGGCAGTCAGCCGGACAAGGTCGCTGGAACGATTCACTACGGGGAGAACTGGCCGAACAATAAATACACGGGGAAAGACTATCACTTCCCAGACGGACAGCGAATCGATCAATGGCATACGTACGCGGTCGAGTGGGAGCCGGGTGAGCTCCGCTGGTACGTCGACGGCAATCTCTATCAAACACAAAACGATTGGTACAGCAAAGGCTTGAACGCGGCAACGAACTATAGTTATCCGGCACCGTTCGACCAAAACTTCTATCTCGTCATGAACCTCGCGGTCGGTGGTTGGTTCGATGGAGAGGTCGATGCGACGACGAAGTTCCCAGCCGAGATGGAAGTCGACTACGTCCGGGTCTATGATTTAAAAAATCGAGCGTACCGCGAACCGATCGAACCGACCTACGAAAACGTGACGTTACCGGACGGAGCCAAGCAACCAATCGAAGGGAATCTCGTCTACGACACGACATATGAACAACCGGTCACGATGATCACTGGAAATCAGTCGTTTGATCCGCTGTACTGGAACTATGTCACGCTCCCAGACTTCGGTGGCAAAGGAAGCCTTGCGATCATTGAAAAAGAAGGGCAACGGATGGCAGACGTCACGATTGATCAGCCTGGTTCACAGACGTATTCTCACCAACTGATTCAAAACTTATCCCTTGCGCAAGGTGGACGTTACCAAGTCAGCTTTGACGCGAGCAGCACAGCAGACCGGAAGATGATGGTCAAAGTCGGCGGTGGGGCAGAGCGTGGCTACACGAAATATTCAAATGAACAGTCGATTGCTCTGACACCGAGCGTCAAACGACATATGTTCACGTTCGATATGGCGGCAGAGACGGATCTCGCAGCGCGTCTTGAGTTCAACCTCGGACTCGAAAAAGCGGGTGTCCAGATCGGGAACGTCCGTGTCGAACAGATTCCACGCGGCGTCATCGATGAAGATGCAACGAAACCCGCACTACCGGACGGGAACCTCGTCTACAACGGTACATTCGATCAAGGGGCGATGGATCGTTTGACGTACTGGCACTTCGACGGTAGTAAACGGACGACAGGGTCTGTTGATCCCGAGTCACGTGATTTCCGTTATGAAGGACATGGACAAAAAACGACGGCACGTTTAACGCAAAAGGGACTTCAACTAGAAGCCGGGCATGCGTATCAGCTTCGATTCACAGCAGGTGCGAAAAAAGCGAAATCACTTCAGGTGAAAATCACTGGGGCACAGGATCAATTGAAACAGACGACTGTACCGTTGACGAAACAAGCAACGACTGTCGACATTCCGTTCACGGCTACACAAACGGCAGACGACAATCAGCTTGTGTTTGACTTCAGTGGACAAGCCGGAAAAATCTCGCTCAATGATGTGGAATTGATCGATGTGACACCAGTGCCGGTCGATCCGTCACCACTGAAGAACGGTTCGTTCGCAAACGGATTGACGTCGTGGTCGTCATACGTCCACTATGATGCGCAAGCCGCTATCGAAGCTGTCAATGAAGCAGCACGCATCCAAATCGGAGCGGAAGGACAAGAACCATGGAGTGTCTTGCTCGAGCAAGGAAACTTGTCACTCGCGAAAGGCAAAACATATGAATTGAGCTTTACGGCATCGTCGACTGTACCGCGTCCGATCGAAGTAACAGTCGAAAATGCTTCGTACACGCGTTACTTCAGTCAAGTCGAGCCAATCACGGCAACACCGAAAACGTATAGCTATACCTTCACGATGGGACAAGCCGATACAGGTGCGTTGAAGTTCTTGATGGGACGCGCGGAAGGTTCGCCGTTCGCCGCCCATGATGTGACGATTGATGATGTGAATCTTAAAGTGAAGGAATGACTAAGGCAAGGTAATGGACGCGTCCATTACCTTGTTGTAGTGTCATCAGCTTAAACAAAAAAGCCGAACTATTTTTCATGATGAAAAAGGAATAAAACCCATCATATGGAATATACAACGTAGAAGTGACATCTATTCGTTTTCAGAGGAGGAAACGTCATGCGTCAAAGGTACATACCGTATCGGCTCATCTTCATCGTAGGTTTACTTGGCATGATCGGCATCAACGGATGGTCCGCCATGCTCCATCCGGACGGCACGATTAACGGCTGGCAAAGCATCGCCTCCGTCGTCTGGCTCGTTAGTCTAGTCGGGTCGCTATTCTATATGAAGGATGACAAGGCGCTTCGCCTCGTGGTCTGGTATATCCGGATTGGTCTCGTTGCGGCGTTATTCATTTATGGTGTTTCGTTACTCGAAGGCGCATTTTCTGAAACGATTTGGTTTGATGCATTGGCGAGTGTTCAGTTCGTGTTCTATTTTCTCTTCGTTGTCCCATTGTTTGGATTAAATGCCTGGACGGATGTATTGTTTGGTGAGTTTTCGTTATACATGAGTGTCCTGTACGGTATCGCCTTGATTACGCTCTACGTAAAGGTCTGGAATGATACATCGCGGCATTTGCATTATTAAGTAGAAAAGGTGAATGGTATGTTGAGTCCCGTGAATGAGCGCGAAGAACGGACGGGGAAGCGTGAACGCCGAAAACAACGAAAAATCGATGTGGGATGCGTCACGATCGTCGGCATTCCATTACTGTTCATCGTTCCGTTTCTGTTGATCATCCTTATCTTAATGAAGTCTGCTCCATGAAAAGGTGACCTGGTGTCACCTTTTTTTGTTGTGTCGTCAACTTTTTTCTCGACTCGCCCGTCTTAATGATGTATACACAGAACGATATCGAAAAAAGGAGCCGCGGCCTATGACCTCTCGTCAAATGAGAAAACGGGAAAAAGCATTCGTCCGTTTTTTAAAGCAATACAAACCGAATCTCTACTGGTTAGCCTACAGTTATATGAAAAATGAACAGGATAGTCTGGATGTCATACAGGACAGCATCCAAAAAGCGTTACAGTCACTCGACCGACTAGAGGATGAGGAACGGATGAAAGCCTGGTTCTATCAGATTTTGACACGAACAGCGATTGATGCGATCCGGAAGCGTCAGCATAGTATCAGTTACGACACGGATCGACTGATCGAACTCGTCGCGACAAAAGAAGATACATACCCGGATTCCGATTTACGACAGGCGCTCGAGGAGCTACCGGTCATGTACCGGGAAGTCGTCATCTTACACTATTTCGAGGACTTGATCTTAAAAGACGTCGCGACGATTTTAGAGCTGAATTTAAGTACGACCAAGTCCCGGCTGTATAAAGGGTTGACCTTATTGAAAATGAAATTGAATGGAGATGAGTTAGATGTCGAACAAACTTGATGATCTGAAACAGGCATACCAACAACCACCGGTTCCAAAAGAACTCGATGAAATGATTGCCCGAGTCGAGCATCGGACGCGTCCTTCGAGGACGAAACGATCCGTACTGATTACAGCCGCCGCCATCACGTTATTCGTCGGCGGATTAAATAGTAATGCGTCGTTTGCGGACGCGATGGCGAAGGTGCCGGTCTTTGGTCAACTGACTGAGATCGTGACGATCGACTGGAAAGAGACGAAGACACAACAGTCGGCTGATATCAAATCCCCTCAAGTGACGTTACCGGACAAAGCACTCGAGCAACAACTAAACGAAAAGTATATTGCGGAAGGACAAGCACTCTACGAAAAGTTCAAACAGGAGACGAACGGACAGGAAGGGGTATTTGCCGTCGATAGCCGCTACGACGTTAAGACGGATACAGACGACTTGTTGTCGATCGGGCGAACCGTTACCGAGACACGGGCAAGTGCATCGGAAAGCGTTCAGTACGATACGATTGATAAGAAACAACAACTTGTCCTGACGTTACCGTCCTTGTTTAAGGATGACGGATATATCACGACGATCAGTGAGTATCTAAAAGAAGAGATGCGTCGCCAAATGAAAGCCGATGAAGGGAAGGTCTACTTCGTCGAAGGAACACCGGATGTACTGGAGGACGAGCAGTTCAAGCAGATTTCAGCGAAACAAAACTTCTATATTACGGCAGATCACAAATTAGTCCTGTCGTTTGATGAGTACAGCATCGCGCCAGGATATATGGGCATCGTCGAATTCAAGATCCCGACGTCAATCTTAAAAGATGACCTCGTCAGCTCGTCCTATATTCGTTGATTGTCAGATTTTAAAAATCATTGATGTAAAAATGAAAAAAGAAAACAATTTTTTAAAATGACCTCTTATAATCAAAAGACAAATTGTCGTTTTTTGAAAAAAGGAGGAATCCCTATGAAAAAATGGAGTCGGCTTGTACTAGCGGGTGTCGTCAGTCTCGCCTTGATCCATGTTCCAGCAGCCAGTGAAGCGGCAACGAAAGCAAAAGCCTTTAAGAACTGTACGGAAATGCAGAAGACGTACAAAGGCGGTGTCGCCAAAAAAGCGGGTCTAAAAAATCGGACAGGGTATGACAAGAACGGAAAACCGATCTATAAAGCAACGAAGTACAAGGCGTACGTGAGCCTTGCGACGTATAACTTAAACACGAAGAGCGACCGGGATAAAGACGGCATCGCGTGTGAACGTTAAATGAGTAAAAGTAGTCTTTCTCGAGCGAGAGAAAGACTACTTTTTTGTAGATGTTGGTTGTTCCTTTCAATTATGTAATCCTTAGAAATCATTATGTATGGTAGTGTTGTAGCGACAAAAGACGACAAATACGTATTGAGTAGGAGGACTACGATGCGAAAACGAGATTATCTAATTTTCTTCATTTTATTTTTTATTCTGAACCTTATTAATTTCTTAGGAACACTAGGCATGCAGGATATTTTAGCGATTGTAGTCGTCGCTATGATTGAAGCAACTATAGCTGGAACGATTACGAATCTGTTCACCCGTATCTTTTTTAAGAAAAGTTGAGACGGATTGAAGTAGTATCCTAAATCAGATCGATACATAAAAAAATAACCTGACGCTGCGGCGTCAGGTTATTTTTGCTTAGTTGAAATTTTGCTTTAAGAATGCTGTAACTTCTTCTGGTGTTTTAGCATTTGCACTGTGCAAGTGCGCCAGTTTTTTATTGTTTTTGAAGACGAGCAAGCTTGGGATTCCCATGACATCATGGTTCGATGCGATTTCAGGGAACTCATCCTTGTCGATCGTGTGGATTGGTAAGTGGTCGAATTGTGACTCGACGTCCGGCATGAAGTAATCCATCCGTTTGCAGTCCGGGCACCAGTCTGCTTCGAACTTAATGATGACCGGTGCATCACTTGAAATCAATTCCTTGAATGTTTCTTCACTCTTAATGAATTCTGCCATTGTGAGAACTCCTCCTCTTGGTGTTGTATCTTTAGTCTACCGATTCCCTTCAGAACTTGCACGAATTATGTTTGTTAAAGAGTCTGACAAGTCAAAAAAGTTGGTTGCTCTTTAAGGTAATGTTGCTGATTTTCTTTAAAAGAGCCACATGACTCAATCAAATTTGGTTTGGTATAGGGAAACATTGTTGTGTATTTGTTAATTACCTAGTTCGAAACAAAATGATTTCTCTAGACCCACTCGATTTCCGACTGGTACGATGAGGTTTGCTAATCGCAGAGAAAGTGGGGGCGACGAGAATGGAACAACAAAAATACGATAATCTAAAACGCGGCGAACGCGGTGCGATGATTAGTATCGCAGCCTATATTTTGTTATCATCATTAAAATTAATCATTGGGTATACAGCAGATTCTGCCGCACTCCGGGCGGACGGTTTGAACAACGCGACTGACATCATCGCGTCGATCGCTGTCTTGATCGGCTTACGGATTTCACAACGTCCGGCAGATGACGATCACAAGTACGGACACTGGAAAAGTGAGACGATTGCCTCGCTCGTAGCTTCCTTCATCATGATGGCAGTCGGTCTCCAAGTCTTGATCGATACAATCTCGACGTTGTTCGAAGGCAAGCAGGAATCACCTGATGTTCTTGCAGCATACGTCGGAATCGGTTCAGCTCTCGTGATGTACTTCGTCTACCGCTACAATAAGAAGTTATCCGAGGAGATTGAAAGCAAAGCCGTCATGGCAGCAGCGAAAGATAATCTATCCGATGCGTGGGTCAGTGTCGGGACGACGATTGGGATCGTCGGATCACAGTTCGGCATGCCATGGCTCGATGTCGTGACCGCGATCATCGTCGGCTTCTTGATCTGTAAGACAGCGTGGGACATCTTTACGGAAGCGTCACACGAACTGACGGATGGCTTCGATGAGAAGAAGCTGAAGATGTACGAAGATGTCATTTTCGATCTCGAAGGTGTCAAAGGGATTAAGTCAATCAAAGGACGTAATTACGGCAACAATGAAGTCGTTGATGTCGTCATCCTCGTCAACTCCACCTTGAACATCCATCAGGCGCACGATATTGCGACACGTGTTGAAGATACACTGACGGAAGAATACGGTGTCTATGATATCCATGTACACGTCGAACCCGAATGAATTCAAAAACGTCTTTTCTACGTTGACTGTAGAAAAGACGTTTTTTTATGGTTCTAATGCGATCGTCAGAGCCAGTGCCCCGTACTGTTGCTCGGCTTCCGGTGAATAGATTGCATAGGTTGACGTCACGAGTTCGTCGAGCGACCAACCAACACAGTCGATAGCTTCATTTGGGATGTGTTCATAAAGCGCTCGGAAATCAGGAAAGACTTGTCGTTTTGTCACGCGGACAAGTAGCGTCTCACTTGTTTCCGTATGGGTGAACTGAATCTGATCACCGACTTGTACCTGTTGTCGTTTTGAATCATTCAATCGAATCTCGACGGTCTTTCGTCCTTGTTCAATCGAACGAAACGGTTCTTCAAATAATCCCATTTCATGTCTCATCTATGCTCACTCCTTGTGTTCCTTGAGCATAGCAAAAACTATGTGATTTTTCACATTGCCTTTTCGTTGACAATCAAAAATAATCGGCGTAATTTAATTCATATAAGTAATTGTTCCTTTTGGAACGATTTGAAATGGAACAAGGAGGCGAAACAAGATGGATCAAACGGAAACGACCCGTTCGACTGCGATGATGCAGTCGTTTTGGAATGTCCAGCGCCATCTGGTCCGAGCAGCGCATCAGACGGCACAGGAAAACGGACTCAGTTTACCGCAATTTCATAGCTTGATGACGATTGCACCGCGTGGACCGATCTCGCAAAAAGAGCTCGCCGCACATACGCACTTACCGAAAAGTACCCTCAGTCAGTCGATTGAAGGTCTCGTCCAATCGGGCTGGGTCATTCGGGAGACGAATCCCGACAATCGACGGGAAGTCGTCTTAAAGCTTAGTGATCAAGGGCAGCAATTCGTCACTGACATCAAGGAACAAGAGAAGGGGATGCAACGTCAACTGGAGCAAGTGCTTGCGACGATTGACCCGGACGTATTCGAACAGATGCTTGAAACACACGCAGTGATTGCTGAGGGAATCGGTCAGATTTTACGTCCAGATCTGAAAGGAGGATGTTCGGATGATTAAGTTACTCAAACGGTTGACGGTCTATAAATGGGCGGTCTTTGCTGTGCTTGTCCTTGTATTTGCACAATCGATGTCCGATTTGTATTTACCGACACTGATGGCGGATATCATCGATAAAGGCGTCGTTACCGGCGATACCGCGTATATCTGGAAAATTGGTGCCGTCATGCTGGGGATTACCGGTATCGGAGCGTTAGCTGCCGTTGCCGCCAGTTATTATTCATCGAAGGCGTCGATGGGGCTCGGACGGGATATCCGTCGCCAAGTCTTTAACCATGTCGAACGTTTCTCCCTGCAAGAGTTCGACCAGGTCGGAACGGCGTCACTGATTACGCGGACGACGAACGACATCACACAAGTCCAACAAGTCGTCATCATGATGTTGCGGATGGTCGTCAGTGCACCAATCATGTTCATCGGTGGATTGATCATGGCCGTCTCAAAAGATGCCAAACTATCACTTGTCATCGTCGCGGCGATGCCGGTCCTTGTTATTTCGATCCTGTTGATTCTGTGGAAAGGCGTTCCGTTGTTTGGGAAGGTTCAAAAACGACTCGACCGTCTGAACCTCGTCTTGCGGGAGAACTTGACCGGGATTCGTGTCATCCGTGCCTTTAACCGAGAACGCGATGAACAAGTACGATTGACGAAAGCGAACGCGGATTTGACAGAAGTCTCGATCAAGGTCAATAAGATCATGGCGTTCTTAATGCCTGTCATGATGCTCGTCATGAACTTGACGGTCGTCGGTGTCATTTGGTTCGGGGGCATCCGGATCGATAATGGTGGCATGCAAATCGGGGATTTGATGGCATTCATCCAGTACGTCATGCAAATCATGTTCGCGCTCGTCATGGCGTCGGTCATGTTCGTCATGATTCCGCGGGCAGCTGTCTCGGCGAAACGGATCAATGAAGTTCTCGAGATGACACCAACGATGACAGATGAGGGGACACAAACCGCTGACCGTGAAAAAGGAACGCTCGTCTTTGATCGTGTCACGTTCCGTTACCCAGGTGCTGAGACACCTGTCTTATCCGACATCAGCTTTGCGGCACGACCAGGTGAAGTGACGGCTGTGATCGGTGGAACCGGTTCCGGTAAATCAACTCTCGTCAATTTGATTCCTCGTTTTTATGACGTGACGGAAGGAAGCATCCGGGTCAACGGTGCCGATAGCCAGGATGTACGGCAAGAGGAACTGCGGTCGAAAATCGGCTTCGTTCCTCAAAAGGCGCTACTGTTCACGGGTACGATCGCTGAAAACATTCGTTTCGGGAAAGAGGACGCGACAGACGAAGAAGTCGCGCATGCGGCGCAAATCGCACAAGCGACCGATTTCATCGAACGGATGCCGGACGGTTACGAAGCACGGATCGAACAAGGTGGATCGAACGTCTCCGGTGGGCAAAAACAACGGTTGTCGATTGCGCGAGCACTCGTTCGTCGACCAGATTTATATGTCTTTGATGACAGTTTTTCAGCGCTCGACTTTAAAACTGATGCGGCACTTCGGAAAGCCTTACGGGAAGAAACACGCGAAGCAACCGTCTTGATCGTCGCTCAGCGTGTCAGCACCGTCATCGATGCCGATCAAATCATCGTCCTGGATGAAGGGAAAGTCGCTGGAATCGGAACGCATGATGAATTGTTTGCTGACAATGCCGTCTATCAGGAAATCGTTAAGTCACAACTATCAGAGGAGGAAATCGCATGAGTGAGAAAAAACGACCTGCCGGCGGTCCTCCGCCTGGTGGTCCCGGTGGCGGAAATATGATGATGCTCGGAGAAAAACCAAAGGATTTCAAAGCAACGTTCCGTCGTCTGCTTCGGTATCTGCGTCCGCGTCGGACAGCGCTCGTTGGTGTTTTCCTTGCAGCCATCCTCAGTACGGTCTTCATGATTGCCGGTCCGAAAATCATGGGGACGGCAATCACGGAATTGTTTGAAGGGGCATATGCGAAGTTCCAAGGTGTACCGGGAGCGGCAATCGATTTCACGAAAATCGGACAGATCCTGCTCTGGCTCGCTGGACTGTATATCATCAGTAGTCTTTTCAATTACTTGCAACAGTATTTAATGTCAGGTATCGCTCAAAAAACAGTCTACGATTTACGCGAAGACGTCAATCATAAACTCGAACGCCTGCCGTTGAAATACTACGATGGTCGTCCGAACGGGGAGACGCTCAGCCGCGTGACGAACGATATCGATACGATCGGCAGTACGTTACAACAAAGTGTGACATCGTTCATCACCTCAATCGTGACAATCGTCGGGATTTTGATCATGATGTTGACGATCAGTCCGCTGTTAACACTGATTTCACTTGTCTCATTACCGGTTTCGATTTTTGCGATTCGTCCGATTTTGAAACGGTCTCAAAAATACTTTGCTGATCAACAACGGACGCTTGGACAATTGAACGGACACGTCGAAGAGATGTATACCGGACACTCAGTCGTCAAAGCGTTCGGACATGAACGCAAAGCGGTCGAGCAGTTTGATGCCGTCAACGAAGAGTTGTATGAAGCAGGACGTAAAGCACAGTTCATCTCCGGGATCATCATGCCGATGATGATGTTCATCGGAAATATCAGTTACGTCCTGATCAGTATCGTCGGCGGGATTCTCGTCACGCAACGGGCGATCTCGATCGGGGATATCCAAGCGTTCATCACCTATACACGCCAATTCACGCAACCGATCACACAGACGGCGAACATCGCGAACATCGTTCAATCGACGGTCGCAGCAGCAGAACGTGTCTTTGAATTACTAGACGAAGAAGAAGAAATCAAGGAAGTGACGACACATCGTCTCACGCAAGCTGAAGGGGCGGTCGCGTTCGAACACGTTGATTTTGGTTACGGAACCGATCTCTTGATCGAGGACATGAACATCGATGTCGCACCGGGACAAACGGTCGCGATCGTTGGACCGACGGGTGCCGGTAAGACGACGATGATCAATCTATTGATGCGCTTTTATGAGTTGAACGGGGGGACGATCCGGATTGACGGCATCGATACCCGCGAGATGTCACGCGAAGACTTACGGACGACGTTCGGGATGGTCTTACAAGATACGTGGCTTTTCAACGGTACGATCCGAGATAATCTTGCTTACGGTAAGAGTGGAGCGACCGAGGAGGAAATCATCGCTGCAGCCAAAACGGCGCACGCTGATCACTTCATCCGGACGTTGCCGGACGGGTATGATACGGTCTTGAACGAGGAAGCCTCGAACATCTCGCAAGGTCAAAAACAGCTGTTGACGATCGCTCGGGCCGTTCTTGCTGATCCGCCGATCATGATTCTCGATGAAGCGACCTCTAGTGTGGATACACGGACAGAAGTCTTCATCCAGCAAGCGATGCGTCGCTTGATGGAGGGACGGACGAGCTTCGTCATTGCCCATCGTCTCTCGACGATCAAAGATGCCGATTTGATTCTTGTCATGAATCAAGGAAGTGTCATCGAACAAGGAACACACGAAGAATTGCTCGAGGCAGATGGTTTTTATGCGGATCTGTACAACAGTCAATTCTCTGAAAAAGAAGTCGTTTGATATAAGGCAGTGTCGTCATTTAGACGATACTGCTTTTTTCCGAAATGATTGCTGTAGCAGTGTATACTCACATATAGTAAACATCCAGTTTTTGTAGGAGAAACAAGAAACGCCACATTCTGGTACTGACAAGGGTTTAATAAATCCTTTAGCTGGGGAAATTAAAGAAGTGTCAGAAATATATAATTTTATTTAGGTGAAGGAGTGTGGCAGGATGAATAACATTTGGAACGGAACGTCGTTGAACTTGAACGGCATTCTCGGATCACTCGGCAACTTGCTTGGAGCGATCATCATTTTCTTGATTGGATGGCTCATTGCCAAGCTGATCGCGAACGGGGTTCAAAAAGCGTTAGAGAAGTCTGGGGTCGTCAATAAGTTGTCACCTCAAAAAGAAGGTACGCCACCAAAGAAGAAAAAGTGGACACCTGAAAAAATCATCGGGACCGTCGTCTTTTGGGTTCTCATGGTCTTCGTTCTTATCTTGGTCTTCAACATCCTTGATCTGAACATCATTGCTGGACCACTTGCGGATACGATGAGTACATTACTCGCGGCAATCCCGAACATCTTGAAAGCAGCTCTCATCCTTCTCTTGGCATACGTCATCGCGGTCGTTCTTCGCATGATCATCGTCAAAGCAGGAACGAAGCTGATGGCGAACGACAAAGTGCGTTCGAACAAGATGCTTCAAGGTCAGACGGATCTTTCAGCTTATCCAAAAGTAGCAGGGGAGATCGTCTTCTACCTCGTCTTGCTTCTGTTCCTACCGGGTGTACTCGGTGCGTTGAACATTGAGAGTGTCTCACAACCGTTCAGCCAATTGTTATCGTCATTCCTTGGATTCATTCCACGCTTGATTGCTGCGGCAGCCATCTTCTTCGTCGGCTTCCTCGTAGCGAAAATCGTCCGCGATATCGTGACGAATTTCCTTCATGCTGTTGGAACAGATAAATTCGCAGCTCGCTTCAATCTTGGATCAACGGATCAAAAAGATGCGAAATCACTTTCGTCGATTCTCGGAACAGTCGTCTTCATCTTGATTCTGATTCCAATCACGATTTCAGCACTTGATCAATTGAACATTAAAGGAATCACAGGACCAGCGATCAACATGTTGAACGATGTCCTTGGTATGATTCCGAACATCATCGTTGGTGTCGTTCTAATTCTTGTCGGTCTTTACGTCGGACGTTTCATCAAGAAATTCGTTACGGATCTCTTATCACGTCTTGGATTCAACAACCTGACACGTCACTTGAAGATCGGTTCATGGGATGCGAACCAAGCTTCTACATCACCAGCTTCAATCGTAGGTGCACTCGTTGAGATCGTCATCGTCGTTCTCTTCGTCGTCGAAGCATTCAACTTGATTGGTCTTGACTTCATGGTCGACCTCGGTCGTGCCGTCCTTGCGTTCTTACCGAGCGTCTTGACAGCGATCATCATTCTCGCAATCGGGATCATCGTCAGTAACCTCGTCAAACGTACGATGGACAGCTTGTTCGGCAACTCTGAACTAAAAGTCCTCTCAAGCGTTGCGAAGTATGCGATTCTTGCACTTGCTGTCTTCATGGCACTTGATCAATTGGGTGTTGCGGATACGATTGTCAACTCAGCCTTCATCTTGATCCTTGGAGCACTTGCGCTTGCTTTCGGTCTTGCCTTTGGTCTTGGTGGACGTGATAATGCATCGCGTTACCTCGATCGTCTGCAAAAGAAAGCAGAGAACACGGAAGTCGACACATCGAACCTTCCAAGTAAGTCAGCATCGACTTCTTCATCACCGAGCTTGAAAGATGCAGCAAAAGGTGCAGCTTCACAAGCAGCAGATGATGTCACACCAGATCGTGCACCACGTTCAGCGCGCTCTTCTTCAACAGATGAGACGACACATGGTACACCAAAAGGTGCATTGCCAGAAAACGATTTAGCACAGCAAGATGATTACCCGATCGATCCAGATGATCATAAAGGTCCTAACCTCGATCATCCAAACGATCGTCCGTAATACGAGTACATCCTTTCCTCTCATTTTGAGGAAAGGGTGTTTTTGCGTTGACGCATCAAAGCGTTGTCGCATTTTCACAAAAGTGGTTTGACCACTTTGTGAAAAAATACAGAAAAAAAGACTTATCGAACCTGACATCGTTTGTTATGATAAGAAAGTCAATTACCTCAATGATTTGAATATTCAGAAAAAAGAGAAAAGTTCGGAGGATGAAACATGAGTTTGCTTCGCAAGAAAGATGTCAGTGTGATGATGGACATGAAACAACATTCCAAACTGGCACGTCACTTATCAGGGTTTGACCTTATTTTACTTGGAATCGGTGCCATCATCGGTACCGGGATTTTCGTTCTGACAGGAACGGGCGCTCTTTATGCAGGACCTGCTTTACCGATCTCATTTATTATTTCCGCTATCGTCTGTGCGCTCGCAGCCCTTTGTTATGCTGAATTCTCGTCGATGATTCCCGTCTCAGGTAGTGTATATACGTATACATACGCAACGATTGGGGAAGTCGTGGCTTGGATCATCGGCTGGTGTCTCATTTTAGAATACGGACTCGCTTCGAGTGCCGTTGCGACCGGCTGGTCAGGGTACTTCCAGTCACTGTTAGCAGGCTTTGGTCTCCATTTACCGACAGCTTTAACAGCTGCTCCAGGTGCTGTACCAGGAAGCGAAACGTTCTTTAACTTACCAGCGTTCTTGATTCTGATGGTCATCACGCTCTTGCTTTCGCTTGGGATTAAAGAGACAAAACGCGTCAACAACATCATGGTACTTGTCAAAGTTGCCGTCGTCGTCTTGTTCATCGTCGTCGGGATCTGGTATATCGAACCAGGCAACTACAAGCCGTTTGCGCCGTTCGGTATGAGCGGTGTCCTGCAAGCATCAGCGATTGCCTTCTTCGCTTATCTTGGATTTGATGCCGTCACATCGGCAGCAGAAGAAGTCAAAAACCCGGGACGTAACTTACCGATTGGGATTCTAGGATCGCTTGCGATCGTTACCGTTTTGTACGTCGTGGTCTCTGCTATCATGGTCGGAATCGTTCCATTCAAACAGTTTGAAGGTGTTGATAGCCCAGTATCCCTTGCCTTAAAAGTGGCTGGCCAAGACTGGGTCGCTGGATTCGTTGACTTAGGAGCCATCGTTGGTATGACGACGGTCATCCTCGTCATGACATTTGGTCTCGTCCGTCTCTTGTTCGCGATGAGCCGTGACGGATTATTACCGAAAGTCTTCTCAGACGTCAATGAAAAGTCACACACACCAGTTAAAGCGACTTGGATTCTCGGAACGACTGCTGGTTTAATCGCTGGATTCGTGCCGCTTGGTACACTTGCTGAATTGATCAACATCGGAACACTAGCAGCCTTCTCGCTCATCTCGATCGCGGTCATCGTCCTACGCCGGACGCGTCCCGATTTGAAGCGCGCCTTTAAGGTTCCGTTCGTCCCAGTCTTACCGATTTTGTCAGTCCTTGCTTGTATCATGCTCATGTTCAACTTACAACCATTCACGTGGATTGCCTTCTTTGTCTGGACAGCCATTGGATTACTGTTGTACTTCGGATATGGACGCAAGCGTTCGAAACTCCATCAATGAATCGACTAACACCCTTGGCGACAAGGGTGTTTTTGTATGCAGGAAATGAGGCGAACGAAAGCGAAACAGCTCAGTGGAAAAGGAGGTTTTTCGATGATTCATATTCAACGCGCACCTGGCGTAAAAACGGCGTACAAAGCGATGCAGGATGGATTCCAAGATTATTTGATTCCACTGCACTTATCGGAAGCAGAATTCCAAGAGCGCATCATCGAACGAGACGGGAACCAATTGGAGCATTCATTCGTTGCCTATCATGGAGAAATACCGGTCGGTCTCTGGCTGAACGGTTGGAAGGAGATCGAGGGTCAACGCATCATGCGGTGTGGGGGACTGGGGATTTCACCACAATATCGTCGTCTTGGGATCGCGAAAGCCTTGTATCAAGCACAACTGAGCCATGCTAAAGAAATCGGAATGGATGGTCTGATGCTTGAAGTCATTCAAGGGAACGATCCGGCAATTCGCTTGTATGAATCGCTTCACTATACGATTGTTGGAGAAATCGGATATTTTCATTTAACGGATGAACGTCAAGAAGCCGCTCTGCCGACGATCGAAGAAGTGGAGTTTTTAAAACAATACCATGGACAAGGGGAATACATCTGGCAGCAAGATCCTCATGTCATGCAGCAATTACAAACGGATTATTACCAATTAGAAGCAAGTGTAGTGGCAGTAGCCGGATCATCTCTCTTGTCAGTCGTAGGTCCAGCAGAACAAAAAGCACGACATGCGACAGAAGTCGTCCGTCGTTTACCGGGAACGACCTACCATTATCAATCAACAGATGTGCAGGTTTGGGAGGCGTTACGTTCTGAAGGGTGGACTCAGCGGGATTTGAAACAATACATCATGCGTCAGTCGCTATAAACAAAAACCGCTGCTATTCATTTAGCGGCGGTTTTTGTAGTCTTCAATCATTCGAGCGTGAGAACCGACTAAGTGATCGGGTAAGTCATCAAGCGGGACGAACTGGAGATTGATGCTTTCATCACTTTGTTTTAACATTCCAATCGGATGTTCACCGATATAGGCGAGGGTGACGCTTTGAAAGACGTCTCCGTTCGCTAACGTCGTCACGTATTGCGGACCGGAGTAGACATCGAGTAACGTTAATCGTTTTACCTCTAAGCCAGTCTCTTCTTTAAGCTCTCGACGCGCGGTCTCTTCCGGTGATTCCGCCCATTCCATCAATCCTCCTGGTAAACCAAAGCGGGCTTGTGTTTCGTTTCGTTGTTCGAGCAAAATGTGTTCATTTTGTACGACGAGGACGACGGAACCGACAAGAATGACTGGGTCATGACCGATTTTTTGACGTAACTGCTCGACATAATTCATTTCAGTGCTCCTTGGTGGAACGGACAGCCGGTCACGGGCGCTGTCTGTGTTGATTTCGGAAAGAAGTTCGGTCGTTTGATTTCCGGGTCGTAATCCTTATGGAACATATGCGTCGTTGCACCACTCATCGGTGGCACGAGCCAGGACCATTCCCCGGTGACATCACGACCGCACGCGGCTTCATTTTTTTCAAAACGAGCGAACTGTTTCGCAGCCGTATGGTGATCAACGATCGTAACACCGGCGCGTTCGAACGATTCAAGTACGGCGATGTTCAGTTCGACGAGCGCTCGGTCTTTCCAAAGCGAACGTTCACGCGAGGTATTCAAACCGAGTTGTGTCGCGACGAGCGGTAACAGATCGTAACGATCCGTATCGGCGAGGTTACGGGCACCGATTTCTGTTCCCATGTACCATCCGTTGAACGGGGCACACGGATAGACGATGCCACCGATCTCGAGCTGCATGTCGGCAATCATCGGCACGGCATACCAGCGGACTTCGCGACCACCGAACAGGTCATAGTCAGGATGTGTGATGCTGACTTCGAGCACGAACTCATCTGGAATCGGATGCAGGCTGACTTGTCCATCGAGTTCAATCAAGAGGGGCAGGATATCAAAGGGTGTATGCGCTCCGGTCCAGCCAAGTGCTTCACATTGTCGCGTCAGTTGGATCGAAGCCGGATCACCGATGATTCCTGTTGCGGTCTCATAACCAGCGTAGCGGATCAGTTGATGATTATGCAGCCGGACACGTGTCGGATGGAAAATCGTGATCGTCGAGCGAATTCGTCCCTCGTTCGTCGCGAACCGGATATGCTCAAATAACGCGTCGCGGACCGCTTCAACGGTCAACGCATCCCGCGCGTCAAAGACATGGAGTTGTTCCCAAAAGAGACGTCCGACACATCGGTTACTGTTCCGCCAAGCGAGCTTGGCACCGAACGCTAGCTCGGAAGCCGTCTGTTCGTACGTTCCTGTTGTTTCAATCGAACGGATGACTTCTTGCTGACGTCCGGCCATTTCGGGGTATTGCTCTATATAAGAAGTAAAGAAGCGTTCTGCTTCGGTTTGAATGAGTGAGTACACGAATCGAAATCCTTTCTAAAAAACAAGCACGATACAATCTCTGTTCCTAGTGTACCCCGCGCAGAACCGAAGCGCCAAACTTGAATGATGTATAAGGTTGTTATAAGTTCAAAAGACTTCCAAAAGTTTAAAGGAGGTATGAAATGGGGGATAGTGTAGAGAATTAGTTGAAAGTGAGGAAATTTGTATGTCTTTAATCAAACCTGTATTTGCCCGTTTTTTTGGTGAAGCCTTTTTTGATAAATCGGCTCAGCTCGCCTATTATCTGATGTTGTCCTTATTCCCGTTCTTATTATTCGTAGTTGGGATCGTCTCGTTCTTACCGTTTACGTCCGATAACGTGCTGGATTTAATTCGACCGTTTGCTCCGGCAGAAACGTATGATTTGATTCAGCGGAACGTCGTTGGAATCTTTGATCAAGGCGGATTCAAACTTGCCTCGATCAGTTTTCTCGCCGCCTTTTGGCTTGCTTCGATGTCGGTCCAGTCACTTGTCCGCTCGCTAAACGATGCGCTCGAAGTGACACGAAAAGCGCCATTCTGGCGCGGACTGTTGCAAGACTTCGCTTTTACGATCGGGATGATGATCATCTTACCGATTTCATTGATTGTTCCGATTTCAGAAAAGTTAACACGGCGTTTCATCAACCACTTTGCAATCGTCGCTGATTTCGTGACGAACTATTCGTGGATCTGGTTCTTATTCCGCTGGGGACTCGGGACGTTGTTCTTACTTGTCTTTTTCATCTTATTGTATCGGATTTTACCGAGTGTCCGACTAACGGTTCGTCAAGTACTCCCTGGAGCCATTTTTGCGACGATCGCTTGGCAAGTCGTTTCGGAATTCTTCTCTTACTATGCTGAGTTCGGGAGTTACGATCGTCTTTACGGTCAGCTTGCCGGAATCATCGTCTTGATGACGTGGTTCTATTTGTCCGCTGTCGTCCTGATGTTAGGGGGATTGATGAATGCGGAACGCATGCGTCAGAAAAAAGAGGCAAAAATCATGAAACCACAAAAAATCAAAGAAGAAAGCGTGCGTTAATCATTGAGCACGCACAAAAGCAGCTGACGATGTGTCAGCTGCTTTTTCATTTAGGCCGTTTTAAGAATCCGGTAACCGAAGACGCTCAACAGGCTGAGTGTGAATAAAGCGAGTAAGACGAGTGACAGATAAGGAAGACCGAATACTTTGACGATGACGCTTAAGGCGACGACACCATAAAAGATTCCTAACGTCTTTTGAACGAACGGTTCATTGAAGCGATGCAAGAGTGAAGCACCGAGTGGTGAGCCGATGAACGCACCGACGATTAAAGCAATCCCGAGTGATAACGGAGCACTGGTTCCGGAAGCAACATAACTCGTCACGCCTCCAAGAACAATCAATGTCGCAGAGGCGATGCTCGTTCCGATTGCTTTTTTGAGCGGGAAGCGAACCCAGGCGAGCAAGAGCGGCGTCAACAAGAATCCACCGCTGACACCCATCAACGACGAGAGGATTCCGGCAGCAAGTCCGATGACGGCGAGCTTTACGACGGAAGCATGATGGACCGGAAAAGACGGACGTTCCTTTGAACGGGGACGAAGGAACTGAATCGAAAAACCAATCAGTAAGACAATGTAGAGACTTGATAAGACGACATCAGCACCAGCATGACGCTCGAGCCAAAAGACGACTGGTGTGATCAACGCAGAACCGATGATGCCAGACAGACCAATGATCCCGGCATCACGAAAACGGAATGTTTTTAATCGAAGATGCGAGAGCGTGCCGGTCACAGTCGATCCGAGTGTCAGCAACAGACTGAGGACGATCGCGGTGCTGGCTTCATAGCCGAGAATCAATAAAAGTGGGGTCAGGATGATGCCGCCACCGATTCCGAAAAAGCCGGAGAGTATGCCGATGGTTGCTCCTAATAACATAAATGAGATATACATCATGAAACTGTCCTTCTTTCTAATACGTGATACCTTGAGTATGAAAGAGGAATACAAGATTATAAAAATGAATTAATTACATACAAATGATTATGAAATGTAATGAGGAGGGGTATTGTTGAAATTAACTGAACTGAGAACGTTCGTCACACTTGTTGAAACACGTCATTTTACGAAAACAGCGGAACAGTTATTTCTATCGCAACCGACGGTCAGTGTTCACGTCAAACGACTAGAAGAAGAGATCGGACATTCATTATTAATACGTGATTCATTCGCAATAGGGGTCGAGGTATCGGAAATGGGCTGGATTGTCTATCGCCACGCAAAAGAAGTTCTTTTCCAGCTCGAACAGATGCAGTCCCAGCTGGATGAATCGGAAGGTGTCTTCCGCGGAACCTTACGGATTGGAGCAACGCATACGATTCACGAAATGTTGCTCGATGACATGATTCATCTGTTTTCGAGCGCTCATCCCGAGGTATCACTAGATATCCAATTAATGAATCACGATCAAGTGGCAGCAGCCTTAAGACATCGTGAGATTGATCTCGGGATGATCGAAGGAGAACTGACACTTGATGGGATCAAACAAATCGTCTTTGCGAAAGATCAACTGCACATCATTGGTGCGGCTCACCTTTCGTTAAACGATGCAACGTGGATCGTTCGCGAAGAAGGATCTGCATCCCGCTATGCGCTCGATCGTTGGCTAGATGCTTCGTCGATCGTTCCCGCACGAACGATTACAGTCGATGCCAACTATTTAGTGCGTCAACTTGTTTTTAATGGGAGTGGCATTGCAGCCTTGTCGGAACGACTCGTCACGTCTTTCCCGTCCGAGTCCTTTGCGCTTCATGCGAAAGGGATTTCTAAACGAACGTTTCGCTACCTGTTACCAGAGAAGATGCCGACTCGCCTTGCAGAACATTGGATCACTTTTTTACAGGCGAATTGGAAAGGTTAAATGTAAAAAGATTTCCGGACGTTCTACAATGGCGATAAAATCGGAAATCTTTTTCGTTGACTTATACCCCTGTAGGTATTATTGTATGAAATGTACCAACGAGGTATGACGCATGTCACATTTAAAAAAGGAGATGGACTTCATATGGAAAACGGTTATGAAGATCGCATCATTCATCGGATGAATCGGATTGAAGGACAAATCCACGGAATCGTTCGAATGATGAAAGAAGAGGCGTCTTGTAAGGATGTCGTCACACAACTGAGCGCTACACGTAGTGCAATCGATCGCGTCATCGGTCTCGTCGTCAGTGAGAACTTGATCGACTGTGTTCGTCAGGATGATGCGACGGAAAATCATGAACAAGCCGTTGCAGAGGCTGTTCAACTCTTAATGAAAAGCAGATAAATTTTTTTATGAATTAATATACCCCTTAGGGTAAAAACTTGGAGGAATTACGTTCATGTCAGATACAAAAAAAACAACCATCGTTTTATTTAGTGGAGAGTACGACAAAGTCATGGCAGCTTATATCATTGCCAACGGTGCAGCCGCATACGATCACGAAGTCACGATTTTTCATACCTTCTGGGGTTTGAATGCGATGCGTAAAGATGAACCGATCCAGCCGGATAAAACATTCCTTGAGAAGATGTTCGGTAAGTTCATGCCACGCGGTGCTGATAAGATGCCACTCTCGAAAATGAACTTCGGTGGTGCAGGTCAAAAAATGATTAAAAACGTCATGAAGAAGCACAATGCGATGCCGCTTCCGGACTTAATCGAATTAGCGAAAGAGCAGGATGTCAAACTCGTCGCCTGTACGATGACGATGGATTTACTCGGTTTGAAACAGGAAGAATTACACGACGGGATTGAGTATGCAGGTGTTGCCGCCTACCTCGCCGATGCGGAGAACGGAAACGTCAATCTATTCATCTAATGATCTGAAGGAGGAATGACGCATGGATGTACTATCGATTATCTTGTTGCTCGTCGTCGGCTATCTCGCTTATAAGATGTTCGCCCCAACAAAAGGCGTCAAGCAAGTGTCGACCACGGAACTGAAGCCGTTACTAAACGACCGCAAACGATTTTATCTCGATGTTCGGACACCGGCAGAATTCAAAGGCAATCACATCAAAGGATTTAAGAACATTCCGTTAAAAACGCTAAACAGTCAACTGAATCAAATCCCGAAAGACAAAGAAGTGCTCGTCATCTGTCAAAGCGGGATGCGAAGCAAACAAGCCGTCAAAGTACTAAAAAAAGCCGGTTATTCAAATGTCACGGAAGTCCGTGGCGGAATGAATGCCTGGCGCTAAATCGAATCAAGAGGAGGAATTGAACATGAAACGCATGACAGCAACAGAAGTACAGGAAAAAATCGAACGTGGTGAACAACTGAACGTCATTGATGTCCGGGAAGTCGATGAAGTCAAAGAAGGAATGATTCCGGGAGCGATCCATATTCCACTCGGATTGATTGAATTCAA
Organism: Exiguobacterium sp. KKBO11; assembly: GCF_001644945.1. Lineage (NCBI taxonomy): Bacteria > Bacillati > Bacillota > Bacilli > Caryophanales > Exiguobacterium > Exiguobacterium sp. KKBO11. Next base: position 228,868 of record NZ_LUCU01000033.1, read on the forward strand.
GATGAACGAACTCGACAAGAAAAAAGAGTATGTCATGGTATGCCGTTCTGGTGCGCGCAGTGGTCGCGCAACGACATATCTCGAAGGACAAGGATATGACGTGACGAACATGGATGGCGGCATGATGTCGTACGAAGGCGAAACGAAATAATACCCCACACCGTAAAGGAGCGAATTGTATGACTAGGATTAAATCAGATATCGTATTGGACGCCAAAGGTCTCGCTTGTCCGATGCCGATCGTTCGGACGAAAAAAACGATCAAGACGTTAGAACCAGGACAAGTCATCGAAGTCCAGGCGACGGATAAAGGATCAACTGCAGATCTCCGTGCCTGGGCAAACAGCACCGGCAATCATTATTTAGGCACGATTGAAGAAGGCGAAGTGCTCCGTCATTACGTTCGGAAATCAACAGGTGATGTCACGGAACCAGCAGCATTCGCTCAAACCGTCGACAACGCAACAGTCGAAGCAGCACGCCAAGACGATTCGATCACGGTGCTTGATGTTCGTGAACAAGCAGAATATGCCTTCGCCCATGTACCGGGAGCCATCAATATTCCGTTAGGCGAACTGGAGACACGCCATGCAGAACTGGATTCAAATCAGACGATTTATGTCATCTGCCGGACAGGTAGCCGAAGTGACATGGCATGCCGACAGCTCAGTGACAAGGGGTATACGGTCCACAATGTCGTACCGGGTATGCAGGAATGGGCGTCTGAGACGACGACACTCGTTTCAGCGAAATAATACAACAGCGTAAAGTAGAGGAGGAACGAGTAGATATGGCACAAGCAATGACAGCCGCACAAGTTACAAAAAAAATCATTGGACGTGAGTCTCTGTTCATCTTAGATGTCCGGAATGAGGATGCGTTTCAAGATTGGAAAATCGAAGGAGAGAACTTCAAGTACCTCAACATTCCGTATTTTGAATTGTTGGATGGTGTCGAGGAGATTCTCGATCAGCTTCCGACGGATCAGGATGTTCTCGTCGTTTGCGCAAAAGAAGGTTCATCGATTTTCGTCGCCGATATGCTAGAAGAAGCAGGACGAGACGTATCGTATCTGTCAGGCGGTATGAAAGCATGGAGTGAACATCTAGAACCGATTTCACTCGGAACGCTGAACGAAACAGGAACTGATCAAGGCGAAGTCGTTCAGTTCGTTCGAATCGGTAAAGGTTGTCTCTCGTATATGGTCATCTCAGAAGGAGAGGCCGTACTCATCGACGCGACACGAATGACAGATGTGTATTTGGATTATGCCGCATCACGCAACGTCACGATTAAGCATGTGTTTGATACACATCTTCATGCGGATCATATTTCTGGAGGACGCGACATCGCCGAAAAAACAGGCGCGACATACTGGTTGCCACCGAAAGATGCGACGGATGTCACATTCGATTATGCACCACTTGAAGACGGTAGTACGGTTCAAGTAGGGGATACAGCGATTGAAGTACGCGCTCTTTATTCCCCAGGACATACGATTGGATCGACTTCATTCATCGTCGATCAGCGTTATTTATTGACGGGTGATATCTTGTTCATCGACTCGATTGGTCGTCCGGATTTAGCCGGTCTCGCGGAAGACTGGGTTGGTGACTTACGCGATTCGCTCTACAACACGTATCGTGATCTTTCACCAGAACTCATCGTCTTACCGGCACATTTCATGATCATTGAAGAATTGAACACGGATGGTAGTGTAGCGGAAAAATTAAGCATCTTGCTTGCGAACAATCATGGTCTCAACATCGACGATGAAGCAACATTCCGGAAAATGGTCACAGAGAACCTGCCGCCACAACCGAACGCGTATCAAGATATCCGTGAAACAAACATGGGGAAACAGACACCCGATCTTGAAACACAACGGGAAATGGAAGTCGGACCGAACCGCTGTGCGGTACGCTAAGCCGATGCATAACGAACATCAAATCATTCAGGAGGAATACAACATGAAATCAGAACTCGTACTCGACGCAAAAGGACTTGCTTGTCCGATGCCAATCGTAAAAACAAAAAAAGCCATCGCTGGACTCGAATCAGGTCAAATCCTTGAAGTCCATGCAACGGATAAAGGGGCAAAAAACGATCTTCAGGCGTGGGCGACATCAGGTGGTCATGAACTCGTCAAACATGAAGAAGAAGCAAGCGTCCTAAAATTCTGGATTCAAAAAGGTTAATTTCGAAAAGAGAGCTGATTTACGGCTCTCTTTTTTAAGGAGTGATAAACGATGGAATTCGGTTTTATCGTGACGATTTTCTTAATCGGATTTGTCGGATCCTACATTTCAGGAATGTTAGGAATTGGCGGTTCAATCATTAAATATCCGATGTTATTGTATATCCCGCCGCTACTCGGCTTTGCAGCATTTTCTGCCCATGAGGTTGCTGGAATCAGTGCGATTCAAGTCTTTTTTGCGACGATTGGTGGCGTCTGGGCTTACCGAAAAGGCGGTTATTTGAATAAATTATTGATCGTCTACATGGGGGGATCGATTTTAATCGGTAGCTTCATCGGTGCGTATGGTTCAAATATCCTGGCTGAAGACACAATCAACATCGTCTATGGTGTTCTTGCGTTAACGGCAGCGATCATGATGTTCGTTCCGAAAAAGGGAATCGACGACATTCCACTTGATCAGGTCCAGTTCAACAAAACCATTGCGGCGGTATCGGCATTCATCGTAGGTGTCGGAGCCGGAATCGTCGGTGCGGCAGGTGCCTTTTTACTCGTCCCGATTATGCTCGTCCTCTTGAAAATCCCGACACGGATGACGATTGCTTCGTCATTAGCGATCACGTTCATTTCGTCGATCGGCGCAACGGTTGGTAAAATCACGACCGGACAAGTCGACTGGGGTCCTGCGGCAATCATGGTCGTTGCTAGTTTAATTGCAGCACCACTTGGCGCAATCGCCGGGAAGAAGATGAACACGAAGATTCTCCAAGTCATTCTTGCTGTCCTGATTTTAGCGACAGCCGTGAAGATTTGGATCGACATCCTGTGAACGAAAGAACGCTCTACTTGTATGATGTTTCCTTTACGAAACAATGTACAGGTAGAGCGTTTTGTTATTGTGTAGCTTGATCGATTACGTGTCGTAACGTATGTTCGACTTCTTTGGCGACAGTTTGAAGTGCTGCCTCGTCTGCTAAGTCCATCAAGGCAGTTGGTTTTGGCATTCCGACTTTCGTTTGTCCTTTTTCGGTATAGACGACGATTTTACATGGAAGAAAGTAACCGGCCCGTAAGTCATGAGAAACGACGCGGTGCGCCTCTTTGGGTTGGCATACCTCTAAAATATGATAACTTTCATTAAAAGAGAGCTCTTTTTCTTCGAATTTGTTTGCTAAATCAAACTCCCATAAGACACCGAACGATGCCTCTGAGAGAGCTTGCTTCAGTTGAGACATGACGTGATCCAAATCGTGATGTGACGTTACAGTGTAATCAAACATAAATACCCCTCCTGGTGTTTTTTGATATATAGTCTATTCCCTGATTGAACTTCTTTAATCCGGAAGGTCCAATGTGCTCTGTTTGAGCACATGCTACGACAAGACGGCATGAGCGCGGTACAGTTAAATAAAAGAACATCCAATAGACGTCATGCGACGTAAGCTAAATAAAGGAGGCGAAGGGAGATGAAGAAACGAATGTGGACGATTGTATCAGTCATCGGTCTCATCGTCATCATGGTCGGGGGATACTTCGTGTTCCAGCAACAGCAGGCAAAATCAAGTGGAAGTAAGGAATTGAGCTATCAACCGGAAGAAACGGCGATTTTAGCTGGCGGATGCTTCTGGTGTATGGAGCCACCGTTCGAAAGGTTAAAAGGCGTCAAATCCGTCATTTCTGGTTATACGGGCGGCGATGTTGAAAATCCGACGTATAATCAAGTGTCAGCGGAGACGACAGGTCATCGGGAAGCTGTATTGATCACATTTGATCCGAACGTCATCTCGTACAAGCAATTGTTGGATGTCTACTGGCGCCAGATTGATCCGACGGATGCAGATGGTCAATTCGTCGACCGTGGTGAGTCTTATACGACGGCGATTTTCTATACGAATGAGAAACAAAAAGAAATCGCAGCGCAATCGAAACAAGATTTAGAGAAACAACAAGTCTTCGATGATAACATCGTCACACCGTTGATTGCGGCAGGTCCTTTTTATGAAGCGGAAGCGTATCATCAAGACTACTATTTGAAGAGTGAGAAGAAATATAAATTTTACCGAGCAGCTTCTGGACGCGACGACTTCATCAACCGTTACTGGAACGATCAACCCAAACTTGATCTTCCAACCTATCCAAAATTATCAGACGCAGAAATCAAAAAGAAATTAACCGACATCCAGTACAAGGTGACACAAGAAGATGGGACGGAGCCGGCGTTTGATAATCCGTATCACGATTTGAAAGCAGACGGTATCTATGTCGATCTGATTTCTGGCGAACCATTGTTTTCATCAAACGATAAATATGATTCGAAGACAGGATGGCCAAGTTTCACGAAACCACTTGAGTCAGGTAATATCATTGAGAAAAGTGATTTTTCAATCGGCATGAAACGGATGGAAGTCCGGAGTCGACATGGAAATGCCCATCTTGGACATGTCTTCTCGGATGGTCCAGAGCCAACGGGGCTTCGGTATTGTATGAACTCAGCCGCTTTACGTTTTATTCCGAAAGAGGACTTGAAACAAGAAGGATACGGTGAATATCTAGCAGATTTTAAATAATCATTAAAAGGCATCCGATGCTCATATGCATGGGATGCCTTTCCTTTCAAAATTGTAAGATACATCCATAAAATAAATATCCATTTTATCCAGTTACTGTTTATAATCAAGATAAAGTACATCCATCTTGAAGGAGGAACAGGCGTGAAGAAACTGGTGATTTGGGTCATGCTGAGCTGTCTGATTTTGACACTCGGAGTAGGACCTACGACAGCAAAGGCGGAAACAGCCCTTGCTAAAGCGACGCTCTTGAAAGTAGGACAAGAGACGACGCTTGAAACGGGAACGGAAGAAAAAAATACATATTGGTACCGCGTCAATCATGAAGCGGGTGTAGAGAAGAACGCGTCTCACTTCGAACTATCGATCGATATGGATCAACCTGTTCAAGTAACAGCGTATCCGAGTGAAGCGATGGCTGCGGAAGACGATACGTTTGATCGTTACCGGACAGAAGCGGAGCCAGATGAAAAAAATCTGACGAAATTAGCTGTTCCATATGCATGGGATGGACCGTATTATGTCAAAGTCGAATACTACCCGAACATCGAAGAAGGTAAGACGACAAAAGCCGCTCATGTCAAATTGACGTATAACAATGTCAAACTACCTGTCGAGTATGAGCTGATCAATGACATCAGCTGTATGGCAGAAGAAGCACTCAAGCAAACAAAAGAAGAAAAGCCGATGCTTGCACTCATGCACTCGATCCAAAAGCAAGTGTTGAGCCAATCGGATGCAGGACGTGCTTTGACATCGCTTTACTACAAAGCGTCTCCTTACGTCGTCAAAACGCTTTTATTCAATAAAGAAAAGCGTCAACAAGCATATGAAGATTTAAAAACATTGAAGCCGGCAATGGAGGCACTCGTACGTGGAACATCGTACACGTTGACGAAAGCCGATCAACAAGCTGTCGATCGTCTCTACAAATTATCACGTGACGCATCGCCTGCTGTGATTGCGGAAGAGATTGATGGATATGCCAACAAAATGGATGTCTCTAAATTAAGTGGAAGCAAATTAAGCGAAACATTCCAGTCACTGGGAATGAACATTCAATCAAAAGAAGCAACACGTTATATCGTCAAATTAAAGCCAGGTAAAATGAATCGCTCGATGAAGATTGCGGGTGTTCAGGCAACGGACGTGGAACGTTTATCTCTTGGTAATGCAGGAGACTTCGTCATCGTAACAGAAGATCCGACTGTCAAAGGACAATCGGCAACGGCATTAAAACAATCACTCAACCGTTCGTCAGCTGTCGAGTATGTTGAAAAAGTTCAGACGTACCGCGCGACGAAGGATATTAACTTCGATTATCAATGGGCCGTCAACAAAAAGACTGTCTTTGAGCAATTCGAAAACGTTGGAATTGGCTTTGAAGCGTTCCAACAACGTTTCGGTTCGAAGAAATTAACGCCTGTGAAGATTGCAGTCATCGATACAGGTGTCGATTATCGCTTAAAGGACTTACAAGGAAAAGTTGATATCGCAAATGAAAAGAACTATGTTTCCGTCAACGGTGACGGAGATGCGATCGATGATAACGGTCACGGAACACACGTAGCGGGCGTCATCGCAGCAACGATGAACAACGATTACGGGATCCAAGGAATTCATCAATCGGCACAAATTTTGCCGGTTAAAGTCTTGAATGCAAACGGCGAAGGCGAAACAGACGCGATTGCACTCGGAATCAAATATGCAGTCGATCATGGCGCAAAAATCATCAACATGAGTCTTGGTGGCGGTGAGAGCCGGACGATGGCGTATATGATGGAATATGCAGCAGATCATGGTGTTACGGTCGTTGCGGCTTCAGGAAACGACTATGACATGATGGTCGGTTACCCAGCGAACTCGGAATACGCGATTTCTGTCGGAGCGACGAATCCACTCGGAATGGTTGCTGATTATTCGAACTATGGTGTTGGACTTGACGTCGTGGCACCAGGATCAAAAGTCGCTAGTTTGATTCCAGACGGTAACACGGTGTATATGGATGGAACAAGTATGGCTTCGCCACATGTTGCAGCAGTAGCAGGTATCTTGAAGTCACTGAACCCGAAACTGACACCAACACAAATCGAACAGATCTTGCGTAAGAGTGCAGAGCCACTTGCGTTTGAAAATCCAAACGACTGGTTCGACTTTGAAGAAGATGAAGATGGGGAGAAGATGGAACCTGAATTCCCAGCTTACGTCAGCCCAGTCTCTGGATACGGAAAAGTCAGTATTCCCCGCGCGATCTCTCAGTTGAATTTGAACGGGAATGTCAATGACGTCTATGATAACCAATTGTTTGTCTCTGGAACAGTCAAGACAGGAACGAAAGTTGAAGTGTGGGCAGCACTCGTAACGAAAGATAAGAATGGTAAGGAAACAACGACGAACAAAAAGCTAGCTACGACAACAGCTCAAGCAGGAAAATACAGCGTTAAGATTCCGCGTCAAAACCAAAAGACAGTCTTGACGGTTCGCTATGCGAATGGATTAGACGTTACATCGGAACGTACAGAAGTTCTTCCAGGAAAAGCACCAAAAGCACCGAAGGTCAAACCAGTTCTTGCTGGTGCGACAAAAATGACAGGTACAGCTCTCGCGGGTGGTACGATTACCGTCAAAGATGCGAAACAAAAGAAAATCGCCACAGCAAAAGTTGATGCAAAAGGTCACTTCAGTGCGAAATTACCAAAACAAGTCGGTGGTTCAAGCTTGATCGTCACAGTAACAGATATTGCTAAACGTACAAGTAAACCGACGATCGTAAAAGTCCTACCAGCACCAACAGCACCCAAAGTGAAATCAGTCTATGCCGGACAAACGAAAGTAACCGGGACAGCTGAAAAGAAATTGAGTGTTTATGTAAAAGATGCGAAGAAAAAAGTCATCGGAAAAGGAACAGTTTCTGCAAAAGGCAACTATTCTGTCAAAATTCCGAAGCAAAAAGCAAAAGCGAAGCTTTCCGTCTACGTTAAGAATACACGTGGTCAAGTGAGCCCTGTGACTTCTGTGACCGTGAAGAAAGCAAAAAAATAAGCGGATAAAAAGACCTTTTTTCGGGTACATTCCGAGAAAAGGTCTTTTTTTTGTATATCCTAGCTGTTGCTTCGAAAGCGTTTCTATTATATTTAAAGAAACAAATGAAAAAGCATCATTCGATGAATGATGAGGAGGATAAATTCATGGTGAATTGGATTCGGCGACGAATCGGTCGGCAGTTGCTGACTGTTTTTTATGCGGTACTGATCGTAGTATCGATTACTTCGTTCTTTGTCTATGACTATATGGAAGGACGAATCGAAACATCAAAACAGAATCTCGAGACGATCAGTGAACAAAATCGCCGGGCCAATGATTTGTGGGACAATTGGCAAACCGTCCAGTTTGGATTGCGAGGATTCGTCATTTTTGGTAACCAAGAACGGTTTGATGAGATTCAGGCGCTCCGAACAGATATCAAAAGTGAGACGGATTGGTTCATGCGAAACGCAAAAACAGATGAAGAAGAAGAATTCGCAGCGCAAATGACGAATTTATATGAGTTATACTATGATGCCTTGTTCCCGTTGACCCAGTCTTACGTCAATGAAAAAAAGGCGAATCGGATCAATGAGGACTTCTTACAGGGGGATAGTCTGTTTTCTTTGCCGATTGCCGAGCGTCTTGTTGATCAAGGGCGATTAAAGCCAACTGCCGATGGTTCGATTGATATTACGCCAGATATTGAAAAAGCATCTGCAGCACTTGAGGAATACCGGACGAATCTCAGCCAACAACAAGAAACGGCTGTCGGTGAACTTCGAAGTGAGGTCGCAAAATCACAATGGATTTGGATCTCCAGTATTGTTGTGCTCATCGCCTTCATCCTCTTATTCGTGCACCCGTTCCTTCGCCGGATGACACGACAATTACTACGCTTAATCGATGATAATCAGAAGCTCGCTCGGAAAGAACCGATTAAGATTGATAAAGCTGCCGAGCAGCGACCAGACGAAATCGGATTGTTGCGCGCAGCCTTTAATCGAATGGTCGTGACGACAAATGCCCATACGGATGCGATGCAAGGCAAAAACGAAGAGTTGCAGGCGCAAAGTGAAGAGTTGCTCGCGCAACAAGAAGAACTGCAAGCGCAACAAGAAGAACTCGAAGAAGCGTATCAAACAACGAAAAAGAATGAGGAAAAGCTCCGATTACGTAGCGAATTGACCGAGGCGCTTGCTGTTCGTGAAACCGTCGAATCGTACCCGGCAATCGTTCAAAAGATGATCGATATCACCTCTTCGGAGTACGGTGCCCTATTGCTCTATGAAGAAGGACAGTTCATGGGTGCGACGACGAATGGGATGACGATGGATTATTTAAAAGTTCTTTTGAAAGATGAGATGTCCGTCATCAATCGATCGGTTCGGGAGATGGAATTCGTCCAATCGGAAAAACGGGTGACGCGTCAAAAAGACTATCCATATTCATTTAGCACGTATGAAGTGACGATTCCTATCGAAGATCCAGAAACGCATGAATTGATTGCAGCCATCTATCTGGTTCGTTATAAATCTGCCTATAAAGGACAGCAGTTAACGGATATTCGCGAGTTCGCGCAACAGATGACGTTATCGCTCCTACGAACGCGTTCTTACGAAGGGATGCGTCAAGAAAAAGAAAAGACCGAGCAAGTGTTGGACTCAATCCGAGAAGCAATCATTTATCTTGAGGATGGAAATGGAGAATTATACGTCAACCGTCCGTTGTTTGAGTTGATTCCAGAACTACAATCGGAATTTACGGTAGATCGAACGTTACCGTCGAGTGAGTACGTCATCAATGTAATGCGTCAGTTGGTGGATGACGTCGAAGCCTTTAATACGTATCTAGATTTGATTCGTTCCGGTGAGATTTCACCGGACAAGGTCCGATTTGATATTCGAAACAACACCGCTCATCTCGAAGTCTACGCGGAACGTATTGATGTTGTCGGAGGATGGAAGGGAATCATCCTCGTCTTACGGGATATTACCCGGGAAACAGAAGCCGATCGTCTCAAAACAGAACTCGTCTCGACCGTATCGCATGAGTTACGAACACCACTCTCATCTATTTATGGTTTTACAGAGTTGATGCTGAATCGAAAGATCGATGACTCAAAACAGCAGAAATATCTAGCGACGATCCATAACGAGACGGAACGGTTATCGAACCTCGTCACGGACTTCTTAGACGTTCAGCGAATGCAGTCAGGTGGACAGTTGTACCAAATGGCACATCTCGATTTGTTTACCCTAACTGAACAAGTGATGTCCTTGTATGACGCTTCAAGTGAACAGCACGATCTCCATTTGCAGTTGCTCAGCCCGGATCGTCCATTCATTTTAGGAGATGAAGACCGGATTAAACAATTAATGAGTAACTTGATCAACAATGCGATCAAGTATTCTCCAGATGGTGGGCGCATAGATGTCTGGATTGATACGAAAGACGATCAAGCCATCATTGAAGTGAAGGATGAAGGAATTGGGATTCCGCATCATGCCTTTGCTCACTTGTTTGATAAATTCTATCGTGTCGATAACTCGGATACACGTCGAATCGGTGGAACGGGACTCGGTTTATCGATTTGTAAGGAAATCGTCAAAGAACACGAAGGCATCATCCATGTCGAATCTGAAGTCGGCAAAGGTAGTCGATTCATCATCGTGTTACCGCTCAGTCTAAGTGAATCCATTGAGTCGACAGAAAAGAATCGACGTTCTAGTTAAAGAAAACGTGATACGTTCCAGTTAAACCGTGTTCAGACCGCTTAGGTGTGAACACGGTTTTTGGTTGTTTTTAAAATGAGTAATCGTGCGAAAAAAAGATTTTAATAAAATAAAAAAAGAGTGAATAAACAGCAATCCTGAACCGATATACCTATAGGACAAACGAACTATGGTTAAAAAAGGAAAGGGGGAATCGTCATGTATCAGAGATGGTTAGGAGTCGTTATGGGCTGGTTGCTGTTTCATATCGTCTGGGTGACGTATGTAGGCACGGATACGGTAATCGGACAAGTCGTCAACAGTCTGTTCACGATCGGTGGCGTAACCATCTCCCTCTATTTGATTTGGCGGGCACAACGACGCCATACAAGACGCCCTTTTACTTACCGCTTATTTCTTCTATTATTATTCGCTAATGCGATGCTTGGTATAGGCGAATGTGGACAACTTCTATACTTCCTCCGAGAATGGACGCGAACAGAACCGTTTGATTGGATCGACTTGATCTTCAGCTTTCAAATTTTGATCTATATCATTGCTTTCGGTTATTTCCTTCGCAATCGACGGCAAGAAGTCAATTTACGCGTTTTTCTATTTGATGAGTTCATCATTTTAGTCGTTGCTGGATCGCTCTCGTGGCACTACTTAGTGACACCCTATTTAGAAGCAAATGCCTTGCTGACGATCGAAACGCTTTTATGGCTTCGTTATCCGATCGGTGATTTATTGTTGCTCGGCGGAATGATTGTCTTATTCTTTGGTTTGATGAAACGTGGTAATGGCGGATCGTTATTATTGATTCTACTCGCATTTCATTTTCAATTACTTGCCGACCTCCTATACGTCGTCCTAGAACGATTTGATTATCCATTTCCTTCGAGTTGGCTCGATCCGTTATGGTTAGCGACTGTCATGATCGTCGGGCTTGCCGCATATCGCTTTGACGCTGAAGAAGCGCTCGTTCCTCTTGACGTCACACGGAGATGGATCGATGTCTTACGTTTAATTACACCTTACTTATTCTTATTGATTCTATTCGTGACGATGGCACGGCAAACGATTAGTTGGAACGGTTTGACGATTGGTCTGATGATTGCCATACCGTTGTTGATTTCCCGTCAAATCCGGATTGTCGTTGACAATCAACGGTTGCGCGAAAATCTCGAAGCGAAGGTGGAAGAGCGAACGGAAGCATTAGCAACTGCCATGGAGGAGATGCGGCACATGGCATACCACGATGCCTTAACAGGGTTACCGAATCGGTATCTGTTTGCGCGACTGTTCCAAGATGCCTTGTACCGGGCGGAAGCGAGTGAAGGACAAGTCGGATTATTCTTTATCGATATCGATCACTTCAAAGAGATTAACGATACGTACGGTCATCGCGTCGGAGATCAACTCATCGTCGATGTCACGACACGCTTACAAAAGAAACTGCCGCCCAATACAGTCATTTCAAGACAAGGCGGAGATGAGTTCGTCGTCTTATTGTTTGACGTTGAACAAGAAGCAGAAGTGGTGCAGTGTGGAGAACATCTCGTTTCCTTGTTCCAACAGCCGTTTCACCATGGCATCATTCCACTTCCCGTAACGGCAAGCATTGGTGGAGCGATCTATCCTGCGCATGCAGCCTCTCGATCAGACTTGATCGAGCAAGCAGACCTAGCGATGTATGAGGCAAAACGTCGCGGGAAGAATCAATTTTGCTTGCATGATCCAGCGATAACGAACACCTGAACGCCGTCACATGCAAAAACACGCTCGTATACTGAACCTCATCGGATCAGTCATACGAACGTGTTTTTTTGATGCCTATCATTTCTTTTGCGTGCGTGCTAAGAATGTTTCAATGACTTCTGGATTGGTCACAGCTTGATTACATGCATCGCTGTCGATACACATATGATGACCAATCGTCTGATGCTGTTCAGCTGAACGACGTGTCGTTGCGGTTACGAGCGTGATGTCACTATACGTATGGCAAATCGCACAGATCCCTTTTTGGATCGATGGTAGATAGGTTCCCTCGACGCCGATCCATTGACCGTCCAAAGGATAGACAAAGTATTTTTTTCGATTTCCGGTATCGTTCCAGCTTAAAAACGTCGTGTGAACCCATTCAAAGGAGTGAAGTGGCGGAACATGTAACTTTTTCGTTTTTTTGAAGAGCTGACGGATGCGTGATTCAGAAATGCTCGGAAACGGTTGGACGAATGGTTCGACGTGTGCTAAATACGCAAGGAGATCTTGTTCGGATTCAGCGTCACGAATGTTCGTCAACAGCGCTTCCTGTTCTGGTGTAAGTACGGGCAATAGATCGAATATTTTTTCAGCAGCACTATACCGGACAGCATCACGAACATCGGGATCATGAACGGCAGCGAATTGATGTTGTAACAGGTCGACTTGATTCCGAATGAAGTTGTATTGATAGGGCAATAAAAATGCGTCCATTCGCGTTCCTCCTTTTCTTTTCATCGTACCGGAATTTGGCAACAGAACAAAGCGACATTTTTGTTTTTCTGCCTCTTGCAAGGGGAATTGAATAACAGAATGAACGAGGAGGTGAAGAGGGACGTGCAGTATTTAACATTTTTACGCCTCATGAATATAGGAGCATTCCTCTTTGCATTGCTAGCGCGCGTCGTTTGGTCAAATCCGGTCACCCTTCCTGCGTTGCCTCTTGTTCCAGCACCTTTTTTTGATGCGATTACAGGTGTCGTGTTCACGACGTTGTTAATTTGGTGTATTCGACCGGTCCGAGCTTTTCCAGCGGATCGAGAACTGATTGAAGACATCGGGGGATGGCTCGCGTTATCGCTCCTGACACTTGGCGTCAGTAGTATGACCGGACCACCTTGGGAACTCGTCTGGACTACGATTTCATTCATCAGTCTGTGTTTAGTCTATATGAAAATTCAGTATCATCCTCGGCGCTCGCCTTGGATGCGCTCCCCATTTTCAGTATTACTTGCCTGGATGAGCACGATGCTGTTAATTTTACCATTTCGGATCTTATCGGATTTTCAGTTCACTTCGCTATTTGGTCTTTCCGAACAGCAATGGAGTACGATTGCACTCATCGTAGCGATTATCGGAGGACTATTGTTTGTCGTCATTCATTCCGATTGGGTATTCGGTCTCGCGCTCGTCTGGTATTTGATTGGATTGTACTTTAACGATCGCCTCTTTCTTCTGCAACAAATCGTAACAGGGGTCGGAATCGTATGTGTTTTACTCTTGTGCTATTACGTCTTCTATAAACGGCAACGTCTTTTTCGACAGCAATCGCCGAAGTCTTCTTCATCCTAGTCATGTTTTAGATGAATTTGGGGTATATCTCATATAGTTGCTATAAAAGGGGGAGACGTGTGTCATGGGAAAAAAACAATGGATTGGTGTCTATCAAAATGAGACGGATTTGATTCGAAAAATTGAGGATCTACATTTTGCTGGTTATCTAGAAGAAGATTTGTATGTCGTGTTGCAAGACAAAACCGATATGGCGATGTTACGCGGGCAATCAGCAGCGCAACTCGTCTCTGGTAAACGGACACTATTTGAGCGATTTACAGGCAAACCGGCTTCGGCTGAGGAAATTCAAACCGCCTTCACGGAACTCGGATTACCAGAGTCGGATATTCGTCAACATGTCTTACGTGTCCAGCAAGGTGAGTATGTCCTGTTAGCAGACGAAGCAGGTGCAGCACGTCCTGCACCGGAACCAAAAAGTATTTTGGAGACAGAACCAGAAGGGATCGAGGCAGAACGAAAACTCGATCACGAAAACCGCGCCCTCGAAAATGAAAATGACCGGATGCTGTAAGAGAGTCGTGCAGAAAGGATGATTCTTGATGGAGAGCCAGTATCATACGATTTTAGTGGCAGTCGATGGATCAAAGACGGCAGATCTTGCCTTTGAAAAGGCAGTGAAATTCGCCAAACTCGATCATGCCAAACTCGTCATCGCCCATGTCATCGATATTCAGACATTTGCTAATGTACGTGCCAATAAGCGTTTCATTGATCAAAACGTCACGGAATATGCACAAGGACTGCTCGAACGTTACGAGAAGCGGGCACGAGAAGCAGGCGTCGAGACAGTTGAACTGGTCATCGAAAATGGCTCTCCAAAAACATTGATTCCGAAGGTCATCGCACCACGTGTCGGTGCTGGGTTGATCGTCTGCGGGGCGGTCGGGATGAATGCGATGGAACGCATCATGATCGGGAGTGTCTCTGAAAACATTTCCCGTTATGCAAAATGCGATATCTATATCGTTCGTCCGAAAACCTTGAAGTGACATAAAACAGCACACATCGGCTGATGTGTGCTGTTTTATGTCATGTTAAAAAGTAATAGAAGATGCCTAATAAAATCAGAATGATCGGAAGAAAAATGAAATACATCCAAGACATGTTTTTAGCCGAAGTTTTGTGGTCATACTTTTCTTCTGCTGGTTGCTTGGCAATCCGTAACGTAAAGACAAGACCTACGAGACAGATGACTAACGCAATCCAAAACAAAGTCAACATAAGCATGCTCCTCTCTTCCTTTATCATACAGAAATTGGTCATGTTCTGCATCGGTAAGTTGTGACAGTTTAGAGTTGACAGGCTTCTAGTTGAGGGGCTAAACTAACTTCATAAGTTTAGGGGGTAAACTAAAAATGAAAGACAATTTACGTGAAGCAGTCCTCCTGTTTGAAGAAGTCATGATCCACGGAACAGAACGCGTGTTGAAGTCGGTCGAAGCACCCGTTTGGCAAATGTATTCACCGGAACAACTTCATGTGTTGAAGCTCGTCGGAAAATATGGACCGATTTCGTCTGGGCGTCTCGCGGCAGTGCAGGGTGTTCACAAAAGTGCCATCTCGAACCGGCTGAAAAAGTTGACGGAAAAAGGTCTCGTCATCGTCGAACGACGAGAAGACGACCACCGGACGAAGTATATCTCACTGACGGAATCAGGTCGGTTAGTGGCAACTGAAGCGGAGCAAGAAATCTATACGTATCTGGAGAATTTGATTGAAGGAAAGGTCGAGGAAGAAGAAATCATCCAGTTCATCGAAACCTTTAAGAAAATCAAAGAGATTTTGCAGTTGAACGACTAAAGACAGAATTAAAGGAAGAGGAGAATCGGATATGCGACAAATCGTCAAATGGCGTTGGGCAATTCTTGCGTTATTGCTCATCGTCACAGTAGGGTTACTATTTACGGCACCAAACTTGGCTAAACAAGCAGAAGAAGCAGGTGCGATTCAGCTCGCAAATGATGCCGATTCACAGCGAGCAGCTGATATTTTAGAAAAAGCGGGGGCAAGTGAAGAAACCATTTCTCTTGTCATTCCGCTCAAAGACAAAGTCAGCGATGCCGATCGAAAGTCGATCGGGCAAATCGTTCAGGATTTAGAAGCACTTGATCGTCCGGTCACGGATGTGCTCGATCCGTTTGAAAACAAAGAGACGGAAGGACAGCTCGTCTCAAAAGACAAAAAGACGGTCCTCGTACCAATCACAGTCGACGGTTCGCAAGAAGAGATCGTCAAACTGGCAAAACAAATCCGGACGGATCTTTTACCAAAGGATCAAACGATTTATCTAACGGGTGAAGCGTTAATCAACGATGACGTTAATACGAGCTCGCAAGAGGGACTGAAGCGGACGGAACTGATTACCGTCGGATTGATTTTCGGACTGCTTCTGCTCGTCTTCCGTTCAGTCGTCACACCGTTCGTCCCACTCGTTGCGGTTGGGTTTACGTACCTGATTAGCCAATCACTTGTCGCCTTTTTTGTCGACTGGTTCGGCTTCCCGGTATCGAACTATACGCAAATCTTCCTTGTTGCCATCCTGTTCGGGATTGGAACAGACTATTGTATTTTGCTCCTGAGCCGGTACAAGGAAGAGTTGACGGCAGGACACGACGTTGAGACAGCGATTGTCAACACGTATAAGACAGCAGGGCGTACGTTACTCATCAGTGGTCTCGCTGTTCTCGTCGGCTTCTCAGCGATTGGTTTTGCGGACTTCCCGATCTTTAAATCGTCGGTCGCTGTTGCAGTCGGGATTGCTGTGCTCTTGCTTGTCTTGTTCACACTCGTCCCATTCTTCATGGCAACACTAAAAGAAAAGCTATTCTGGCCATCGAAGAAGGCAGCGAGTCACCAAGATAGTAAACTGTGGTCACATTATGGTGGATTATCGATTCGTCGTCCGTTGCTTGCGATGATCATCGTTGCGATCATAACGGTCCCGACACTCTTTACGTATGATGATGACCTTTCGTTTAATACCGTCGATGAGATTGGTGCGAAGTATGAGACGGTCAAAGGACTGAATGCGATCTCGGATGGATTTGGTGCAGGTGAGTCGCTCCCGGTCAACGTCATCCTGAAGAGTGACGATGATTTGATTACTGAAAAAACAGTTCCTTATGCGGAACAACTCAGTCGCGAACTGGTGAAGATTGACGGGGTCAAATCGGTTCGTTCGATTTCTCGTCCGACAGGCGAAGTCATCAATGATTTCTACGTCGATCGTCAATTAAAACAAGTTGCTGATGGCATGAAGAAAGCTACCGCTGGTCTTACGGATGTTCAGTCTGGTCTGACGACCGTTGAAGATAATCTCAACGGTATCACAGGACAGCTACCGGCAGGAGATGCGGCTTCAGCAGGTGCGAGTCAGTTGCAACAAGCAGCAGACGGACTTGGGCAAATTAACCAACAGTTGACGCTCGTCGGTCAAGGTCTACAATCGACCCAAAACATCCCGCAAACCGTTGGAACGTTGAATGTCTTGTCTGGTCAATTGAGCCAAGTTCAAGCCGGCATCAGTCAAGCAGCAAGTGGTATCGCGTCTCAAGGTGCGCAAGCGGGTCAACTTGGAAGTGGGTTGACGCAACTCGCGGATGGTGTCGGTCAAGCGAACGCAGGATTGACGAAAATTGAAAGTGGTCTTGAAGACATTTCTGATCTTCTGACCGAGATGGGACAAGCGACATCGATTCGGGGGACAGGTGTGTTCGTTCCAAAAGATACGCTGTCGGATAAAGCCTTTAAACCAGCAATTGATCGTTACGCGATCGATCAACAGACGGGATTGAAGTTCGAAGTCATTCTCGAAGATGATCCGTATTCGCCGGAAGCGATTCAAACCGTCGCTGCCATCAAAGAGACGACAGCGAAGACAATCAAAGGGACACCGTTTGAAGACAGCACCGTTGCATATGGTGGTATCTCAAGCGTTAACAGTGATTTAAATGATACGTCGAAAGCCGATTTCAAACGAACAGTGACGGTCATGCTGATCAGTCTCTTCGTGATTCTAGCAATCATGTTCCGTTCGTTGATCATGCCGTTGTTCATGATCGGTTCGTTATTGCTGACGTATTATACGTCGATGTCGATCGCAGAGCTGATCTTCGTCAACGGACTCGGATATGACGGTATCAGTTGGGCGGTTCCGTTCTTCGGATTCGTTATGTTGATTGCCCTTGGTATCGACTACTCGATTTTCCTACTCGACCGTTTCCGGGAAGAGACGATCAAGGGACTCGATACGAAGGAAGCGATGTTCCTGTCGATGAAAAAGATGGGGTCTGTCATCATCACGGCAGCGATCATCCTCGCAGGAACCTTCGGAGCGATGATGCCGTCTGGTGTCTTGAGTCTCGTTCAAATCGCGACGATCGTCATCACAGGTCTACTCTTGTATGGTTTGATCGTCTTACCACTCTTGATTCCAGCGATCACTGTATCGTTTGGCAAAGGGGTCTGGTGGCCGTTTCGACCAAACGCTAAAAAATAATAACTAACCAGACCGGGTTCGTCTTCTAGATGAACCCGGTTTTGTCATGACGTATACTAAAAGCAGATGATAAGGAGGTAGAGCATGCAACACTTCAAACAACTAACTTCACGGATTTGGTATCAGACACCGGTCAGCGAGACGGACCGCCCGATTCTCGCCGTCGTACGTGGGGAAAATCATCAATTGATGATCGATGCGGGAAACTCGACAGTTCATGCAGCACTATTCTTAGAAGAAATGAAGAAACACAATCTTGGATCACCTGATTTATTGGCATTGACCCACTGGCACTGGGATCATATTTTTGGGATGAAACATCTCGGTCTGCCGTCAATCGCGACCAAGCAAACGATCGAACGAATGAAGGAGATGCAACCATACGCTTGGACAGATGGAGCGTTACAAGAACGAATGGATCAAGGCATCGAGATTCCGTTTTGTGCGGACGCGATCAAGCTCGAGTTCGGTTCGACACGTGATATCGAAGTCGTTTTACCGACGATCGGCTTTGAAGGAAAACTGGATCTTGATTTGGGCGGGGTACACTGTCAGTTGATTGAAGTCGAAAACGATCATTCCCCGGGAAGTCTACTCGTCTACATTCCGGAAGAACGTGTCGTGTTCTTAGGCGACGCGATGTATGCCGATATCTTTTCACCGAAGTGGAATTATACGGTCGAACGGACGACGCGTTTACTAACGACACTCGATCGTTTAGATGCCGACTATTATATCTGGTCGCATGGAGAAGCGATGCCGAAGTCAGAATTTGAAAAAGAGGTTCAGATATTGCGTCGAGCCATTCGCGTAACGGAAGCGACCGGAGGACGACTGAAAGATATGCGGACCTTATATGCCGAAGAGACAGAACGGTCGTTGACAGAAGATGAGACCGAAACATTGATTTATTTTGCAAATGGAATGAAATGACAGGTCATAACAAGGGATTGGATACGAGACGTCGAAAAAGAGAAGTACTACGAGCTTGTTAAAGGGAGCGGTACTATATGACGAAGCAAAGATTCGAACGAGATGAAACCGTCGATCGCGTCTTTTTTGGGAAAACGGGCATCTTCTCATTTTTAATCATCGTCGGAGGCATTCTATATCTACTATATGATTTGTACCTACAATGACCGGGACGCATGCGTTCCGGTTTTTTGAATTCAGGGGAGTGCACAAAAACCAGATATTGGGTAATAACTTGCGTGAGGCTGTTCGAGAAGGTGAGAGGAGATGTCGGATGAAACGAATTCAAATTGCGGATTTTGATCGACGCATGCCATCGATTGAACTGGTCGAAAAGGATGATCACTATGAAGCGATGCTTGTTCCGAGTTATGACCATACGTATCCTTCGACACAAATCCGGACGATCCGCTTAGCGGATATCTCCGTCAATCTGATTGTGACTCCGCAAGAAACACTGCTTGTTTCTGCGCTTTTTCATAAACCGGTTCAAGTGACGGATATTGTGTCCTGGATGCAGCTGTATACGATTAGTTTTGCCCAGTCGGATGAGACTGGTTATTTCGTCGAACAAGCAGATGAAATTTTAGAAGTCGTCTTGTATCAAAAACATCCGATCGTCATCGCGACACGTGGTCAGGATCGATTGTATTACGATACGACGGGGGCGATCGAGGTCCGACGGGCGATGAATGAATCGGTCGGCGAGCGTCCATTGCTTTATTTGAATGGGGAAGCCTGGTACGGTGTGCCACGTCTGACGTTTAATCGCATGAAGGATGAGTTACACGTCAACGGCACATTTTTATATGCGGACTATATGGATGCACACCACGGAAAAATCGGTTTCTTTCGCGAGAATGATCCGTCTCAACCGATCGTTTTGCTGGTCGGTCAGGCCATCGTCGAAATCGAACTGACCGAGAATCCGGATGGTTCACGTGTCTTGATCTTGGAACAACCATACGATGAAGCATGAAAGTGCACAAAAACCGTTCAGCAGATGAACGGTTTTTGTGTGAGACAGTGAAATCCCTTACAAAATATGCGAAGATAGTAAAGAGACAGACCAAAGGGGTTGAGGGGGACATGGCGAAAGAAACACCGCGTAATTCTAAATGGATGCGTTCTTATAATCGAGCACTCGTCTTGCGGCTGATCCGGATGCATCAACCGATTTCGCGGGTCGAGTTAGCACAACGGACGAACTTGACGAAGCCGACGGTATCGAACATCGTCAGTGAATTGATTGCAGAACAACTCGTGACGGAGCGAGAGCTTGGGGTATCAAATGGGGGACGAAAACCAATCATGCTCGAACTCGTCGCAACAGAACAGTATGTCATTGGTATCGATGCAACAAGTCACCAATTCATCGGTGTCGTTGCGGATTTAAGTGGGAACACGATTCATGAGTCCGAAGCCGTGGGACGCTTTGAGACGAATGAAGAACTGATTGAAGCAATCGGTCGCTTATGCGAGAACTTGATTGCACAGACACAAGGACGAGGAACGATTCACGGAATCGGGATCTCCGTCCACGGGATGGTCAATCCGGAGACAGGTGTCATTCTTTTTGCTCCACGATTCCATCTGCATGATGTTGAGTTGAAGGTACAACTCGAAGCACGTTTTGACTATCCTGTCTGCATCGAAAATGATGTCCGGGCACTCGCTTCGTTTGAGTTATTGTTCGGTGAAGGCGTCGGGGTCGAACAATTCTTCTATCTCTATGCTGGGGAAGGGATCGGGGGTGCTTATGTGCTCGACGGACAGCTTGTCGACGGACAACATCATATTACGGGAGAGGTCGGACATATGCGCCTTGATCTCGATGGTCCGATTTGCTCGTGTGGGAACCGAGGATGTCTTGAAGCGTTGGCAGGCGAAAAAGCATTGTTACGGGATTATGCTGTCGTTGATCCACAAGTCTCGACGCTTGCTGATTTGCGCAAGCGATTGAACAAGGGAGACGAGCAGGCGGTTCGTGCGTATGAACGGGCGGGGGAATATATCGGAATCGGGGTCTTGAATACGATCCATCTTTTGAATCCGCGCCGGATTTTACTTGGGGGACCGATGTTCGAGCTCGCACCTACGATCGTTGATCAAATCAAGGAACGGGTCGAGCACACGGCGTTGACCGCTGCTTCACGTGAAACCGATGTCAAGATGGTCCCGTGGGGTGAAAAACAGGGAGCGCTCAGTGCTGCGGCCCTTGCAACAAACAGTTTATTTCAAACGATTTAATAAGCCGATTCCATGTCTTGCGAACCAGCAGGAGATGGGATCGGCTTTGTTATTCAAAAATAATTTAATGAAACCGTTTACAAAATAAAAAGTGATGTGCTATAGTCGATGTAAAGTTAGATAATAAATTTAATTTACTAAGTTCATGGTCAACTAAGTGGAGGTGGATGCAGGTTAGCAGGGGCTAATCAAGCTGAAGCAGGAAAGGGAGGCATCGCGCAATGGAACCACACGATCCATGGGTTTCGTACCGTGAAGCTTTCGGGCGTTACGGAGCAATCCGCGGTTTTTATTTTCATCGGTCGACGCAACAGATGACAGAACAGGGTCCAGGCGATGTCCCGACAGACGAGCAGGATATCGTGCTCGTCCGACCACGACGTGACGGTGTGTTTCAATTCCGGATGTCATCGGTACAAGGGGTCCTGACGATCCGTTCATCCGAGCTACACATTCGAAAAAATGAGAGCGGATACATTGAATTACGCGCACTCATGCAACACATGCGCTCTGCCGGTTGTTTGACCCTCGGTGGGGAGTTATATCTCTTCGTCCGACCGGACGTTGATACGCTGGCGTACCGTCTTCGATTGATTGCCCGCGTATTGATTCAGCTACAGGGAATGCCGATTCAGACGAAGGTGATCGAAGAATGGTGCAAACAAGCACAAATTGAAGGGGAACACGCTAGACGATACGCTTGACTACTTACACATAAAAGGGGAGCTCTTACATGAAATTCAAAAAAACGAAACTCGTTGCTGCAGCATCTGTCCTGACATTATCCGCATTCCTTGCTGCTTGTGGTGGAGAAGATGAGCAACAAACGAAAACGAAAGACGGCAAGACGATCGTCACATGGTGGGGCTGGGCGCCACAACCAGAAGCGGGGAAAGCAGTCGTTGATGCGTTCAACGAATCGCAAGACAAATACGTCGTTCAATTCAAACGCTACAGTGAAGACTATGAAAAACAATTACAAGTCGCGATGTTGTCAGGTAAGGGTCCAGACATCATCGGTCTAAAAGAACCGATGATCCAGCAGTACAAGGATCGTGTCGTACCCGTTGATTCGTACATGGATAAAGCAGCAGGCAAAGGCTGGAAAGACAAGTTCGTCGAGCTTGGAATCGAACAAACGACACTCGACGGTAAACAATATGCAGTGCCAATCGGGTTCACAGGTCAAGCGTACTTGATGTACAACAAGACGATGCTCGACAAATACGGCGTGACACCACCGAAGAACTACAAAGAAACAGTCAGTGCAGTCAAGAAGATCAAAGACTCAGGCGATAAAGTCATCCCACTCATGCTCGGAGCAAAAGATGCGTGGATCGATATCGACGTCTACAACGTCCTCAGTCACCAAGTGGCACCAGGCTACATCCAAAAAGTTCTTTCGGGTGAAGCGAAGTGGACAGACGACGAGATGGTCAAAACAGCGCAAATCTGGCAAGACCTCTTCAAGGATAAAGTCTTCCAAGAAGGTGCACTTGGTTTAGCGACGTACAATGACGGGATGAACCAATTCTTCGATAAAAAAGCAGCGATGTGGGTCATCGGTTCATGGGAAGCACACTCGATGACGACGAAAGAGAAAAAAGAAAAATGGAAAATCGATGATGAGCTCGGATTCGTTCCACTCCCGAACTTAGCAGGCGGAACAGAGCAACCCGTCATCGCATCGATCGACATGGCACTTGGTGTCAACAAAGAGTCAAAACAACAAGAAGGTGCAGCGGAGTTCATCGCCTTCATGAGCCAAGGAAAAGGACAAGAAGTCTACATGGGTGAGTTCGAGATGGCACCTGGAATCAAGGACGTCAAAGTCGATTCAGATGCTGCCTTCACATCGGAAGGTGAAAAAGAGTCGTACAAGATGTTGAACGACACATTAGCAAAAGCGGTTGCTAGCCGTGGTATCCGGGATACAAAATTAAACGATATCCTCGGTAAGGAACTTCAAAACATCGCGACAGGACAAGATCCGAAAGAAGCATTACAACGCGTTCAAGACGCAGCGGATCAATCAGCGAAATAAGACTCGACAGTGAAGTGGTACGCCTGCGTGCCACTTCCTGATTTTTGGACTTGAGGAAAGTGGGGAATCCATATGCAGACAGAGCGACAGGAATTGCCGATTAAACCAAAAGCAGAACCGCTCCAGCCGGTAGCGACACGTACGCCTGCGCCAAGGAAGAAAAAGAACATGAAGCGGAACATGGTCGGATGGGCTTTCGTTGCCCCGATCGTCTTGTTCGTCGTCAGCTTCATCTATTATGGGATCTTCTATAACGCCTATAACTCGTTCTTCTCGTGGGACGGAATCTCGTTTGACAAAGCGTTCGTCGGACTCGACAACTATGCTGAGATGTTCCAAGATCCAGACTTCTATCTCTCGCTGAAGAATACGTTCATCTTCACGATTTTAACAGTCACGATCCAAGCCGGTATCGGTCTTGTCTTGGCGTACTTCCTGCATACACCGGGACCAATGCGGACGGCGATGAAGTCGGTCTTCTTCTTCCCTGTCGTCTTGAGCCCTGTCGTACTCGGTGCGGCATTCTCACAAATCTATGATTTCCAGTTTGGTTACATCAATGAGTTCCTCCGTGCAATTGGTCTCGGTAGCCTCGAACAGAACTGGCTCGGTGACCCGGATATCGCGCTTTATTCCGTCATTGCAATCAACATCTTCCAGTGGACGGGTTCTTCAATGGTCATGTACTACATGGCGATGTTGACGATTGAGAAGGAAATCTTCGAAGCAGCAAAAATCGATGGAGCTGGATTCTTCCGGACACTGTGGAGCATCGTCTTCCCGAACTTGAAAGGAACGACGTTCACACTTTCGATCCTCGGTGTCATCGGTGGTCTGAAGACGTTTGACTTAGTCTGGATCACGACAGCCGGCGGACCGGGATCGTCGACGGAGTTCATTTCGACTTATCTATTCCGGAAATCGATGTTGCAACAGGAAGTCGGTTACTCAAGTGCTGTTGCCATCATCCTGTTGACGATTGCCTTACTCATCACGTACTTCCAATTGCGCGTACAAAAGAAAATGGATAACTAAGGAGGAACGACCCATGGATGTAGAATCTAAAAAAAGCCGCTGGATGATCAACCTTGTATTGGTGCTGGCATCAATCGTCTGGTTATTCCCGATTTTCGTCATGTTCAAAGAGAGTCTTCGAATCAATGGATTCGACAACTATATCGCGACACTGCAAAACCCGAACTTCCCAACGTTCGTCTTCAACAGTTTCTTCGTTGCCTTCTTCATGATCATCATCTCGATCACGATTCTGGCATTCGCGGCGTTCGCCTTCTCGAAACTTGAGTTTGCTGGAAAACGCCTGTTGTTCAACATGGTCTTAGCGGGTCTGATGTTACCCGTCGCTTCGATGATCGTTCCATTGTTCTTCACGCTCCGTTCGTTTGACGGATTGAACAACCACTGGGGACTGATCGGAGCGGAAGTTGCGTTCTTCTTACCATTCGGTCTGATGCTCATCAAAGGATACTTTGATGAACTACCAAACGAACTGATGGAAGCGGCGTATATCGATGGGGCGACGATTCTTGAAGTGTTCTTCAAAGTCATGCTACCACTCGCAAAACCAGCGCTCGCAACAGCTTTAATCTATGCGTTCCTTAACTCATGGAACGAATACTTGATGGTTCTTACGTTCATGACGGATCCTGCCTATCAGACAGTGACGATGGCACCAAGTTTCTTCAAAGATGCGCTCGGTGGGGATCCAGGAAAAATCTACGCGTCACTTGTTTTGATCAGTTTACCGACGATGATCTTCTATATCTTCTTCCAACGTTTCTTCCAAAAAGGAATGACGGCGGGTGCAGTAAAATAATTGTTTTTGCGTAAGGGGGAGCACAATGTATTTAGGAGTCGATTATTATCCAGAACAAACACCACGAGCACTATGGGAGGAAGACTTCCGACTGATGAAGGAACTTGGCGTCAACGTCGTTCGTCTCGCGGAATTCGCTTGGTCGATGATGGAGCCGGAAGAAGGCGTCTATGACTTCAGCTTTTGGGATGACGTCATCGAACGCTTGAGTGCGGAAGGATTCGATATCGTACTCGGGACACCAACTGCGACACCACCGGCTTGGTTATGTACGAAGTATCCAGAAATCTTACCGGTCGATGAGAACGGTGTGACGATCAGCTTTGGTGCTCGTCGCCATTATACGGTCCACAGCGAAACGTACCAGCGTCTATCCGTCAAGATCACGGAAGAAATGGCGAAACGATACGGTCAACATCCTCGTGTCATCGGGTGGCAAACGGATAATGAATACGGGCATGAGAAATCGGATCGTTCTTACGGTGATGTCGACCGCGCTGCTTTTCAGCGTTGGCTAGCGAACCGTTACGGAACGCTTGATGCCTTGAACGAAGCGTGGGGAACCGTCTTCTGGAGTCAGACGTACACGGCGTGGGAGCAAATCCCGGTACCACGTAAAGTCTATCAGGAACACAACCCATCCTTGCTCGTCGACTTCGATCGCTTCTGTGCCGACGGCTATACGTACTACAACAAATTACAAGTTGATGTCTTACGTCGCTACATTCCAGAGGACGTCTTCATCACGCACAATCTGGTCTACAGTGACATGGCGGTCAATCAGCAACAAATGGCGCAAGACCTCGATTACGTGGCGTTCGATAACTATCCAGTCTGGGGTGGACTACCGGAGCCGAACCGGTTCGAGAAGATGGCGAGTGATCACGATCTTTGCCGCTCTTCGAAGCAAGGAAAAGGGTTCTGGGTCATGGAACAGTTGAGTGGCGCACAAGGCTGGAGCAAAATCGGTTACTTGCCACGACCAGGACATATTCGCCTCTGGACATACCAAGCGGTCGCGCGGGGAGCGGAAGCGATCGTCTACTTCCGCTTCCGAGCTGCTCATTTCGGAACAGAGGAGTTCTGTCACGGCATCATCGATCATGACGGCAAACCGAAGCGGAAATTCGAAGAAGTCAAACAGATCATGACGGAACTGAATACGTATGGCGATGAGATCAACGCGAGCCGTTATGACGCGAAAGTCGGTGTCTATTTCGATCAAGAAAACGTCTGGGCGTGGACACACCAGCCACACAGTGATGCGTTTGATTTCCGGACGGAGTTCGTCCGCTTCTATGGTGGAGCGGTTCGTCAACAAGTCGCAACCGACATCGTCTTCCCGGGTGATGATCTATCTCGTTATAAACTGATCATCGTTCCGCTCTATTTCTTAACGAATCCAACGTTCGATGACGCCTTGATTGAGTACATGGAACAAGGCGGTCACGTCATCTTCACGTACCGGACAGGTGTTAAGGATGCACGGAATCATGTCGTACCGACGACGTTACCGGGTAAGTTCGCGCCGTATGCGGGCATCGAGATCGACGAATATGAGTCACTCCAATCCGTTCAGCAACATCAGGTGACAGGCATCGGCGAGATGGCAGGACAATCTTCAACAGCCCGACTCTGGTGTGATCTTATTACACCCACGACAGCAGAGACGCTCGCTGTCTATGAAGATACGTTCTATGAGGGTGTAGCGGCTGTGACGCGCAATGCCTATAAAGGAATGATTACCTACATCGGCTCATCGATTGATGATGCGATGATCGATACGATTTACCGTCAAGCGTTCACTGAGGCCGGCATCGAGATGATCGAGGCGCCGGATCAAGTCGAAATCGTGCGTCGTCATGGCGAAAAACGTGATTTCCTCTTCTTGATGAACCATGACACGAAAGAAACGCGGGACGTCACGTTAGACGGAACATACCAAGCATTGACAAAAGATGAGACATATCGTGGAACGGTCCAGCTCGCACCACTTGAGACACTGATTCTGACGACGTAAGGAGGAAGAGAACCATGGCAATCTTTGAAGTAGCAGGACGTCGTTTCGTCATCGAAGGGAAACGGGTCGCTCACGTCGTCACGATCGGTGCGAACGGTAAGCTGATTCACACGTATTTCGGTGCCAAGTTACCATATCGAGATGATTATGAAGCGTTACCGAGTCCGATCGTCGCACACAGTTCGTTTGAATCACCAGATGGCGTCGCGACGTACGATTTCGTACCATTCGGCGAGATGTTGTATACGGAGCCGACATTGAAGTCGGAACGAGAGGACGGGCAACGGATTCACCAGTTCCAGTTTGAACGATCCGAGCAGACAGAAACGAAATTGACGCTCTGGCTGTTTGATCCCTTGCAGGAGATGCGTGTCGGGGTTCAGTACGAAGTGTTCTCTGATTATGACATCATCGGTCGTTCGATCGTCGTCGAAAACACAGGACGATTACCTGTTCGTTTGACAGCAGCCCAGTCCTTCGCGATGGGACGCTGGCATCAACCGCATTTAAAACTGCATCATTTCGCTGGGATGTGGACAGGTGAGTTCAAGAAACAGGTCACACCGGTGACATCAGGGCGTCAGACGATTGAAAGTCGGCGTGGGGTGACGAGTCACCAAGCGAATCCCTGGTTCGCGCTCGAGCAGGACGCGACAGAAGACAGCGGTGAAGTCGTCTACGGACATTTTGCTTATTCCGGCAACTGGGCGATTCATGTCGAACAAGATGCGTTCGGTTTTGTCCAACTGTCAGGTGGAATGAATCCGTTTGACTTCAGTTGGAAACTATCACATCAACAACAGTTGACGACACCAACGTTCTACATCGGCTATGCGGACGGTTTCGCGGATATGAGCGCCCATGCGCATGCGTTCCAGCGTGACGTCATCATGCCGCGAGCGACGGAGCGTCCGGTTCTCTATAACTCATGGGAAGCGACGTATTTCGATGTGACGGAATCTGGTCAACGTGAACTCGTTGATCTGGCAGCAAGAATCGGTTGTGAGCTGTTCGTCGTCGATGACGGTTGGTTCGGTGAACGCCATTCCGATCAAGCGGGACTCGGGGACTGGCACGTTAATCGGGAAAAATTCCCGAACGGTCTAGAGCCTTTGATCTCGTATGTGAAACAACAAGGGTTACAATTCGGTCTTTGGGTCGAACCTGAGATGGTCAATCCGGATTCTGATCTATACCGGTCGCATCCAGACTGGATTTACCATGCACGGGATGCGGTTCGGACGACATCTCGGAATCAATACGTCTTAAACCTTGGATTACCAGAAGTCGAGCAATTCATTCTCGAGATGATGGATGATTTGCTGACGCGTCATGCGATCGACTACATCAAATGGGATATGAACCGTGCCTTCTCGGAACCAGGCGTTCCAAAAGACCAGACGGATCGACAGCAAGAACTATGGAAACGTCACGTCGATGCATTGTACCGGATCTTTGACGAATTACGTCGCTTGCATCCGACGGTCGACTTCGAAGCCTGTGCCGGTGGTGGCGGACGGATCGACCTTGGAATCCTCTCACGGACAGAACAAGTCTGGACGAGTGATAACACCGATCCACTCGATCGCTTACAAATTCAGCACGACTTCTCGTATGCCTACAATGCGAAAATGATGAGTTGCTGGGTGACGGACGGACCGAACTGGTTAAATGGACGCAACGTACCGCTTGCGACACGCTTCGTCTCCTCGATGCAAGGCACACTCGGCATTGGTGGTAACTTAAGCGAGTGGTCAACGGATGAACTTGCGGAAGCAAAAGGTTGGATCGAGACATATCAAGCGATTCGTCCGACGATTCAACGCGGTATCCAGTATCGCTTATCTGCTTTTACACAACAGACGCCAAGCGTCATGCAGTATACATCAGAAGAAGAAACGGTCCTACTTGCGATCGCGCCACTTCGACAATACGGAACACATCAGTATCACTTCAAGCTAAAAGGACTCGACCCAGCAATGCGTTATCAAGTCGAGGACCGGACGTTAAGCGGCGCTTATTTGATGCAACAAGGCTTAACATTCTCATACACGACGGACTATGAAGCCCGCTGCTTGCGGATTCAGCCAGTCCACCGTGCGCTCTCACTACTCGAATCAAAGGAGACGATCGTATGACAGACCAGACGTTAGAAGCACAATTTGAACAGCGGTTTGGCTCACCGTCGACGCATCGCTTCTTTGCACCAGGACGGATCAATTTAATCGGCGAGCATACGGATTACAATGGTGGTCACGTCTTTCCGTGCGCGTTGACGTTCGGTACACATGCGATCGCACGAAAACGAGACGATCAACGCTTCCGCTTCTACTCGTTGAATTTCGAGCAGGATGGCATCATCGAAGTCACGCTCGACGAACTCGCGTATGACGCGATGCACGGTTGGGCGAACTACGCGAAAGGTATGATTACAGTTTTACAAGAAGCAGGATACCGGATCGATACAGGATGCGACATCCTGATTCAAGGTGATATCCCGAACGGGGCTGGTCTTTCGTCATCGGCTTCGCTTGAACTCGTCGTCGGTGTCTTGCTCGACCGATTATACGGATTAGAGATTCCGCGTCTTGATCTCGTCCGCTTTGGACAACAAGTCGAAAACCGTTATATTGGCGTCAACAGTGGCATCATGGACCAGTTTGCGATCGGTATGGGAAAAGCGGGAGCGGGATTGTTGCTCGATTGTGAGACGCTTGACTATACGTATGCCCCACTCGATTTGACGGGGTATACGATCATCATCATGAATACGAACAAACGCCGTGAACTAGCGGATTCGAAATACAATGAACGCCGAGCGGAATGTGAGTCAGCACTCGCTTACCTCAATCAATTCACGCCACGAGAAGCGCTCGGACAATGGACGACGTCAGAATTTGCGAAAGTCGCATGGGAAGACGAACGTTTGATGCGTCGCGCCCGACACGCGATTTCAGAAAATGAACGAACGCTTCAGGCACTAGCGGCACTCGAAGCGGGAGAACTGAAGACATTCGGTCAGTTGATGAATGCGTCACACGTCTCGTTACGGGAAGATTATGAAGTGACAGGGATTGAACTCGATACACTCGTCGAAGCCGCCTGGGAGCAACCGGGCGTGCTCGGCGCACGGATGACAGGTGCTGGTTTTGGTGGCTGTGCGATTGCGATCGTTGAAGACGAGGCAGTCGACGCGTTCAAACAAGCTGTCGGCGAACACTATGAAGCACGGATCGGATACCCGGCGACGTTTTATACGGCGACGGTCGGTGACGGAGCACGTGAAATCGAACGGGAGGTCATCTAAATGGCAACGTTAGTCGTAGGTGGAGCTGGATATATCGGCTCCCATGCTGTCTATCAATTGATTGATGCCGGAAAGGATGTCGTCGTCATCGACCATCTGCAATCCGGTCACCGTGAAGCGGTTCATCCGCAAGCACGTCTATATGAAGGAGATATTCGCGATCGTGCTTTTCTCGATCGCGTCTTTACGGAAGAGACGATTGAACAAGTCGTTCATTTCGCTGCTTTTTCACTCGTCGGCGAGTCGATGACGGAACCATTACGCTACTTTGATAACAACGTTTACGGGACACAAGTGTTGCTCGAAGCGATGATCGCTCACGGCATCAAACAGATCGTGTTCTCTTCGACGGCAGCAACATACGGTGAACAGGAACAGATGCCGATTCTCGAGACAGCGGAAACGCGTCCAACGAATGCATATGGCGAGACGAAGCTGATGATGGAGAAGATGATGCGATGGTCTGAACAAGCGTATGGCTTACGTTACGTCGCGTTACGTTACTTCAATGTCGCCGGTGCACGGGCAACAGGTGAAATCGGAGAAGACCATACACCAGAAACACATTTGATTCCGCTCGTCCTTGAAGTCGCCAACCGACAACGGGCAGAAATTTCGATCTATGGCGATGATTATCCAACGCCGGATGGCACGTGCATTCGCGATTACATCCATGTTGAAGACTTGATCGATGCCCATATACGAGCACTCGATTATTTAGCAGACGGCAACGACAGCGCAGTCTTTAACCTCGGTTCAAGCCAAGGGTTTTCCGTGCGAGAAATCATCGAAGCAGCTCGTCGCGTAACGGGGCATCCGATTCCGGAACGAATCATTGAACGTCGTGCAGGGGATCCGAGTATCTTGATCGCCGGATCCGCCAAAGCAAAAGAAGTTCTCGGCTGGATACCACAACGCACCGACATCGAAACGATCATCCGTGATGCTTGGAATTGGCATGCGCACAATCCAGAAGGGTACCGGACGAGCGTTCGTTAAAGAGAGACAGTATGAGGAGAGTGACGGCGATGAATGAACTCATCCAACAGTTAGTAGCGCAAGCAATCCAGGAACGCTTGATTGAACCGGAAGATGCGATCTACGCCCGGAACCGGATTCTAGCGCGGGTCGGTCAAGCCGATTTTGAAGAACAGGCAGACGTACCATCTCGCCCGATTCCAGATATTTTGGATGACATGATTGAAGTGTTGATCGTAAGTGGGCAGTTGCCGGCGCGTCTTGAAGACAAAGAGCAGTTCGCAGCAGATGTGATGGATATCTTCGTCGCTCGTCCGTCTGACGTGACAGCGGCATTCCGTCGTCTGTACGCTGAATCACCGATAGCGGCGACGGATTATTTTTATCAGCTCAGTCAAGCAAGTAACTATATTCAAACGAAACGGATTGCTAAAAATAAACGTTATCAAGCAGAGACGGCTTATGGGACGATCGATGTCACGATCAACTTATCGAAGCCGGAAAAAGATCCACGTGAAATCGCAGCAGCTCGGACGGAGGTACCGACGACGTCGAACTATCCGACCTGTCTGTTGTGCGTCGAAAACGTCGGTTACGCGGGCCGTGCGAATCATCCAGCCCGAGCAAATCACCGAATCGTTCCACTGACACTGCTGGAAGAACCGTGGGCATTACAATACTCACCGTACGTCTATTACAACGAACATAGCATCATTCTGTCACAGGAACATCGTGACATGGTCATCAATCGGGATGCGTTTGCACGTCTGCTCGCCTTCGTCGAGCAGTTCCCACATTACTTTGCTGGTTCGAATGCGGACCTGCCGATCGTCGGCGGATCAATCCTGACGCATGATCATTATCAGGGCGGTCGCTATACGTTTGCGATGGACCGGGCAAACGCTTTAACATCCTTTACGTTCCCGGATCAGCCGACAGTCACTGGCGAAACCTTACACTGGCCACTGAGTGTGTTGCGTCTGAAGAGTGAAGATGCGTCGGCACTACTCGATGCTGCGACGACCGTCTATGAGACGTGGTTGACGTATACGGATGAGAGCCAAGAGATCCGTTCACATACCGGTGAGACGCGACACAATACGGTGACGCCGATCGCCCGTCAACGTGATGGACAATTCGAGCTCGATCTCGTCTTACGGAACAACCGGACGTCAGCAGAACATCCGGACGGTATTTTCCATACGCATGCCGATATTCACCACATCAAGCGGGAAAATATCGGTTTGATCGAAGTGATGGGACTGGCGGTCTTACCGGCACGCCTGCTCCAAGAGTTGCAACAGGTCGAACAGTTCATCACAGGTGAAGTCGACGAAGTAGCTGTCGCTCATGCTGACTGGGCGCAAGAACTAAAACAAGCATATGACGGTCAAGATGTCACGATGTACGTCGAGCAAGCGGTTGCTGCGAAATTCGTACGTGGTCTCGAAGACTGTGGCGTCTTTAAACAGACGGAAGAAGGTCAGGCGGCGTTCGGGCGATTCGTTCAACTCGTGACGCGCCAACCGGTGGAGGAACAACGATGACACAACTACTTGAGAAAGAGTTGATCCGACATACGTTACGCCAGGAAGGCATCGAAGTGACACTCTGGAACTACGGCGGCATCATCCAAGATATCCGGACGACCGATCGGGATGGTCATTTAGAAAGTGTCGTTTTAGGTCTTGAGACGGTGAACGATTATCAACAGCACTCGCCTTACTTCGGGGCAATCGTCGGACGCGTCGCTGGTCGAGTCGGACAAGCACGCTTCGAAGTAGCGGGAGAGGTTTATCCGCTCGTCGCAAACGACGGTGCGAATCATCTGCATGGTGGGATTCACGGATTCGATCAAGCATGGTTCGATGTCATCGAAGCGACGGATACATTGTTCCATTTGCGCTTGAACAGTCCGGATGGAGAAGAAGGTTATCCGGGAACGGTCACACTCGACGTGCATTATCGATTAGAGGGAACGACACTGACGCTTGAGATGACGGCCGTGACGGATCAGACGACACCACTCAATCTGACGAATCATACGTACTTCAACTTATCGGGAGATGCGAAGCGAGACGTGCTAGATCATGTCTTGACGTTACCAAGCGATCGATACTTACCGGTTCAGTCAGACGGCTTACCGACAGGAGAACAACGGGATGTCTCCGGAACCCCGTTTGATTTCCGGAACGGTCAGTCGATTCGTGACGGGATTACGATTGAGCATCCCGAGACGATTGCTGTTGGAGACGGCTACGATCATCCCTTCGTGTTACGGGATGACACACTACGACTCGCAGATCCGGTGTCCGGTCGTTTCGTCGACGTGACGACGAATCAGCCGGCGGTCGTGCTCTATACCGGAACGCAACTGCTGACCGATTATACGGTTCATGGTGTTCCTGCTCGACCATCACTTGGTTTATGCCTTGAAACGCAAGTGCATCCGAATGCAGTCCATGAATCTGATTTTCCATCAATCTTGTTGTCACCCGGTGAGACCTATCACTGGAAAACAGCTTATCGCTTTGGCGTAGTGTCTTGATGGATTCGAAGAAAAAGCCCCACTTTCCGTGTCTGCTTGGACAGGAGAGTAGGGCTTTTTGTGTATAGAAGGAAATCGGGAAGAAAAGTGCGAAAGGTGATACTAAAGCATAATGAAAGGAGGGCTTTCCATGCAGTATGCCGCTACTCCTTGTCTCGTTTTTTCGGGACAAGCCAAGCAGGCGACCGTGTACTACGAAAACGTATTTGCGATGACACGTCGGCGTATCATAATGGATGAAGCAGGAGATACGGTCTATCACGCACATTTATCCAATGGTGCGTTTGAATTGATGCTCTGGGACGAGAGTGCCGCACCGAATACTTCTTCTTCGCTCCATCTGTTGTTGACTTTTACGTCGCTTGAAGAGCTCGAGCAAGTGTATCTACGATTAACGACAGACGGTCAAATCGTCACACCCCTTGATGTAGCAGACTTTGGAGGTTGGTA
This sequence comes from Exiguobacterium sp. KKBO11, assembly GCF_001644945.1. Taxonomy (NCBI): domain Bacteria; kingdom Bacillati; phylum Bacillota; class Bacilli; order Caryophanales; genus Exiguobacterium; species Exiguobacterium sp. KKBO11. Next base: position 263,606 of record NZ_LUCU01000033.1, read on the forward strand.
TGCGCAAGTCCGCGATCCGTTCGGGATTCTGTTCGCTCTATCTTTCAGAGAAGGGGGACGAGAATCAGAGGCGTTGCTCGAGCGCGAGTAGTGTCCGCTTCATATTCAGACCGCCATGATAACCAAGCAGATCGCCTTTTTTGCCAATGATCCGGTGACATGGGATCGCGAGCAGTAATCGATTTTTCCCAATTGCTGTACCAATCGCGCGAGTCGCGTTCGGGCGGAAGAGACGTTCCGCGATATCGGAGTAGGTGGCGGTTTGACCGTACGGTACCGCGCGTAAAGCATTCCAGACTTCAAGTTGAAACGGGGTACCGACTGGTGCGATTGGAAAGGACAGTGTCGTCGACTGTTGATTCAGATAAGCCAGTAGCTGCTCCGTATACGGAGCAAGCGCGGTATCAGAAGCAATCCGATCGGCTCGGGGGAAGTGTTTCCGCGACCAGTCGTCGAATAAATCCTCCGGTTCATCCCAAGCGCCGACATAACAGAGACCATCTGCTGTAGCAGCGACCGGAAACGTATGCGTATTCCAGTGCAAACGAGTGAAGTACAGTTCCATGACATGTTTTCCTTTCTACACGAAATGAAGTGATGAATCCAAAAGAGGTGCTTCTGACGCAGAGGCAACTCTTTTGGATTACGCGCGCGAACCGACTTGTTGCCGCGGTGGAAGATGGATCGATTGACCAAATAAGGCTTCCATCGATTCCGTCAAGGCTTCGCTTCGACTCGGATGGGCCATGACAGGGAAGAGAAGATCCTCCCGTTTTGCTGTCAGTTCCAGCGCTTGGGTGAATTGTCCGACGAGACGATGAGCATCGTCCCCGATCATGTGAATACCAAGGATCAGTGATGTTTGCTCATCAGCGATGACCTTGACGAACCCACTGCCACCTTCAATCGTCGTCGCTCCGTTTGCATTCAGTGGGAACTGTCCGCTCTGAACAGCATGTCCGGCTTCGACTGCTTCTTGTTCTGTCATCCCGACCGAAGCGATCGGTGGGAAGGTCCGTAGAACTGTCGGATAATACGGTGTCGTTGAATCGACGTCTTGACCGGACAGATGCGCTGCCGTCCGCTTCGCTTCATGAATCGCACGGATGGCGAGCTGTGGACCCGGTGTGACATCACCGATTGCGTAAATGTGGGGTTGATTCGTTCGTCCAGTTGCGTCAACTGAAATCGTTCCGTCTTCTGCAAGCGTCACACCGATCCGTTCGAGACCGAGTGTCAAACTGTTCGGGATCCGGGAAAGGGACTGGAACAGATAGGCACCCTGATAGGCGACTTCTTCTCCGTTTTTCATGACGGTGACGGTCGCGTCCGATGAAGCCTCGATACGTGTCACGACATCCGACACGAGACGGATTTTTTGTTTTTTGAATGTCCGCTTCAGTTCCTTTTCAAGGCTTGGTTCGAGTGACAATTGATCCGCGAACAACGTCACCTCTGTCCCAAGTGCATGGAAACAGGCGGCCGCTTCGAGTGCTAGCGTGTCAGATCCAATAATCAATAAGCTCTCTGGTAGTTGCTCGAGTTGATAAAGCTGTTCGGCATTCAAGCGGCACGATTCCTCGTGCTGGATGCTGTGACTGCCGGTCGCAATGATGACGTCCTGGAACCGGTACGTATCGAACTGATGTCCCGACTCGACGCCGATCCGGTCCTCTGACAGGAAGGAGGCTGCACCAGAGATATGCTCAATCTGGTTCGCCTGACAGAGGGCGACCACTCCTTGACGTAATTGTTGCACGACACGATTCCGGTAAGCATTCAGTTTACTGAAATCATGGACAGCAGGGGCGGTGAATCCAAGGTCTTCAAGATGCGGCAAGCGTAACATCTCTTCTGCCGCATGCGCATAGACCTTGGACGGGATACAGCCTCGGTTCAGACAAAGTCCACCGAGTTCAGCTTGTTCAATCAATGTAACGTTTCGACCGCCTTGTGCAGCACGGATCGCTGCCGTATAACCTGCGGGACCTCCACCGATGATCAGAAGATCCCGTTCTTGTGTAAGTTCGCCAACAACCATGTTAGATCAACTCCAGAAGTAGGGTAGTCGGATGTTCAATCAGTGACACGAATCGGTTCGTAAAGGCAACAGCCGTTGCCCCGTCTGCGACACGATGATCGAACGACATCGACAAATTCATCATCGAGCGAACGACGATTTGATCATTCTCATCGACACAGGCTCGTTTTTTCGTCTTATGGAAGGCAATCAGTGCTGTCTCCGGATAGTTGATGATCGGTGTTGCTCCCGTACTGCCGAGCGGACCCACATTACTCATCGTAAAAGTGCTTGGTTTTAAGTCCGCTGCGCGCAAGGCACCGTTTTGAGCACGTTGTTGCAACGCGACCAATTGTTCATGCAGTTCCGTCAGTGAGAGCTGATCGGCATGACGGATGACCGGAACCATCAACCCGTCCGGTGTTTCGGTTGCCATGCCAAAGTGGAAATCCTGCTCTAATCGAATACATGCATTTGCTTCATCGAGTTTGGCATGAAAGACAGGATACTCTTTTAAGGCAACAATCAAGGCTTTAATGAAGAAGGCGTTGACGTTGATGTTTCGTCCAGCTGCTTTCCATTCGGCACGTAGTGCAAGCAAACGCGTCATGTCGACTTCCTCGAAGTGAGTGACATGGGGAATCGTGTACAGCGACTGGGTCATTTTTTTCGCGATTTGCTTGCGAATGCCGCGGAACGGAATCGTTTCCGGTGAGATCTCTTGGTACGTGACCTCTTCAATGATCGGCGAAGCTGTCTCTTGTGGAGCAGTAGCAGTCTGGACGAAGCGAAGCACATCGTCCTCCGAGACGCGACCTGATGGATCGGAAGCCGTGACAGTTTCGATATCAATCCCGTGATCACGAGCGATTTTTCGTGTATATGGTGTCGCAAGGACCCGTTTTGCTGGAGAAACTTGAACAGGTGGGGCGGTGACAGCAACCGATGCTGGTTCAGGAGCGGGCGACGCTTCAGGTGTTACCGCGACTGGCATGTCGGAAGCGTTACTTGCTTCGATGTGCAATAACGTCGTACCGACTTGCACCGTCTGACCGACCGGGATGATGATTTCCTTGACGATTCCGGAGACGGGAGCCGGTAGTTCGGCGACCATCTTATCGGTCGCGACCTCGACGACCGGTTGATCCGTCGTGACATGGTCTCCGACTTGAACGAGATAATGGGCGATTTCACCTTCTGTCATCCCTTCACCGACATCATGTAATTTAACTTCGATCATGGCATTCAGCTCCTTAAAACTCGACCGTACGCTGAATCGTCGCAAGGACACGTTCTGGCGTCGGAATGTAATGGTCTTCGAGGGCGAACAGCGGAACGGGAACATCAAAACCGGTCACGCGGGCAATCGGTGCCCGTAAATAAAGAAACGCCGTATCGTTGATCAACGTCACGAGATCATTACCGAGACCGCCCATCGCTGCGGCTTCATGCACGATGACGGCACGACCTGTCTTTTGAACGGAAGCAGCGATCGTTTCCCGGTCGAGCGGATAGAGCGTCCGTAAGTCGAGTACTTCGCAAGAGATGCCGCGTTCCTGTGCAGCCGTTGCTGCCTTTTGAGCTACTTGAACCATTGCCCCCCAGGCAATTAACGTCACGTCTGTTCCTTCGCTGACGCAGCGCGCTTTTCCGATTTCAACGGTATATGATTCGCTCGGTACGACTTCCTTAAATGAGCGGTAACTGCGCATCGACTCAAGGAACAACACGGGATCTGGATCTTCAATCGCAGCAATCAATAACCCTTTTGCATCGTATGGCGTCGCCGGACAGACGACCTTGAGACCAGGCATCGATGTAAAGAGTGCTTCTGTGCTGTCGGAATGGATTTCCGGTGCCCGGATGCCGGCACCATAAGGCGCACGGATGACCATCGGCACACTGTATCGTCCCATCGTCCGCATCCGGATCCGGGAGACGTGCGTCATGATTTGTTCATAGGCAGGGTAGATGAAGCCGAGAAATTGAATCTCGACGATCGGTTTAAAGCCATTGATGGCAAGACCGATCGATGTACCGACGATGCCGGCTTCACTAAGCGGTGTATCGACGATCCGGTCTTCCCCGAACTCTTCCTGTAAGCCGTCCGTCGCTCGGAAGACACCACCGTTTTTTCCGACGTCTTCTCCAAGGACGAGTGTCGTCTCATCCTCCGACAATTTTGTCCGCAGGGCATCCGTGACAGCTTGAACGAGTGTCATCTCTGTTTGACGATTGATTGGTGTTGCCATTTCATTTCCCCCTTGCTAGCAGATACGCTTCTTTTTGTTGCTGAACATCAACCGGTAAGGTCGCGTACGTATGGTCGAACAAGTCATTGACGTCTGGTGCCTTGAATTGCTCCATCGCAGCTACTGCCGCTTCGACTTCTGCTTGATGCCGTTCCTGCAGCTGTTGCATCCAGGTTTCGTCAAAGTAGCCTTGGTGTTTTAAGAACTGTTCAAGTCGATCGAGCGGATCGACCCGGTCACGCGAGCGGGCTTGATCACGGTATTTCGTTGGATCATCTGCTGTCGTATGCGCACCAAATCGCCATGTGACGGCTTCAATCAATGTTGGTCCACCACCAGATCGGGCACGCGCAACGGCTGCTTGCATCGTGAAATAGACGGCAAACGCATCGTTCCCATCGATCCGGACGCTCGGCATCCCGTAGGCGATCGCTTTTTGTGCGATCGTTTCGGAATGCATCTGTTTTTCGATCGGGACAGAAATTGCGAATTGATTGTTTTGGTTGAACAGAATGACCGGTGCTTGGAAGACGCTCGCGAAGTTCATTCCTTCGTGGAAGTCGCCTTCAGACGTCGCCCCGTCACCAAAATAGGCGACCGCGACGTTCGTCGTACCTTTTCGTTTTTCCGCCCACGCGGCACCGACGGCATGCGGAATTTGCGTCGCAATCGGAACGGCAGGAGGGAAGATGTGTTTCTCAGATGGCACGCAACCTTCGACACGACCGTTCCAGTAGAGAAGGGTCCGCACCATGTCGGCACCGAACGTCAACGTCGCACCGTGATCTCGGTACGTCGGGAATAACCAGTCCTGCTCTGACAACGCCAGTGCACTACCGACTTGCGCCGCCTCTTGTCCTTCGAACGGTGCATAAGTGCCGAGGCGCCCTTGGCGTTGTAAGTTGATCGCCTTCCGGTCGAACGTCCGGATCCGATGCATCTGTTCATATAGGGTGAGGGCGAGCTCTTTCGTCAGATCGTGTTCTTTTGAGGCGTCGATGATACGACCTTCTTCATCGATGATGCGTTGAATCGGAAAATGTTGCTCCATGTCAGTCCCTCCTTCAGTGGTTACGGATATCCCATTTTGGTTTTGTCGTATTCGTGAAGATGTTGTTGTGTTTTGCCCGGATCTGCATCCGTTTTTCACACATCCGGTTCGCGGCTTCGACCGTCGTGATGTTCTCTGCTTGCGACTCCTTGAAGACTTCGAGCACGGCGTCATAGATGTGACGCGTCTTCAGGAGAACCCGTTCGTGATTTGCTCCGTACAGTTCGTCAGCGACTTGAATCAATCCACCACCGTTGACGATATAGTCTGGTGCATACAAGATGCCGCGATCCATCAAGACGTGCGCGAGCTGTTCATCCGCAAGCTGATTGTTCGCCGAACCGCAGATGGCTTTGCACGGTAAGAGGGCGATATTTTGGGCGTGAATAACACCGCCATATGCACATGGAACGAAAATATCAGCGTCTGTTAGATGGATTTCGTGAGGTGAGACGACGCGAACTGTGCCAGGTGCCATTTCGGCTTGGGTCACGATTGCTGCGAGCGCGGCTTCATTGACGTCTGAAACATAAATCGTCGCACCGGCGAGTAACAGTTGTTCGGCGACTTTGAAGCCGACCTTTCCAAGTCCTTGAATCGCATAAGTCGCGCGACTTAAGTCGTCCGAACCGAATAACGTCTCGATCGTCGCCCGCAGTCCATAGACGACACCTTCAGCCGTCGGGATCGATGAATCCCCGCTTCCGCCAAAGGCTTCCGGAATGCCGACGATCCGTGACGTTTCCCGGCTAGCATGAACGAAATCATCCATCGTCGTGCCCATATCGGTTCCGGTGTAAAAACGTCCGCCGAGCGAATCGACGAAGCGACCGAAGGCACGGAAAAGCTCTGGTGATTTATCTGTCGCCGGATTACCGATGATGACGGCTTTACCACCACCAAAATCAACATCAGCGGCAGCGCATTTATACGTCATGCCACGTGACAGGCGGAGGACATCGTCAAGTGCTTCGTCGACAGAAGTGTAAGGCGCCATGCGGCAACCACCGAGAGCGGGACCGAGCGTCGTATCATGGATGGCGATGATCGCTTGTAACCCTGAGACAGGGTCGTTGCAAAAGACGACTTGTTCGTGACCCGCGATTTTTTCCATGATCGAGAGCGTTGGATTCGTAGATGGGTTTAACATGTTCATAGTAGAGTCCTCCTCTATCAAATATAAGTAAGCGCTTTCATTTTGTTGGAGCATTCACTTGCAATTTTTCTTGAATCCGGCTTTTTTCTAAAATGAATTGTGTCACTTCTCCTGTACCGATGATCGATTGTCCATCTCGGACTTCGATGTCAGCGTCAACGCGACGTGCTGTGACGCGTGTTACTGTAGCGGTCACGATCAATCGTGCGCCTTCTGTTGCCATGCCAAGATGCTTCAACGAAACCGCGCCCCCGACACCTTCTTCGCCTGCCTCTAGGTAAGGCAGGATGAGTTGACGTGCTGCCCATTCCATATGGTAGACCATCGACACGGTCGAGTATGCTGGATGAACCAATTGACCTTCGAACCGTGCAAACATATCTTGCGAGACGACCGCTTGAATCTCTGCTGTATCCCCGACAGCTAAACCTGGTTTCATCGTGATCCCCCTTCACTACAACGAATCCTCATTCAATCAAGTGGTCTTACCAAAAATAGTATAACACTTGTCACACGATATTTTATCAACCCGTTACAAAATGAGCAAATCATTTCAGAAATATTTTCCAAAAAAAGACTCTCAATCATGGAAAATAGCTTTATAAGCCAATTGATTTACTGATAAAGTGCGTTGAAGTGATAAAGTGAGAATCGTTTGGGAGCATTTAACAAAACAAGATTGACAACATTGTGAACGTATCGTACGTTAAACATATAACTAAAAATAAACGACCGTTTAATTATTGTATACATGATGAGGAGGTGCAGGTATGTACGATCAACATCACGAAACGATGAATGCGCAAACGCGGGAGCAGCTGCAGATGGAGCAATTACGTCAAACGATGGAACACGTCACGCGCGTTCCGTTCTATCAAGAACGTCTGCAGACATTGCAGATGACGGCACATGATTTTCAAACGATCGAAGATCTACGAAAATTTCCCTTCACACGCAAGCAAGATTTACGCGATCATTATCCGTTCGGGCTATTTGCCGTCGAACGAGAACAGGTCACCCGAATTCACGCCTCGTCTGGTACGAGTGGTAAACCGACCGTTGTCGGGTATACGCAAGAAGATTTAGACGACTGGGCAGGTGCCGTGGCACGTAGTTTAGTCTTAGCCGGTGGTTCACCAGCTGACTTGTTGCACAATGCATACGGCTACGGACTGTTCACAGGTGGACTCGGTCTTCATGCAGGTGCTGAAAAACTAGGCATGACGATCTTGCCGATTTCCGGCGGCAACACGGATCGCCAAATCACGTTAATCGAGGATTTCCGACCGGATGGCATCTGTGGGACACCTTCTTATATCTTGCGATTAGCAGAACGCATGATCGAACGGGGAATTGATCCACGAAAGACAAGCATGCGTTATGGCATCTTCGGAGCTGAACCCTGGTCGGAAGAGATGCGGCAGACACTCGAACAGACCTTTGATCTACAGGCATTTGATATTTATGGACTCAGTGAAATCATGGGACCAGGTGTCGCGATGGAGTGCCAAGAGCAGGCAGGTCTGCATATCATGGATGACTTATTCATTACGGAAGTCGTCGATCCCGTTACGGGGGAACCGGTACCAGATGGCATGGTCGGGGAACTCGTTTTTACAAGCTTAAAAAAGAAAGCGCTTCCAATCATTCGTTACCGGACAGGTGACTTAGCATCGATCACGCACGAAGCGTGTGTTTGTGGTCGGACGACAACACGGATGTCACGTGTCAAAGGGCGAACGGACGACATGCTGATCATCCGAGGGGTCAACGTCTTTCCGTCAGAAATCGAGCGAGTCTTGCTCCAACAACCGGACGTGACGCCACATTATCAAATCCATCTCGTGCGTAAAGCGGGACTCGATGCCGTTGAGCTACATATCGAATTCGAAAATATCTCGGAGCAACAAATGCGTTCGATATGTGACGCCATCAAGTCGGAATGTCTCATTTCTATTGATCTCGTCTGTCACCCGCATCAAGGGTTACCACGATCGGAAGGGAAAGCCGTTCGAATCGTTGATCGACGCTCGACATCACTCGTCTGATTCAAAGGAGGAACTAGCATGTATGATGCAACACAACTGTTCGAACCCGTCCAACTGACGGAAGAGGAAAAATTGGCTCGCTTTAAGGAGCGGATCGAGCAAGGTGAAAAAATCGAAGCCGATGACTGGATGCCTGCTTTTTACCGGGACACGCTGATTAAATTGATTTCGATGCACGGTATCAGTGAAATCATGGGTGCACTTCCGGAAAAAGAATGGGTTCCAAAAGCACCATCACTTCGCCGGAAGCTCGGCATCATGGCGAAGGTCCAGGATGAGATGGGGCATGGACAACTGTTGCTTCGTGTCGTCGAGGATTTGATGAAACCGTATGGCAAGACACGCGGGGATTTGATGGATGATTTGTTCACAGGACGATTGAAGTTCCACAACGTCTTCCACATGCCGACGCGGTCATGGGCCGATGCCGGGGTGATCGGTTGGCTCGTCGATGGCGCGGCGATCATCACGCAGACGAACATGCTCGGTGCTTCATATGGACCTTACGCACGGGCTTTACAACGGATCTGTGCGGAAGAGGTCTTCCATGCGCAACACGGAGAGTCGATCATCATGGCACTCGCGGAAGGAACACCGGAACAGCGGGCGATGATTCAGGAATCACTGGATGAGTGGTGGGAATCCTTGTTGATGTTCTTTGGACCAGCCTCGAAAGAGACGACCGGGACATCGAAACAGGACGTGACGATCGCCTATAAGATTCGGACGAAAACGAATGAAGAGTTACGGCAAAACTTCTTTACGAAGTACGTACCACGGATTCGTTCACTCGGACTCGTCATTCCGGATCCGACGTTACGTTTTGATGAAGAGACAGGGCAGTGGGAATATGCACAGCCAGACTGGACAAAATTCAAGACGATCATCCAAGGGGGAGGACCACGTTCGAAAGAGCGACTGGACTTGCGCCGGACATCTTATGAAAATAACGCCTGGGTACGGGATGCACTCGCTGAAACGAAGGCATGAGAGGGGAAAGCACGATGAACGAGACGTTTTATCACGAATTCGAAGTCTTTAGCAAACGAACGCCGAACGCGGCGTTTACCCATCAATTCAGCTTGCTCGCTCCGAACAAGGAGATGGCACTGTTGATGGCGCAAGAAAACTTCATGCGCCGGGAACCGGTCGTCGACATCTGGGTCGTCAAACGCGAAGATATCCGTGGTTTATCACCCGATGAGAAGCAGATGTTACAACGCCTTGATAATAAGGACTACCGGACGACGAAAGGGTACGGCTACTTGAAGAAAAAATGGCGTCATTACGAGCAACAGATGCTCGATGAAAAAGAGATCATGTCTTGGCAAGGAGGCGATTCCAAATGACGGAACAAGAACGGACGGCACTCGCCTCCTTACTCTATCAACTCGCGGATGATGATTTCCTTTACGCGTATCGTGGTTCGGAATGGCTCGGACTCGCACCGCATATCGAAGAGGACGTCGCTTCGTCTTCGATTGCGCAAGATTCAATGGGACACGCGGCGATGTATTACCAACTCCTCGAAGAACTCGGCGAAGGAAATGCTGATGCATTAGCTCATGTCCGACTAGCGCATGAACGGAAGAATTCGATCCTCGTCGAACGTGTCAACGGACCTGGCTACTACATGGAGAAGCCTGAATATGACTGGGCATTCGCCGTCGTACGGAACTATTGCTACACGGTCGCGAAAAAGATCCGGATTGATGCTTTGAAGTCGAGCAGTTACGAGCCACTCGCTACGGCTGCCGTCAAGATCAACATGGAGTTGTACTATCATTTGCTGCACTGGCAAACGTGGTTTACCCAGCTTTATCAATCGACGGAGACGGCGCGGCAGAAGATGGATGCAGCCCTAGAAAAAGTCCTCTATGACTTCGGTGACATGTTCGATTATGGCGAACACGGTCAATTGATCGAAGAGATGCGGTTGATCGAAGGGCAAGGCATTTTACTCGATCGTTGGTATCAGACGATCACACCGTTACTCGTCGAATTGAACGTGACGCTTCCGGAAATGCAGATGACGCGTAACGGGCGGGACGGCGATCACACGGAAGATTTGAACGACGCGCTTGCGACACTCGGAGAAGTCTACTTGATCGATCAGACGGCGACGTGGTGAAAGGAGAGGGAAGCATGACGACGACACTCCAGGATGCAATCCGGGAAGCCCTGAATGGGGTGAAGGATCCGGAAATTGATAGCGTCAGTATTTTAGATCTTGGCATGGTCGAGACGATGGACGCGGAAGCGACGGAGCATGGTTACCTGGTGCGCGTCACGCTTCTCCCGACGTTCCTCGGTTGTCCGGCGCTTGAAATCATCAAAAAAAATACCGAATCTGCCTTGCAGGTGATTCCGAACGTCGAACAGGTCGACGTCCAGTTCCGATTTGATCCACCGTGGACATCGGACCGGATCACGGAACAAGGCATGCAAGGATTGAAGGAATTCGGGATCGCTCCCCCTCGGTTCGAGCAAGGGAAGTGGGAGATTGACTGTCCGTACTGTGGATCGACGTACGTGACGATGGAAAACTTATTCGGACCGACCGCTTGTCGAAGTATTCTCTACTGTAAATCGTGTAAAAATCCATTCGAGGCGATGAAACCCGTCTCTACTCTCATGTGAAGGAAGGTAATCAATATGGCAAAATTAATCGCACTGTACAAACATCCGGAAAACAAGGAAGCATTCGATCAGCATTACTTTGAGGTCCATGGTCCATTGACAGCAAAAATTCCAGGACTGCAAGAAATGAACGTCACGAAAATTGTTGGGTCACCGATGGGCGGAGACGGAAAATATTACTTGATGTGCGAGATGGTCTATGAAAGTCAGGAAGCGATGCAAGCAGGCATGCGTTCGCTCGAAGGAAAAGCGTCCGGGAAAGACTTGATGAGCTTTGCGGGGGATCTCGTCACATTGATGATTGGTGAAGATGTCCATGCCGACACAACAGTACGTTAAGACGGAAATGGTTGATCGGATCGGTCGGATTCGACTCGACCGAACGGCACGATACAATGCGCTGAACCGGACGATGGTCCGGGAAATCGTCGAGGCGATGGAGACATTCGACCGAGACGAACGGGTGACGGTCATCGTCTTGACCGGAAACGGAAAATCGTTCTCAGCGGGCGCCGATATCGAGGAGATGCTCGAGGCGACACCGATCTCGATGGAACTCCTCGATCCGTTCGCAGACTGGGACCGGATCAGTCGAATCAAAAAGCCGATCATCGCGGGTGTCCACGGTTTCGTCCTTGGCGGAGGCTTTGAACTGGCACTCGCTTGTGATTTAATCTACGCCGATCCCGAGACACAGTTCGGATTCCCGGAAGTCGGACTCGGCGTCATGCCAGGAACAGGCGGGACGCAGCGCTTGACGAAATGCATCGGTCGGACGCGAGCGCTCGAGTGGCTCTTCACCGGAGACCGGATGAAGGCAGAGGAAGCGGAACGACTCGGTATCATCAACCGGGTGACGGCTGATGTCGAAGCGACGGTGCTGGCGATGGCAGAGCGGTTATCGAATCAACCGAGCATGGCGTTGCGACTGATCAAGGACGCAGCAAACAAAGCCGTCGATTTATCGTTACAGGATGGGATGGAGCACGAACGCCGTAACTTCTATCTCTTGTTCGCGACAGCCGATCAAACAGAAGGCATGCAAGCATTTCTCGAAAAACGATCACCGATTTTCAATCAACAGGAACAGGAGTGAATACAATGTCGACAGTACATGAAAAAACACTTGAAATGAAACGGTCCGTCTATCATTTGCTCATCAACGGCGAACAAGTCGAGGGTGCAACAGGCGAGACGTTCAAAACATACAATCCGGCAACGGGCGAAGTGATCGCGGAAGTTGCAAAAGCATCGAAGGAAGACGCCGATCGCGCCGTTCAAGCCGCGCGCGATGCGTTTGATCACGGGAAGTGGAAGATGTGGCCGGTCGGGCGTCGGGCACAAATCTTGAATAAGATTGCGAGCATCATGCGTTCCCGCTTCAACGAAATCGTCGAACTGGAGATTCTTGATACAGGGAAATCACTGGCAGCGGCGCAAGGACAAGTCACGCAAGCGATTGAAGACTTTGAGTTCTATGCGGGTGCGATCGTCGGTCACCGTGGTGTCGTCAATAACGTACCGGGACAATTCCATAACTACACGGAAAAAGAAGCGGTCGGTGTCTGTGCACAAATCATTCCGTGGAACTATCCGTTAATGATGGCAGCTTGGAAAGTCGCACCAGCAATCGCCGTCGGTTGCTCGGTCGTCGTCAAACCAGCGACATTGACACCATTGACAGCGATCATTCTCGGTGAGATTTGTCTAGAAGCTGGTGTACCAGCAGGTGTCGTCAACGTCATCCCGGGATCCGGACGCGAGATCGGCAACCATCTCGTCGAGCATCCTCACGTCGATAAAGTCGCCTTCACGGGCTCGACGCCAGTCGGTAAAGACATCATGGGACGTGCGTCCGAGACGCTAAAACGGGTCACGCTCGAACTCGGTGGGAAATCACCGAACATCGTCTTTGAAGATGCGGACGTGACAGCAGCCGTTGATGGTTCGTTGTTCGGAATCTTCTATAACAGTGGTCAATCGTGTGAAGCGCGCTCGCGCCTGTATGTCCACGAAGAGATCTACGAAGCGTTCATGGAACAATTCGTCGCGAAGACAAAACAACTCGTCCTCGGTAACCCATTCGATAAAGGGACACACGTTGGAGCGATCATCGACCAACAGCAGGTCGACGTCATCGATGGATATGTCCAGTCGGCGAAAGCGGACGGCGCAACGATCGTCACAGGAGGTCATGCTTCAGCACCAGAAGGATACGAAAAAGGATTCTGGTACGCACCGACGATCATTACCGACGTCACGCACGAGATGAAAGCGGTCAATGAAGAAATCTTCGGACCGGTCGTCGTCGTCATGCCGTTCAAAGATGAAAAAGAAGCAGTTCGTCTAGCAAACGATACATCGTTTGGACTCGGCTCAGCTGTTTGGACGAAAGATGGCGCGAAAGCGACACGTGTCGCGAATCAAATCAAAGCCGGCATCGTCATGGTCAACTGTCCGTTCTCTGCCTTCCCGGGCACACCGTTTGGTGGCTATAAACAATCGGGCTTCGGTCGAGAACTTTGTATCGAGACGCTTGACCTGTACACAGAAACAAAAAGTATCTTGTCGTATTACGGCAGTCGTCCACTCAATCCGTTCGGACTATAAGCAAGAGGGAAGGCTGGAGTTCCGTCGGGAAGTCCAGCCTTTTTTAACAGCACAGGGGATAAGGGGGAATTCAGATGGTAGAACAAATCGTCGTCGTCGGATCCGGCGTCATGGGACGTGGCATCGCTTATGTTGCCGCACACCGCGGATTTCAGGTGACACTCGTTGATATAAAAGAAGCTTATGTCGAAAGTGCCTATCGAGAACTCGAACGCATCGCAGAGAAAGGAATCACGCGAGGGAAGATGTCCGCAAGTGAGGTCGAGGGACTGTTCGATCGGCTGAGTCTGTCGACCGACCTAGCTGAGGCGGCACAACAAGCGGATCTCGTCATTGAAGCAGTACCGGAACAACTCAGCATCAAACAGCAAGTCTTTGAAACGCTAGAAGCGAATGCACGTCCGGACTGTTATTTCGCAACGAACACGTCGACGATGAGTCCGACGGAGATCGCCTCCTTTACGAACCGGGCGGACCGGGTCATGGCGATGCATTTCTTCAATCCGGTACATCTGATGCCACTGATCGAGCTCGTTCGTGGTCTTGAGACATCGGATGAGACGGTCGCAGCTCTTGAGCAGGTAGCGCGTCAGATGCAGAAGGAAACGGTCGTCATCCGTGAGTTTCCTGGGTTCGTGACTTCGCGGATCAGTGCGCTCGTCGGAAACGAAGCGTTCTACATGTTACAAGAAGGACTCGGGACACCAGAAGAGATCGATAAAGCGATCAAACTCGGCTTAAACTACCCGATGGGACCATTCGAACTCGGGGACTTGGTCGGACTTGATACTCGGCTCCACAACTTAAAGTATCTGCATGAGAAGCTCGGCGAAAAATACCGTCCGGCACCACTGCTCGAACAGTATGTCAAAGCGGGTCGACTCGGTCGTAAAACCGGTCGTGGTGTCTATGATTATACGAATCGCGAGGTGACATCATGAAACGGGTCGCCATCATCGATGCCGTTCGGACACCGATCGGTCGCTATAACGGCGCGTTGCGTCAGGTTCGTCCAGATGACTTAGGAGCACGCGTCATCGAAGCGTTGCTTGAGCGTAATCCACAAGTCGATCCGAAGACGATCGAGGAAGTCATTTTTGGCAATGCGAATCAGGCGGGAGAAGACAATCGCAACGTTGCGCGGATGTCTGGACTACTAGCTGGTCTACCGGTCGAAGTCGCCGGTACGACGATCAATCGCTTATGTGGATCAGGACTCGACTCCGTCATCGCGGCGGCGCGGGGAATTGCCTTAGGTGAAGGCGAAATCTATATCGCTGGTG
Organism: Exiguobacterium sp. KKBO11; assembly: GCF_001644945.1. Taxonomy (NCBI): domain Bacteria; kingdom Bacillati; phylum Bacillota; class Bacilli; order Caryophanales; genus Exiguobacterium; species Exiguobacterium sp. KKBO11. Next base: position 278,666 of record NZ_LUCU01000033.1, read on the forward strand.
GGACGGAAAGCATGACGCGTGCGCCGTTCGTTCTCGCGAAGCCGGATCAGGCCAATCCACGTGGCAATCAGACAATGTACGATACGACGATTGGTTGGCGGTTCGTCAATGATCGTTTAGCAGATCAATACGGAACGGATTCGATGCCGGAGACAGCCGAGAACGTCGCCCGTCAGTACGGAATCTCGCGCGAAGCGCAGGACGACTTTGCGTTCGAAAGCCAACAACGCGCGAAACGAGCCATCGAGGCAGAGCGCTTCACGGAGGAATTGGTTGCGGTCACGCAGACGGACCGGAAAGGTAACGTCAGCGTCTTCGACCGCGATGAACATCCTCGTCCTGAGACGACACGTGAGAAACTGGCGACACTTCGTCCGTTATTCCCAAGTGGTACCGTGACGGCGGGGAATGCATCTGGTGTCAACGACGGTGCGTCGGCGTTGTTATTGATGAGTGAAGAAAAAGCAAACGAACTCGGTTTGACGCCGCTCGGGTATTACCGGGCGAGTGCGACGGCTGGGGTTGAACCTGCCATTATGGGAATCGGACCGATTGACGCGACGGAAAAAGTCCTCCGACGGGCAGGGTTGACGGTCGAACAGCTCGATCAGATTGAGTTGAACGAAGCTTTTGCGGCTCAAAGTCTTGCCTGTATCGAAGCACTTGGTTTACCAAGCGAAAAAGTCAATGTCAACGGCGGTGCGATCGCCTTCGGTCATCCACTCGGTGCAAGTGGGGCGCGGATTTTGACGACATTATTGCATGAGATGCGCCGGACGAACCGGACGTATGGTCTCGCGACGATGTGTGTCGGAGTCGGACAAGGGATCGCACTTGTCGTCGATCGGGAGGGACTCGTATGATTCACTTAGAACGAGAAGGCTATATTGCGATCGTCCGGATTGATCGTCCGGAACGTTTGAACTGTCTCGATTATCCGACGCTTGTTGCCTTGCAGGAACAGGTCGATGCGTTATCGGTCGACCCGGAAGCGCGGGTCGTCCTGTTTACGGGAACGGGGAAAGCATTTAGTGCTGGTGCCGATTTAAAAGAACGCGTGCATTTAAACGAAGAAGAAGTCCGGCGCAATGTCCTTGCGATCCGCAACGTCTTCATGTCGATCGCACAATTGCCGCAACCAACGATCGCAGCCGTCAACGGTCACGCGCTCGGCGGTGGGTTCGAGTGGATCCTTGCCTGTGATTTCCGTTTTCTCGTCGAGGATGCACTCGTCGGCTTGACGGAGACCAGCTTCGGGATCATTCCAGGAGCCGGTGGAACACAACGATTGCCACGACTGATTGGGGAGACACGAGCGAAGGAATTGATCTTCACGGCGAAAAAAATCGATGCGATGACAGCAGAACGGTACGGACTCGCGACAGCCGTCGTTGCCCGGGAAGCGTTGATGACGACGTGTCTTGAGTTTGCTAATCAGATGTTACAGAACGGACCAATCGCCTTGCGCCAAGCGAAACGAGCGATTGATCAAGGGCGGGATGTCTCACTCGAAGAAGGACTACAGCTCGAAACGGAAGCCTATGAAGTCGTCATTCCGACGGCTGATCGTCAGGAAGCGCTACAAGCCTTCGCTGAAAAACGACCACCACGCTTTGAAGGAAGATGAGGATGGTCGACGTTTGAAATAACCCGTATACTAACGATACAAACTATGAACGACTGAAGAGAGAGTGAATACCATGAGTGCGAACACCCAATCGATGATCTTTACGATTTACGGCGATTACATTCGCCATTACGGCAATCAAATTTGGGTCGGGAGTTTAATTCGACTCGTCAAAGAGTTCGGACATAACGAACAAGCCGTTCGGGTCGCGGTATCCCGGATGGTTAAACAAGGCTGGCTCGTCTCCGAGAAACAAGGAAATAAAAGCTTCTATTCATTGACACCACGTGGGGTGGAACGGATGGAGGAGGCCGCACGTCGGATCTACAGATCAACACCGCACGACTGGGACGGGAAATGGCGGACGCTGATGTACACGATTCCGGAGGATAAACGCCAGATTCGCGATGAGCTCCGCAAAGAGCTGACGTGGAGTGGGTTTGGCAACTTATCGAACGGGGTTTGGATTTCACCGAACCCGCTTGAAAAAGAGGCGGAACGATTGATCGCGTCGTATGAGATCGAAGAGTATGTCGATTTCTTCGTCGGTGAATACCACGGTCCGAAGCAGGATCAATCCCTTGTCGAGCGTGCGTTTCCGCTGGAGGAATTGCAGGAGCGTTACGAGACGTTCATCACGGATTACAGCCGGCAATACATCGTCCATCAGAGTCAGCTCCAACTCGGAGAAATGACGGATGAACAGTGTTTCGTCGAACGGACGATGCTCGTACATGAATACCGGAAGTTTCTATTCACGGATCCCGGATTACCGCAAGAATTGTTACCAGATGCATGGAGCGGACATCATGCGGCACTCTTGTTCGAGCAATATTACCGATTGCTCGCACAACCAGCGAGTCGGTTCTTCGAATCGATCTTTGAAGAGACGCATGATGTATCCCAACGCAGTGCCTCGTACGACGCGGCGGAACATCCGCTGTTTGCAGAGCGGTGAGCATTTATTCGAATGAAAAGAGCGGGACGGATCAGTTGATCCGCCCCGCATTCGTGTCATTCAGATCTATTCTGTTCAGCAGATTCTGCGAGAATGTTTCGGAAGGCATATCCTTTATCGACATAAGAATCAATCGACTCCTGAATCATCGCAAGATCTGCTTCTGTTAGTTCACGCACGACTTTACCGGGTGAGCCGATGATCAGCGAACGGGGTGGGAAAACTTTTCCCGATGGAATTAGCGTATTCGCCCCGATGATGCATTCTTCACCAATCTCTGCGTGATCAAGAACGGTCGCACCCATTCCGACGATCGAACGACGTCCGATTTTGCAACCGTGTAAAATTGCGTTATGTCCGACCGTTACTTCATCTTCAATGACGACGGGTGCCCCTTCATAGAGATGAATCGTCGCGTTGTCCTGGATACTGCATCGTTTCCCAATTGTAATCGGTCCTTCGTCACCGCGTAAGACAGCGTTGAACCAGACGGTAGACTCGGAACCGATCGTGACGTCTCCGATCAGATAAGCACCAGGAGCGATGAATACATCGGAGGCAACGTTCGGATGAATCGATTGATACGGAATCTTCATAACAGAATGACCTCGTTTCTATAATAAGATGAACTACTATTCATTCCATGTCAGTATAGCATGTGAGTGAAGTCGAGAACGGAGGAAAGATATGTTTCCGATTTGTGAGCTCTTTAAAATTCGATATCCTTTGATCCAAGGAGGAATGGGTAACATTAGTCATGCGTCGCTCACGGCAGCGGTGTCGAATGCCGGGGGACTCGGAACGCTCGGGTGCGGGACATTGTCGGTCGATGAAGTGTCGTCGCGGATTCACGAGACACGAATGCTGACGGATCAACCATTTGCTTTGAACATCGCGATTCGGGTGTCTCCTTATACGGAAGCACTGATTGATCTCGCGATTGCAGAAAAGATTCCGGTCGTCTCCTTGTCGGCAGGAAATCCAGCACCGTACATAGCGCGACTTCAAGCTGCCGGCATCAAAACGATCGCGGTTGTCGCTTCAGTCAAACAGGCGTTAAAGGCAGAACAGGCAGGGGCAGATGTACTCGTAGCGGAGGGAGTTGAAGCGGCAGGCATCAATTCACCGCTCGAGCTGACGACGCTGACCTTGATTCCGCAACTCGTCGATCGGGTCAACATTCCGGTCCTTGCAGCAGGTGGGATTGGTGACGGGCGTGGACTGGCAGCTGTTCTGTTACTTGGTGCGGCTGGCGCCCAGCTCGGAACACGATTGATTGCGACGGAAGAGGCGAAGGTTCATTCGGCATACAAGGCGCACTTAATGGATGCGACCGATACCGATACACGCATCATCGGACGTTCCGTCGGATTCGTCCGGCGTGTCCTTGATGGTCCTTACGTCGAACGACTCACAGCAGAGACACCTGCTGCTTTTCTCGATCAGACGAATGAGTCGTATCATATTACGGGCGCTCTTGAGGGCGATGAGGAGAAAGGGTATGTCAACGCTGGACTGGTTGCGGGATTGATTCATGATGTGCCGACTGTTGCGGAGTTGTTTACGCGCATGATGGTGGAAGCAGAGGAACAGCTGAAACAAACGACGACTCGTTTTACGACATGAGTATATAGTGAGGGACCCGTGATGCCACTTGTGGACAGCGGGTTTTTTCATGTTTTTTTGAAAATGGGACATTTGTCCTTTTCAAGTAGGGCACGAGTAAGGTCTACTCTAGTGTAGAGATTAAAGGAGGAGATGACGTGCAAGGAGTCGTGTTTGCTTTGATGAGCGGTCTGTTCATCGCCCTGCAAGGCATATTCAATGCGCGCCTTGCGACAGGCGTCGGACCGTGGTTGTCCGTATTGATCGTCCACTTTGTGGGTCTGATGGGTTGTTTAGTCATTTACAGTTTCGTACGAGATCGGAAAATCGGTGGCTTCCGTCAGTTACCGTGGATTTATGCAAGCGGCGGTTTGATTGGCGTGCTAGTCGTCGTAACGGAACTGACAGCAATCCAAACACTCGGGATGACATGGGCGATGTGTTTATTACTCGTCGCACAGATTTTATGTGCTTTTGTGATTGATTTAAAGGGATGGTTCGGTGTCTTAAAAAAACAAGGAAATCGTGGTCAGTGGGTTGGTGTGGGTCTCATGCTTGCAGGAGTTGCGATTTTCTCACTTGCCTAAAGGGAGGGAATAAACATGGAAACCGTCATTCAACAGTACGGACTGGATACGATTTTGACGGAAGAGACGCGCGCTTGGTTGCGTCAAGAAACCTTCCAAAAAGGGGAACTCCTCTGTACGACAGGGGCAGCGATCGACCGGATGTACTTCATCGTCGCAGGCAAAGTTAAGATATCTGCTGCCTCGTCAGAAGGGAAACAACGGATTCTACGATTCAAGACACCACTGACGGTGATCGGTGACGCTGAGTTCATCAATGAACGGGAAGTGCTGAATACGGTCGAAGCAGTGACCGATGTCGAGGTGTTGAGCGTACCGTATGCGATTTTACGCGAGCACAATACAACGAACGTCTTTCTGCAATTCCTATTACGCACGATCACAGCGAAGTGGTATGCCGACTCGAAATCAGCGTCGCATCATGTGTTGTATACAGTTGAAGAGCGATTTGCAGGGTATTTGTTGTCGATCGCTTCTGAAGCCAGTGACAGTTTATTTTATCAGGAGATGCGGACGTCGAACCTGCATGACGTCGCCGACTGGCTTGGAACGAGTTATCGCCATCTCAACCGGATCATCACGAAATTATGTGAAGAAGAGATTCTCGTTCGACGACGCGGGAAAATCATCATCGTTGATCTGGAGCGGATTCGCGAGAAGGCGAACGGCAACAGCTATGAGTAAGGAGGAACGAACATGATAATAGGCATCGTGTGTGCCGTATTGGCAGGGATGTTGATCAGTTTACAGACGGTATTGAATGCTCGGATGAGTGACGCGTTTGGCGCTTGGGCGACGACGACGCTCGTCTTCTTCGTCGGGTTCGTCGGAGCAAGTGTCACGTATGTTCTGTTTCGTGGTGGAACAATCGGACAGATTCAAAACGTATCGCCACTCTATTGGTTTGGTGGACTTGTCGGTGTCGGCGTCGTTTTTTGTGTCATGCGTGGGATTCAGTTACTTGGTCCGTCCGTCGCGATCTCTGTCGTTCTGATTTCGCAGTTAAGCTTTGCTCTTGCTGTTGATACGTTCGGCTGGTTCGGTTTACCACAAATTGATTTATCATTCGGTCAGCTCGTCGGTCTCGCCGTCATGGTATGTGGGATCTTCGTTTTGAAGCGGTATCAAGTCGTGGCGCCGGAACAACAGGCAAAGGATCAGATAGAACGTGTTTCGTAATAACCGAATACAGAACGAGGACGGTGGCATTCCATTCCACTGTCTTTTTTTGATTAGTTTTCGACCTGGATCATGCGTTTTCTGAAGTAGAGTGAGAGGACAAGGATAAGAAGACCACAGTACAACATGATCGTCGTGATTGAAACATGAAACGACAGTAGAAAAGAGAGAAGCGCATAAGATAATGGAACGAGACCGTTTGACGCGGCATTCACGACACTCATGACACGTCCCATCGTCTGTTCCGCACACTGAGACTGGATGAACGTAATGAAGCGAATATTGATGATCGAAGAAAGGACACCAAGTGATAACAGGATGATCAGGTACAACAAGATCTGCTGCGCTTGACTAAGCAGGAAGAGAAGCAGACCTAAGGCGCCAATTAATCGGACCGATGAGGTAAGCCCATTTACTTTCGTTTGCGTAAAACCACTCCAGAGCGCCCCTCCGAGCATTCCCATTTGATAAGCACCTTGCATATAACTTAAATCCATCGCATCTCCTTGGAGCACATCATGAACGAGTAAGGGGATTCCGAGTAAGAGTGGTCCAAAGAAAAAGAAATTGACACAGATGACAAGAAAAAGTGTCTGCTTGAGTTGCTGAAAGTGAAAAACGTAATGCAGCCCTTCTTTTAGTTCAAAGAGAGCTGAATGCTGAAGCAATCGCTTGATCTTAGATTCACGAATACCATACGTGAAAAGGAGCGTCATGCAGAGTGCCCCGAAAATCATGAGAAAGACGTACGAGTAAGAGGAATAGCTGAGGATGACTCCACCAAGAATCGGACCTGAAAAGAGAGCGATTTGATTAGATGTCTGAATCAGTGAATTGGCTTTAGTGAGTTGTTCTTTCGGAACGAGCGTAGGCAGTAAGGAAGCATTCGCCGGCGAAAAGAATGCATCCACACTACCGAATAGCAAGGCGAATACTAAAATCGTCAGCAATGTAAGCTGATCGGTATGAAGTAATGCGAGAAGACAGAGAATGAAACTGATCCGTAAAGCGCTCGAGATGCGCATGATCGTCGAACGTTTATAGCGATCGGATAAGACGCCACCGAACAACATGAGAAAAATACGGGGTAACAAGGTGGCCATGAGGACGAATCCAAGATAGGACGCCTGGTTTAGCGTATGGATGACATACCATTGTTCAACAAACAGATAGGCTGATAGGGAGAGGGCAGAGCACATACCGGACCCCCATAAAAATAAAAAAGATCGATTTTTAAACAGCGATTGTTGCGTATCGATTTCAACAGGCAGCATGTGGCACCTCCGGTTTAGACGTCGTCGTTCTCAAACAGTGGTTCATCAATTGCAAAGGCAGTCGTCATGATATAGAAGTGTTTTTTATCTTTTTTGTCTAGTGAAGGGGACCGTGTGAACTCGTCCAATAGAGCACGATATTTTGTAGCAAACTGCCGAAAATCGGCTTCAGACATCGCCAGTTCCTTTTGAAGTGATAAGCTCATCCAGTCCTCGATGTTCGAAGATGAAGGAGAAAAAGTAGCTGTCGGAGCCGTAAGAACGCGTGTCTTTGCCCGGTCTAGTACCTCAAGATACGACTGCCGGGTCGCTTCATTCGTCTCGACGAAGTTCAGTAGATGATCGGCAGGAATGTATCCTCGAGCAATCGCTTGATAGTATTTCAATAGATTGCCGCCCTGTTCTTCCGTCCGGACGAGACGAATCAAGTCATGCTTTTCAAGTTCCCGTACGTGATAGAGGACCTTCGCGCGGGATAACGTCAGCAAGTGGGCTAACTGATGTACCGTGTGTGGTTTTTCGACGAGAAACATGAGGATTTTTGTTCGTAACGGATCACTGATCACTTTTAACTGTTCATAGTTCTCTAACATGTGAATCGCTTTTTGTTCCATGCAATGATCTCCTTTTTAACCGGTTAATTTTTATTAACCGTAAAACAAAAGGCTTCTTTTGTAAACGATTACAAATTTATGTAAGGGTGTTGGTAAAGAAGACATCATTTTTTTGCATACAAAAAAACTGATTCCACGACATCTCGATCATCCTCCACTTTTTACTGAAAGTAGGGTAAGAACGAGATGTTTGAAATCAGTTTCAGCTACTGTATATGGTTCGAAGTGATTAGACCGTCGTCGTATCTTTCCATTCCTGCTCGATGAAAGCATCGCGACCAGAAGCAGCACGATCTTTTTTATAGTGTTCTGGATTTTTCTTATGGAAGTCTTGATGGTACTCTTCCGCCGGATAAAATTCAGAAGCGGCATCGATCCGCGTCACGATCGGTTGTTTGAAACGATTGCTTGCAGCAAGAGCGTCACGGGAAGCGATTGCTGCTTCATGCTGCGCATCCGTATGATAGAAGATCGCTGGTGCGTACTGCGTGCCGCGATCTTGGAATTGACCTTCTGCATCCGTTGGATCCGTTTGTGGCCAGTAGAGTTCGAGCAGACGCTCGTACGGGAACAGGCTCGGATCAAACGTGATTTGTACGACTTCGAGATGTCCCGTCGTTCCTGTTTTGACTTGCTCGTATGTCGGATTGTCGACGTGTCCGCCCATGTAACCTGATACGATTCCCTCGATTCCTGGTAATTCTTCAAACGGTGTCACCATGCACCAAAAACATCCACCTGCAAATGTTGCTTTTTCCATCTGTCTCTTCCTCTCCGTGGGAAATCCCCATTGTATGTCTGACAGCGAGAAAACGAAAACGACTCCTTCGCTTGGTTGCAAAAGGAGTCGCCGCTTTTTATCAACCAAAGCTTTCGCTTTGCTGGTCGTAGCACCTTGCTATGCGCAGGTTGCTGGGACGTCATCGATCCAGATCTCTCGGTCCACTCTTGATAAGGGTATATGAAGTTGATGTCATTCGTTATCATTGTTGTGATGATACCATTCACACAGAAATAAAGTCAATCCTTAGGTTTCAAGGCACGTAAAACCGTCTCTCCGAGTGTCTTCGCACCAATCAACAACGCCTGTTCGTTGATTTCGTACTGCGGATGATGCTGTGGATAGTTGACGCGACCGTCCGTATATCCGGAGCCAGTAAAGAAATAACTTCCCGGGACATGTGTTAGATAATGCGCGAAGTCATCCGCAGCCATCATTGGTGTGAGTGCCCGGACGGATGCTTCCGGTAAGAAAGAAGCGGCTTCCTGAACAAGTTTTGTCTCGTCCGGATGATTCCAGAGTGCTGGATAACCAGTCGTGAAGTCGATTGAATAGGTAGCACCGATGCCGGCACATGTCGTTTTGGCGACAAGATCGACTTCTTGCCGGAGCTGATGCCGCAATGTCTCATTGAACGTCCGAATTTCACCGACGATGCGTGCTTCACCCGTGACGATGTTCGGAGCCGTTCCCGCATGGAAAGAACCAATTGCAAGAACAGCAGGCTCAAACGGATCGACCCGTCGACTGACGAGATGCTGTAAGTTGCAGACGAGCTGCGCTCCAGCGACGAGCGCATCTTTTGTTTTATGTGGTGCTTGGGCATGCCCGCCTTGACCGTGGACGATGATTTCGAATTCGTCGATCGCACATAATGTATGTCCTTCCCGAAACCCAATCGTACCAACCGGTAAATCATTTTCGAGATGTGTCGCAAAAATCGCATCGACACCTTCGAGGACACCGGCTTCAATCATTTGAATCGCTCCACCGGGAAAGACCTCTTCACCATGCTGGTGAATGATTCGAATCGTTCCTTGCAATTGATCACGTAACGGATAGAGCGTAGCAGCCAGGGCCATCACCATTGCCGTGTGACCATCATGCCCGCAAGCATGCATGATACCAGGATGGATCGACCGGAAAGCAAGCGTTGTCTCTTCCTGAAGTGGTAATGCGTCAAAATCTGCGCGGACAGCAATCGTCGGACCAGGCTGTTTGCCTTCGATCGTCGCGACGACCCCACGACCTCCAACGGCTGTTTGATAAGGGATGCCCTGCTCCGCGTAAAAGTTTGCAATTCGTTCTGGTGTGCGGACTTCTTGGAAGGACAGTTCTGGATGCCGGTGGAAATCACGACGTAACGCGATCATCGTGGGTTCAAATTGTTCAAGTGCTTCAAAAAGTTGAGTTTGCATCTTCAAGCTCCTTTGACGTGTGTCTTTTCGTGAAAATGGGTACAGATACAGGTAATCACGAAAGGGGATAATGAAACATGGGAGAAATCGTCGTCAACGCTGTACTTACAATCAAAGCAGGACTCGCGGATCAAGTTTTCCCGATTCTACAAACGGTCTATCATGCCTCACAAAAAGAAGAAGGATGCTTACGTTATTCCTTGCACCAATCGATCGAGGATGAGCATCAATTCATGCTGTACGAAGTGTATCGGGACGAAGAGGCGCTTGAAGCGCATATCGCATCCGATCATTATAAAGCATACCGTGAACAGATCGAGTTATACTTGATGGATCGACAAGTAACGAAATACGTCGAGATGACATTCTGACGTGTTGCGATAAGAAGAGACGAAGCCGTCGAATTCGACGGCTTCGTCTTTTTTTGTCTTACATCGATTTAAATCCGAGGAAATGCTCTTGCCAACGCGGTTCATAAATCGAATTGATTTGGAGCTGTGAACCGCCCGCATGGATGAAGTGTTCGCTATCGAGCATGATTCCGATATGCGATGGACCATCCGTGTAGGTGTTCTGGAAGAAGACGATATCCGAGCGTTTACCACTCGAGATACTCGTCCGGCGATTCGTAAAGAAAGCACCGTACCAGTAGCCACGAACATTCGTCCGACCACCGTATTTTCCAGCCTTGTTCGTCGCGTAGTGAATTAAACCGGAACAGTCAAAACCACCATTCACGGCATCTTGCGAACCCCATGTGTATGGTGTGCCGATATGTTGGACTGCTGCTTGGATCAGCTTTTCACCACGCGTATTGTTCTTTTTGACGACCCGTTTATCGGACGTGATCGTCACAGCGGATACAGGAAGATAAACAGGTGTCCAGCCTGACTGGATGACATAGAAGTTTCCGACTCGATGACGCGGATAAACCCGTTTGCCTTGTTCAACGAGTCCGTTGCCTTTTGGACTTGTCGGACTCGCAAAGAACGACGTCGTCTGTTTGACCGTATAGATTTTCGCCCGGTCGATCGCTTTTTGTGTCAGTCCCATATCGGGTTTGCTCGTGCTGATATAAGGGTTGAGGACATAACCGGTTTGACCATTTGCCAGGCGAACTTGCCAAAAGTCATCATCAATCGATTTCAGACCAATCAATTTTGTTCCTTTCTTCAAATAGGCAGCTGGGCGACTGTAAGCAACGTCGGCAGAGAAGAGTGGCGTCTGGTCCAGGTGGACATAAAATGTCGTGCCTTTTTTTGCTTTTGCCGTCGGCTTGTTCAGTCCGATACGACTCGAATCGACGAAACCAAAGGCATTTTTATATTTGACGCGTGTATAATAACCGCTTTTTCCGTAGATCGAAATCGAGGTACCTTTTTTTAGTGTGCCGATTTTTTTGCTCGAAAGTTTTGCCTGCGAACGAATGACGACATCGTCTTCCGTCACATAGCGTTGACCAGTGACGTCATACAGATCCGGCTTTTTCGTCACGAGATCCGTCGTCTTGACGTAGCCGTAGACCGATCCTTTTTTCAAGCGTGTGTAACTACCGCTTGTGCCGTAAACCGTTAGTTTGTCAGCTCGTTTGACGGAATACATAATTTTGCTCTTCGTCGAAGCAGACGTGTAGACGGACAAGTTGCGTTTCGCGTATCGTGTCCCGGTTGATGCATAGACTTTTCCAGTACCGAGATCAGCTGTCTTGACGTAAGCATGAACTCCACGGAAGATGATCCGGCTATAGGTACCGCTTGTGCCATACACCGTCAGCAGCGTATTCGTTTGGTGTTGCTTCAAGACAGGACTTGAAGATTTGGCGTCTGAATAGATTGGCGTAGCGCGCTGAACATAGAGGCGTGCAGTCTTCGGATAGTATTTCAACGTACCGAGATGTGCCGTCAGCACATAGGCATACTCGTCGTTTCGTTTGATTCGTGTAAATGACCCCTCGACGCCGTACGTCTGAAGCGAAGTATTCACAGGAAGCGATTGTACGACTTTTCCTTTCGTAGTCGCAGTAGCATAGACCGTCGTCTGCTGTTGGACGTAACGTAGCCCGGTTTCCGGATGGTTCACGACCGGCGCATCAGCTAAATCAGCCGTCAATACGAAGGCGTAACCCGTTTTAGTGGCCACGCGTGTAAAAGTACCCGTCGTACCGAACGTTTCGAATGCTTGATTTTGAGTGACAGCTGACTTCGCGCTCGTCGTCTTCGGTTCAACGAAAAGAGAAGTCGCTCGTTTGGCATAACGCGTTCCAACTAATTTCGGAAGTTGCTCGAGTTGTGTCGTAGATACGTAGACGTATTGCTCGTTCCATTTCAGACGTGTGAACGTGTCGAAAGTGCCGTATGTATCGATTCGCTGATAGGCGGGAAGTGTCGTCACGACGGTGGAATCAAATGGTGAAGCAACTAATGAGAGTGGACTTTTCGACGTCAGTGTTGCTTGTTTTTGAAAGACAGGTGCTGTTTGCGTTAACGCGTTTGTTGCGACATAAGCAGCGCCTTCTTGCCAACTGACACGGGTAAAGTCACCGTCCGTGCCAAGTGTCTTGAATGTCGTTCCTGCTGGTAGTTGTTGGATGACCGTTGCGGAATCAGCCGTTTGTAGCAACGCAGCATCCTCTTTCAAATAAGCCGTTCCGATCGTCTCGGTGACTGTTTGTGTTTCTGCCGTTGGTTGAACAGGTGGCGATTCAGCGAAAGCGGGTGCGGGTAAAACCGAGCTCAACATTAACGTTGCGGCAAGTCCAGCAACATGAGCAGTCCATTTTTTCATCAAGAGGTTCACTCCAATTCTTAAAATTTGTCATTATGAATAGTGTAGCATGCGCTTGTTTAAAAATTGATAAAAATCAAAAAAATAGAAGATTATCCATAAAAAAACGGTATGCCTCGGCACACCGTTTGAAGTCATATGTTAGTTATCTTCTTCGTGATCCACTTGCCATTCCCAGTCGAGCATGCCGTAAATCAAGGAATCGCGCCAGTGGTCTTCGAGATAAACCGTCTCGCGAAGCTGTCCTTCCTTCGTCATGCCGACTTTTTGCAAGACACGTTCAGAAGCGACGTTTCGCGGGTCACACGTTGCCGTGATGCGGTGTAGTTCTAATTTTTCGAAACCGAATTGGAGAAGGAAAGAAGCAATCGACGTCGCATATCCGTTCCCCCATTCGTCAGGCGAGAGGACGTATCCGATTTCGGCGATTTTATTCTCAACGTCTGTGATGACGAGTTCACCAGCACCGATGACGACGTCACTTGGAAACGTCACGGCAAAGACATAACGACGTCTTGGTGTCTCGAGTTCACTTTCAAGCGCATCGTGTAGGAATTGTTTCGTATCTGTTTCGGTATTCGGTCCCCATGACTGGAATTGACTGACGATGGGTTGTGAGGCATAGGCGTGAACCGCTTCTACATCTTCTGGTGTAAAACGACGAATCCGAAGTTGATCATTGATTTTATACCGCATGCAGCATCCTCCTCTTTCAGATGAAGTCACTTTGATTCTATTTGACAGATGGGGAACGGATTCCTTTTTGACATGGGAAAAAGGGCGTGCTAGGGTGGTTGTATCGAATGGAATAGGGAGTATCCTCTAGGGTTCCGTACGGCTGGACCGAGGGAGGAACATGGACGTTTGTCCATGCAACGGAGGGATAAAAGCCCGGGAGTAAAGCGAATCGTCTCGCTTGCTCCCGGGCTTTTTCATTTGAATTTACCTATCAGGAGGTAATTACTATGGCAAAGTATTGGATTGGCATCATCGTCGCAGCGTGTTTTGAAGTGGGCTGGGTCATTGGATTAAAACATGCGGCAATGCCACTTGAGTGGGCTGCAACGATCGTCTGTATCATCGTTAGCTTTACCGTGCTAATTAAAGCGAGTAACCATTTACCAGTCGGAACGGTCTATGCTGTTTTCGTCGGCCTCGGAACAGCAGGAACGGTCGTGACGGATATCGTCTTGTTCGATCAAGCCGCTTCCGTGATGAAATTAGCATTGATTGCTGTCTTACTCGTCGGCGTCATCGGTCTGAAATTAGTCAGTGGAGAGGAGAAATCAGCATGAGTTGGATTTATTTAATCATTGCCGGAATCTTTGAGATGTTTGGTGTCGTCTTAATCAATACGTTTAATCAAAATAAGAATGCGAAGAATCTACTGTTGATGGGAACAGGATTCGGGCTCAGTTTTCTATTTTTGACACTTGCGATGAATGGTTTACCGATGGGAACAGCGTACGCGGTTTGGACGGGAATCGGAGCAGCGGGCGGTGCGATTCTCAGCATGGTGCTCTATAACGAGTCAAAAGACTGGAAGCGATTGGTTTGTATCGGTCTCGTCTTAAGTGCGACGATTGGTCTGAAACTCGTCGGCGAATGATCGTTTACATGTCAAACAGATGACGTTTTTATGGAACGCATGTTTTTTGGCATATTTTAACGCAAAAGAGGAAATACTCCTTATAGAAGTCACGCATGACAAATCGTGTTAATAAGGGGAGAACATCCATGAAAACAAAACAATATATCGGAACGTTTTATTCAGAGGAAGAATTGATCTCAAAAATGGATGAGTTACACATTCAGGGACACCGGGAGGAAGACTTCTATGTCATCGTCAAGGAGAAGTCGAACATCGCACTCGTCCGTAGCCAGATGGACGCAGAAATCGCGACGACAAAACCGTCTTGGATTGATCGGATTCGTGGGAACAAAGGACGCGATCAAGAAGTCGATGATCTGTTCGGGTCACTTGATCTATCAGACAATGAAATCGAACAACGCAAAACGGAAGTCGAAGGTGGGGGCTTCGTTCTGTTGCTTGAAGTCCAAGACATCCAGTTCGATCCACATTTAAATACAGACAATACGCATCCTGATGTAAAGGTTCGTTATGGTAGCGGCGAAGAGACGCATACGTCATCAGATGCGAATTCCAATGCACAGCTCGGCTCCGGTAATCCGCTTGATATTGATAAAGATTCGAAGGAAGAGCATGCAGAGATTGATTTGCATCGTGCCGGTACGGATAAGATGCCGCAAGACGAGCAGGCAATCGATCATTCAAAAAAACTCGACGGGAACCGGGAACCAGACATCGCGATGCGTCGGGATGATGATTTCCGACGTCCGGAAACAGAACGCGAGGAAAAAGAACATGATGCAACGCAAGACGGCGAAGAACATCGTCAATCGAAACATCAATCAGATGACATCGCCAAGCAAGACCATGGAAATAATTTAGACCGCTAAAATAATAGATTAGAATCACGCATCAGGGTCATCATCAAAGAAGGTACTTTCCGGATCAATTCCGAAAGGTACCTTCTTTTTGTATGGGGATTAAACGAGAATCGTCTCGTCTTATTTATGATCCGGATTTGATCCTGTACGCACGTTGGCGTTCAATTGATCGATGGCTTGCATATCAGCGTCTGACAAGGTGAAGTCGAAGACATCAAGATTTTCGCGAATGCGGCTTGGCGTGACAGATTTCGGAATCGCGACGATATCGTGTTGCAAGTGCCAACGGAGGACGACTTGAGCTGGCGTTTTCTGATGACGATCGGCAATATCGACGATGACCGGATGCGTTAACGCGTCGCGTCCTTTCATCAACGGACTCCAAGCTTCAACGACGATACCGTGCTTGCGGCAAAAGTCTCGGATCGCTTCTTGGCTAAGGAACGGATGGAGTTCAATCTGATTGACGGCAGGAACGATTGATCCTTCGGCTAAAATTCGTTCCAAGTGCGGAATATGGAAGTTCGAAACACCGATGGCACGCGTCTTTCCTTCTGCATAGAGATGTTCGAGCGCCCGCCATGTCTCGACATAACGATCTTCTTTTGGCATCGGCCAATGAATCAGATACAAGTCAACATAATCGACACCAAGCTTTTGCAGACTCGTCTCGAAAGCGGCAAGTGTCTCTTCATAGCCGTGATCGGAATTCCAGACTTTCGTCGTTAGAAAGATCTCTTCTCGGGGAATGCCCGAGTCACGCAGCGCGCGACCGACACCTTCTTCGTTCTCGTAAATCATCGCCGTATCGATTGAACGATACCCGGCGCGGAGTGCTTCACTGACCGCTTCATATACTTCTTCTTCCGGTACTTTAAAGACACCATATCCGAGTTGGGGCATGCTGATGCCGTTGTTTAACGTGATCTGTTGCATCGATTCATCGACTCCTTTGTAGTAAATTCTTCTCTTTTCTAGTGTACGCTCTCCTTCGATGAAAATCGAATGATTGCCGTAGCGAGTTCTTTTGCGTATACTGAGCGATAACAAATATTAGGAGGCGATTCTGTGATTCGACAAGCTGTTTTGCAATACATACATGAGGAAAACGCGCTCGATCAACTCAAAGAAGTGATAGGTAATCGTTCAGCAGTCCTGATTCATGGACGTCAAGCCTATGAAGCAGCCGCTTTTGCCTTACCAGCATTACCACGTCTTTTATTTGAAGGGCATTGTACGGATCAACAGGTGGAAGCTTTCAAACAAGTATGTGCTCCGTACGATGTGATTCTCGCGCTCGGAGGCGGGAGTGTCATCGATACGGCAAAACAGGTCGCGTTTCAATTACAACGCCCGATCATCGTCATTCCGACGATCGTCTCGAACTGTGCTCCGTGGACTCCGCTCAGTGTCATGTATAACGATGAGGGACAGTACATCCGATTTGATACGTTTCCTGTCGTGATTGAAGCTCTTTTACTCGATCATCGGATCATCGCAGCGAGTCCGTATGATTATTTCGTAGCGGGACTCGTCGATACGTTAGCGAAGTGGTATGAAGCACGTGCCTTAAGCGGATCATCGGCTGAGAATCCCGTCATCGAGATGGCACTTCGGACAGCTGAACGTTGTAAGGATCTTATCTTGTCGACGAATATAACGGAAACGCGTTTTCGTGAGTATCCCGTTGAAATCCAACATCTCGTCGAAACGGTCATTCCGTTAGCTGGAAGCATTGGTGGTTTTGGTGACGCGGCGACGCGTGGTGCAATCGGACATGCAGTGCATAACGCGTTATCTCCTCATCCAGAAACGCATGCGTTCTTGCACGGGAGTAAGGTCGGTTACGGACTACTCGTTCAGGAGAAGTTACTCAGACATGATGATGATTACATAGAGTTGCGTGACTATCTTCTTGCACAAGAACAGCCGACGGCACTCGCAGACTTCGCATTATCGCTCGATGTCGTCGAAACACTTGCTTTACGGACGTCGAAAGAGGAATTGTGTCGTCTGTTGCGTCCGATCGTGTCAATGGAACAACTAGTGGATGCTATTACACGGAACGAGACGGTTTCCGTTTCGACAACTTAAAATAAAAATACGCACATGTGCCGAATCAGACGGTCCATGTGCGTATTTTTATTGTGCTTTCGCAAAGCGAGCATAAGGAGCAGGGCGACCGAGTAGGTATCCTTGACCAAGATCGAAGCCGAGTTCGCGGCAAAGATCGAGTTCTTCTTGCCGTTCGATGCCTTCCGCTAAGATTTGAATCCCCATTTCTCGTGTCAGATGACGGGCTTTTCGTAAAAAGGCTTCGTTTTCTGAGTTCGTATCGCAGTGATCGATGAAGGAACGATCAATCTTAATATAATCCGGTTGAAGCAAGGACAACATATCGAGTGTCGAGAAACCAGCGCCAACATCGTCCAGTGCTACTTGAATGCCTTGCTTTTTATATTGTTCGAAGACGTGTTTCAAATGGTTGACGTCTTCAATTTTTTCCGTTTCGACGACTTCGAAGACGAGCCGACTCGGATCTACTTGATAACGTTCGACGATCTCAAACGTATGGCGAAGGCAGTACTCCGGATTATAGATCGTCGAAGGAAGGAAGTTGATAAACGTTTTTGTTGTGCCGCCAATATGATGCGTCGCACGGATGGCTTCTTCACGCGCCCGCTGATCGAGACGGGAATGAAGTCCCATCTTCGAGGCCGTCGAAAACAAGACACCAGGCGAGATAGGCGTGTTATCATCAGCTGCTCGTAGCAAGGCTTCGTTCGCGACGAGCACGTTGCGCTGGATATCATAAATCGGTTGTAGGTGGCTTGTCATGACCCCATGCTGGATGAAATCAATCGCAGACCGATGCTTCAGTTGTTCTAGAAGTGCTGAAGCTAGGATGGGTGCTGTCACGTAACGCGATTGTGTGGCGCGACAAGACACCGGATAATCCGCTACACGTAAGAGCGATGTTAGTAGCTGTTCGAGCTGTTCAAACGATTGATAGGAATAGATTTCTGGCGTTGGTGATTGAATATGGAGTGCTCCCGCTTCAACGAAACGGATGGATGTCGTACATTCGGCGCAAGGATGCCACATAAAGGGATGTCCACCTCTCAGTACATCAAAAAAAGATGTATTTATTAAATTGGTTAAATTCTTTACCCTAAGAGAAAAAGAAATTAAACCTGTTCTTCATAATCATTGACCTCATACAAAAAAGAGAAGGAACGACGGACACATTTCCGTACGTTCTCTTCTCTATCGGTCACATTCTTTCATTGTGAAGTGTAAACAAACCAGAAAGCGAGATGCAAGATAGCGGCTATTGGAACGAGCCATTGGAACTTCGCTTTCCGTGTCTTGTGCCGGACTGTGTACATACCGATCCAAGAACCGAGCGCACCACCGAGGAAAGCAATCGTCAATAGTGTCGCTTCGGGTGTCCGGTAAGCATGTTGTTGCGCTCGACGTTTATCCTGCCACATCGAGACAAATCCGATGAGTGTCAGGAGGAGATAATACCCTAAGATGATCCTCATGAAAAAACGACTCCTTTTCTACCGTTCGGCACCACCACCGCCGGAACTTCCGCCACCACCACGACTGCCACCATTTCCACCGCCACCACGCATGATCGCGGAGAAGATGTTCAAAATCGCAAAGAAGAACATACCACCGGTGAACTTCATATCGAGGAACAATAAGATCAGTAATCCAGCACCGATCAGAATCTTCGTCCAAAGCGGAAGTCCGTCGTCATTTTGTGTTTTCGGAGGATCCTGTGACTCAAGCGATTGATCCTTTGAGATGACACTGACGACCGCTTTATATGTTTCGGAGGCTGCTTTTCCATACTCACTGTTTTCCTTGTAAGGAACAGCATACTGATCGAGAATACGTCCGGCTGTGATGTCTGTCAAAATCCCTTCGAGTTTATAACCGACCTCGATCCGGAATTGGCGATCCTTTTCGTTCGGAGCGACGACGACAAGAACACCATTGTCTTTTCCTTCTTGACCGATGCCTTGGCGCCGGAACGTTTCATTGGCGTAAGAACTTAAATCCTGTCCCTTTAGATCGGGAACCGTCTTGAGGACGACTTGTGCCGTCGTATATCGTTCGAGTTCCTGACCGAGTTGCGCGAGTTCGGCTTCTTCCGAAGGGGTGAGCAGCTGAGCATCATCCTGAATGAAGAAGGCTGCTCCCGTCCGTTCTGAAACGGCACTAGCTGTTGGAACGAAGAGGAAGAAGACGAGGAACGCGCTCAACAGAAGTCGCGTCCACCGCCGAATCATTTCGAATCACTGTTAAAGTCGACGGTCGGATTTTCCCGGTCGCTGTCTGAAATCTCGTAATACGGCTTTTTCTCGAATCCGAAGGCGGATGCGTAGAGTGTCGTTGGGAAGCTCCGACGTTTTTTGTTGTAGAGGGTTACAGCATCATTGTAATCCTTGCGGGCGATCCCGAGACGATTTTCTGTTCCTTCCAGCGTGTCCATCAAGGATTGGAATCGTTCGCTTGATTTTAGTTCCGGATAAGTCGTCTGCAAGGCAATCAATCCGCGAAGCGAAGACGTGACTTGTTGGTCGGCTTCGATCCGTTGCTCGGTTGACGCAGCACGCGCAAGACCAGCTTGGGCTTCTGCGACTTTACCGTAGACTTTTTCTTCTTGACCCGCGACACCTTTAACGGTTTCAACGAGGTTCGGAATCAAATCCGCACGACGCTTGATTTGGTTGTCGACTTGCGACCATTTATTCGATACATCTTCTTCTACATTGACGAGGCTATTGTATTGTCCGATTGCTAAAAAGGCAATCACGGCGACAACAACGACTCCGATGATTAATGGGAGTTTTGATGTACTCCGACTTCTGCGTGCCATGTGGCATTCACTCCTTTAATTATGTCTCATCCCTATATACCCTTAAGCGACTGAATTAGTTTCAAAAAAATGAAAAACCGTCAGCTAAAATAGCTAACGGTTTGAACTTACATGTAGACGATGACAGCTAAGATAGCCGCTAAGACAAGACGGTAGATGGCGAACGGAACGAGTTTGATCTTGTTGATCAGCTTTAAGAAGAAGCGAATCGATAAGAGGGCAAACACGAACGACGCAACGAAACCGACAGCATAGAATGCGAAGTGGTTCGGTTGAATGTTATCCCAGTTCTTAACGAGCGAAAGGAAACTAGCACCGAACATGATCGGTACAGCCATGATGAATGTGAAGTCAGCTGCCGTCCGGTGATTCATCCCGAGGAAGACCCCTCCGGAAATCGTTGAACCAGAACGGGAGAAGCCAGGCCAGAGTGAAATACATTGGAACAGACCGACGAGTGCTGCTTGGCGATATGTAATCTGATCAAGCGATGTCGTTTTTGGTTCCTTTGGTCCGAGTTTATCGGCTGCGATCATCAAGAGGGCACCGACAGCAAGACCGATGATGACCGTTTCAATCGAGAAGAGGTTCTCATCGATGAAATCTTCGAATAACAACCCGAGAACAGCTGCTGGTAGAAGACCGATCAAGACGTGACGTAGTTTTAACTTGTGTGTTCCTGCTGCGTCATGTTCGCCTTCAATCTTATACAAACCGATCAAGCTGAAGAGGCGTTTCCAAA
Source organism: Exiguobacterium sp. KKBO11 (assembly GCF_001644945.1). Taxonomy (NCBI): domain Bacteria; kingdom Bacillati; phylum Bacillota; class Bacilli; order Caryophanales; genus Exiguobacterium; species Exiguobacterium sp. KKBO11. Next base: position 299,601 of record NZ_LUCU01000033.1, read on the forward strand.
AGACGACGACGACCGCAAGAATCGATCCGAGCTGAATGACGATTTTAAAGGTATTCGCCGAATATTTACCGAGAAATTCGGTCGTTTGCAACCACATGTCATCGACGATGATCATGTGACCTGTGGAAGAGACCGGTGCAAATTCCGTCATCCCTTCGACGAAACCAAGTAAGAGCGCTTTTAAAAGTTCAATGATTGTCATGATAATCTCCTTCTATATGATGTGCTAGTTAAAAACATATCATGTTTTATTCTTGTGAGATAGAACTAATTGGAATATCGGGCGCAGGTCTGAGAGACGATCGGACGTGTAAGACGCGTTGTCCGATTTAAATTCGTTTGGATAAGATAATACATGGATTTAGATGTCATCGGATAGATCAGGAAATTCGATCATTTCCATTCATACTAAAACAGCATGAAGGAAAGGGAAATCTTTCTGTTAAGACACAAGGTCAGAAAAACTTCAAATCGGACGGTTTTATTAGAATATGCCTAAATTTATAAATAGAAAAACGAGCAGGAGACGATATCGTCCACTACTCGTTTTGAAACGGGCTCATCCTAAAGCGACGTCAAGAATCATCATGACCGTAAAACCGACCATCAGACCAAGTGTTGCTAAATCGGATCCGTTCTCTGCTTGTGATTCCGGAATCAATTCTTCGACGACGACGAAAATCATCGCTCCGGCAGCAAACGATAACGCATACGGAAGAAGAGGTTGAACGAAGAAGACCGCAGCTGCTCCGACCATCGCGGCAATCGGTTCAACGATTGCTGACAATTGACCGTAATGGAAGGCGCGCCGACGCGACATGCCTTCGCCACGTAATGGAATCGATAGGGCAGCTCCCTCCGGCATGTTTTGTATCCCAATACCGAGTGCGAGCGTCAAGGCACCGGCGACGGTCGCCCCGTCCATGTTTAAGGCAGCGGCGCCAAAAGCGACACCAATCGCAAGACCTTCGGGAATATTGTGCAACGTGATCGCAAGAAATAGTAACGTCGTTTTCTTGAGTCCTGTCGAAGGACCTTCCGCTGTCTCGAGTGGTGCAGATAAGTGCAAATGCGGCGTGACGAAGTCGAGGAGACGGACGAAAAATCCACCAGCGAGAAAACCGACGGCAGCAGGAATCCAGGCGATTCCTCCATCCTGCTCCGTGAACTCGATCGCAGGAGCAAGCAGCGACCAAAACGACGCGGCAATCATGACGCCGGCGGCAAAACCGAGCATCATGTTCATGACGCGTTTTTCAATCGTCGTAAAGACGAAGACGAGTGCCGCACCAAGTGCGGTTAACCCCCACGTCATCATTCCGGCAAGCAATGCTTGCACGACGACGGGGAGGGAAGTAAACCAATCCAACATGACTATTCCTTCTTTCCGGGGACGATTTAAAGCATCCATCTGTATGAGAGCTTACCCGTTTTCGATCCGGACGATTCGTGTGAAGGGAATTTCAATGACTTCACGTCCGCGCAGAAAGAGAACGGAACGTTCGGGTTCTAGTCGTTCGACGAAACCGACGACCGTCACGTAGCTACTTTCCTTATAATACGTGATTTCAAGTTCGTTTCCTTCTATTAAAGCTTCTTGAAGCAGAAAGTGCCATGATTCTTGCAACTGTTCATCGATTTCAGGCAAGTCGAGCTGATGCATCTGGACATAGTATTCCCGCAGCAGTTGCAAATGTTCCGGCATGAGAAAAGGAATCCATTTTAAATTTCCCCGATCACGATACGCTGTCATGAAGATCACCTCCCGGATGACCGCCGACAAAACGAAGGCGACGTTTGGCGACACTCGTATCAAGAAACGAGACAGCGAGGCGAATCGTTCCTTTTCCGTAGCGAAGGTTGACGACATCCATTGCTTTTAATAACCGTCGCCGTTTCCAGAGCCGCGCATTATCCTCGAACAAAGACAACTGTAAGGTGCCTTGATCGGCAGTCAAATGCCCCACTGCGACGGATAAAAAACGAACAGGTTCCCCGTCGAGCCAATTCGGTTCGAATAATTGTAAGACGTGACGCAGAATGATGCGTTCATCGGATGTCGGATAAGGCAACCGTACTTGACGAGAGAAACCACTTCGGACGACGTTTCGAGAATAACGGACACCGATGTGAACGGTCCAGCCGACTTGATTCGAAAAGCGACAACGTGCGGCAACATCCTGTACCAGTTCATTGAGCACATTCCGGATGCGTTCGAACTGATAATAGTCCTGCATTAAGGTCACACCGTGTCCAATCGTCCGTTGAGGGGCTTTCTCGAACAGATGACGCGGGGGAAGCAGTGTCGGTGACGCGTCGAGTCCCCAAGCGTGATGCCACAGTTCGGCACCGATGACACCGAAGCGTTCGTGTAACTCTTCAACGGGGCGCATGGCAAGATCACCGATCGTTTCAATCCCCATCATCTGCAGATGTTGTTCCATGCGATGTCCAACTCCCCACATCTTTCGAATCGGAAAATCATGAAGACGTCGTGCGACATCAGCATATCCACATCGCGCGATGCCTTCTTTTTTCCCGATTAAATCAAGCGTCAGTTTCGCGATGACGTTATTTGGACCAATCCCGATGCGGACGTGGATGCCGGTATGTTTCAGGATTGCTTCTTTAATTTTGAGGGCAGCTTGCAGGTCGGAACCAAACAGGCGATCGGTTCCGGTCATGTCAATGAAACTTTCGTCAATCGAATAGACGCGGATCGCTTCAGGTGGGGCGAATTGGTGCAGGACATCCAGGACACGAATCGACGTCTTCATATAAGCGAGCATACGTGGTTCGACAAGTCGAATCGTACGACGAACAGCGTATGGCAATTGCTCGATTTCATATAATCGACCGGCTGTCTTGATTCCAAGTGCTTTTAAGGCAGGGGTGGCAGCGAGAATGACGGACCCGCTTCGTTTTAAATCGGAGACGACCGCCAGGCGTGTCGTCAAGGGTGGGAGATTACGATACTGGCATTCACAGCTGGCGTAGAAGGACACACTGTCGACGCAAAAAATCCGTTTATCTTGTGGTAAAACGACGGAAGGAAACATCTGAATCACTCCTTTACATAAAAGAACGTATGTTCTTGTTTTGGTTTTCTTTGACTATAGCATGGTCTCAAAGTGTCTCAAAATAAAAACTGTTGAAAAAAGGGGAATTTGAACGATTTTCCCTCATATAAAAGGAGTTTGATACACTAAGGGAGAGAAAAAAGGGGGAACCTTCATTGAAAGAGACCATTATCCGTTTACCAGAATTACCGAAAACGCTTCAACCAGAGACGTTCGATCAAGTCGAAATCGATGACCCGTATCTAAAAGGGGCGCGTTATGAGAAAGAGTCGATGCCGAGTGAACTGACAGAACGCATCGATGCCTATCAAGTGTGTTTTCAAAATGTCTCGTTCGCGAATCTCACCTTTGACCGTGGTTCGTTCGAAGATATCCGTTTTGAGCAATGTGACTTAACGGGATGTCACTTCCAAGAAACTCGTTTTCACCGCGTGTCCTTCGTCGGATGCCGGATGACGGGTGTTCAGTTCGAAGATTGTACGCTGGACCATGTGACGATTCAGGAAGGACTTGCGGATTACGCACAGTTCATTCGCAGTACGGTCCGTCACCAACACTGGAGCGAAACGACGATGAAAGAAGCACAGTTCTTCGAAGTGAAACCGACCCAGTGGAAACTCGAAGCGGTCCGGCTTACGGATAGTCAATGGATTGAAACGCCGTTAAAAGGTCTCGACCTCCGGCAGACGGAGCTCTCTGGTATTACGATCGATCCGCGATTTTTACCAGGTGCTGTCATTACGGAAGAGCAAGCAGTTGCCTTTGCTCGTTTGTTAGGTCTCGTCATCCCATAACAAAAAGAAGTCCTTGTTTCGATGGATATTCGAAACAAGGACTTCTTTTTAATGAAAGTTACTGTTCTTAAAACGACATCGTTTCGCCATCCTCCGGAATCAGGAAATGGGCAGAGAGATGGAAAGCAGTTAAAAAGTCAGCAATCATATCACGTCGCAAAAGACAGTGGTTGACGGACTCGAGGTGCGAGACGATGATCGTCGCTTCCGCCGCCGCTTCGTGTACGGCAAGGAGATCACGCTGTGACATCGTGATCGGCTCTCCGGTCAAGAACTGGGCGGCGCCACTGTTGACGACGATGATATCGGGCGTATGTTGTTCGATCGCATGCGCGACCTCGTCACACCAGATCGTATCACCTGCGATATAAAGTGTCGGTTCGTCCGGATGGGTGAGGACGAGCCCAGACACACGTCCCATCCGTTCGCCGATTTCACCGACACCATGCTGTCCACCTGTTCGATGGACTTGGATATCACCGATCGTTACACCGGAATCGAAGGAAGAAACGTTCGTGAAGCCGGCTTCTCGGATTTGCTGCGCGTCTTCTTCTTGCTGCGCATAGAGTGGCAAATGCTTGGGTAGAAGTTGTTTTGCAGCATCATCGAAATGATCAGCGTGCAGATGCGTGACGAAGATCGCGTCAGGATCGAGCAGTGTGTTGACATCGACCGGTAAGTCGACGAGTGGATTGGCGACGGCATTCGGTGTTTGACCGAAGGGAGGCAAGCTGCCTTTTTCGCCGAGGAACGGATCAATTAGTAAGACTTGATTGGCATACGTGACAACGAGTGTTGCATTACGAATTTGTTGAATATCCATTAGGTTCATCCTCTCTCAATGACTCGGATTGACTATTCCCCGTCTGGCATTCAATGAATCCTATCGCAAGCGTTTCTCCATCGCCATGACGTCGACATATTCACCGTTCAACTGTCCTTGCTCCTTAAACGTTCCGACGATCCGGAACCCGGAGCGGATATAGAGTTTTTGTCCGATTTTATTGAATGGGAAGGTAAAGAGGATCAGCTTATGCATCTGATGATCACGGGCATGTTGTTCAATCGTTTCGAGCAAACGTGTGCCAATCCCTTGTCCACGATGTGTCCGGGTGATATAAACCGAAATCTCACCGACGGATGCGTAGACAGGACGCGGATTATACGGATCGAGGGAAATGAAGCCGAGTACACCTGTGTCATCTTCAGCGACATAACCGGCATATCGATCGGTGCGTTCCGCATACCACTGGGTCATGAAGGATAAGTCCTTTTGGTCGGTCTCAAGCGTTGCGATCCGATCTTCAATGCCTTCGTTATAGATGGCGAGAATCGCTGGTAAGTCGTGTTCCGTTACGGGACGAATATGCATGACGCTCACTTCCTCATCGCTTTTCCTTCATTATATCGGTTACGTGTCAATGTAGTGATATGTTTGTGCGATAAGAAAAGCGCCGATTCCCTTCATATGAAGGAAATCAGCGCTTTTATCGATTTTAAGAGACCGTTGACGTCTCATTCTCGTAAATCGGAACCCAGCCGTCTGTCGTGACGAAGATCCGAACAGCAACTACTTTACGATCGTCTTGAAGCGTAAAGTAGTGGCGTGTATTAACAGGAACGGAAATCAAATCACCAGGATTGAGTTCGATGTTATAGTAGCCGACTTCTTCGTCTTTGATCGCGAAGACGCCATGACCGCTAACGATGAAACGAACTTCATCATCCGTGTGATGATGTTCTTTCTGGAAGTTGACGAGTAACTCATCAAGGTTCGGTGTCGTATCCGAAAGTGAGATGATATCAGCTGTCTGATACCCACGACGTTCTGATACGTCTTTGATTTCTGGAGCAAACGTATCGAGAATCGTTTGTTTGTCTGCATCCGTCAGTGTGAAGTTTTCAACGAGAGGCGCTGGAAGTTTCGAAACGTCCCACTGTTCGTAAAGAACGCCGCGTGACGCAAGGAAGTCAGCGACTTCCGTTTGATCCGTATACCGTGTGTTTGTTTCTTGGAATAAGACTGTTGCCATGAGATGATTCCTCCTTTTAATGAATGGATTGACGGCATGATTGCAACGTCAACGTGTAATTGAATAAAAACTCGAAGGCTTCGAGGTGTTTCTTTGCTTCAAAGGCGGTCGGTGCCCAGACCGTGATCCCGTGATTGCGGATCAGGACGGCACCACTGTCTGCTGTGACATGCGGTGCAAAAGCAGCGGCAAGCGTCGGGATGTCCGCATGATTCGGAATGATCGGTACCGTGACCGTCGCATCCTCTTCCCAGTGTCCGAGTGCCTTGATGATTTCTTGACCGGAAAAGGTGATGCTGCCTTGATCGCCATAGAGTTCCGAAATCACATTGTTCGCAATCGTATGGACATGCAGGGAACAACCGGCGTCCGTTCGATTGAACACTTCGACATGGAGTAATGTCTCGGCGGAAGGACGCCCGGATTGCTCACCGATCAATTGACCGGTCGCATCGACATGAACGAAGTCGTCAGGAGTCGTTTGCCGTTTATCTTTTCCGCTTGCTGTCACAAGGAATTCAACCGGGACACCGGATGTCCGGATGGCGAGATTGCCACTCGTACCAGGGAACCAATCACGCGCCGCAAGCTCTTGTTTGATGGCGCGTAGTTCTTCATACCGTCGCATGAATGTCATGTTGTCACCTCCGCTCGTGTTAAATCATGAACGATATCGTGGAACGTCTCAAACGGTGTATAGGCGATATCATTCTCTTCACACAACGTGATCAGATAATCACGGGCATAGACACGATCCGCTTGTTTTGCGAGTTCGAAGTCCGTCACCGAGTCGCCGATGACGATGATGACGTCACCGTCTTTACGTAGTGTCCGGGCAACGGACGTTTTACAACAGCCGCACCCGTTCGTACAATGGGCATCGCAGGCGTTTGGCCAATCGATATGGACGAATGGACCACTGAAATCAGCGACGTTACAGTAAATCTGTTCTTGGTCGAGGAATGGCGCTAAGATTGGTTCGACGAAAAAGTCCATTCCACCGCTGACGATCGAAAAATCGATGCCTTGACGACGACTGTACTGCAGTAACTCCGAAAATCCGTCGCGAATGACGGCACGCTCCAACAAAAAGTCAAGATAGGCTGTTTTTCCGTCAGACGGCAGAAGTGCGAACATTTGCCCGACACCACTCTGAATCGATAACGTCCGGTCGAGTACACCGTGTTTCAACGGTTCGAAGTCACTCGCTGGCGCAAATGCCTGCATGAGTGCGATGATGTTATCCTGTGTCGTCACCGTCCCGTCGAAGTCACAAAGAATCCGTACGGTCATGACTTGATCCCCCAAGCGTCAAGGGCGATCCGTAATTCTTCATGACGCGATGCTGCCGTCGATAGGGATTCATTTGCGAGTGCCGCATCGAGTGCCTGACGGAAAGCAATGACGCCAGCCGCAGCACCTTGCGGATGACCATGTACGCCGCCACCGGCGTTGATGACGGAATCGATCCCGAAGTCTCGTACGAGTTGAGCGACGAGTCCAGGATGAATACCGGCTGAAGGAACCGGGAAGATCGATTTCGTCTGCCCGAGACGGGTCGCTTCGACCGCGATGCCACGAGCGACATCCTTTGGTAAAGCGACATTGCCATAAGGAGACGGGAATAGCGTCAAGTCTGCTCCAGCAGCACGCGGTAATGTGCCGAGTAAGACAGGGGCTGCGACTCCGTGATTCGGGCTAGCGATCAACGCACCGCTATATGCCGGATGATTGAAGAGCGGAACGTTGATTTCCGGATCACTTGCCAGTTCGCGTAAGACATCGAGTCCGTATGTGAAGGTATTCAGCAAGAAAGCAGTCGCTCCAGCATCAATCAATCGCTTGGCTTGATCCTTGAGCGTAAAGACGGGACCGCTGAGTGTGATCGCATATAACGCACGTTTACCGGTCCGTTGGAAGTGAGCATCGATGACCTCACGTCCGATCCGTGCCCGGTCAATCGTCGGTGTCAACGGATTGTCGTATAGGATCTCATCGTCTTTGACGAGATCAATCCCACCAGCGAGTTGTCCTTCGAGTTGATCACGAAGGAACGATAAATCGCGTCCGATGATTCCTTTGAAGATGCTCATTAATAATGGGCGATCTTCGACACCGATCAAGGAACGGACCCCTTCGATCCCGAATTTCGCACCTGGAAAGTCCGACGTAAATGTATCGGGTAGTAGCAATTCCGTTAATTTGATTTCACCGTCGAGTGAGAGTTTCCCGAAGACGGTCGTCAGAATCGCAGAAAAGTCGCGCGATACGTTATGTTCCGGATAACGAATCGTGATATATCCTTTGCCATCGCGCTCTTCGGTATGTACGACTTCCCCTTTAAACGAGGCGAGTTGTTGTTGTTCGAGATGATTCAGTTCCGTCCAAGAACCGACTGTCAGACCAAGCGCGAGTTGTTCAGCGCGTTGCTCGAGTCGATCACGGGCAGTCAATTGATAAGTAGCAGTGATATAAGCCATGTCTTTCCTCCTTCAACAAAAAAATGGTCTCTCGTCAGCGACAAGAGACCATGAATGATTCGAACGTGGACTCTTATCTGTCAGCTTAGTAGCTGCAAGAATTAGCACCGTGCCAAAAGGTCGGTTGCTGCGACATCGTAGGGCTTGTCCCTCCGTCTGCTCTTGATAAGAATTGGATGAAATTGTGAAATCTAATTGCAATTTTTACATGAGAATCGCCACTTGTCAAACTATTTTTAGAAAATTTATTTTTTTGAAAATACTCTTTCTATAGATGGCATAAAAATGATATCCGTTTCTGCTTGATTTCGATTTGACAGCGAGGAAGTCGATTGCGTAAGATTCAAATCAATATCACACACGACAACTACATACGACTCTTATCGCGAGTTGGCAGAGGGAATTGGCCCGATGACGCCGCAGCAACCGACCACTGGGCACGGTGCTACATCCAACAGACGTTTTGTCTGAGAGATAAGAGGACGCAGTGACTTTTCTGCGCCTCTTTTCGATGACGAAAAGAGGCGCTTTTTCGTGTATCACATAGGGGGAAACTGAGATGACATATAAAGCATTTACAGAACAGGACGCGATTGATCGTGTTCGGACACTAGGACTGATCGGCGATGGAGCCGTCGAAGCAGAAGAGATTGGCGACGGGAACCTCAACCTCGTTTTCCGAATTCGAGAGGGTGAACATCGATTGATTCTAAAACAAGCATTACCATATGCGAAGGTCGTCGGGGAGAGCTGGCCGTTATCGCTCGAACGAGCGTGGATCGAGCAATCCGCACTCCGTGAATTCGCACGGCATGCCGTGCCGTTCGTACCGCGTGTCTTTCATGCTAGTCATGAAGAGGCGTATACGGTCATGGAAGATCTTTCACATCTGACGATCGTTCGAAGCGGTTTACTCGCAGGTGAACAGTATCCGTTGCTTGCGGAACATATCGGTTCTTATCTCGCTCGGACGTTATTCCATACATCGGACTTTGCGCTTGGTCCGGTTGAAAAGAAACGTGTCGCCCGAACGTACTACAATCCAGACTTGTGCGACATCACGGAAAAATTAATCTTCACGGATCCGTTTCATGACGCGGAGACGAACGAGATTGAAGCCGGACTCGAAGAAGAGGTGGCACGTCTATGGGCAGACGATGAGTTAAAACGCGAAGTCGCAAAACTCGAAGCGCTCTTCATCACGAAAGGAGATGCATTGCTGCACGGCGATCTACATACAGGAAGCATCTTCGCCTCGGCGACGGAAACGAAAGTCATCGATCCAGAATTCGCCTTTTATGGTCCATTCGGATTCGATGTCGGACAGTTCATCGCCCACTTATTCTTTGCAGCATACCCCGATTATTCAGCACTTCGTGATGCCCGGATTCGCGACATCGATACGTTCTGGCTGACGTTCGCTTCAACGTTCCGTGCCTTATGGGAACGGGAAGCCGTCGAACCGTTCCAGGCATCAGGACTCGTCGATGATGTACTGAGCACGATCTTGCAGGATGCCCTTGGCTTTGCCGGTTGCGAATTGATTCGGCGGACGATTGGTCTTGCACCGGTCGCTGATTTAGAATCAATCGATTCAACGACGGAACGCTTAGAGCGGAAACGTCACGCTCTTCGTCTAGGAGCGGCGTTAATCAAACGCCGTACAGAATGCCGGACATTCGATGATTTACGAAACTTTGACGTAACGGAGGAACTCAGCCGATGACTACATTCGTTCAAAGTATCCGTTACGAAGATCGTGTCTTGACGATTCTCGATCAGACACGTCTACCGCAAGAAGAGCACTATGAAGTCATTGCTGATCTCGCGCAAGCGGTTGAGGCGATTAAACAACTACGTGTCCGGGGCGCACCTGCGATCAGCTTATTCGGGGGATTCGTACTCGTTCAAGAAGCGTACCGCTTTGAAGCGGCGCTTCCGGTCTACAAGCAAGCCTTGCTTGAGACATCGGCGACGTTACTCGCGACACGACCGACGGCCGTCAACTTGCGAAATGTCCTCGATCAATTGAATCCAATCATTCAAGACGGGACGTCGGTAGAAGAGATTCGCGAACGGTTGGAAAAACGGGCGGTCGCCTTATACGACCAGGATGCGCAGACGTCACGTCAAATCGGGATTCATGCACTGGAATTGTTCCAGTCAGGCGACCGGATCCTAACGATTTGTAATGCTGGATCGATTGCGACCGCTGCTTATGGAACGGCACTTGCGCCGTTCTACATCGCAAAAGAACGCGGCATCGAATTATCCGTTTTTGCGAGTGAGACGCGACCGTTACTGCAGGGAGCACGATTGACGACATGGGAGCTGCAACGTGCCGGCATCGATGTCACGTTAATTACGGACAACATGGTCGCCCATACGCTGAAAGAAAAACAGATCGATGCGATCATCGTCGGTGCCGACCGCATTACACGAAACGGAGATACCGCGAATAAAATCGGGACGTTCCAATTGGCATTGCTCGCGCAAGCTTTTGGTATTCCGTTTTACGTCGCAGCACCGCTCTCGACGTTCGACTTCTCGCTCGTTTCCGGAGACGCGATCGAAATCGAAGAACGTGATCCGCAGGAAGTGACGACTGTCCAAGGTGTCGCGACAGCACCGGAAGGCGTCGCTGTCTTCAACCCGGCGTTTGATGTCACACCACACACATTGATCACGGGCATCATTACCGAACTTGGTGTCATCACGCAACCGAATGAAGAAACGATTGAACAATTAACAGGGCTTCAACCCCTCGGATAAGGAGATATGTCATGAAAAAACTAGCTTACGCCGTCCTAGCACCGGCACTGTTACTAGCGGCTTGTGCGAATGGAGAAGCCACGACGACGAAGGTCGTCAAGGATGTACCAAAAGGGGTTCAATCGGACGTCAAGATCGCCGTCATCCGCAACCTAGCATCGGACGACCATACGAAACAATTCCTTGATGGCGCACGAAGTGAAGGCGAAGCGCTTGGCTTTAAAGTCAGCACGTTCATTTCGGAAGGTAACGACGTCAAGTTCAAGGAGCTGGTCGCGCAAGCGATTCAGCAAGATTATGATGGGCTCATCATCTCGCATGGTAAGGAAGACTACGCCTATGACATGATTAAACCAGCGGTCGACAAAGGGCTGAAGGTCGTGACGTTCGATACGGTCACGAAGAAAAAAGGAACGGCGTTAAAAGGTGTGACGGAAACATTCCAAAACGATCATCAACTCGCGAAGCTATCGCTTGATGAAGTGACGAAGGTGACGGACAAAAAGCCGGTCCGTGTCATCAAACTTTGGTTCGGACCAGGTTTTGCCCCGCTCGATCGTCGTCAGGAAATCTATAAGACGTACGAAGCAGACGGTAAGATCAAAACGCTTGAGACGGTTGGACCGACAAACTTCCAAGATGTCCAAGGGGATATCGCAACGAAGATGAATGCGATTCTCGCGAAATATCCGAAAGGAAGCATTGATGCGGTTTGGGGAGCGTGGGACGAAGTCGCAAAAGGGGCTTACAAATCGCTCAAGGATAATAAACGTCAAGAAATCCCGCTAATCTCGATCGATGTCTCGAATCAGGATATCAACCTGATGCGTGAAAAAGGCAGTAACTGGGTCTCGACGAGTGCGGTGGATCCATTCTTGATTGGACAAACGGACATGCGATTACTGGCTAAGAAAATCGCTGGCGAGAAGACACCGGATAGCTTTGATCTCGACGCGAAACTCGTGGAGCAGAAGGCGTTGAAGCAGGATACGACGATGTACAATCTCGATACGATCATCAAAGGATGGAGTACATCGGACAAATTCAATGAACCGTGGATGGACCGGTTGCGTGACGTCCATAAAAAACAATGACGTCTACCAATCATCACTTGAAGATGACTGGGATTTCACTGGCGTTTCCAGGAGTGCAAGCCTTAAAACAAGTCTCGTTTGAAGTGAAATCCGGTGAAATCCATGCGCTTGTCGGTGCGAATGGTGCCGGTAAGTCGACGTTGATGAAAGTCTTATCCGGAGCGGAAACGGCGGACGAAGGAACGATCCGTCTCGACGGGAAGGAGTTGTCCATCACGTCACCACGTGATGCGAAACAGATTGGAATCGACCTCGTCCAACAAGAGGTCGATGTGGCGCTTGTCCCGTATTTGACGGTCGCTGAGAATATCTGTCTCGATCTGTTGACGGACGGAACGATGACTGGCTTCGTATCCCAACGCCGTTACATACAGCGTGCCAAGGAAGCGTTAGCGACATTACAGGCGGATATTTCCGTCAAGACACGTGTCGAGGAGTTGCGGCTTGCTGAAAAGCAACTCGTACTGATTGCTCGCGCCCTCGTCCAAGAACGCCGTTTTTTGATTTTAGATGAACCAACGGCACCTCTCAGTCAGGCGGAAACAAGCCATCTCTTTTCAGTCGTGCGTCGTTTAGCCGAACGAGGGCTTGGGATCATCTTCATCTCGCATCGTTTACAGGAACTATATGAGATTTGCGACTCCATCTCGGTCATGCGCGACGGTCAACTCATCTCACGATATCTTTTGACAGACATCACGAAGGAAGCTGTCGTTGAGCAAATGCTCGGGCGTCAGCTTACGTCTGTTGCGAAAACGTCACGGGTAAATGCAACGAACGTATTGACCGTCGAGAGTGCTACGAATGCGGACGTCCACGATATCTCCTTGACGGTTCAAGCAGGTGAAGTCGTTGGTATCGCGGGTCTTGTCGGTGCTGGTAAAACGGAATTATGCAAAGCATTGTTCGGTGATCGCCCGTTTCAGGAAGGGGAGGTTCGGATAGGTGGAAAAGCCCATCGCCTTCGCAATCCACAAGCTGCGATTCAAGCGGGAATCGGTCTCGTTCCAGAAGAACGACGAAAAGAAGGAATTCTTGTTGCCGATTCTGTCGCAGAAAATCTAACAGCAGCGGCAGCTCATGATTTCGTCAACCGCTGGGGGCTGATGGATCGTCGCAAAGAAGCAAATCAGGCATCGCAATGGGTCAAGGAGCTGGGCATTAAAGTGGCAGACGTGAAACAGGAAGTAGGTCAACTATCCGGTGGGAATCAACAAAAAGTCGCCATCGGAAAATGGTTACTGACCGATGTTTCTGTACTCGTCTTGGACGAACCGACAAAAGGTGTCGACGTCGGAGCCAAACAAGATATCTATCGTCTGATTGACGGACTCGCGCAACAACAAAAAGGGATCCTTTACGCGACGAGTGAATGGGATGAACTTTTGACCGTCACGGACCGAATCTACGTCATGTTCGATGGACGGATCGTCCATGAAACGAAGACGGCGGACACATCAGAAGAAACCTTGTTGTGGTATGCGACAGGAGGAGGGCAACGATGAATGAGGTAGTATCAAAACAAACGAACCGAGGGAAGGGTTTACGTCCTGTCCTCGGATTCTTGAACGACTGGGGGATCGTCCTCGCGATCCTTGCCCTCGTCCTGTTTTTTGCGACGACGGCTCCAACATTCCTACAAGGGACGAATTTGATTAATATTTTACGAAGTATCTCCATCGTGACGATTATCGCGATCGGCTTGACCGTTTCTTTGACGGTCAATGGATTTGATTTATCGGTCGGGTCGACCGCGACGCTTGCGAGTTCTTTCGTCGTTTCGTTCTTCGTCTGGTACAGTCTACCGCTCGGTGTCTCGATTGGTTTAGCACTTCTCTTATCTCTTAGCGTTGCTCTGGTGAACATCTTACTCATCGTCTGGTTTAAGATTCCGGATTTGTTTGCGACGCTTGCGACGATGTTCATCGTCGAAGGTGTCGCGATGACGTATACCGGTGGTGGTTCAATCAGTGCCGGAATGCCGCGCTTGGACGGTACACCAACAGTCGGCACGATTCCGGAGGCATTCGCGAAAATCAGCCAGGCACCTTGGATCATCGTCATCATGCTCGTCGTCGTCGCTGTGACACATGTCTTCTTAAGCCATACGCGACACGGTCGTTTTCTCTATATCATCGGCGGGAATCCGGAAGCCGCACGACTGACAGGAATTCGTGTCAACCGCTACCGGGCACTCGCGTATCTGATTGCTGGGTTACTTGCGGCGGTCGGTGGGATTTTGCTTGCGTCACAAGTCGGATCGTCACAAATCAATGCCGGTTCCGGTTATCTGATGCCAGCGGTCGCAGCCGCATTCATCGGCTCGTCGTTCGCAGGACAAGGGAAGCCGAATGCGCTTGGCACACTCGTTGGGGCTTGTCTCGTCGGGATTCTTGAAAATGGTCTCGTCATGCTGTCTGTTCCATACTATTCGTTGAATATCATCAAAGGGCTGGTTCTTGCGGTCGCACTCGCGACGACCTATGCGCGGTATCGAAAAAAATAATTAAAATTCGACGTTTCGTTTATAACATATTCGGTAATATTCAATATATGAAAGGATGGTGATGCACATGAATGATTACCAATGTAGAGGGAACGATCGCATGTCGCTTCTGAAAGAAGAGGATCACCGGACTTGACGAACGTTGTCCATTGACACGGATGTATTCGTGTTTTACGTGCAACTGCACGGTTCAAGAACGGATCACGGCATGTGTTCGTTCCTGAAACAAATAAGGGGGAAACGCTACGGCGTTCCCCCTTTTTCATGTGCTAGAAACTGCTCGTATTTCTTTAAAAGCGTAGCGGAATATGAGATGATATAAAAAGTCAGAAAATTCAACTACTACGAGAGCAAGGGGCCTGACAATGCGAACATACACTAAGGAGATTCAAGCGATTATCGACAACGTAGAGAAAGTCATCATCGGTAAGGAAGATGTCATCACACAATCATTGGCAGCACTACTAGCGGGCGGTCACGTCCTATTAGAAGACGTACCGGGAGTCGGGAAGACGATGCTCGTCCGTGCGTTCAGCCGATCGATCGGGTTGACCTTCAAACGTGTTCAGTTCACGCCAGACCTACTTCCGTCAGATTTGACGGGTGTATCGATGTATAACCAGAAAACAAGCCAATTCGAATATAGACCGGGTCCTCTAATGGGGAACATCGTCTTAGCCGATGAGATCAACCGAACATCACCGAAAACTCAATCTGCCTTACTCGAGGGAATGGCGGAAGCGAACGTCACCGTCGATGGTGAGATTCATACGCTTCCGAATCCCTTTTTCGTCATGGCGACACAAAACCCGATTGAACATGAAGGAACGTATCCGTTACCAGAAGCACAACTCGACCGTTTCCTCGTCAAAGTCAAAATGGGTTATCCTGATTTCCAACAAGAAATGAAGCTACTGACACGTTTCGAACGGGATGAACCAATTGAAACGCTCGAAGCGGTGATTGGTCGCGAGCAATTGCTCCAGATGAAAGAAGAAGTCAAGAACGTCCATGTCTCACAGCCTGTCAAAAAATATATCGTCCATCTCGTCCAAGCGACCCGGACGAACGGTTCACTTTATCTCGGCGCGAGTCCCCGTTCTTCGATTGCCTTGATGAAAGTCGCGCAAGCATGGGCATACATGGAAGGACGCAGTTTCGTCTTACCGGATGATGTCAAACATCTCTTGATTCCGGTCCTGTCACACCGCTTGATTTTGACAGCGGACGCGCGTTATCACGGTCAATCGTCTGAACGGATTTTAGAACAAATCAAAAAAGAGGTTGCTGTACCCATCCAACAAGACGTGGAGTCCCTATGACGAAGTGGCAAATTGGTTGGCGTTACGCTGTACTCCTTTTGACGACGGTTGCCTTATGGACATATGCGCGCGTCGATGGCGGAAATGTCGCTTCCTTGCTGTTTTATGTCATGGCTGGTTTGACCGTCTACTGGACGCTCTTCCTCGTTTGGCCTGTCACGCAGGCACTGGCGACGCGCGAAGTCTCAAATAAGATGCTCGTTGCCGGAACGGATATCCCGGTTTCCTTGCGGGTTCGCCGACGTTTCCCGTTCCTTGTCGGAGCCGTCGAGGTGACGGAGGCGATTCCAAACGAACTCAGCGAAGAAAAACTCGATATCAGCCGTCCGCTCCGTGCCCACTACCGAAAGACAGAGCACATCGACTACACGATTCCATCGATTCGTCGAGGAGTGTACCAGATTCCTGGCTGTATCGTTGAAATTACAGATCCGTTCGGTCTGTTCAAGCGGAAGCGGATGTTTCCGGTCGAGACGTATCTTGCGATCGAACCGGCACGCCTTGCCGTTCAACTTCCGCATGAGGAGGATCGCGGCGATGGAGGAATCTCCCCTGTGTCGCTTGATCTTCGTCAGTCGTCCTTTACTGTCGTCGGGGTCCGGGAATACGTCAGTGGTGACCGGATGAATCAGATCGACTGGAAAGCGACAGCGAAACGTCAAGGCTTAATGACGAAAACGTTCGAACGAGAGCAGGAACGGGAGACGACGATCGTCTTTGATGAGGGGACGGAAGCGGGTGAAGCCTTCGAACGCGTCATCTCGATGCTGGCAGAAGCGACGGATCAGTTGAACAAACGACGGCTGAGCTACCGCATTCACCTCGTCGGACATGCTGTTCAATCGTTGTCGTTACCTCTTGAAGGAGCGAAACTGACGCATTACCTGATGACGGCGCAGCCGAGTCGGACACGGACGTTCATCGAGTCATGGGAGTACTCGTCAAAAGCACTTCGATTGAGTGGGAACGTCCTTTTCATCACACCGGATCTTGAATCGAACAATGAACTATGGATTTCGAAGATTAATCAAGAAGCCACCGTTCATGTCTATACACCAGAACGGAGGGGAGTGCGATGATGCGACGCTTGATTTGGAACGCCATCGCGGCAGCCGTCCTGACTTGTTTCATGCCACCACTTCTCGAACTGACGACGTTCGAGCATCTCTGGTCCTTCTTACCGATGCTGTTTCTGCCGTTGCTGTTGTCGCATCTATCGCGGCGTTACTTTTTACTCGGAAGTCTCGGTGGATTACTGCTGTCGTTCTATCTGATTTTGACGCCGGGAGCAGCACCATGGGGCATCTTTACGGAAATCAGTTCAGATATTCAGAGCGTCATCAATGGTGAATTACCAGGACGACCCGCTTTCGCGCTCTCGATCGGATTGATTAGTTTTTTGATCGCGTATCTCGCGCGTCGGACGTTCCCGAATCGTGGGTTCGTCTTCGGGCTTGCCTTCGGAGTCATCGGGTTCATCGCCTATTGTGATACATGGACGGATTACTCGGGAGAGACATTCATTCTCTATCCGATCATATTATCCTTGCTATTGCTCTATGCGACGGAAGTCAACGAACGACCACGCGCTTCTTACGTTCGTCTGCTGAGTGCCTTATTCATCATGGGTGCCGTCATCGTCGCTGCTGTCCAAAGTCCTGTCATCAATGCGACATGGCAAGACAGTTGGTACGATTTGACGTCCGGGCTTGAAGGTGAAGGAGAGCCGACGAATGCGATTCAAAAGGTTGGCTACGGTAACAATGACGAGCAACTCGGAGGACCGTTCCAGATGGACGATCGGGAAGTCTTCCAGGTCGAAAGTGAAGGGAACCGATACTGGCGAGTCGAGACGAAAGACATTTATACCGGCAAAGGCTGGGTGCTATCGGAATCGAACCCGGAAATCGATGGACGGGGTTTCTTCTCGCACTTCGGGCAAGAAGTCAAGACACGTGAGGAAACAGCGACGTTTGAGATGGCACGTGAATTACCGTTCGTGCCATATAACGGAGATAACGTCCGGGTCTCGGTCGATCAACAACGACAAAATGTACTGGTTGATCCAGAGAATCAAAAAATATCGTATCTAGACGAGGCGGATCGTCAACGCAATTATCAAATTGACTACTCGTATCCGCTCTTTACGGAAGAACAACTCCAGACAGATGAACCAGTCAATTTATCGGAGAATGAAACAGAGCGGTATCTCCAACTGCCGGATGGTTTACCACAGCGTGTCCGTGATTTAGCGGAACAAATCGTTGAGGGTGAGGAGACACCGTGGGACAAAGCACGGGCGATTGAAAATTATTTCGAAGAAGAGAACTTTGAATACAATACGGAGGAAGTTGCCGTACCAGGAGAAAATCAAGATTACGTCGATCAATTCCTATTCGAGACGAAGCTCGGATACTGTGATAACTTCTCGACGTCGGCTGCTGTTTTGCTACGGGCAGCCGGGTTACCCGCACGCTGGGTGAAAGGGTTCACGGGAGGCGAATCCGACGTCATCGGAGCTGCCGTGACGAGTTATACAGTGCGAAATAAAAATGCGCACTCGTGGGTCGAAGTGTATATCGAAGGACCAGGCTGGGTACCGCTTGAGCCAACAGTCAGTTTCGATGGAGCAGGACAATACACGATCGATCGGGAAACGGATAATGAGACGGAACAAGCAAATCCGCAACGTGAGACAGAAGATAATACGGAGACAACGACGCCAAATCGTCCGCAAGAAAATCTTCTTGATGAAGAACAGACGACTAGCGCTGGACAGACGGAGCAGAAGTCAATTCCATTTTGGCCAATCTTCCTGACGGCACTTGCTCTCTTATTCTTGTACTTGTTCCGAAAACCAATCATTCGAACACTCGCGATTCTCTTCTTCCGGAGACAAATCGAGCGACCGGAAGGATTCCGCCGGATGTACCGGTACCTCTTACGACGTCTTGATAAAAAAGGATTCCATTATCAAGATGGTCGGACGCTTGCGGAACTCGCTCACGAAGTCGATGGGTACTACGAGACGTATGCGATGCGACCGTTGACGGATGCTTACGAACGGATGGTCTATGGTGGAGAATCACTATCGGTTGAGAAAAAACGTGAATATTTCGAAAATATCATTCGTCATGTAGAGGGTTGATATTTACGAAACGATACAGTTACAATGGGAACAACGTAAATCACACACATGCAATCTCCTTTGTATATACTCGCGAATATGGCGCGAGAGTCTCTACCGGGTCACCTTAAACGACCTGACTATGAAGGAGCAGACCCTTCGTATACATTTTTTTGTGAAGCGGCCTGCTCTTTTTCCATTTTATCCATGGGCGAAGAGTGGGCTTTTTTCATAGGGTGCGCATGAAATCAGAAAGGCGGGAACAGATTTGGAAGCACATTTGGACCAGGAAATGATTCTCGTCCTCGATTTTGGAGGACAGTACAATCAATTGATCACACGTCGTATTCGGGACCTTGGTGTCTACAGTGAATTGCATTCGCATAAAATCACTGCAGCAGAAGTAAAAGAAATCGCACCTGCTGGTATCATCTTCTCAGGTGGTCCACGTAGCGTCTACGCAGAGGATGCGTACCGGTGTGACCCAGAAATCTTCGACCTCGGTATTCCAATCTTCGGGATCTGTTACGGCATGCAGCTCATGTCACAACATTTCGGCGGAACAGTAGAACGTGCGGGACATCGTGAATATGGAAAAGCCACATTGACGTTACAAGACCCGTCACCGATGTATGCGAACCTACCGCTTGAACAAACGGTCTGGATGAGCCACAGCGACCTCGTCACATCTGTGCCAAACGGATTCGTCGTCGATGGAACGAACGTGTCATGTCCGATCGCTTCGATCAAGAACGAAGAATTGAAAATGTACGGTGTGCAGTATCACCCGGAAGTGAACCATACGGTCTTCGGAAAAGAATTGCTCAAGAACTTCCTCTTTGAAGTCTGTAAATGTGCAGGCGATTGGTCGATGGAGAACTTCATCGAAATCGAAGTAGCGAAGATTCAAGAACAAGTTGGCGACAAAAAAGTCCTCTGTGCCCTTTCTGGTGGTGTCGACTCGTCTGTCGTCGCAGCCTTGATTCACAAAGCAATCGGTGATCAATTGACATGTATGTTCGTCGATCACGGTTTATTGCGTAAGGGTGAAGCGGAGAGCGTCATGAAGACATTCGCGGATCACTTCCACATGAACGTCATCAAGATTGATGCCCAGGACCGTTTTCTCGACAAACTCCGTGGTATCTCAGATCCAGAGCAGAAACGTAAAATCATCGGCAACGAGTTCGTCTACGTCTTCGACGAAGAAGCTTCGAAGTTGACGGACATGGACTTCCTTGCCCAAGGTACGCTCTACACGGATATTATCGAGAGCGGTACGGATACGGCACAAACAATTAAATCACACCACAACGTCGGTGGATTGCCGGAAGACATGCAGTTTGAATTGATCGAACCGATCAACACGTTGTTCAAGGATGAAGTCCGTGAACTTGGGAAAGAACTCGGTCTTTCTGATGAAATCGTGTGGCGTCAGCCGTTCCCAGGACCAGGTCTCGGAATTCGTGTCCTCGGTGAAATCACAGATGAGAAACTCGAAATCGTCCGTGAATCTGATTTCATTCTTCGGGATGAAATCAAAAAAGCAGGACTCGAGCGCGAAATCTGGCAATACTTCACAGTCCTTCCTCCAATCCGTTCGGTTGGTGTCATGGGCGATGAGCGGACATACGACTATGCGGTCGGAATCCGTGCCGTCACGTCAATTGACGGAATGACATCGGACTGGGCGCGTATCCCATGGGACGTGCTGGAGAAGATCTCGGTTCGAATCGTCAACGAAGTCCAGAACGTTAACCGTGTCCTGTACGATGTGACGTCGAAACCACCGTCAACGATTGAGTGGGAGTAAATGATTGGGCTTACTGAGACGATTCGTCTCATGAAGCTTGTGGTATCAACGATTTAAAGGGGATAGGTGAAAGGAAGTCTGTTTCACCTTCAACAACTCTATTTCAAAATGAAGCTCTCTTTTGTTCACATTATTTGTGAATGGAAGGGGGCTTTTTTACGAACAAAAGTATAAATCTATTAGTTAAAATAAATCGAAAATCAATAAACTAAGACTGAATGTATATTGAAAGTAAAAATTATACATCAAAAAACAAAAGTATTATAATGTTATTTTTTTGATTTTATTGTATTACGATTAATCATATGAGATATTTGAAAGGAGTAAGATGTCAGCTTTATGGACCTCACGAGGTGTTCTAATTAATGGTATTGAAATGATACCTACATAGATTCTATGGAATATTAACTCAACTATTTCGGCATCTTGCTCACCTTTTATTTTTGAGAGGAATGATAAAGTGGATAATAACGTAACTATAGTGGAAGATAAGGAAAATCTGGGAATAGATCTTGGTGATTTGAATACAAAAAATGCTTTATTATTAAATGAGTTTTTAAAAAAAATTAAGCAGGATGATTTTTTTAAAAGTAATGAACAAGATAGAGAGTTTGTTTTAAATAATGAAATTAAGCATTTTAAAGATGAAAGAGTCTGGGTTACGAAAAAAATTAGAATGGAATCGGAAGCAAGAATGAATAAAAATAATATTTTTTCGCTCTTTATGGTAAATTTTTATACTTTGATTGTATTAAGTTTATCGATTATAGCACTTGTTATTGATGATTCTGTCATTGTAAATAAGATTACGGTATTAACACTAATTTCGTCAGTTGCTTTGTTTGGAGTGTCGTTATTTGTTTCTTTATATGGTTTCAAAGAAAAGGCATTGTCTTATAAACAGTGCTATTTAGATTTAACAAAGATTGAAAATGATTTCCAAAGTCTTTTGTTAAAAGATCAAGAATATGAAGTCAAAGAGATTACTTTTAATGACTTAAAAAAAGACTATGCAAACATTTTAGAAAAAACGGATAATCATTCTCGTATCGACAGGCTAATTTATTTAAAAAATAACGGTAAATTAGAAACATTAGAGCTTAAATTATCATATTGGTATCTTAAAATTAAATGGTTTTTTGTCAAATCAGTTATTTTTATAATACCATTTATAATTATCTCTTTAATATTTATATGGAAGTGAATAATGATGAAAAAGTCAGCCTATCTTACATACAAAAAAATATTTAAAGAAAAAAATTTAAATGAACTTTATGAGAAGACGATTCATTTTAATACAGCTTCCGGAATTGATGGTATGGTAAAAAAAGTTTTTGATAAGAACCCTAATCTTCATTTTTCAATTATAGATAAAAAAATATACAATGGGACTTATAACTTTACTCCGTACAAGGAAAAATTGTTTATAAAAAATAGAAATTCTTTACCGAGAATGATTTCTATCCCTACTATTAGAGATAAAATTGTTCATAAGGGTCTGCATATAATTATGAGAGAAGCTTTTTTAATAAAGCAGCCTTTGGTTCAATCTGTAATAAGTGATATGAAGAAAGACCTAGAAAAATTTGATTCTTATATCAAAATTGACATTGAAAAATTTTACGACAACATAGATCATGATGTATTACTTAAAAAATTATCAAAAAAAATAAGACATGCTCCACTTCAAGATATAATTTTAAAAGCTATTAAGACTCCTACAACAGCTTATGGTTATTCTTCAAATGGTGGGATTGAATCTAACGAGCTAGGAGTACCTCAAGGACTATCAATTTCTAATACTTTAGCAGAAATTTTTTTTATAGATGTTGATAGGAAATTTAAGAAGATGAAAACAATTTCTTATTTTAGATATGTAGATGATATCTTAATTCTATGTAATCGAAAAAAACTAGAATCTATAAAAAAGAAAATTGTTGATGAGTTAGAGACGGACTATTTATTAAAAATTAATGAAAAAAAATGTAGTGCGGGTAGTATAAATGAAGAAGGGTTTGATTTTTTAGGATATAGAGTTCAAAAAATTGATAACAATGAGAACATAGGCTTGACTATTAAAAAAAATACTAAAAACAAGTTTGAAAAATCAATTGTTGATATGTTCACTCGTTATCGCGATTCTGAAAAAGTGACTATTGAAGAATTTGTATTTCATCTGAATAATAAAATTACTGGATCAATTAGTAGTAAGGTAAATGGTGACACGGAAAAAGAAAAAAAATATGGATGGGTATTTTTTTTCTCTCAAGTAGATGATTTAAATGTATTTCGTCATTTAGACTGGTTTATAAAAAAAATGTTAGTAAATTTCAATTTAAATAATCAAATATCAGACAAAGGATTAGAAGTAAAAAGTTTTTTGAAAACTTACTATGAAATTATCTACAATAGAACTAAAACTAAATATATACATAGGCCTGATAAATTGACTATAGAAGAAAAAAAGAACTTGCTTATACATACGTTTAACTTCAGAAGAAGCTATTTAGATACCGATGAAAAAATCGAACGAAACTACTATTCAAGAGTATATAAACCAATAAAAAAATTGGAAAAAGATGTACAAAACCTTTCGTAAGACTTCTGAAATTATTAAACGAAAAAGCTAAGTTTTTATAAGGTTAAAACCGAACGTTCGGATAAATTAAGTGGTTAAATTTCGTTTTTATGGTTGACCCATGAATTTGACCGTGCTACGATGTGTCTGTTCTTATTTTTCATACCACTAAAAAAACATAAATAATGCCGTATAATTCTGGGGATAGGGCCCGGAAGTCTCTACAGGAACACCGTAAAGGTTCCTACTACGGCGCACACGCAACATCGTGCGCTTATTGAAACGGCTTTTACCGCTTAGGTAAGGGCCGTTTTTTGTTTTCAAGGAGACGGCTTATTTGGAAGGAAGGCAATCATGAGCACACAATTGAAACAGCCACACCAACCGAAAGCAAAAGAAAATGCGATTGCGCGTTTCTTTGATTTCAATGGGCTTGGTACGAACATGCGTACAGAGTTCATCGCCGGCATGACGACATTCTTCGCGATGGCGTATATCTTATTCGTTAACCCGAATACATTAGCCGAAGCAGGAATGGACGCAGGAGCAGTCTTCGGTGCCACAGCACTCGTTGCGATCATCGGTTCCGTTACGATGGGATTACTAGCGAACTATCCAATCGCGCTCGCACCAGGAATGGGACTAAATGCTTTCTTCGCCTACAGCGTCGTCATCGGAATGGGTATTCCATGGCAAACCGCACTTTCAGGCGTTCTCGTCTCAGGTCTCGTCTTCATGGTATTAACAGCTTCAGGTATTCGTGAGATGATCATCAATGCGATTCCAGAACCATTGAAAATGGCAGTTGCAGCAGGTATCGGATTGTTCATCGCGTTCATCGGATTAAAAACAGGTGGTCTCGTCGTTGCGAATGAAGCAACACTCGTCTCGCTTGGTGATTTAAGTAAAGGAACAACGCTTCTCGCGGTATTTGGTCTTGTCGTATCTGCGGTCCTAATGACGCGTGGTGTCAAAGGGGCGATCTTCTTCGGAATGATCCTAACGGCAGTCGCTGGAATGATCTTCGGTTTGATTCCGATTCCAACAAGTCTTGGTGAAGTCATTTCAGCACCACCAAGCATCGCACCTACATTTGGGCAAGCATTCCTTCACTTCGATGAAATCTTCACGGTTCAAATGATGATCGTCATCTTAACTTTCTTCTTCGTTGATTTCTTTGATACAGCAGGTACACTGGTTGCGGTAGCAAACCAAGCCGGTCTGATCAAAGAAAATAAAGTACCACGCGCTGGTCGCGCATTGATCGCTGATTCAACAGCAACAGTAGCAGGTTCGATCCTTGGAACGTCGACGACGGTTTCTTACATCGAATCAAGTGCAGGGGTTGCAGCAGGTGGTCGTTCAGGAATGACGGCGATCGTCACAGCTTTATTCTTCGGTCTCGCTTTATTCTTCTCACCATTGCTCGCAATCATCACCGCACCGGTCACAGCACCCGCATTAATCATCGTTGGTGTGTTGATGGCAGCTTCATTGCTCCAGATCGATTGGAAAAAATTCGAGTATGCGGTTCCCGCGTTCTTGACCGTCATCATGATGCCGTTGACGTATTCAATCGCAACAGGGATTGCATTCGGTTTCCTCTTCTATCCGGTCACGATGATCGCGAAAGGACGAGCAAAAGAAGTGCATCCGATCATGTATGTATTATCACTCGGTTTCCTCGGTTACTTCATCTGGTTGCATTAATCCAAACTACGTCTTTCTTCTATATAGAAGAAAGACGTTTTTTTGTTTGGGAGAGGGTAAGGGAGAAGAGAGAGGGTGATTCAGATGTTACAGCAGATTACTGGACCTGTATTTGAGAACTTGGCTGAGAATAGGTTACTGATTCAATTAGCGAGAAAAGTTGGATTACCGCTTGGTGGAACATTATTCGTCGGAGGACAGGGCGCAGAAGAGACACTCGGCACTGTGAAACAATTTAATCAAGATGGACGAGCCGCGACAGTAGATTGTCTAGGAGAGTTCGTCGAGACAGAACAAGACGCTGTAGACATCGCAAATGAATGCATTAAAGTCATCGGACAGATCAAAGCATACGATCTAGACGCACAAGTATCTTTAAAGCTGACATCGATCGGATTAAGAATTGATCCGGATATCGCCTATCAACAGTTAAGTCGTATTGCAGAGGTTGCAGATCAACAAAACATGCGTGTGACAGTCAATATGGAAGAAGCGATGATGGTCGAGTCGATCGTCCGAGTCTTCGAACGCGTACATGAACATTATCCAAACGTCGGAATTGCGCTACAGGCAAATGTATTCCGTAGTCGTTTTGATCTAGAACGTCTTCAGGCAACAGTGCGTATCGTCAAAGGGGCATACGATGGAGACGATGAACTCTATATTCAACCGAAGAAGACAGTCGATGAGACATACCTTCAATTAGTAAAAGTCAATTTGTTAAATGGGAACTACACGCAAATCGCGACACATGATGAACAGATCATTCAGCAAATCATTGACTTTACTCAAATGAAACAGATTGATCCATCACGGTTTGAATTTCAAATGCTTCAAGGCATGCGACCGAAACGACAACAAGAGTTAGTTCGACAAGGTTATCGTGTCGTTATCTACGTTCCGCATGGTGTGGACTGGTATACGTATTTGATGAGACGGTTAGCAGAACGCCCAGCGAATATCGCGTTTACAGTAGGAGCCATGTTAAGAAGGTAAAGACTTTGCGAAGAGGATTTAAACTCTTTGCAAAGTTTTTTTAAAATAATGCTTGTGTTTGTCGAATTTTGTTGTTATATTAATAAATGTTCCAGCGAGACGCCTTTTATAAACGGTTCGTTGGGGCTGAAAAGTTTTTTAAAAAGCATGGTTGACATAATCAAAACAACCTGTTAATCTATTAAAGTTGCTAAGGCGGCAGACGAACTTTGAAAACTGAACGATGAGGCAAAAATCGTATTCTACGGAATACAAAAACGAATGAAGCGCAAGCTTCGTCAATCGTGACTTCGGTCACAAAAACGAGCAAGTCAAACACTTCATGGAGAGTTTGATCCTGGCTCAGGACGAACGCTGGCGGCGTGCCTAATACATGCAAGTCGAGCGCAGGAAACTGACGGAACTCTTCGGAGGGAAGGCAGTGGAAT
>NZ_LUCU01000023.1:0-409 GCF_001644945.1 Exiguobacterium sp. KKBO11
GGGTTGGTAGCATTCGTCGAGTTACTTTGGACAGTTCCACCATTGAATAGCTCTTTAGCAAAGTTACTCATATAGTCCCAGTCAGTCCCACCACTTAGACCACCACTACTGCTAAAAGAATTCCTATTCAGGGCTTGTGCCATAACTGATGAACTAGCATTAGATGTAGGTACACCATCAGATAGAATGTAGACACCTTGACCATCACAACTCTGACGATTTGCTACAGCAGGTAAGGGAGATAAATATGTCGTATAATTTGTATTAGGATCCTTAGAGGACTGTACAGATTTATTAAAACCACTATAAGTGCTGCTGCCTGTAACTAATTTGTTTTCATATACACATGTGCCACTTTGCCCACCAATATAACAGTTGGTATCATATGTAGAGATTGTAGGATTTGTTG
>NZ_LUCU01000024.1:0-399 GCF_001644945.1 Exiguobacterium sp. KKBO11
GGGCATGGCTGGCCTTCGTGCTGCTGTGGCTGCATGTGCTGTGGCGTGGTGGACCACCGCGTGGGCTGGGACAGAAAGTGGTGATCGCGGTGATCGTTGGCTGGCTGCTGTATCTGGCGATGGCCTTGTACCGTCGCAGCCGCCAGCCCGCGGCCCACTGAATCCCCAACGGCCTGCGCCGGTACGTGCCGTGCACGCGGCGGCGGCGTATCGTGTGCGCATTCCATCGGGGATGCGACATGAAGCGTGCAGGGCTGGGCAGGGCAATGGGTGTGGTTCTGGCGTTGGCAGCACTGCCGGCAATGGCGGCGGCCAACGTGCAGCAGTTCAGCCACGGGCGGTTCGAGCAGATTCCGGTGCACATGCCGGCTGGCACACCGCAGCGTGTGGTGATCTGGT
>NZ_LUCU01000025.1:0-397 GCF_001644945.1 Exiguobacterium sp. KKBO11
GCCACCTCCTGTCACCGCTTTTCCAGATGACGCCTGCGTCCACGCCGGCTTCGGTCTGGAAATCACGTTGCAATGCCAGGGGTGTCAGGACGCAGTCGTAGAAGTCGACCATTTTTTCGAGGTCCCTCGCGCCTAGCATAATATGACTGAACATTCTTTCTCCTCGCTGACCAACATCACGCCTGCCCTTCCCGCGCAAGACATTCGTATGCGCTACCTATATTCATTCCTCTGGTATCGATCGTCGCGCCAAACGCCGCACATCGAATGGTAAGGTTCCGCTATTAAATGCGACGCGCCGCGCGTCTATTGCACCGGTCGATTACGCTTCCAGGCCGAAATCGCGCTCCTTGACCTCCGCAAGTGCCGCGTCGATGCGCGATCCATCAGAGATTGC
>NZ_LUCU01000026.1:0-397 GCF_001644945.1 Exiguobacterium sp. KKBO11
CCTCATTACTCACATAGACGCGGCCTCCAATGCCGTCTGCAGATAAGACTTCATCTCCCCTCCATTGAGCAGACCTTTAGCGATTTCCTCTTCCTGATTGCAGATGACGGTCATCTAATAGCCTGCATAGATCCAGTTCCCGGCCTTCGTCGAACCGTCTGTCTCCAATTCCCGCAGAGAAAGTCGTCGCATCCGGCAGCGCCGAGAGGAGTGCGATCAGACCGGAGCAGGCAAGCGACGTGGTCTTGCCTTTGCTGTGGAAGTCGGTGAGCAGCTTGCCGAGGTCTCGGCTGACCAGAAGATCCTGCATCGGGGCATGGCCGCATATACGGCGTCGGATGGTCGTAACCGATCTATTCGATGCGGGCGAGACTTATGACTGGAGAAGCGCTGTCGG
>NZ_LUCU01000027.1:0-396 GCF_001644945.1 Exiguobacterium sp. KKBO11
GCGCCCTCATCGCCGCCCGCGGCACCGCCGTGGACGCGCGACAGGCGCGCATCCACGGCGGTGCCGCGGGCGGCGATGAGGGCGCTGCGCGTGCTGCGCAGTTCCAGCTGCGAGATGCGTCCGGCGTCGAAGCCAATGCGGGCCAGGCGATACGCCTCTTCGGCGGCGACCACGCTTTCATCGGCGGCGCGGGTACGGCTACTGGCGGCCTTCAACCCGGCCACCGCAGAGAGGCGCTCGGCCTCGCTGTCGCGGCGCTGCTGGTCCAGGCGCGCTTCGGCCGCGCGCTGGTCGGCATTGGCGGCGCGGATGCCACCGCGGTTGCGGTCGAACAGCGGGATGCTGAGGCTGACCCCGAGGTTGTAGGCACGCTCGCCGCCTTCGCGGAAGCGGGTC
>NZ_LUCU01000028.1:0-396 GCF_001644945.1 Exiguobacterium sp. KKBO11
GGCATGGACATTGCCGGCAGCAATGGCTTCCGACACCATCCGGGTGGCGTTGGCTTCGGCCTCGGCGAGACGTTCGCGCGCTTCGGCGTCGCGGAACGCTGCTTCGCGCTGGCCTTCCGCTTCCAGAATAGCGGATTGTTTTGCGCCTTCCGCGCGCAAAATCTGGGCATTGCGGGCGCCTTCCGCCTCCAGCACCTGCGCGCGTTTTTCGCGCTCCGCCTTCATCTGCCGCGCCATGGAATCGACGAGATCCTTCGGCGGCGCGATATCCTTGATTTCAATGCGGGTGACCTTGATGCCCCAAGGTCCCACGGCCTCATCCACCACGCGCAGAAGGCGGTCGTTGATGGCGTCGCGGTTCGACAGCAATTCATCGAGGTCCATCGAACCCATGAC
>NZ_LUCU01000029.1:0-393 GCF_001644945.1 Exiguobacterium sp. KKBO11
CCATGGCCGTGGACCGGAACGCTAACGGAACGGTGGTTAAAAGCTGGTGCGGCGCCAGGTGATCGGCGACTGAACTTTTCCCGGGATTGGCAGTCTCATTGCCCGACGTCGGTTGGGCTGACAGGAGTGCGGCCCCTCATGGCCGATGTTGATACACCTCAGGAGCTGGATCTGGAACTGGTCCGGCGCGTGCAGCACGGCGAGAGCGCCGCGTTTGATGTCCTGGTGCGCAAGTACCAGCATCGCGTGGTGGCCCTTGTCGGTCGCTACATCGCCGACTGGAGCGAATGTCAGGACGTCGCCCAGGACACTTTCATCCGTGCCTACCGCGCGATCGGAAGTTTCCGTGGCGATGCCCAGTTCTCAACCTGGTTGCATCGAATCGCCGTGAAT
>NZ_LUCU01000030.1:0-393 GCF_001644945.1 Exiguobacterium sp. KKBO11
ATAGAACAGGTCCGGTACCACCTGGAACAGTTCGCCACGTGTGGTGGCGCGGCGCAGCATGGCGCGGACCTCGTCTTCGGCCAGGCCGATGTCGGCGGCCAGGGTGCGCACCCACGGCGGATCGAAGCCACCGGCGTGCAGTTGCGGCAGCACGCGTTCCAGCAGCAGACGCTCGCGTTCCGGCGGCGCATGGTCATGGCCGGGCAGGCGCCACCAGGCGCCCACGCGTTGCACGCTGCCGTCGGCCAGCAGGTCCTGCAGCAGCGCATTCCAGAGGCTCCCTGCAAGCGCAGGCAGGGCACTGCGCTGCAGGCGTCCGCTGTCGACACCGGGTTCGTCCGGGCGTCGCTCATGCCAGCCACGCAGCGATGTGATCACCTGCTCGCGCAGCAC
>NZ_LUCU01000031.1:0-391 GCF_001644945.1 Exiguobacterium sp. KKBO11
CACCCTCAACCATGGAGTGATTTTATGAAAAATTTTGGATTGTCTCTCGTAGCGGCGGCTTGCTTGGCTGGATTGTCTTCTCCTTCCTACGCTAAACAAGGCGATGTAAGCGATAAGGTGGTGCCCGTAACCGACGTGTACGTGCCGAGCAACTTCGACTCGAGCTCCGATGCATTTGTCGTGGTGAGCGGCCTGTTTGCTAATAGCTGCTACAAAGTAGGCGATGTAAAGGTGGATCAAGTGGATGCCAACACCCAGCAAGTGACTACCCACGCCAGCGTTACCGAAGGCCTTTGCCTGATGGTTATGGTGCCTTTCCACAAGGAAGTGCAGCTCGGCAAACTTAGCCCCGGTGATCACACCGTTCGTTTCCTTTCGGGCGACGGAACGT
>NZ_LUCU01000032.1:0-391 GCF_001644945.1 Exiguobacterium sp. KKBO11
CCGCACCCGTCACCGCTTTCCGCCCATAACGGCTTTTTCGGTAATGGCCATTTTTCCAAGGCGAATGCCTTTCTCATCTCCCATGGCCGCGACCCGATCGACTGGCAATTGCCGGAATCGGTGTAAGCCCTCCCTGCATATACTTCCGTCATTCCGGCCGTGAGCCGGAATCCAGCCGACGCGCGTCTGCGCGGCGAATAGAATATTGCCAGCCCAAGGACTTGGGCTGGCTGGATACCGGCTCAAGGCCGGTATGACGGAATAAACTGAGGCCGGTAGCTCACCCCACCCGAGCCAGTGGCTCATGTGCGCCATAATACCGGCCGAACCGGTTATCGAGGAACTTGGGCAGGTCCACTTCCTCCTGGCGCACGAAGCCCTTCTGCGGCAG
>NZ_LUCU01000044.1:0-264420 GCF_001644945.1 Exiguobacterium sp. KKBO11
ATTCCACTGCCTTCCCTCCGAAGAGTTCCGTCAGTTTCCTGCGCTCGACTTGCATGTATTAGGCACGCCGCCAGCGTTCGTCCTGAGCCAGGATCAAACTCTCCATGAAGTGTTTGACTTGCTCGTTGTGTGACCGAAGTCACGATTGACGAAGCTTGCGCTTCATTCGTTTTTGTATTCCGTAGAATACGATTTTTGCCTCATCGTTCAGTTTTCAAAGTTCGTCATTGTTTGTTTTGAAAATGGTGGGCCTAAGTGGACTCGAACCACCGACCTCACGCTTATCAGGCGTGCGCTCTAACCAGCTGAGCTATAGGCCCGTCAAAGCAAACAAAATATGGTGCACCCTGAGAGATTCGAACTCCCGACCCCTTGATTCGTAGTCAAGTACTCTATCCAGCTGAGCTAAGGGTGCGATATGGTGCGGTCGAGAGGACTTGAACCTCCACGATGTTGCCACCACTAGGCCCTCAACCTAGCGCGTCTACCGATTCCGCCACGACCGCAAATATGAAATTAAAAATGGTGTGTCATGCAGGATTCGAACCTGCGACCCTCTGATTAAAAGTCAGATGCTCTACCAACTGAGCTAATGACACATAAAAACTGGGCTGGAAGGGATCGAACCTTCGCGTGCTGGAATCAAAATCCAGTGCCTTACCACTTGGCTACAGCCCAAAAATGGCGGTCCTGACGGGATTCGAACCCGCGATCTCCTGCGTGACAGGCAGGCATGTTAACCGCTACACCACAGGACCGCAATTTGAAGTTGTAAACAACTCTTTAAAAAGAAATGGTGGAGGATGACGGGATCGAACCGCCGACCCCCTGCTTGTAAGGCAGGTGCTCTCCCAGCTGAGCTAATCCTCCATATGGTGACCCGTACGGGATTCGAACCCGTGTTACCGCCGTGAAAGGGCGGTGTCTTAACCGCTTGACCAACGGGCCATATCGTAATTAATAATTATTCTCAAGAAACATTTTCACATAAGAGGTCTGGCGGAGATGGAGGGATTCGAACCCTCGCACCAGTTTCCCGGCCTACACCCTTAGCAGGGGCGCCCCTTATAGCCACTTGGGTACATCTCCAAAAGAATGGCTCCGCAAGTAGGATTTGAACCTACGACCTACCGGTTAACAGCCGGTTGCTCTACCGCTGAGCTATTGCGGAACGTTACGTTCTGTTCGGAACACTTTTATATAGTAGCAACTTTTTTTCTTTCCGTCAATGCTTTTTTAAAAAAGTTTTTAGCGACGATAAGTTGTTTAGTTGCTGTCGTTTTGACGACTTCTATAATTTATCATGCTCCGAAATGAACGTCAACTACTTTTGTAAAAAATCTTTCCACGACATCGACCACATCGATATCTTTCCGTATTCATGCGTCTTTTCCTTCTATATAATGTGCTGCATTTCTCACATTCATAAAGATAGGATTTTTTTTCGTCTTCTTGTCTTCTGGGACTGTATCGAAGCCCACCATAGCGCTCTAACCATTCCTTGAAGTCTTGATCTTGATGACGGTGTCCCATTCCTGCTAGATGTAAATGATAGTGACACAGTTCATGAATCACGATTCCGCGGAAGACTTTCATGTCATCGATATATCGTTTATTGAAGTCTAAATGATGATCGCCTAAGAAATAGCGACCACCTGTCGTCTTCAGCCGTGGATTAAAATAAGCTTTATGTCGAAACGGTAAGGAAAATACGTCGAGCGAAAGTTGCTCGACGTATCGTTGTAATTGTTCATTCGTCATTTCGGCGGAACCAGTGTCAAACCAATCCGTCCCCGCTCTGGTTCAACATTCGTCACCCATACTGTCACGATATCCCCGACAGCGACGACATCAAGTGGATGCTTGACACGTTTACGACTGAGCTTCGAGATATGAATTAAACCATTCTCTTTCACTCCGATATCAACGAACGCACCAAAATCAAGAACATTTCGGACCGTTCCTTGGAACTCCATCCCGACTTGGATCATATCCATCGATAGAACATCGTGGCGGAGCAACGGTTTATCGAGCGCTTCCCGAGGGTCACGACCCGGACGTTGTAACGCTTCGATGATGTCACGTAATGTCGGCTCTCCGATCTCGAGCGTCTGTGCCATCTCCGGTAATGACAATGTAGACAATTGTTCCCGCACCGCATCCGTTCCAACTTGATCCAGCGTTAAGCCGAGTGTCTTAAATAACTTCTCGACTGTTTTGTACTGTTCCGGATGAATCGGCGTCCGGTCGAGCGGATGCGTACCTTCTAGAATTCGTAGGAATCCTGCTGCCTGTTCATATGCCTTTGCACCAAGACGAGGAACTTTCAATAATTCCTGACGCGTCTTGAACGTCCCAAGTTCCGAGCGGCGTTCGACGATTTTTTTCGCCGTCGCCTTCGTGATTCCTGCGACATAACTCAAAAGCGGTTCTGACGCTGTATTAACATCAACTCCGACTTGGTTGACGACCGTCTCGACGACAAAATCAAGCGTCTCCTTCAGTTTTGTTTGCGAGACATCATGTTGATATTGACCGACTCCGACAGACTGCGGGTCGACTTTGACAAGTTCAGCCAGTGGATCCTGCAGGCGACGCGCAATCGAAATCGCGGATCGTTGTTCAACCTGAAGCTCTGGGAACTCTGTCCGGGCAATCTCTGAAGCGGAATAAATACTTGCCCCTGCCTCGTCGACGATCGTAAAGGCGATATCTTTTTGCCCCTGCATCCAGTCCGCAACGAATGCTTCTGTTTCCCGCGAAGCTGTACCATTGCCGATCGCAATCAATTCGATCCCGTATGTATCGACGAGCTGCGAAAGAGTTTGACGTGCTTCTTTCGCTTTTTGTTCTGACATCGTCACGTAGATGACGCCGACTTCTTTCATTTCACCTGTCGGATCGATGACTGCCCACTTACATCCTGTCCGGTAAGCCGGATCCAGTCCCAACATGACTTTCCCTTTCATCGGTGGCTGCATGTAGAGTTGGCGGAGGTTCTTACCAAAGACGTCGATTGCTTGGAGCTCTGCCTTTTCCGTCAGTTCATTTCGAATTTCTCGTTCGATGGCAGGAAAGACGGATTTTTTATAGCCCGTCGTGATCGCTGCTTCGACGATATCACGTTTCTTTGGCGCCAGTTGTGCGTAGGAACGAAGCAATGTCGGTAAAACCTGTTGTTCCTCTAACACGACTTTCACAGAAACGATTTTCAATGCTTCCGCACGGTTAATCGCAAGAATCCGGTGCGGAACGATCTGTTGGATCCGCTCACTGTAGGCATAATACTGTGCAAAGACGCCTTTTTCATCGACTGCATCCTTTTTCTGTTTCGTGACGATTTCTGCTGAACGGCGCATTTGCTTACGAATGAACTCACGCACCGTCGCTTGTTCGCCCCACTCCTCGGCAATGATCGATTGTGCCCCAGTCAGCGCTTCTTCCGAATCCAGCCCATTGCTCAAGCGATGGAATGTCGCTTCATCATAAGCAGACTTGTCGCGGAACCAGTCGGCAAGTGGTGCAAGCCCTGCTTCCCGTGCGATTTCCGCTTTCGTCCGACGTTTTGGTCGAAATGGTAAATAGATATCTTCGACTTGCTGTAACGTCGTCGCTTCTTCAAGTGTTCGACGAAGTTCCGGCGTCAGTCCACCTTGTTCCTCAATCTTTTCAAGGACGTCGCTCCGTCTGCTTTCAAGTTGCGTTAATTGTTTATGTCGATCGAGAATCGCTTTGATCGCGACCTCATCGAGTTCACCTGTCTGTTCTTTCCGGTAGCGGGCGATGAACGGAATCGTACCGCCTTCTTCCGTCAATTGTAAGACTGCCTTCACTTGCGCAGGACGTACATTCAATTCACTTGCGATTCTCTTTTCCATCTGCTTCACCTCTCATTCATTATACCGAAGAACGCATGGAAAAGAAAAAAGACTGACACGAGGTCAGTCTTTTGAGAATACTTCATTTGGTTCAACTTTGATCGCTTCACGTAACTTCTGCAAAGCACGTCGTTGGAGACGGGAAACGTGCATTTGTGAAATGCCGAGTAATTCGCCCGTTTCTTTTTGACTCATATTGCGGTAGTAGGCACATTCGAGAATCGAACGTTCGCGGTCCGTTAAGACAGCAAATGCCTTTTCAAGAATCAGACGCTGATCGACGGAGTCGTAGCCGTTTTCTTGATTCCCGACGAGGTCGAGTAACGTAACAGTACTACCTTCCTGATCTGCCTCAATCGAACTATCGACGGATAATGCTTGATAGCTTTTACCCATCTCAAGTGTTTCGAGGACTTCCTCTTCCGATACTTCAAGACGCGCAGCAATTTCATCAATGCGCGGAGAGCGTTGCAACTCCGTCGTCAATTCTTCCACTGCTTTCTTGATTTTCGGTCCGAGTTCCTTGATGCGACGTGGAACGTGAACGCTCCATG
Organism: Exiguobacterium sp. KKBO11; assembly: GCF_001644945.1. Taxonomy (NCBI): domain Bacteria; kingdom Bacillati; phylum Bacillota; class Bacilli; order Caryophanales; genus Exiguobacterium; species Exiguobacterium sp. KKBO11. The sequence continues at coordinate 4,433 of NZ_LUCU01000044.1, forward strand.
TCTTATCGCGGATGAAACGTTTGATTTCACCGATGATCGTCGGAACAGCAAACGACTCAAAACTGCGACCGAATTCTTTATCGAAGCGGCGAAGCGCTGCGAGCAACCCAATCATACCGACCTGAACGAGATCGTCATGAATCGGTCGACCACGCGAGAACTTCCGGGCCAAAGCTTCTACCAAGTCTGAATAACGCTCGAGTAATGCCGCATGCACTTCCTCATCTTGGTCGTCCTGCTGATACAAATCAATCAGTCGAAGTACTTCATCATCACTGTGATGGCGTTGTTGAGACTTTGCTGGCACTTTGACCCACCTCATCTCTATTCATATATTTTGTCATATGGACAGTGACGCCGTTCGCTTTCTCGATCGTTACTTGATCCATCAACGCTTCGATCATCAAGATGCCGAGTCCTCCTTCATGCAAGGAATCGAGATCGTGTGCATCCGTAATCGGTTCACTTTGGCGTTTGACCTCATCTTTATCGAACGTAATGCCGTTATCCTTGACGACAATCTCAAGACGATCATCTGGATAGACGTTACATGTCAAGGCGATGCTACCATCTTCTTTTCCTTCGTACGCATGTTGAACAGCGTTCGCGCATGCTTCCGAGACAGCGATCTTGATATCTTCGATGTCATCATACGTATATCCCATCCGGTTCGCGACGCCTGAAACCGTCAAACGAGCAATGGCTACATATTCCGGTTTTGCCGGTAATGTCATGTTTAGTTGTTCGTTCTTCATTGCGTTCCACCTCTTACACCACTATCAATTGTAATGATGCTTGAAAGACCTGTGATTTCGAATAGACGACGGATGCGTTCAGAAACGCCGACGAGCGTGAACGATGTACCGTTCTTTTTCGCTGCTTTGAGCGCTCCGACGAACACGCCGAGACCTGTCGAATCCATGTAGTGTACTTCGTCCAAATGGACGACGACATCGTTTGTTTCAACTGCCGGGACTAGTTCTTGGCGAAGCTTTGGTGCTGTATACGTATCAATCTCACCTGCGATATAAAGATGCGTCTGACCGTCAAGCTGCTCTGTTTTAATTGTTAAATCCATCTTCAAGTTCCTCCTCAAGGAAAATCTGTCTATGTGGTCTTGCTATTCATCCTACCTCATCCCTTTATAAAAAGGTCACTTGGGTATGTTTCCCCGAAGTGAAAACTTTAAAACCTATTTTATAAAAAAAGAGGTCAAAAAAAGTCGCATACGCTAGTATCGACTCTTCTTGTGTTGCGCTTCTATGTAAGTGCCTAAAAATCAACCAAGCCTAAGCTGATTGCGACGGCACTATTTACCTTCATCATCGTGTCTGGATCTAGATGTGTGACTTTATCCGTTAGACGGCGTTTATCAATTGTCCGGATTTGCTCAAGTAAGATGACCGAATCACGTTCTAATCCGTGTCGCTCTCGATATACTTCCACATGGGTCGGTAGTTTGGCTTTGTCGATCTGTGCCGTGATCGCAGCCACGATGACTGTCGGGCTGAATCGGTTACCAATATCATTTTGTAGAACAAGCACGGGACGAACTCCCCCTTGTTCCGATCCGACCACAGGTGACAAATTTGCATAAAACACGTCGCCACGTTTGACTATCAAAGCTTACACCCCGCTTACTTGACGTAGGAGTGAGAACTCCGCCTCCGTTTCAATCTGGAACATTTCGCCAACGATCGATAAATTGATTGCTGCCATTTCTTCGTAACCACGCTTCAATTCCTCACGTAGCTGACGCTTGCGTTCTTCGGTCGTATGGTTCGACTTCATCCCAATCGTCTCCTTCGCTACATTTCGCTCAACAAACTGCATTTCCCGTTGTTGGACCAAGATAATGGCACCTCCAGATTCACTGAAACCTTAACGAACGACTCACTTTCTACTTCAATATATCAGTCGAATTCAGAAAATACAATCAAAATTCAAACAAATAACATATTTTTGCCATCTTATTGATGTCTTGTACGAATCATTGACGCGGAACACGCTTAGAGAATTGACAGAGAACTTCATAGTTGATCGTTCCGAGCCAATGGGCTGCTTCCTCGATCGGTGCCCCTTCTCCAATCAGGATGACTTCCGTTCCAATCGGATATTCCCGCGGTAAACGAATCATGAGCCGATCCATGCAGACACGACCGACGATTTCGCACGGTAGACCGTCTACGATCAACGAATAGCCTTGGAACTTGCGTGACCAGCCATCCGCGTAACCGATCGGAACGGTACCGATCCATTCATCCGTCGGCGCTGTATAGGTCGCTCCGTAACTAATCGTTTGACCCGGTTCGACTTGTTTGACCTGCATCAGACGACTTTTCAGTGAAAACGCTGGCTTTAAGAATTCGTAATGTCCTGCCATCTCATCCGACGGCATCGCCCCATATAACGCGATACCGACTCGTACGACGTTAAACGGCGCTTGACCTGCTAAACGAATCGCTGCCGCCGAATTGGCACAGTGGACGTAACGGATATCCGGTACTAGTGCGACATACGATAAAAATGTCTTGAGCTGGCGCTCGAATAACTGACTGTTCAACTCGTCAGCGGTCGCGAAATGCGTATAGATGCCTTCGAGCTCGACGAGATCATCATCGCACTCAGCAAGAATTCGCTTCAACTCATCGACATGTTGTAGTCCGAGTCGTCCCATTCCCGTATCGATCTTGATATGCAAGCGGAGATGATCGATTTCCGTCAAATGACGTTTCGCTTCCTGAAGCCAATCGGCTGAAAAGACAGGAACGGCGACATCATAATTCGAAGCGACTGGTGCATGTTCTGGTAGTAAGGCTTCAAGCATCAGGATCGGTGCTTGGATGCCCGCTTCGCGTAACTCGATCGCTTCTTCAAGGAGTGCGACAGCGAGTAAGTCGGCTCCGTTCTCAAGAGCGATCTCAGCGACTGTCACTGCCCCGTGACCATAGCCGTCCGCTTTGACGACCGCCATCACCTGTTGCTCGCCCATCCGTGTTTTGATTTCGCGTATATTATGTGCGATCGCTTCCCGATCGATTTCAATCCAAGTTGGTCGGTACATCCCATTCCCTCTTCTCTAATAAGACTTGCGCAGATGCATAATGCTCAGAATGTGTGATCGAGACGTGGATGACGCCATCGAATGGTCCACTCATGATCGGTCGCCCTGTCTCATCGTTTAAGACTTCAACGTCTTGCCAAGAGACTTCTTTTCCGACGCCGGTTCCGAATGCTTTGACGAACGCTTCCTTTGCGGCGAAACGTCCAGCGAGATACTCGATGCGACGATGTCCCGAGAGCGATTGAAATCGTTCCTGCTCTGCCTGGGTTAAGATTCTCCCAGCAAAACGTGGCTGTCGCTCGAGCGTTTGCTCGATTCGATTCAGTTCGACCAAATCGATTCCAATTCCATAAATCATCTGAGACGCCTCCACAGTTCTATTCTTCGCCATCTTCATATAGAATGAAGATGAAGCGAGGTGTTGTCATGTTTAGTCGAACGGAAAACCTACAAACGTTCACACGTTCTTATCCGGTCGTTTCGTTGTTCATTTTAATCCAAGTTGCACTGTTTGTCATCGAACAGTTGGGCCCACTCCTTAATCTGACATTCTCTCCTCTAAATGCAGGGGCATCCATCAATCTCTTAATTGAACAAGGTGAATGGTGGCGTGTCGTCACAGCAACGTTCTTGCATTACGATTTTTGGCACATTGCGTTCAATACGTTTGCTCTCGTCATCTTCGCTCCACCGCTTGAGCGGATGATTGGTCACGGTCGATTTGCAGCCTTTTACTTGCTCGTTGGTACGCTGGCGAACATCTTGACGTACTTCACGAAAATCAATGAACCATTTTATGGTCAAGCTGGAGCATCGGGTGCCATTCTTGGTTTGCTTGGTTTTTATGTCTACTTGAGTCGATTCAAGCGGACGGTCATCCTAGCAGATGATACACGTCTTGTGTATATCTTCACTGCGGTCACGGCAGTCTTTACGTTGCTCGGATCGAACGTTGCTGTCTTTGGTCATTTGTACGGTTTCGTCCTCGGATTCCTCTTTGGATTCGTCTTTGGTAATCGCGCCGTTCCATTCACACGTCCGTTTCAAACCGGTCGTCGTTCGAGCGGTGGACCTGTCTTCGTAAGCGGTTCTGGTCAACTCGGTCGGATCTTCTTCTATATCATCATCGCGTTTGCCGTACTCGGATTATTCTTCCGCTACTTGTAAACCAGCATACAAAAAGAACTCCGCTACACACTCGAGTTCTTGCAGATTGTAGATAAAAGGGCTGACTCAAAAAATGACGCATCTTTTCACGCCCTTTCCTCAGGCGAGACACAAGCCAGTTTTCCCGCTCCATTCGAGCAGGAAAACGGGTCTTGTTTGTCTCTGACAGCGCAAAATCGCGCTTTTTCATGTAGGAGTGGCGTATGACGCGTCATTCTTTTGATACTTGGAAGAAGGATTAGAGAAGTATTTTGTTCTCTCGACATCGCTTCCTAGGGAAAAACAAGCAAGAGCGACCCTGAAGCGGCGCGATGCTTGTCCCAGGAAAACGATGCGAGACGAACAAAAAAGCGTAATCCTTCTCGTTAGAGAAAAATTACACTTTGTCTTCAGTCTCAAAGGACTCCGCTACACGCGTGAGTCTTTTTTTGCTTATTTGCGAAGTACTTCTGCTAAGTCCTTCACGTCGTCAATCAGGTTATGGATCGTCTCCTGATTGTCCGTATAGAGTGCTTTTAATTCCTCAAAGCGCCCTTTTGGATCTTGTTTGACGGCAGACAATTGTGTTCCTGCGCCGCTGAATGTCCGTTTCACTGCTGCAAACTGCGCTTGGCGCGTATCTTTATGCAGTAGTGATAAAGTAGCGCCGACAAGTGCGCCACCGAGTGTTGCTACGACAAAATAGTTCTTCTTCATCTGTTAGTCCCCCTGCATCTCACTCATTTGTTGGTGGTACGATTTGATACCGTTTCATGACGGGAGAAGGCGCGAACGACTTCCCTGCCTCTTCAGCATACTGGTCTACCGTAAGACGTTCAACTGATTTTGCATAACGAGCTCCGTCCCCTGTCTCTTGGAACTGAATCAATAAGGCAAGATCCGTTCCCTTCTCGACACGTCCAATCCGAAATGCCTGGAAGCCACCATATTCTGCTCCGATGACTTTCGGATTCGACATCACTTGATGTACGAATAGATCCCCGCTATTTTGATCTGCCGGAATCGACCAGTAGAAGAGACTGCCTTCGTCCGAAAAATTGCCACGTGATTCAAGCAACGTATAGGTATTGCCACTTTGAAAAGGCGATTTCGAGTCTGTTTCCATCCAGAGGATAGCATCGCCGCTTCCGCTAGCGACACGAATATGAGCATCACGGGAACGAATTTGTTCAACGAACGAACCGCTACCGAATGTAATCGAAAGTTTAGATGGCATCACAGGCCTCCGCAAGTTGAAAGTCTTTTTCCGTCAATCCGTTTTCATCATGAGTCGTCGCTGCAAGTGTGACGTTTTTATAGTCGATCACGATCCGTGGATGATGATTCAAGTTTTCAGCGATACTTCCGACTTCCTGTACGAAATCCAGTGCCGCAGGAAACGATGCAAGTGTATAAGTCCGGACGATTTCATCATCCACGACACTCCAATCCTGCAACCGCTCAAGACGCTCTTCCACTTCATACTCATTCAACCTAGCCATCCCTTTCTCCTCCTCTACTATCATTTTCGTCCTATACCTTATACCCCATTCTTTTACTTCTCTATACCTGTTTGTATCCGATTTCTTCCTTTTGCCTTCTGTGTGAGATAGAGTACAATGTGAAAGAGAACACTAATTCAAAATCGGAAAGGGGCTTACGCATATGCGCGCTCTGATTGTCATTGATTACACGATCGATTTCGTTGCTGACGAAGGAAAGCTGACTTGTGGAAAACCAGGACAAGCGATTGAAGATCGAATTGCTACGTTGATGGAGGAGTTTTCAACGGAAGACTACGTCGTCATCGCCAACGATATTCACGAAGAAGGCGATACATTCCACCCGGAAACCGTCCTCTTCCCACCACATAATATCCGCGGAACACATGGACGTGATCTGTTCGGGAAAGTCGCAGCCATGGCACGGGTCGCCGATCACGTCATCGACAAGACGCGTTATAGTGCGTTCGCCGGGACGGACCTCGATTTACGCTTGCGTGAACGCGGTATCCGCGAAGTCCACCTCGTCGGTGTCTGTACGGATATTTGTGTCCTTCATACAGCTGTCGATGCCTACAATCTCGGGTATCGTATCGTCGTCCATGCCGATGCGGTCGCAAGCTTTAACGCGACTGGTCACGAGTGGGCGCTTACACATTTTAAACAATCGATCGGCGCAGAAGTCGTCGGCGAATAAGAAGGGATCTGTCCGTCATGTTACAACGTAATCTTGCACTCCATACCGATCTGTACTTACCACGGTGGATGTATATCTATTGGAAAGAAGGACGTCATAATGAACGTGCCGTCTTTGATGTTTACTACCGTTCGAATCCGTTCGCAGGAGGCTATGTCGTCTTTGCAGGTCTCGAAAATATCATCGAGTATATTCAAACACTCCGTTTCACGGAAGAAGATATCACGTACTTGCAAGAGATGATTGGCTTCCCGGATGAGTTCAAGGATGAACTGCGTCAGTTCAAGTTCAATGGCTCGATCTCAAGTGTCAAAGAAGGCGAAATCGTCTTCCCGAACGAACCATTGATTCGGATCGAGGCACGCATCTTTGAAGCGAAGCTCTTACAGACCGCGATTCTGAACATCGCGAACCACGAATCGCTCATCGCGACGAAGTACGCACGTATTCGTCAATCGGCTCCCCGTGCGAAGTTCCTCGAAGCTGGTGCCCGTCGCGCGCAAGGCATCGATGCCGCTTACTTCGGAACGCGTGCTTCGTACCTGGCTGGTTTTGACGTCACAAGCCTTGCTTCAGCAGGACGCGACTTCGGCATTCCGTGTGGTGGAACGATGGAACATGCTGACATTCAATTCCACGATGACGAATTGACGGCATTCCGGACATTCGCTTCTCATTATCCGGATCAGGCGACATTACTCGTCGATACGTACGATACGCTCAAGAGTGGTCTTCCGAATGCGATCACGGTTGCGAAGGAGCTCCAAGCCAAAGGGCATAAACTGCGTGGCATCCGGATCGATTCTGGCGACTTATCTTACTTGTCAAAACGTGCCCGTAACATGCTTGACGAAGCTGGCTTCCCGGAAGTCGACATCGTCTTGTCAGGGGACCTCGATGAGTACGTCATTCAGGACTTACGCATCCAAGGTGCCCAAGCCAATACATTCCTCGTCGGAACACGTGGTATTACAGCTTACGAACAACCGGCTCTTGGGATGGTTTATAAACTGGTCGCGCGTGAAGTAGATGGCGAGCTCGCACCCGTCATCAAAGTATCCTCGTCAAAAGCCAAGACGACGACACCTCACATCAAAGAAGTCTATCGCATCATTGATCCGGTGACGGATAAGTTCAAAGGCGATTACGTGACGTTGATGGACGAAGATCCGTCGACACTTGAAGCTGTCGATCTCATCGACGTCCGGGACCCATCGTTCCGAAATCGCATCGAACAGTTCAAGGTCGAGCGGTTACTTGAACCAATCTTCAAAGATGGAGAACTGGTCTATACGGTCCCAACGATTGAAGAAAGTCGCCACTTCCACGAAACACAGATCGGTCGTCTGTGGGAAGAGTACAAACGGCTGCGGTTGCCAGAGATTTATGCTGTCACATTCAGCGATCGTCTCTGGAAGCTCAAACTCGACATGATTCGGGATACTCGACTGGCAAGTGGGTTAAAATAAGACGCCAAAAAGCGCCGTTCTTCCTCCATCGGGATGAACGGCGCTTTTTCTCATGTTAATCCTGCTTCGTTTCCGACAGGTGTCATTTCTGTTGGCGCTTGTTCCATCTTCTTACGAAAGTACCATGCGAAGCCAAGTGCACCTCCGATGAAGACGATATACGTGATGCGTTGACCGAATTCAGCTAAGGAATCCGCGTAGAAAATACTGATTAAATGATCACTTCCACTAATGAGTAGCAAACAGGCAATCAGGAGCGCAATGCGATATGCAAGCGTCGGGCGGTCTGTCGGTTCAGCATGCCAATACATGATGATATGGTGGGCAAGTAGAACGATACCCAGGATTCCTAATATTCCAATGAGTACTTGCGGCATAATGAACGATCCTCCTGTTTAGTAGTATCTAGTCTTATTTAAACATAGTTCATACGAATTTCGTCAGGAAAAGTTTCCCGTCTTACATTCCTCACGGTATACTGTAGGAAAATCGTAAGCGATCAAGGGAGGGCATTTTTTCATGAAAACCTTTAAGTTATGCACATTACGCATTTTAATGGATGAGTCAGGACGTGATACGACGATTCCCGTCGCCATTCAGGACGGATTGACGGTCAGTACCGAACAGACGGCACAGTGGGTTGCAGAAATCGTCGTTCCTCCAACGGATCAGCCGATCGTCGATGAATTGTTCACAAAACATTTACGTGCTTTGATTGAAATCACGATCTCACGACCTGATAATGACCCTGCCGCGATGATCGTCACGCCTCTCGAACGGACTGTCTTAAGCGAAAACGTCTCGTATGTCTTCACGGGTAAGATGGTCATGATGAAAAATGATTTATCTGAATCGATTTTACGCGAAGTCGTCGAAGATGGATTCGCTGGCGAAGAACTCGTTCAAGAGTATAAGGATCGTCGTTCGAAACGTGGCGCCCATATCACAAGCATCGCTAAAGAAACATTCAAGCAATATTTGACAGAGCATCCGAACGCACCCGTTTCTTAAGGTTTTTCGACCTCATCCGTGATGTGATCCGCTACGTTGATTCGGTCAATCGTATAGTGATCCGTATGCTGGATATAATTCGCACACGCGTTTTTCAAAGGTGTCCGGTAACTGAACGTCTCATCAATCGATGATAAGGCTGCCTTGATCGTATGCGAGTGACAGACGATTAGAATTCGTTTCCCCTCATACATGCGTGTCACTTCCTGTAGCGCCTCGAACACGCGGTCCTGGATGGCTTGTTCCGTTTCAAGACCTGGTACAAGTGTCGTATCGTTCGCTTGAACGGCTTCGTAAATCGCTGCGACCGGTTCACCGGAAGCGGCTCCGAATTCGCGTTCGACAAGTCGCTCGTCTGTCGCTGTGATCGTTAAACCAACAGCACGACCGATGATTTCCGCTGTCTCAACGGCACGCGACAAGGGACTTGCTAACAAGACATCCCACTCTTCATTCGATAGATAAGCGGCGCTGAGTTCCGCTTGTCTTCTTCCTGTTGCATTTAACGGAATATCTTCTCTTCCTTGAATCCGTTCGTTTAAGTTCCAATCCGTCTGACCATGCCGCACTAAACAAATTTCAGTCATGTCTCTGTCTCCCTCATTTAAGAAATATGACTGATTGTATCATGTTTTCCATTCGGAAGTTGTCGCGGTGCCAACAGTAGCACCTGACAGGTGAAACGTTCAATTCGTTCAAGCAATCGCTCAATCTTTAACGGATTTTCCGTCTGAGCGAAACTGGCAAGTGAGTGGGTGCCATTTGGGAAGGAAAACAAACGAACATCGGCTCCGACATCCGCTCCCTTCTCAACGAAATGCAAGGCTTGAGAAAACGGAACAATCGGATCTTTTTTCCCATGCAAGAGCATGATGGGCGGGGCATCCGACGATAAATGTGTGACAGGTGAGACGTGCGTCATCAGCTTGCGCCATTCTTCTCGTCCCCCCTTGTAGAACTTAATGTGGGCAATCCAAGTCTGAATGAAATTAAACAACAAAAAGTTCGTCGGTGGATATAAAGCGATCACACCACTGATCAATGGCATGTGGCGCTCATCACGCTCACCAACGAAAGCAGATGGGGCAAGTGCCGTCGTCAGCATGAGTGCGGCTCCGGCTGAGTCTCCCCATACCATCATCCGTCCTCTTAGAATGCGAAGACCCTCTGCTTCCTTATTCAAAAAACATAACGCATCCCGTACATCTTCGAGGTTATCCGGAAAATAACTGCCCTCTTCGAACAAACGATACTCAATACTACAGACGGCAACTCCGAGTTCAAGCAGACGGTCGACGATTGGACTAAAGCAGAACATGTCATCGCGTTCTCCACGAACGAATGCACCACCGTGTGCATAGATGGCAACTGGAAACGGTCCTTCTCCCGGTGGATAATAGAGATCGAGCTGTAAGATGCGGTTTCCCACCTGTTTGTAGGTGAGCGTCCGCGGTGCAAGTTGTTTTTCTGTGAGTGGCAAGGCGGGTTCGGTCCATCGAAGCAATGCACCATAATTGTTCCAGATACTCGCTCCCGCTGCTGCCGTCGTCAATAACGCAGCTCCCCCCATTAGCCATGCAGTTTCACGTTTCACTTGATCACCTCCAAAAGACGTGCCAGTTTCTTCACTTTATTATCCTTCTACCCCGTTTTAAAAGAAGTCGAACGTCTCGGTATTCGTACTTGACGCCTCATCGGCGTTCCGCTATAGTGAGAAAGTCCAAATCGTAATAGTTACGTTTTAATAATGGAGGTATCATATAATGAAAAAAATCATTCCTGCTTTAACGGTCGCCTTCGCGAGTGCAAGTGTCCTCGCTGCTTGCGGTTCAAATACCGATTCATCGACTTCAGATAAAACCCAGACAGAAGTCTATGCATCAACGTTCGCGACGGCTGCTATTGCCCGTGAAATCGGTGGGGATCAAGTCGACGTCAAGATGATCGTCCCACCTGGAGCAGACCCCCACTCTTACGAGCCAACGTCAAAACAACTCACTGAGATTGCCAAGGGCGACTTGTTCCTCTTAACCGGTACGACGCTCGAGCCGTATTCGAAAAAAATCCAGGAGAGTCTAAAAGGCACGGATGTCCGCTTCGTCGAGACGAGTAAGGACATCAACTTGCTAGAATCGGATGCTACACTTCATGCACATGAAGAAGAAGGGCATACAGAAGACGAACATGCCCACGAAGAAGAAGGGCACGATGATCATGCAACGGATGAACATGCGCATGAAGAAGAGGGTCATGACCATGGAAAATACGATCCACACGTCTGGCTCGATCCTGTCAACGCAAAAGCAATGGCACGCTCGATTACAACTGCTTTATCAAAAGAAGTACCAAAAGACAAAGCAACATTCGAGAAAAACTTAAAAGCGTTCGATCAGCAAGCTGATGAATTGGACGAACAATTTAAACAAGCCGTCGCTGATGGATCGAAAAAAGAACTTCTCGTTACGCATGCCGCTTATGGTTACCTCGCAGAACGATATGGTTTCACACAACTACCGATCGCGGGAATTTCTCCTTCCGATGAACCGTCACAAAAGCAACTGGCCGCTTTAGTGAAAGAAGCACGGATGCATGATTTGAAATACGTCGCGTTCGAAGAGACGGTCTCACCAAAGGTCGCACGTGTCATCCAAAAAGAAATCGGAGCTGAATCCGTGACGATTCATAATCTAGAGTCGGTCACGAAAGCGCAACAAAACAGTTCTTATTTCAAGTTGATGGAAGAAAACGTCCAAACATTGAAAAAGGCACTTCAGTAAAGTACAGTTGACACGCGTTACTCAATGCGGTACGGTAAGAAACGTGTTTTACAACAATTGAATGACTTCTTTTTATCGCGAGAAACGGAGGGACTGGCCCAATGATGTTTCGGCAGCGGACGATTTGATTCGTACTGTGCCAAATCCAGCAAGCGAAAGCTTGAGAGATAAGAAGAGCGTCTTTATTTCATAAAGACCTCCTTCTTTCTTGCGAAGGGGTCTTTTTTTGTATCTTTGAGAAACGAGGTGTCAACAATGAATGAAACGATCACGCCTAACAAATGGGCACTGCTTCCTCTCGTCGTATTCCTGGTCCTCTTCATCGGAGCCGGGATCTTCTATGACGACTTTTACAAATTTCCGATCCTTATCGCCGCACTGATCGCTTTGATTTTTGCTGCAATCACGACGAAAGGATCGATCAATCAAACGGTTGAACGAATTGCAACGGGTGCCGGAAATCCCGATATCATGATCATGGTCTTCATCTTCTTACTAGCCGGTACGTTTTCTGGAACAGCAGAAGCAATCGGTGCCATCGATGCGACCGTTAATGCCGCTTTGACGTTTCTACCTCCATCGCTCCTCATGAGTGGTCTGTTCATCATCGCTGCCTTCATCTCGATGGCGATGGGGACATCTACCGGAACGATTGCTGCACTCGCACCGATCGCCTTCGGTATTCATGAAGCGACAGGCATCAACGTTGCGATCGCAGCGGCTGCTGTCGTTGGTGGATCGATGTTTGGCGATAACTTGTCGTTCATCTCGGATACGACGATTGCTGCCGTCCGAACCCAAAAAACGAACATGCGCGATAAATTCCGGACGAACTTCATGATCGTCCTACCGGCTGCTATTTTGACGGTCATCCTGCTCGCATTCGTTTCCGGTTCTGGTGACGTCGTCGAAGCAAAAGCCTTTGAATTCTACAAGTTGATTCCATATCTCGCTGTCATCGTTCTTGCGATCTTCGGCGTCAATGTCATCCTTGTCTTAATTGGTGGTACGCTACTCACCGGCATCATCGGTATGATTGATGGTAGCTTCGGCTTGAGTGGATTCGTCCTCTCGATGTCTGAAGGCATGTTGGGCATGGCGGAGATCTCCATCTTGACGCTCCTCATGGGTGGTCTCGTCAGCTTGATTACGTTCAACGGTGGAATCGCCTTCTTAAAAGAGACGCTGACACGCAAGATTTCACAGCGTCGTGGTGCCGAATTCAGTATGGCGGCACTCGTCAGTGCAACGAATCTCGCGACAGCAAACAATACGATTTCGATTCTCGTCGCTGGACCACTGGCAGCTGAAATCGCCGATACGTATGAAGTCGATCGAAAAAAATCGGCGAGTATCCTTGATATCTTCTCTTGTGGTATTCAAGGCATCATTCCGTACGGGGCACAACTTTTGATCGCAGCAGAATTGACGAAAACGGCTTCACCGGAACTGATTCCGTATCTGTTCTATCCGTTCCTCCTCTTCGTCTGTGGATCAATTGCCATCTTCTTCGGCTTACCACGCATGAAGAAGACAGCGACGAAGCAAGAAAAAATTTCTTCGTAACCATAAAACAGGTCCAATCGCGTCGACGATTGGACCTGTTTTATTATTTATTCTGCTTCGCTTGTCGTTCTAAGATTAAGTAAGCGATTGCCGGAAGCGGGAACTGAACGAGTCCAGCGCCTCCCCACACCCATGGATTACGTCCTGACTTTCGCGCACTAAGAAACAGACCCACTGCCTGCGTTACTAACAAGGCGCCAATGCTAAGCCAAGTACATTTGGATAGCTGTTTATTCTTTTGAGCCATCTTTTCTCCCCCTCTTTTAACACACGATTAAATCTCACGATTCTTTTCTATTTTACCTTATTTCATTCCTCCATGAGCATGGAAACGGACGTCTTCGTTCGTTCATGCTAAACTAAACGAGCAAATCTAAACTACGTTTTATGAGGAGGAGTAACACATGCAATACGCAAAACTTTCAAACGGTATTACGATTCCCCAAATCGGATTCGGTGTCTGGCAAGTAGATGAAGAGACAGAAGCACCTGCTGCTGTCGCTGAAGCATTACGTGTCGGCTATCGTCATATCGATACGGCTGCTGTCTACAAAAACGAGCGCGGTGTCGCAAAAGGAATCAAGGAAAGCGGCGTGAAACGTGAGGATCTCTTCTTAACGTCAAAAGTCTGGAACGATGATATTCGTGCCGGTCGGACGAAGGAAGCATTCGCAGAATCGCTCGAACGTCTCGAAACAGATTATCTTGACCTCTATCTTATCCACTGGCCGGTCGAAGGCTATATCGAAGCGTGGAAAGCAATGGTTGAACTGTATGAAGCAGGCAAGATCAAAGCGATCGGTGTCTCGAACTTCAAAGAACATCACCTCGATACATTGGCAGAAGAGGGCTTGATGGCACCAATGATCAACCAAGTCGAGTTGCATCCACAATTACCGCAACACGAACTGCACGAATACTTGCAAGATCACAACATTCAAGTCGAAGCATGGAGCCCACTCATGCAAGGGAAATTCCTCGAAATCAACGATTTCAAGGAAATCGCAGAGAAACACGGCAAGACACCTTCACAAGTCGTCTTACGTTGGCATCTCGACAACGGCATCGTCGCTCTTCCAAAATCCGTTACACCAGAACGCATTGCGGAAAACTTCGACGTCTTTGATTTCCAACTCGATGCTGATGATCTTGAGAAAATTGATCGTATCGCAACGGATGTCCGCCTCGGACCGGATCCGGACAAAATCGATTTTTAATCTGGCGATTCACATAAAAGATGAGGCTGACTCAAAACTCCGTTTCCACAAAGAGAAGGGTGGCAGAACGATGATCTGCCACCCTATCTCGTAACAAAAAGAATGACGCGTTTCACGCAACTCCTACAGGAAAAAGCGCATCTTCTTTGCGCTGTAAGACAAACAAGACCCGTTTTCCTGCTTGAATAAAGCAGGAAAATTGGCTTGTGTCTCGTCTGAGGAAAGGGCGTGAAAAGACGCGGCATTCTTTTTTGAGTCAGCCTCTTGGTTCATCTGAACGACGAGAGACCCGTTTCCAGTCTACGACTCGGAAGCGGGTCTCTTTTTTATGCTTTAAGCTGTTCAGACATAATAAATTAAAATCGTATCTTCCGCTTCTTCTGCCTTTTGAAAATAGGCACGTAAATCGGCGAACTGTTCCCAGATATCCTCGAATTCGCCCGGTGTTCCGGCTTCATCATGAATCGAAGCGAGTGCCCGTTGATCAAAATTCCGCATCACCTCAGCCGAGATGATGAGGAGTGGCAAGGGCAGAATACCGACAATCGCCGCTTTCTCCTCATTGACGATCAACTCTTCGCCAACGATCGCTCGTCCCAGGTTGTAATGTGTGTCTTGATCAATATAGATATCGATTTGATTCATCAAATGATAGATGGCGTTCGTCTGTTCGAGGGCGAACAATTGTTCATGATCGGGTTGTGTCTCATGAATGAATAAAATCCAATCCATGATGATGTGGGGATCGTTTCCGAACGACTCCCAGACCGCATCCGTGACGCGGACGAAATGTACGTTTTCCATTCTCCCCCTCCCTTCTGTACTCTGTATTCCCTTTTTAAATTCGTTCTATACAAAAAAAGAGCCAGATTTCTCTGACTCCCTTTTCCTTAAATTGCTTTTTCGTCTTTTTCTGATTCTTGCCATGCTTCAAGCGCATCTTTCCCCGGCAAGTTCGGAATCGAGTCCGCATAGAATCGTGGCTCTTTTCCAGCTTTTCGTTGCCCGACATAATCTTCGAGCGCTAGTTTCGCGATTTTCGAGAGACGGAAGATCGCATACAAGTTAACGATCGCCATCAGTCCCATGAAGATATCTGCCAACGCCCACACGAGGTTCGCCGATTCAACGAGTGAACCGAAGACGATCATGACGAGAACGAGTACACGATACGCCATCAAGACTTGTTTATTTTCACGGATGAAGTTGATATTCGATTCACCGTAGTAGTAGTTTCCGACGACAGAACTAAAAGCAAAGAGGAAAATCGCGACGACCATGAATCCTGTCGCGAGTGATCCCACTTGTGATGCGAGCGCACCTTGCGCTAAGTCGATCCCAGCTACCGGTTGACCACTAGCATCCTTTGTTGCCACTCCACTGACGAGAACGATCATCGCTGTCGCCGAACAGACCATCAACGTATCAACGAAGACCGCAAACGATTGAATCAACCCTTGTTTGACCGGGTGAGAGACTTCCGCTGTTGCCGCCGCGTTCGGCGCTGAACCCATACCGGCTTCGTTCGAGAACAAACCACGACGAATCCCGTTCAAAAGTGCTGCACCTACTGCACCACCTGCGAGTGTCTTGAATTCGAATAGACCTTCTTGGAAGATCAATTTAAAAATACTTGGCAGTACTTCAAGATTCGTCGCCATGATGTAGAGTGCGATCAGAATATAACCACCGGCCATGATTGGTACGAGGAACGACGCGACGGTTGCGATACTACGGACGCCACCAAAGATGACGAGTGCCGTCAGCACGACTAGTCCGACCGTAATCCATGTCTTATCAAAGCCGTATTGATTTTGAAGTGAAAGCGAGATCGTATTCGATTGAACGGAATTGAAGACAAATCCGAATGAGATCGTAATCAAGATACTAAATAAAATCCCTAACCAACGTTGACCGAGTGCTTTCTCCATATAATAGGCAGGGCCCCCACGCCATGCCTTATCGTCCCGTACCTTGTAGATCTGCGCGAGTGTACTCTCGACGAATGCCGATGCCGAACCGATCAAGGCGATCAACCACATCCAGAAGACCGCTCCTGGTCCACCGAGTGCGATCGCTGTCGCGACACCCGCGATATTACCAGTACCGACACGTGCTGCCGTACTAATCGCGAATGCTTGGAATGGCGACACGCCGTCTTTCCCTTTATCCGTTCCTTGGAACAGTAAGCGTAACATCTCCGGTATCATCCGGAATTGAACGAACCGCATCCGGAATGTAAAATAAATGCCTAATCCGATGAGTAAGATGATCAGTACGTTTGTCCATAACATATCACTGATTCTACTGACTACATCCATTACCTGCTTCTCCATCCGATTCCCTCCACTTCCACCACATAGTTTCTCTTTTTAGATGTAAACTTTTTTCACATGTGAATTATCATACGCAATTTTTTTTGAAAAATCAAACTCATCTATACCTCAGACGACAAAAAACGTGTCAAACCTCACATCAGATGTCAGGTTTGACACGTTCATTTAAACAGGTTTTTAGATTAGATGAACAGATTCAGATTGGCACCATCCGTTGCACCAAGGTAACTGGCGACGCCACCATAATCGATATCATCCAGTAATTCCTCTTTCTTGATGCCCATGATATCCATCGACATCGTGCAGGCGATCATTCGGACACCAGCAGCTTGTGCTTTTGCCATCATCGTCTCGAGTGCATCGACTTGTTTGTCCTTCATGACTTTTTTCATCATTTTTTGACCGGCGCCTGCCATGTTCATGTTCGAGAGCGGCAGCTCCCCGGCATGTTTCGGCATCATCATGCCCATCATCCGTTCGATTCCTGCTTTCTCAACTGCCGGTGCGTCTGGTTTTCGAATGATGTTCAAGCCCCAGAACGTAAAGAACATCGTCACTTGTTTTCCCATCGCTTGTGCACCTTGCGCAATGACGAAAGAAGCAAGTGCTTTATCAAGATCACCACTGAAGACGACCATCGTCGCATCATCTGCCGGATTGACTTGAACCGGCGCTGCAGCTGGTGTCTCCCCTTGCCCTTTTTCAAGCAAGACCTCGACGACCCCTTGATTCATTTCCGCTGAATGGACCGTGTGACCTAGTTTTTTCGCCCATGCTTGAACGTCTGGCAAGAATCCTGGATCTGACGCCTTGACGAAAATTTGCTCGCCGTCCGTCATCTGATCGATTTTTGTTTTCAGCTCTAAGATTGGACCTGGGCACTGTAAACCGCACGTATCGAGCAGTGCTACTTGTTCTGGTGCAGCCTTCGTTTTTGGCTCACGTTTCGTTACCGTCACAGCAGTCTCCTCCTTCGCTTGGCTTCGTGCTTCTTGATCACGATGCACGACCGACCATGTTTTGTATCCGCCGCTTAAGTTTTTCACATCATAACCGTGTTGTTGCAACAGTTGACTTGCAACATATCCACGTAATCCGACTTGGCATGTCACATAGATCGTTTGATCCTTCGGCAGATCATCCAACTTCTCACGTAACGTCGGTAACGAGATATTGACCGATCCCGGAATCGCGCCTAACTCGTTTTCCGATGGTTCACGGACATCGAGTAATAAGCCGCCATTGGCGACAATCGCATCGATTTCGTGCCAATGAACGTTCGCACTGTCACCAAGCACGATGTTCGACGCAATATATCCTGCCATGTTGACCGGATCCTTCGCTGAACTATATGGCGGTGCATATGATAGTTCAAGATCTGGTAGATCAAGCACTGTCAATCCACCTTTAATCGCTGTCGCGAGGACATCGATTCGTTTCTCGACACCTGTCATGCCGATTGCCTGCGCTCCGTAGATCGTTCCTTCGATTGGATCAAACAGTAGCTTCATCGAAATCGGACTCGCCCCTGGGTAGTACCCCGCATGCGATCCCGGGTGGAGATGCACGGCTTCGTAACGTAGACCGAGCTGACGTAACCGTTTTTCGTTGTTACCGGTCGAAGCGACCGTCAAGTCGAAGACTTTTGCGACCGCTGTTCCGAGCGTACCGCTGTACCGGACGTCACGTCCGGCGATGATGTCAGCAACGAGGCGTCCTTGACGGTTTGCCGGCCACGCGAGTGGAACATGTGTCGCTTCCTTCGTGATATAGTCTTTGACTTCGATCGCGTCACCAATCGCGAAGATGGATGGATCGGATGTCCGTAGTTGGTCATCGACTTGAATCGTCTGTTTGATGCCAAGTGTTAAACCAGCATCTGCTGCGAGCGTGCTCTCCGGTGCAACACCAATCGATAGGATGTTCATCTCTGTTTCGATTACGCGTCCACTTGTCAGGACGACGCGGCGACCTGCCTCTTCAAAACGAGCGACGCCATCTTCTAGAATCAACTCGACGCCTTTCGCACGCAGATGTTCATGAACGATTGCGGCCATTTCCGGGTCGACCGGAGCCATGACTTGATCCGCCATCTCGACGAGGGTGACGTGCGCCCCACGTTCGACGAGGTTTTCCGCCATTTCAAGACCAATGAATCCTCCACCGATGACGACTGCTTGCTCTGGACGCGTCGTATCGACGTATTCCCGCATCCGGTCCGTATCTGGGATGTTCCGTAACGTAAAGACGTTCGTTGCTTCTTCAAGTCCTGGAATGTTTGGACGAATCGGTTTTGCACCTGGAGAAAGAATCAGATGATCGTACGATTCATCGTATTCTTCACCCGTTTCAACATTGCGGATCGTGACCGTCTTCGCTTCACGGTTAATCCGAATCGCTTCCGACAAATTGCGGACATCTAAATTAAACCGTGCATGCATGCCTTCTGGCGTTTGGACGAGTAATTTATTACGATCTTTGATGACATCTCCGATATAGTACGGCAGTCCACAATTCGCGAACGAAATCTCTTTTCCCCGTTCAAGCAAAATGATTTCTGCCGTTTCGTCAATCCGACGCAGTCGTGCTGCTGCCGTAGCGCCACCAGCGACGCCGCCTACGATGATCGTTTTCATCTGATGATTCCTCCTCGATTTTCTATCTGCCACTTAATATACCCTGTTAGGTATGTATTTTCAAGTCAGTTGCTCGCAGATTCACAAACATGACATATCTCTACTCTTTTGTATTTTCTTCCTATCTTAACGGACATTAGTTGCAATTCCTTCTGAAATGCTTGAAACTGAATTTATAGTATATAAAGGGGGATTTTGCAATGGACCAGGAACGTAACTCGAACGAATCAAACGAGAACAATAAAGTGACACCGATTCACCAAGATCGTCAACCCGAAACAAACGAACAAGGAATCGCGCCACAACAGCAACAACACTTGGAAGCATTCCAAGCTTTCCTCGTTGAAAAAGGCATTCCAATGGAAGCACGTGAGAATGAGACACACGTCTTCTTCATGACACAAGAAAAAACACCTGCTGGAGCAGAACCGATGATGATGATCGTCTTCAGTAAAACGACGACTGATGTCGAATTGTTCGCTCGTACGGTGACACACGTACCAGACGGTGTCGAGGATCTCCCGATTCTTAACGCCATCAACGACTTTAACCAAGAGTTCAAATACTTCCGCGTCGTTCTCGACAGCGACCGTGATGTCACGATCGCATCAACGATCGATCTCGATCATGGCTTCAACCCAGCTGCCATCTTCGGACATTCTGTCATGATGTTCCAAGCATCAGACGAAGTCTACACGTATTTGACAAAACTGTACGAACAGTTCTAATTTCTCATTTTAAAACGGCTTTGGAGCCCTGCTCCGAAGCCGTTTTTTTCTTTAAAGTTCAATTGACAATGAGAATTATTCTCGCTATAGTTAGATTTGTGAAAACGACTACATGACGGAAAACGTCTTATTAATTCTTCTGGGGGAATCACGATTATGAAAAAACGTTTAAAAGTAGCTTCGATCTTCATGGTAGCCGGTATCTTGGCTGCCTGCGGTTCGAATGAAACGGATACGACTGCACCGAAAAAAGAGAAAACGGAACAGTCGACCGAAACTAAATCAGCAGATGCGGGGATCGCTGCAACGACACTGACAGATGAATTGACAATCTTCAGCTCAATCAAAACAGAACTCGACAAAGCAAAAGAAGGACAAGCGATCGATTGGAAGATGGTCACGACAAGTTATGAATCGAAACTCAAAGGTGGTGTCGAGACGACAGCACCAGAAATCGAACAAGTCATCCAGTCTGCTTTAGCAGGTGTGGAAGCGAAGGATCTCGATGAGAACATCGCTCGTCAACTCGTGGATAAAGGTCTACAATCGTATTTCTATAAATTACAAAAAGCAACACAAGCAAAAGCTGAAGAAGCACTCGTAGCTGGTAAACCGGAAGCTGCAACGGAAGCACTCAAGGACGTGGAAGCGATGGCGAAGACCGTCTTCATTCCGACAGCTGAAAAACGTGACGCGAGCTACGGCTTTAAAAACGAAGACGCCATCGCTCAAGCGATCACATCAGGTCTTTCAGCGCAGCAAGAAGCCATCGACGCGAAAGAACTCGGTGACTTCAATGTTGCGAAACAAGTGACGGATAAATCGATTTATCGTTCCTTCTATTTAGCTGCACTCGGCTACGCACAAAAAATCGAGGATGGTGTCAAAGCCGGTACGGACGAAAAAGAATTACAAATGGAGCAAGCAGAAGGATACGGTTTCCTCCTTGCGATCGAAGAATCGTTAGCAGGTGGAGACGAGGAAGCTGTCAAAACGCTGAAAGAGCGCTATGATTTCTCAAAAACCAAACCAGCTGACGTCTCTTACAAAGAAATCGAAGGATTGTTCGCAAAAGCATTGACGGAGAAAGTCGACGGGTATCATGACGAGGCACAAGAAGCGATCGAGAAGAAAGACGTCGATACAGCACGTGCAGAAGCAATGGAAGCGAACATGTTCGTCGTTGCGATGAAACCGACGCTTGAGAATCGTCTTGGCAAGGACAAAGCAGCACAAGTCGCACAAGACGCAAACGAATGGTTCGCACTCGTCGAAAAAGGCGACGTCAAGGCTGAAACGACAGGTGAACGGATCACAGACGCACTCGAACCACTTAACTAAGAAGGAAATGGAAATGGAGGGATAAGATGAATATCGGAATCACAGGAGGTGCCGGCTTCATTGGCGCCGCCCTCGCCCTCCGGCTCCAGCAACACCATACCGTCCATGTCCTTGATGCTTTCACGGACTACTATGATGTCCAGTTAAAAGAAGAACGAGCAGATGAACTAAGACGTGCCGGCGTTACCGTTACGACGGGTGACGTTCATCACGATCTCGACGCCTGGATGAAGACATCGTTTGACGCCGTCTTCCATCTCGCAGCTCTTCCAGGTGTTCCGCATTCGCTCGAAGAACCGCATCACTATATTCGTGAGGACATCGATATGACGGTGACCTTGTTAGAAGCCGCAAAAAGACATGGCATGCCGCATGTCTTTTTCGCGTCTTCGTCTTCCGTTTACGGGGAGCAGACGGGTCCGCTCAAAGAGGAACAGGCAACGGGACATGTCGCCAGTCCTTACGCGGCAGCGAAGTATAGCGCTGAAAGCTTTTGTCATGCTTATGCGCATTTATATGATGTAAATGTGACGCTGTTTCGCTTCTTTACGGTCTATGGTCCATCAGGTCGTCCTGATATGGCGCTGTTTCGATTCATCGAACAGGCATTACGCGGAGAGACACTCACCGTCTTCGGTGATCCAATCCGTGACTTCACGTATATCGATGACATCACCCGTGGAATGGAACAGGCGTTGCTGACTCGTGCAGTCGGGACGTATAACCTCGGTGCGAATCAGCCGGTCTCCGTCCGCACGCTAGCTGAACGGATCGGTCAACGGTTTGATGTGCCTGTGAAGACTCAAACTGCACGACGCGGAGACGTGACGATGACATGGAGTGATACGACGGCAGCACAGGAAGCCTTCGGTTACCAACCGTCAATCGAGATCGATGTTGGACTGGAGCAGGTGATCGCGTGGCATCAAAACCGCTGATTCGAACGTTTCTGTATCTGACGCTTACCGGGCTTGTCATCTTTTTACTGCTCCGTTTTTTCTTGGAGTTACCGGTCTCGTATCGGTACATTGAAGCTTTATTCAAGAGTCCCTGGACGATCCTTGCGACCTTGACGTATGCGATCGCCTTTTATTTACGCGCGGTCGCCTGGCGCCGCGCCGACTCAAAACGTGCACCGACTGCTGTATACCTGTCGAGCCTGTATCTCGGACTGACGATCAATCACCTCTCACCGGTCAAACTGGGCGAGATGATCCGACTCGTGACGGCGAGAGCTGTCGGAAGTCCCTGGAAGCAGACGAGCGCGATCTTCGTCTTACAACGAAGTATTGATTTGATCGTTCTGTGTACCTTCATTTTGATCGGTTGGTTGTTTCACCCGATCGTCTTGCTCGTCGCGCTCCTTGCGACCGCGTTATTGCTCGTATTACGTCGACATGTCCCGCATCTCCCATCGCTTGTCCTGTTCGGAACGATCGCTTGGACCGTCGAGGCACTCGCCGTCTTCCTCCTCTTGCACGGAGCAGGTATCGATGTGTCCTTCCCGACGACGTTGATTGCGATGAGTGCCGGTGTCCTTTCCGGTGTGATTCAGTTCACGCCGGGTGGCCTCGGTACGTATGAACTCGCGATGGGTACAGTGTTACGCCAAGCCGGTGTTGCTCATGCGTACGACGTTGCCTTGATGACGCACTTCTTTAAATATGCCTTTGCTTTTCTTATCCCGCTGTATGTTTTCATTCGGCATCCGGCTACGCTTCGGTTGTTGGTTCGTCAGCTCAAATACACTGATTGGAAAGGAGGAAGACGATGAAAAGTGCTTCTCGCTTTGAAAAAGTCGCAGCACGCGCCTGGAACTTACTCAATGAAGGAAAACCCTTCACACCGATTTTTACAGTCGGCGTCTTCTTGACGTACGCCTTATGGACGCAGATGCCACTCGCAGAAGCTGGTCTTGGTTTCATCGTGACGCTTCCTTTATTCATCTTGCTGTGGCGTTATGATTTTCCGTTATTTTTACGAAATTACCTTTGGATCCCGGTCATCGTTTGGCTGTTCCTTCACGGGACGAATGCAGATTATTTACCTTTGTTCGTCTATGGCGCAGGTCTTTATTTCTTCTTCACGATTTTTTTCTGGGGAACGATCTATTATCATCTCCGGATCGGAACGCGCTGGACGAACTTTACGCGTTTTTGGAAACTCGTCCTGAAGAATAGTGATTCGACAAGTGGTAATGCGCAGGAGCAACTGCCTAAGGTTGCTTTGTTGCTCATGTACTGGTGGACGGCAAGTGACGCGTCGACACTCGACATGACATTCGTCTGGTTCCCAATTGGTCTATTCGTCTTTGCATGGATCCTGCATCACTACCTGTTCGACTGGAAACCGAAGTTGCCCGAGGCAATGACGGTAGATGCCGATCTTCCGACTTCAGAAAAAGTCTATGTCCTGATTGTCGACGGAATGCGTAAAGATCGCTACATGGCAGCAAACACGCCGTTCCTCGAACGATTGCGTCAGGAAGGAACGGAATATACGAATATGGAGACTGTCTACCCTGCCCGGACCGTCGTCTGCTTCAGTTCGATGTTCACCGGTGCTCGCCCAGAAGATCACGGCATTCATTCGAACATGGTCTGGAATACGACTGGCGTTAAAACGGATACCGTCTTCGATCGTCTCCGTGCCGTCGATAAATCCGGTAAGATTCTTGGTATCGCCCACCTCGTCGATGCGTTCGGTTCAACCGACGTACGGACCGTCACGGCAGTCATGCATAACGATGTCGCGGATCGAAATATCGTAGAACGTGCCAAACAAATCGTCCATGAAGAGGATCCGGATCTGCTCGCGATTCAGTTGATCGGAACGGATCAAACAGGACACAGTCGAGGCACTCTCTATTCCGAGTACGTCGAAAAAATCGAGGAAGCGGATGCATTACTCGCTGAATTTTGTGAGGAGCTCGATCGTCTCGGTAAACTCGAGGATGCGACACTCATCGTCATGGCGGATCACGGTCAAGCGGACGGAATCGGTGGACACGGTCACTTGGATGAAGGCGAACGGTTCGTTCCGTTCTGGATGTATGGTAAGAACGTTCATGCTGGTCTGAAAGTGGATACGCACCGCCATATCCTGTCACTCGGACCAACGATCACAAAAGTCCTAGGGGCAGACATCCCGCATGATAGCCGTGGTGTGCTATTGACAGAAGCGTTCAAGGAGGCGAAGTCTAAATGAAGATCATCGTCTTTTTACCGGCTCACAATGAGGAAGTATCGCTTCCGCTTGTCTTAAAACGAATCCCGGACATGATTGACGGCATTCCAGTCGAGACTCTCGTCATCGATGACGGCTCAGTGGATGCGACGAGTACGATCGCGCGTCAACACGGCGCACATGTCTATCGGTTCGAGCAGAATCAAGGACTCGGCGCTGCAGTCCGAGAAGGACTCCGACAGTCCTACGAGCTCGGCGCTGATGTTGCTGTCATGATTGATGCCGATAACGAATATCCGGCCGATCAAATTCCAGATATCGTCCGACCGATCTTACACGATCAGGCCGACTACGTATTCGGTTCCCGCTTCCTCGGTACCGTCGACGGGATGCGGCTCTATCGCTATATCGGCAATCATGTCTTCACGTGGTTGCAATGCCTTTTATTGAAACGTAAAATCCATGATGGTCAAAGCGGGATGCGTGCTTTTTCACGCGCAGCGTGTCACCATGCTGAGATCATTCACGATTATAACTATGCACAAGTATTGACCCTTAATCTCGTCCGAAAAGGCTTCCGCCTTCACGAAGTCCCGATCCGTTATCGGGTCCGGGAAGCAGGAAAGTCTTTTATCCGTCTTAATTATGTCCAACGTGTCCTCCCAGCGATTTATCGGGAGTGGCGACGACCGATCACACAGCTTAGCGTTGAAGAACGCATGGAACGAAAGGAGCACCTCGGATGAAACGCCTTCTTTTGCTACCGCTCCTCCTGCTCTCACTGTTCGTGAGCACTTCCACGGTTTCCGCTTATAGTTACGGAGACCCAGGAAAGGAAGCTTTTGCGGAAGCGTATAAACAATTTGAAGAACAACTTAATGCCAAGGATTACGCGCTTGCGAAAGAGACGCTTGCCGCCTATGATAAAGAATTCAAACTGTATTTCCCTGAAGCGAAAGCGAAGATCGATACGGCGCTTGAACAAGAAGATGCCGAGGCTGCTAAACAAGCGTACCGCGTCGCTCTCCGTCAAAATATCGAACGTCGCCTGCACTTTGCTGAAGAGCAGTTCGAGGACTTCGGTCAAGCGAAACTCTTACTCGCGAAAGCCCGCGGGACATACGATGTGCTTGCACCTTACGTCAAGGAAAGCAAGGATGCACAAACATCCGATGACGTGTATACTGCATTTGATGAATCATTAAAGGCACTCGGAAACCCTGGTCTGTTTGGGGTCGGGAAAAAAGCGAGTGACGAAGAATCCTTCAAAGAAAACATTACGATGATCGAAGATACGTTGACTCCCCTTTTCGTCCTGCCGGGTGAAGAAAAAACAGGAGTCTTCACGGAAGAAGACTCCTTCCTCGGTCAGACGTTCGGAACGGACGCGATTTGGAAATTGATTGCGCTCGGACTCGTCATCGTCCTCATCGTCATCGTCGTCATTGGTCAATGGAAGAAGAAACGCCGCTCATAAGGAGGAAGACAGATGGATTTTCAAGCGTTTTTGATTACGCTTCGGGAGTGTCTCGAGGCTGTTCTCATCGTTGGGTTGATCTTAGGTTATCTCGATCGATTGAACGCTCCACAATATAAAAAGTGGGTCTACGCAGGTGTCGGGTTGGCACTTCTCGCTAGCCTTGGTGTCGCGTTCCTGTTCCAAGTCGTCTTTACGAGTTTTGCGAGCTTCGGAAGCGATACGTATCTCCGTCTCGGCATCATGATGGTCTCCGTCTTGCTCTTGACACACATGGTCCTCTGGATGGGAAAGGAAGCGAAAGAGAATCAAAAAGCCTCGCAAGCGAAGGTCGCCGCTGCCGTCTCGACGGGTAGTGCCATCACGATGATCATCCACTCCTTCCTCGTCATCGTTCGAGAAGGAATTGAGACCGTCTTCTTCTTCGCTGCCATCTCAGGTGGGGAAATCGAAAAAGTACTGACGAGTTACGGTGCGGTTTCCGGTCTGTTACTCGCCTTGATCTTCGGATACTTATTCGTTTCCGGTTCAATGAAGATTCCCGTCAAACGCTTCTTCCAAGTAACGGGCGTACTCATTCTATTCATCGCAGCCGGCATGCTCGTCCAAACGATTGGACGCTTCCAAGATCTTGGTTTGCTCGGTAGTCTCTTGATGAATGCTGACGGCACACCAGCTGCTGTATATAACATCGTTGGCTTCATGCCGGAGCACTACATCGATCAGGTGCAATACTTGCGTGATACAGGAAATTCAACATTGATCAGTGGACAGATCGGAACGTTCATGGGTGCGATGTTCGGATACAGTCATAACCCCTCGCTCGAACAAGTCGTCGCTTGGTGGGGCTACTTCGCCTTTGCCGGTTGGATGTTGCTCCGTCAAAACAAACCATCGAAGTCATCAAAGTCCTTACAGGAGGTTTCTTGACCGTCCGAAGCGATCGTTCACGTCCGCGTGGACGATCGCTTTTTTGGATCACGTTGCTATTCATCGGTGGCTGGATTGGTTTACGGATCAGTTACGTCAGTCCCTTCATCGCGAGCTACGATATTGCGAACTTCACGTTAGCTGTGACCGATTATGATCTGGCTGATTTACGTCCGCACTTTCCGGGTTATCCCTTTTTCATCTTATTTGCCAACCTGTTTCTGCCGCTGATGATACCTGTCAAAGCGCTCGGACTCGTCTCTACACTAGGACTGGCAAGTGCGCTCTTGCCACTTTACTCGCTCTTTCGCCGTCATGCCTATGATACGGCTCGGCTGATCGCTGCCTTTACCGTTCTCTCCACTGCCTCACTCGTGACGTTCGCTGCGACAGGGATGTCGGATGGGCTCGCCCTCGGACTACTCGTCTGGTACGGCTGGAGCATCGAACGCGCACGGCATCAGATTCGTCGCTGGCTTCCGTATCTTCTGTTCGGTTTACTGATGGCGACTCGCCTATCCTACGCGCCATTTGGTTTCATGTTGCTTTTCCTGCTGTGGCAGGTACGAAAGGATTACTGGCAACTCTTATCCGAGTGCGCCCTTCTTGTTCTGGCACAGCTTGCTTGGTTGCTCCCGGTCGCTTTTTCTGTCGGTGGACCCTATTCGTTTCTTCAATTATCACTCCGCTTCGTCAGCGGTCATTTTTCCGATTGGGGTGGTTCTGCTCAGACCGATGATGCTTCCATCGTTCAACGATTTGCCCAGACGTTTCAGCAACTCTTCTGGCATGGAATCGGCTATGGCACGTGGATCGGACTAGTGTCAGGACTGATGCTGTTTTTACGAAAACGTTGGACGGTCGATGTCGCTTGGAGAGCGACGGCTGGACTCTATTTCGTCTGGGTCTGGCTCGGACAAAACATCGATAAACCCCGTCACGTCTTACCGCTTGTCCTGTTGCTACTCATCTGGTTGATTCGTCAGCTTCCGTTACGGATGTATCTACCATTTTTAGTCGTTCAATTGATGATCGGTAGCCTCGCGTTGAACGAACAAGCCACGCGTCCTCCGGCGACGATTGAACTGGCTCGTTACGTAGCGACTCTTCCAATCGGCGCGACAGTCTTTACCGACGAGGAAGCTCGCCAATTCCAGTCCGAACGACCGGATGCCGCGATCGTTCCGATCGGATCGATCAGTAAATGGAACGCAGAACCAAAATCCGACCAGAGTTACGTGACTGGTCGATTGCTCGAGCGCCTCCACGCTCAAGGCGTGCGACCAAACGTCAAACAAATCGTTCGCTTCACGAGTGATACCCGATACGAACCGGAAGACGCACAAGCGATGCTGTATCAACTAACGCCTTGACGGCACGACTACATGTATACGAAAAACCATGTCGATTCCCGAATGACACCGTGGAAATCGACATGGTTTTTTTCATTGCTGCGTATCGTAACGACGTTCCATATAATCAAAGGTACCGCCGCTGATTTCAATCGTCCGGACTGGTTCGAAGCCGAGACGACGATACAGTCGCTGTGCCCCGGCGTTCGTTTGATCAGCGTTTAAGGTGAACGCTTGTAGTCCTCGTTTTTCCCCTTCTTCCGCTGCTGCCTGCAATAGTTCTGTTCCAATTCCTTTTCCACCATGACGCGCGTCAACCGATAAAGTATCCAAGTAATAGACCGGTCCTTCCGTCTCGACATCGATCTGGATATCTTGACCCGTCCAACGTTTCAGTTGTGCTTTGATCGGTTCGTCGAGTCGTTTCGCATCCGTCCCGGCATATGCAATGACGATACCTGCTACTTCACCCTCGATGATTTTCACGAGGATGTTCTCATGGCTCAGTCGATTTCCTGTTTCAGCGACGAAGTACGCGAGTCGCTCTAAAACTTCCTCCCGCTTTGTCGTTCCCGTCAGTGTCTCAGCAATCTCATGAATCGCCTGCTCAATCAACGGGGCAATCTGTTGCGCTTCAGAAGCATGTGCTTGTCGAATCATCTCATCCTTCTCCTTTCGTTTTTCTAATCCATGAACCTGAAAAATCGGACTCGACGATGTCGAATCCGATACATGATTTTGTTAGACATTCATCTGTCTCACTGCGTGACTTTTTGTACGACAGGTGCCGGTACGATGACAGGCTCCCGTGTCATGACAGCAACGACACGTCCAGCGATCGCTACAGCCAGTAACGTATATAACGTTAAGCTGAGCGGCAGATAGACGAGTGAGATGACTAACACGATGGCATCGAGTCCGAACAAGATCGTCCCGATCGATAGACCTGTCAGTTTGCTGAGTCCCATCGATAGCAAATCGTCTCCACCTGTTGCCGCTCCACTTTTCAAAACAAGTCCGAGACCATATCCGGTCACGATTCCGCTAGCGATCGCTGCGATGAGCGTCGCTGGCCAAGCCTGTTCTGGAAAGTGGAACAAATCGAGTCGGTGCCACATCTCATAAAAGACTGATAACGCACCTGCTGAGAGTAACGCTTCGCTGACGAAACGTTTCCCTTTGAAGTACAAGGCACCGATGAAAAATGGAATATCGAGCACGATCATTGAGATCGAAGGATTGATATCAAAAAAGTATCGACCGAGCAACGATAATCCGATAAAGCCGCCTTCTGCTAATCCGAACTGTTCATTCAATGTGTAGTAACCGAACGCCATGATCAGCGTCCCGGTTAAGATGGTTGCGATTCGTTTCATGTTTTATTGTCCTCTCCCGTTTACATCGTGGGAGAGGTTTTATACGTCCCGTTTGGGTATTCATCTATTTTCGCTCTCCCTGATTTTTATAAGCCATTACCGTCTGTTCGTTATGACCGGTACTGCTAAAAATCAGGTAAGCTGAATAGATGATTGGTCCTCTCGGTATCCATCGGTTTCCACCCCTTCATTAAAAATCTATCTTCATTATAACCCGAATTTCAGTAACTAAAACAGTTTTACGCATTCTTCACATAATCCAAACACTTTTGCTCACTCATTCACAATTTAGACAAGATTATGCTCAACATTGAACAAACCACTTGAAAACAACCTTGTGAAGGATTACACTAAGTATATCAAATGAATGTGATATTTATCACAAACAAAACACAAAGGAGACTTTACCCATGAAAGTAGCAGTCATCGGATGTACACACGCAGGAACAGCAGCAGTCAAAGAACTCGCTTCACAACAAGACGTCGAGATCACCGTTTATGAGCGGAATGACAATGTATCGTTTCTCTCTTGTGGAATCGCGCTTCACGTCGGTGGTGTCGTCAAACATGCGGAATCGCTTTTCTACTCATCACCAAGTGAACTCGCTGAACTCGGCGCTGAGATGCGTCTGAAACATGATGTACTTGAAATCGATAGTGAACGCCAAACGATCGTTGCGAAAAACCTCATGACTGGTGAAGTCGTTCACGATACGTACGATAAACTCATCATGACGACTGGATCATGGCCAATCATTCCGATGCTTCCCGGCATCGAATTGAATCAGATCGAGCTCTGTAAAAACTATCACCACGCTCAAACAATCATTGAAAAAGCAACAGATGCAGAGCGGATCACAGTCGTTGGTGCAGGGTATATCGGTGCTGAACTCGTCGAAGCGTTTGAAGCATACGGAAAAGACGTCACGTTCATCGATAGCGCGGATCGCATTCTCAACAAATACCTCGACCGCTCGTTCACTGACGTCATCGAACGTAAATTGACAGACCGTGGTATTCGCCTCGAACTCGGACAAACCGTCCAAAGCTTCAAAGGGGAAAACGGCGCCGTGACACACGTCGTCACAGACAAAGGAACGTTTGAAACGGATCTCGTCATTCTCTGTGTCGGTTTCCGCCCAAGTACGGAACTCTTAAAAGGACAGGTCGACATGCTACCGAACGGTGCTATCATCGTTGACGATTATATGCGGACAAGCAACCCAAACATCTTTGCTGCTGGTGACAGCTGTGCCGTCTATTACAATCCAGCTCGGACACATGCCTATATTCCACTCGCAACGAATGCTGTCCGGATGGGAACATTAATCGGTAAAAACTTACGCGCACCAAAGATTCGTTACCAAGGAACACAAGGCACATCAGGTCTTCGCCTATATGATTTGAACATCGCGTCGACTGGTTTGACAGAAGAAGCGGCACCCTTGTTCGGACTTGAAGTGAGCAGCACGACGGTCACAGATGCGTATCGCCCAGAGTTCATGCCAACAGCAGAAGACGTCCAATTGAAGCTCGTCTTCGAGACAGCAACCCATCGTGTCGTCGGTGCACAAATCATCTCAAAAGTGGATTTGACACAGGCGATGAACACACTGTCAGTCGCGATTCAAAATGATATGACACTTGAAGAGCTCGCTTTCGTCGACTTCTTCTTCCAACCGCACTACAACAAACCGTGGAACTTGCTGAACCAAGCAGCTCTGCAAGCGATGAATGAACGTCAATCCGCTCGTGTCTAAGCGCATTACACGATAAATCAAACAAGCAACGAATCATCGTTGTTTGTTTTAGACTGAAGACAACGTGCAATTTTTCTCTAACGAGAAGGATTGCACTTTTTTGTTCGTCTCGAATCGTTTTAATGAAAACACCAGTTATATCGTCTTTTTCTCCGATTCAGTCTCAAATAGATGCTGCCAGTCTTGATACGGCATCGTGCCGTTCACCGTCTCCATGTCAAAGCGTAACGGTGCAATCAATTCGAGCGAATTGCCATCTGGATCCTCGAAGTAGATCGCCGCGTGCGCATGTGGATGGTTATCGAGAACAAGCGGTTGATCGGCTGCCGCTACACCAAAGGCGGATCGGACTTCAATCCCTCTCTCCTTTAACCAGTCCTGTGCTTTATCGATATTTTCTTGCTCCATCCGAAACGCCACATGTCGAATCGATGGATGATACGGTAACTCGGCTTGACCAGCTCTCCATAAACCTAACCAACTCTTGCCATGCTCGATCCAAAAGAAAGCGACGCGTTCATTTTGGAATGCACATGCAAGTCCTAATTTTTCGTAAAAAGCAATTGATCGTTCGAGTTCTTTGACCGGTAAATGAGCTTCATACAATCCAGTAATCATCTTCTTCACACTCCTCTTTTTCTAGTGTAAACCATCAATTTCCAAATTTACTATCATCAGAAACGTTTAATCCGACCTGTTGAGGGAACATACACCCTATACCAAAACCAACTTTCAGGAGGAATGTTTACATGGCTGCATCGAAAAATCCGTTAACCCAATACTTCAATGACGATTTCCCAAAACAATATCAGGACGCACCAGCGGTTCAAGCAAAAATGGAACCTGTTCCCGATTGTGGAGAAGAGAGTTACAAAGGCTCTGGCAAATTGATCGGCAAAAAAGCACTGATTACGGGTGGCGACTCCGGCATCGGCCGAGCAGCAGCCATCGCTTACGCTCGTGAAGGAGCTGACATCGTGCTCAACTACTTACCGGAAGAACAACAGGATGCGGAAGAGGTTAAAGCACTCGTTGAAGCAGCGGGACAAAAAGCATATCTTTTACCTGGTGATTTAAGTGATGAAGCGTTCTGTGGACAACTCGTCAAAGAAGCACACGAATCGCTCGATGGACTCGACATTTTGGCGCTTGTCGCAGGTAAACAACAAGCTGTCGAAGATATTCTCGACCTGTCAACGGAGCAATTACGTAAGACATACGAAATCAATGTCTTCTCCCTCTTCTGGGTCGTCAAAGCAGCCTTGCCACTCTTAAAAGAAGGGGCTTCGATCATCACGACGACATCCGTTCAAGGATACAACCCAAGCGCGAACCTCTTGGATTATGCATCGACGAAGTTTGCCATCAACGGGTTCACGCGCGGACTCGCTAAACAAGTCGCACCAAAAGGAATCCGTGTCAACTCCGTCGCACCTGGTCCGATTTGGACACCGCTTCAAATCTCGGGTGGTCAGCCAAGCGAGAACATTCCAGAGTTCGGGCAGGAAACACCACTGAAACGAAGTGGTCAACCGGTCGAACTGTCGGATGTGTATGTCTTCCTCGCTTCAGACGCTGCAAGCTATGTCACGGCGCAAATCTATGGTGTCACAGGCGGAATCGAATTAGCATAAGAATTGCATTTGACGGGAATGACTCAAAAGTCAGTTTCTACAAAGACCAGGGTGGCAGAATGATAATCTGCCACCCTTTTCTCGTAAAAAAAGAAGTGCTCGTTACACGCGACTCCTACAGGAAAAAGCGCATTTTTGCGCTGTCAGAGACAAACAAGACCCGCTTTCCTGCTGAAGAAAGCAGGAAAGCTGTTGTGTCTCGCCTGAGGAAAGGGCGTGAAAAGACAAGTCACTCTTTTTTGAGTCAGCCCCATTTACGTATATCTTAACGGGATATCAGTTGCATCACCGGGTACCATTTAGTCTAATGAAAGTATTAACGATGAAGGAGTGAATCAGATGACTGAAAAAGAAAAGATGATTCAAGGGGAACTCTACTTAGCACAAGATCCGGAACTCGTGGCTGACCGCATCCGAGCACAATCGCTCTGTTATGAGTTCAATCAATTGAGTGTCCATGATGGGACTAAACGGAAGGCACTTCTTCAACAATTATTCCAGACGGAGCAAGCCGACTTTTACATTGAACCGACCTTTAAATGTGATTATGGCTATAACATCACATTAGGGGCTCGCTTTTATGCCAATTATGACTGTGTCTTGCTCGATATTTGTCCGATTACGATTGGTGATAACTGCATGCTTGCTCCAGGAGTACATATCTATACTGCGACCCATCCACTCGATCCTGTCGAGCGCAACAGCGGTTATGAATTTGGAAAACCGGTCGTCATCGGGAATAACGTGTGGATTGGTGGGCGCGCGGTCATCAATCCCGGTGTGACGATCGGAGATAATGCTGTCATCGCCTCAGGTAGTGTTGTCGTCAAGGATGTACCGGCAAACAGCGTCGTCGGTGGAAATCCAGCCCGAGTCATCAAGACGATCTAATTCTCATCAAATTCTAATCTGTTCCTCAGCTTCCTTTCACGTGGTCTGGTTATTCTATGTATAAGAACAACAGCCACTACTAAAGGAGGACATCATCATGACTGCAAAACGAACAGATAAAGGGAATAAACGCTTCAAAAAAGGAATCGCTACACTTGCCGTAACGGGTACAGTCTTAACAGGAGCCGGCGCGTTTCTCCTCTTCACAGGTCCAGGACACTCTCTCGTCAACTCGACGGTCACCACTTCACAGCAGGCAGAGCAAAAAGTCGAAGCTGCTTCGCGCCAAGTCGAACAAAAGCTTCCTGCTTCGATGCGTGACGATCAGGAACTCGAAGGCACATTACAAAAACTATCGGATCGTTCGATGACGATCGACGTCAATGGTGACGCTCAGACGTATGACTTTGCTTCGTCAGTCGAACGCGAAGCCGTACAAGAAGGCGATTGGGTCAAAATCGATCTGAATGCAAATCAGCAAATCACGGAACTTGAGCGAGAAGATCAAGATGATCGGAATGACCGAGAGGACGATGGCAATCGCTCAGATGATTCATCAGATGATACGAATGAACGATACGGCATCCTTCGTGCCCTATCACAAAGTGAATTGACACTCGAACAAGATGGACAAGAGACGGTCTACGCGATTGCGGATCGTGCGGATCGTGATGCTGCGAAATCTGGGGATATCGTAAAAATCGAATTGAATGCAGACAGTCAAGTCCGTGAGCTTGATCGGGAAGACGACGACGAGGATCGTAATGCTACACGTGACGAAGACCGTGACGATGCACGGGAGCAAGAAGTCCGCGGCACGCTCGCTAAAATAACGAATCAAGAGATCATCATCGAACAAAACGGTGCACAAAAGTCATACTCTCGTGCATCAAACATGGAACAAGATGATGACGTCCGAGTCGGTGGTTCCGTCAAACTTGAGTTGAACGCGTCAGACGAAGTAACAGAAATCGATGAATGATCATTAAAGGAGGATGTTTATGCCAACCACCATCTTAATCGTTGAGGACGATGCGAAAATCGCACGCCTCCTTGAACTCGAACTCCAATATGCCGGGTACGCGACACGTGTCGCCTCTAACGGAAAAGATGGTCTCGCTGCCGCTGAGCATTCGGTTGATCTCGTCTTACTCGACGTGATGATGCCGGAGCTGAGCGGCTTCGAGGTGTTGCGCAGGCTCCGCGGAAAAGGCATCCATGTCCCCGTCATTATGCTAACGGCACGTGGAGAAGTTTACGATAAAGTCGCAGGACTCGATCTTGGTGCGAATGATTATGTGACGAAACCGTTCGAGATGGAGGAACTCCTTGCCCGGATCCGGGCGTTACTACGCACTCCGACTTCAACGAATAACGCATCGCGCACGTTACAGTTCGCTGATCTTGTACTCGACCTTGATCGACACGAAGCATTTCGCGATGAATTGCGACTCGATTTGACACCACGTGAGTTCGAACTCCTGACGTATTTACTCGAAAACAAGGAACATGTCCTGACACGCGAACAAATCCTAAATCGCGTCTGGGGGTACGATTACTTCGGCGAGACGAATATCGTCGACGTCTACATTCGTTATCTTCGGAAAAAAGTCGATGCCCACCCTCCTGCTTTGATTCAGACCGTTCGTGGAGTGGGGTATGTGCTACGGGAGGCGACGCCATGAAGCTTCGAACGAAACTCGCTTTATCCGTCACCGCCTTCACGACACTCTTATTGTTACTTTCGTTCATCGTCGTGACCTTCGTCGTCCGCAATCATTTGATTGAATCCCGTTATACGCAGCTTGAACAGGCAGAGGAATTGATGGAGGATGATTCATCGGTCCGGGCATTACTGACGCTTCATGAGGATTCCGTCGTCTTATCGAACGAAGATGGACGATGGGTCATTTCAAACGATGAAGAGGATGACGACTCTTCTACCGTTAACGGAGACGTACGAGCAAGTGACCTCCCCGGTATCCCGCGCTCGAACGAACCTTTCAAGTCTGGCGATTGGTTCGGTATCGTCTATCAGGATCAAGCCTATTTATTCGAAGATGAAAGCGTCGATGATACGGTCTCGACACTCATCTTGACCTTCACCATCGTGTTGGTCGTCGGAATCGTCATCGCGTTCATCAGTAGCTTCTGGATTGCGTATCAGACGCTTCGCCCGCTCAGGCAACTGAATGATACGATGCAACGGATCTCGTCTTCTGGAACGCTTGAGACTGTGCAGACCGAACGCGATGATGAAATCGGTCGCCTCGGTCATGTCTTCAATCAGATGATTGGGCGTGTCGATCAGACAATGGAACAACAACGGCAATTCGTCGCTGATGTCTCGCATGAGATGAAGACACCATTGACCGTCATCGAAGGCTATACACAATTGTTGAAACGATGGGGGAAAACGAAGCCGGACGTCCTCGATGAATCGATTGAACACATCTTGCAGGAGACGCACGCGATGCGGACGACCTTGATCGAGCCCATGCTCGAACTGTCTCGTCTCGGGTATGAAGAAACATCTGTTGAAGAGATCGATTTAGCCGAGCTTGGGAGCGAACTCGCCGATCGGATGTATCACGCGACAGGGACAATCATCCCTGTTGATGCCTCTGGAACGATCCGGGCGAATCGCGAAGCGGTGCTACGCATCTTGACGATTTATATCGATAACGCCCTGAAATATGCCACTTCTCCTGAATTACATCTGCGCAAGGAGCGACTTGCTGTCCTTGACCGCGGGACATCTCTAACGAACGAAGAACGTGCACGGTTATTTGACCGATTTTACCGACTTGATGCAGCACGCGATCGTTCAGGAAGTGGACTCGGATTGTCGATTGCCGCTGCACTTGCGACGACACACCATTTTCAGGTCGGTAGTGAAGCGCGTCAGCCAGATGGCAGTTGTTTCTATCTGATTCCCGAGCAGTCTAAATGAAACTTTTTCTACATTTGTGTCGTACACTTAAGGAAGAACGTCACATGATGAAAGAAGGAATTTCACGATGGCTAAAAAACGTTGGGGTGGACTTGCTGTTGCCGGTGCCTTTCTCTTAACGAAAGGAAAGGTCATCCTTGCCTTATTGAAATTTTCTAAGTTTGGAGGCACTCTGATTTCGTTCGGAGTTTCGCTTCTCTTTTACGCTCAAGTATTCGGTGTCTGGTTCGGAGTCGGATTGCTCTATCTCCTATTCATTCATGAGATGGGACATCTACTCGCTGCGAAACGACTCGGTTTTAAAACGGGTCCTGCGATTTTCGTACCGTTCATGGGAGCCGTCATCGGGATCAAAGATACGTTCCGGACACCAAAACAAGAAGCGATTCTTGCGTACGGTGGACCACTCGCGGGTCTCGTGTCCCTGATTCCGCTTGCGATTGGATACGCTGTGACCGGAAATGACTTTTGGCTCGTCATCTTCCATCTCGGAGCTCTATTGAATCTCTTCAACCTACTTCCCGTCAGTCCGCTTGACGGCGGACGGATTCTTGCGGGACTTCCGATCATCGTTTGGGTTGCAGGTCTTGCTGCCTTGATTGCTTACGGCCTCACGAACTTCAGCTTGATTTTGCTCTTGATCGCTTTCTTCGGCGGTAGTGCTGTCTGGAAACGGTATAAGTTCGCAAAACAATATGAAGCGAACCGATCGACCTTGATGTTATACCGTGCTGCACGCGAACGTGTCTTACTCGCAAAGGCGGAACAAGAACGTGCAAACGCGGAAGTCGCTCTTGCACCGGAAGTGGAGGAAGAACAAACGGTCGAAAGTACGTACGACCCGATTGCTTGGTCACTTCGTCTCGATTTACAAGATTTGCGACAAGCGAGTCCGGAAGAGGCACGTCAGGAAGCGGACGATCTGTTACGGTATCAATATGATGCTGCGAACGACTACGATGCGTTGTTGCGACGAATCGATCAGCGAATCGAGCCGCTCCGACTCGCTGAAGAGTCCGTCCAGTATCACCAGATGCCGAAAAAACAACAAACGATCACGCTCCTTGCTTACTTGGCGCTCGGTGCCATTTTATTCATTGCTTTCGAGTACTCGAAAGGTTATCTCCCTACACCATCTTGAATCTAGTTCCATCGGATGCGCTTCATAGCGCATCCTTTTTTCATGGAGCAAACACATTGACTAGAGTGATTTCTTGCATCTCATCAAAGAAGCGACTACTCTGAGTAAAACCCTACTTACCACTTGTCTAAAAAAGGAGGCTCTCCTTCCATGAATAAAAATACTGCCCGCCTGGGTGAAGCACCTGTCAATCAGCTCTTACTTAGTCTCTCTTTACCGGCGATGGTCGGGATGCTCGTCACGGCACTCTACAATATCGTCGATACGATTTTCGTCGCTCAAGGTATCGGTACGGCTGCCGTCGCCGCTGTCGGAATCGCTTTCCCCGTCCAGCTCGTGTTGATGGCAATCGCCAACTCGATTGGGATCGGGGGGGCTGCGATTGCGTCACAACGGCTTGGTCAAAAACAGACGGATGGTGCCAGTCGTGCTTATGCGAACGTCTTGATAGCAGTTTTCTTCATCAGTATGCTCGCCATCATCAGTGCTTTCATCTTCGTCGAACCGTTACTTCGTCTCTTTGGAGCGACAGATGAAATCATGCCGTATAGCATCGATTTCTTACGCGTCCTCTTGATCGGATCTCCTTTCTTCATGTTGACGATGGCGTCGAGTGCCATGTTACGCGCAGAAGGACGCGCGAACTATCAGATGCGCGTCATGCTGACGACGGTTGCCATCAACATCGTCCTGACACCTCTGTTCATCTTTGGTCTTGATTGGGGCATCCAAGGTGCTGCACTCGGGACAGTCGTTGCGCAAATCGTCGGTGCTGCACTTGTTTTCCGATTCTTCTTTACGAAACGTCGGCAAACGGGGTTAACACTCGATCGGAATGCTTTCAAACCCGATTTCCGTTTAACGTTTCGGATGATGCAAATCGGATCATCGTCGTTCATCATGCAAGTCTCCCAATCGATTTTGTTCATCACCGTCAACCACATGCTCGTCCGGTACGGTGGTACGACGGAACTAGCGACGTTTGCGGTCATCAATAAGTTCATGGCGCTCGTCGGTATGCCGATCATGGGGATCGTGCAAGGGATGCAACCGATCGTCGGGTATAATTTCGGTTCCCGGCAATTTAGCCGGATGTCGCTTGCCATTAAGCTCGCAATCCGTTATGGCTTATCGTTATCGATCAGCTTGTGGTTACTGATTCAATTGTTCCCTCGTTTCTGGGTCGGCTTGTTCACGGAAGAAGCAGCACTGCTGCAGGAAGGCTCGAGTGCGATGCGCATCTTATTCGCTCTATCGTTCGTCTATGGGATTCAAATGATTGTCAACGGGATGTATCAATCGCTCGCCAAAGCAAAAGTCGCCTTATTCTTGTCCTTGTCACGCCAAACGTTATACACGATTCCACTCGTTCTGATCTTGCCCCTGTTCTTCGGTGTCAATGGTGTCTGGTTCGCTTTCCCGATCGCTGATGCGATGGCTGTCTTGACGGCCCTCGTCTTCGCCTATAAAGATCGCGTTCTATTATTTAAACCGGAGGAGTACGTCGCAGAGGAACAAAAAGTCGCCACCGCGAAGTGACTGGAATGGATCTAAGATCGTCTGCCTTGCAGATGGTCTTTTTTAATGGACTTCTATAATACGAACATGTATTCTGTTACTAGTGAATGACAGAAAGGAGTCTGCTGCATGTATACATTAGCGATTGACTTTGAAACGGCAAATCGGAATAGCCGAAGCATTTGTGCGTTTGGTTGGTCCGTTCTCTCTAACGGTCGCGTCACGGAGAGTAAACAGGTCTTAATCAATCCAGAAGAGAACTTCGATGCCGGAAACATCCGGGTTCATGGAATTCGTCCGAGTGATGTCTTCGATGCACCGACGTTACCTGAAGCGATGGAAGCACATGGCTTATACGATTTAATCGCAGGTGCTCAACTGGTCGTCGCCCATAATGCATCATTTGATATGGGGGCGCTCCAAAAAGCGATTCAAAAATATGATATGTACCAGATGCCCGCTTTCACGTACGGTTGCACGGTCAAATTATCCCGCAAACTGTATCCGTGGTTGCCGAACCATCGATTGAATACGATGGCAGAATTCCTCAACGTCTCTTTCCAGCACCATGATGCGAAAGAGGATGCCTACGTCTGTGCCTTGCTCTTAAACGATATGTTGGAACGAACGAATCTACAGGATCCGGTCACCTTGCATACGTTTTGTGGCGTTCGGATGGGACAGGTTGCCTATTAAACAAAAAAGCACTCTAGACACAAAATCTAGAGTGCTTTCAGATTGTAGACAACAGGGCTGACTCCAAAAAATGACGCGTCTTTTCACGCCCTTTCCTCAGGCGAGATACAAGCCCGTTTGTCTCTGACAGCACATAATGCGCTTTTCCCTGTAGGAGTGACGTGTAACGCGTCATTTTTTATATCCGGAAGAAGGATCAGAGAAGCGTTTTGTTCACTCGACATCGCTTCCTAGGGAAAACAAGCAAGAGCGACCCTGCAGCGAAGCGAAGCGGCGCGATGCTTGTCCCAGGAAAACGATGCGAGACGAACAAAAAAGCGCAATCCTTCTCGTTAGAGAAAAATTGCACTTTACCTTCAGTCTCAAAGCACTCTAGACACGAAATCTAGAGTGCTTTTTGATGAGGTTCTATTATTTGCTTGTTTGTTTGATCGGGAACCAGCCTGGACGACTTGTGATGCCTGCCCATAATGCATCTGGAACGACGAGTTCTGCTTGTGCTTCTGGATCAAGTTCTGTCCGGATTGACGCAAGGTCACCCGCTTCGACTTTCTCAACCCATTTCGGTTCCATGATCAGTTCACGACCGAGGGCGATCATTGGAACGACAGCCAAACCTTGTTCAACTTCGTCCGCTGTGTGAAGCGATCCGACACCGATGACAGGTACTTGTTCGCCAACACGTTCTTGGACGAGCGTGATTGGTGATGTCGTTGCATTTTCGTCACGAATTGAACCTGCGAAGAAGTCCATCACGGAAACGTGCAAGTAATCGAGGTCTTTTTTCGCCAGCTCATCGACGAGGCGCATCGTATCATCAAGTGTGATTCCTGGATTTTCGATCTCTTCTGGAGAGAAACGGTATCCGACGATGAACGAAGGATCCTGTTTCGCGACGGCTTCGACTGCATCTACGACTGCTAATGGGAAGGCGAGACGTTTTTCTAAACTGCCGCCCCATTTATCTTCACGACGGTTTGAGTGTGGTGAGAAGAATTGTTGGATCAAGTACGTGTTCGCGCCATGAATCTCAACACCGTCAAATCCAGCTTCCATCGCACGACGTGTCGCCTGACCGAATGCTTCAATGATTGCTTCAACTTCTTCCGCCTCTAGCGCACGAGGTGTCATTGCCCCTTCACGTACGGGTGCGACAGCACTTGCACTGACTGTTTGCCCACCGACGAGTTCTGGTGGTGCCATACGACCAGCGTGGAAGATTTGTAAGATCGCTTTTGCGCCTTTATCTTGAATCGTTTTTGCGAGTCGCTTCAGACTTGGAACGAGATCGTCACGATGCGCACCGAACTCATTCGGGAATCCTTGACCGTCTGCTGTGACGTTCGCACATGCTGTAATGACCGCACTGACGCCACCTGAACGTTCTGCATAGTACGCGAGTTCCGCATCCGATACTTCGCCGTTCTCTTGTGCCGCATAGTTCGTCATCGGTGCCATCAAGACGCGGTTTTTCAGCGTCACACCGTTTGGTAATGTAAATGGTTCAAACATTGCTTGAGTTGCCATGAGTGAAGTGCCTCCTCTAATTTCTTGAATTGAATATCGACAGTATACGCTCGTCTTCCTCTGAATAGCTACTGATGTGCTTACGTGATGTGTCACTTGCGGATCGCTTTACGACGACCACCCGGCCACCACCAGTTCCAGTGACCAAATAGTTTCATCAGTGCGGGGACGAGTAACATCCGGACGATCGTAGCATCAATAAATATCGCAAGCGCGATACCGACGCCAAGTTGTTTAATTGGACTGACGCCCGTGAAGGCAAACGCCCCTGTGACGACGATCATGATCAAGGCAGCAGACGTAATGATTTTACTCGTCTTCGCAAGCCCCATCTCGGTCGCGTAATCGTTATCGCCCGTCTCGTCATAATATTCTTCCATTCGCGAGACGAGGAACACTTCATAATCCATCGATAAACCAAAGACGAGTGAGAAGATGAAGACCGGTGTCAAAATGCCGATCGTCTCCTGCGGAAGAACTGCGCCGGACTCGAACAAGATGACGAGTAACCCGAATGTTGCCCCTAGACTGAGCAAATTCATCAGAATCGCCTTGATTGGGATCAAGATGGACCGGAACGCAATCAGCAGGATGATGAATGTCGCCAAAACGACGACACCGACTGCTAGTGGGAGTTTCGATTCAATGGCATCATAAATTTCCTGATTGAAGGCTGCCGGTCCCCCGACAAGATAACCGTCCGCTTGCATCTTTCGCACCCAGTCTTGCGAAGCAGCATCCCCGGGATCTCCTTTTAAGTTAACATCAATCCGTGCTTGGTCGTTCTCTGATAGAAATGCCGTCAAAGCTTCGCGCCCGGCGGGAACAGCGACTAACTGCTCGAGCGGTACTTGTTGCTGTTCGGCAATCGTTGCGGCGGATACGACGGAGCGTACATCGGGATCCGACTCGAGTCGAATCGTCACGTCTTCGATTTTTTCTCGTCCCACCTCTGAGGAAGCATCAGCAGATAAGATGAGGACGGCGTCCGTTCCATCGTTTCCGAATGTTTTTTCCCACGACTCAAAGGCGAGACGCGACGGATACGATTCCGGTAAAGCGGTCGCTTGCGGAATGTTCAACGTCAAATCACGTAACGGCAATAAACAAGGTAACAACAGCAATAAGGACAAAATCGTGACTGCGACCGGGCGCTTCATGACGAAACGAGCGAGGCGACGCCAACGATCTTCACTACGACCTGCTCGCTGCCGGAAGAGTCGTCCTTTCTCTAACACCTTCCCGAAAACGATCAATAGTGCCGGTAGTAACGTTAATGCACTGACGACTGCCCCGAGGACCGAAACGAGCGTCCCGATCGCAACAGCGCGGAAGACATCCACATCAATCAGCAATAGCCCGGCAAGTCCGACGAATACACAGATTCCGGAAAATAAAATCGAACGCCCTGCCGTCTCGACCGAACGGATCGCCGCCTTCCGAATATCTTGTCCGTCCTGCCGTTCTTCGCGAAATCGATTGACGTATAACAGCGAAAAATCAATTCCGAGCGCCAGCGAAATCATCGCGACCGCATTCAAGACGAAGATTGATAACTCTTGTTGCCCGGCGACGAAATAAAGAACACCGGCACCAAAGACAAAAGTAACGAGTCCCATGATCAACGGTAGGATGGCGGCAACCGGAGTACCGAAAACGAGTAGCAAGACGATCAACGCTGCTGGAATTCCAATCAACTCAGCCCGGATGAGATCATTTTTCGACGCTGTATTCAAATCATCGACGACGACTGGTTCACCCGTTAGTCGAATCGTTTCGGTTTCATCCAGTTGACGTGTGACCGCAGCTGCCCATTTCGCATCAAGTGTCGGTACCCCGACCGTCACGTATCCCTTATCGTCCCGAATCGCTCGCGGATTTTCAACAGGACCAGTGACGTTCCCGACACCTTTGATATCACGGAAGCGCTCGACATGTTCCACCATCGTTTGTTGTAGATTCACTTGATTTTCAAATAGTACGATGATCGTATGCGGATCCTGACCGAAGTCTTGATCGAGTACTGTCTCGACGCGTTGAAAATCACCGTCACGCGTAAATCCGTTTCCTTCTAGCCGATCGGGTAGTTGATAAGCGAAATATCCAAGCACGACGAGCAGGATTGCCCAAACAATCAACACTCCTCGAAAATACGTACTCATCAGATGACCAAGCCGTTGCATGATGCGTCCCCTTTCTGTATAAACGTACAAAAAACATCCTTCTTGCTGAAAAGCGAAAAGGATGTTTCATTACGTCTTTTGAAAAATTTGAACCCATGTGTTGCCGAATGTCGCCGATGTCGATACGATCGCAAGACGTCGCGCCTCTTCATCGAGTAACACACTTTTGAGTAAAACGGAGGAATGACATCCCTCGAACTTATATTTCAGCTGACTCTTCTCATACAAGTAAAAACGAGATGAATCGGTGATCGAAAACAATTGGTGCCGGTGATCAACGAGCGAGTACTCCGCGTAATCTGAAAAAGGAATGATCGATTCCTGATTCGTCGCAGCGTCCCAAATCACATACCGTTCTTTTAGATCATCATAAGAAATGATCGTCGTAGGTGCGATGAATCGTTCGAACGTCAAACGTGTATCATATCCTCGCTCCACTAAGCGTCCGAACAGTGGCGCCTCTTCATAATTTGAGTACCGCCAGTCCCCTGTTTGAACGTTCACACAGACAACGTCTGTTTCTGCCGTGTACAGGAAGATCTCATCATCTTGCCACAAGAATAAATTACTGAACCATGCTTCGGAAAAAGCAACGGGTCGCTTGATATAATCTAAATGCCCTTGCTCTAAATCTAGTAAACCAAAATAAGCTGACTCTTCAAATACGATGAACAATCGTCCACCGCCTGGCTCAATGTACCAGGAGAATGGAACATACGCACATGCTGTTTCCCATAGTGGTCTTAAATCCGCATCACATTTCATAAATCCGTGGCGATCTCGAAAAAGAAGCAAATCCTCCCCGATTCGATCAAACAGTGAGACGGATTCATGGAG
Organism: Exiguobacterium sp. KKBO11; assembly: GCF_001644945.1. Lineage (NCBI taxonomy): Bacteria > Bacillati > Bacillota > Bacilli > Caryophanales > Exiguobacterium > Exiguobacterium sp. KKBO11. The sequence goes on from NZ_LUCU01000044.1 coordinate 49,384, forward strand.
TAACAGCTCTGCAGCAGGTTTATACATATGCATCACTTCCTACTTCATACGGTATCAACCTTCTCAGTTTCTCGCTACTATTGATGCGCTCGGCTTGCACCTCCTGTTATACTAACTTCATGGAAAAAGGAGGACGAACACGATGAAACCTTTACAATTATCAGCAGAGACGGCTGTCGAACTCGCAAAACGTCTGAACGTACCACTTGAACAACTGATGCATATGCCGCGCCATATCTTGATTCAAAAGCTCGTCGAACTCGAGCAGGAACAAGCGAAAACAGAATCTGATTCGTCTAGCGAATCGGAATCTTGAGTAAAAAGCCTCTATTCCAATGACGGAAGGAGGCTTTAATCTTCGTTTAAGATTGTGGATGATAGTCTGATTTACCATAACGGAAGACATTGATGATCGCTTTTCCGTCACTCGGATAACCATTCGGGTGATCGATCGGGAAGAGGGAGAAAAAGACGAAATAAAACGAGAAATACGCAAATTGGTACGTAAAAATCGACGCCTCGAACACGCCGGCATAAATAAGACCATTTACGACTAAGATACTCACCAAGTTCGCGATCGATCCACCAGCATAGACCATGATATTAGCAAACTTCGTTTCATGACGTAGTGCCTCATACTGACACCATCCATCCCAAAAATAAACACGATTCAGTCGAATCGGACCAACACGAAGCAATGATTTGCCTGAACCAATATTGATTTCCATGTTTCCACCGAATAATCGAGCGAAAAAGTAATGACCCATCTCATGAATCAATGTCACGATAGGCAGCAGCAAAAAGAACGATAAAAAGAATTTCCATAAATCACCGAAACCGAACATACACCGTACACCCTCTCACTTCAAAACAATATCTTAAATACTACATATAATTTTTCCCGAAAGATGTATCTTCAAACAATGTTTCGATGATTTTCGCAAGTCAATTGCATGACAGACTGACATCGGACTGTCATCCACGCAAAAAAGGACGAAGCCTTATAGCGCTTCGTCCTTTTTGATTTAATCGGTTTTCTTACGACGTTTGTTCGCTGCGTACAACAATCCGATGATCGTCAGTGCTGCACCGCCTGCTACCGCATATTTCTTGTAATCCGCTTTTCGTTCGGCGATGACCGTCGTCGTCAATGCTTGGACGACCAACTGTTTCTCTTCATGCAGTCGTGGTGCGTGCAACTTAACGGCACCCGACTCCACTAACACCTCGAATTCACCGTTTGGCAATTCAATCGTGATATCCTCTTCCGTCGCATTATGATAGACACGCTGCCGTTCGACGTATCCTTCATAGGTTCTCTTCAGTTCAAAGGCAATGACACCTTCCCCTTCTTCAAGGAAGCGCAGATGTTTTTTGATCATCGCTGCGTTTGCGAGACGGAACATCGGATACTGACGACGGAGGGCAATCAATCCTTTGACGTACTCGACTGCCGGACGCTCTGTTTCCGCCCGTTCATAGTCAAGACGATTGACGACCTCACCCGCATTGAAGCTGTCACGAATTCCGTCCTTCGTCCGGAAGAACTCTTGTCCGGCATGGAGGAACGGAATCCCTTGTCCCGTCAAGATGATGGCATTCGCGAGCATTTGCCGTTTCCGACGAATCTCTTCCGTATCCTCAGGGCGAGACACCGTTAATTTATCCCAAATCGTCAAATCATCGTGCGCTTCGACGTACGAGACGACTTGATTTGGTTCATCGGCAAATCCTTGCGAAGAGACGTTGCCGGCGATTCCCCGTTTGACTTCACTCGTCCGGTCAAACGCGCCACTGATGAAACCGCGGTCTTCCGGCGTTTGGACGTCGCCTTTGACCCCGTCCCGTAAACCGTTATTGAAATGAGCGATTCCTGGCATCTTCGGTGCGTTGAAATAGTTCGCTTTTTCTTCTGGATCGAGTGGCGTATCGAGATCCCAGCCTTCACCAATGATTAGAATCGACGGATCGATCCGGTCAAGTGCATGGCGCACCTGATTCATCGTCTCGACATCATGCAGTCCCATCAAATCGAATCGGAAACCATCCAGATGGTACTCTTTCGCCCAGTACGTCACACAATCAAGAATGAACTTCCGCATCATCAAACGTTCAGATGCCGTATCATTTCCACAGAAACTACCGTTCGACAAGCTACCATCCGCCTCTTGACGATAGAAGTATCCAGGAACGAATTGACCGAGCGGAACCGTTGCTGCATCATACGTATGATTGAAGACGACGTCCATGATGACACGGATCCCGCGGTCATGTAACGCTTGTACCAATTGCTTTAATTCAAGGATCCGCGTTCGTGGATCATCCGGATTCGATGAGTACGACCCTTCCGGCGCAAAGTAGTTCACCGGATCATATCCCCAGTTATAGTTATCCGGGTCGTTCGGCGCTGTCTCATTGACTGAGCCAAAATCATAGATTGGCAGTAACTGGACATGTGTCACACCGAGATCCGCTAAATAATCAAGTCCCGTCAATCCGCCATTTGGTGTCCGAGTCCCTGCTTCCGTCAATCCAGTGAACGTACCACGTGCGACGACACCACTAGCCGGATGACTCGTTGCATCGCGTACATGTAATTCATACACAACTGCATCTTGCGAAGAATGGAACAGTGGGCGTTCTTCGATCCATCGTTCTGGTGTCACACTTGTCGGGTCAATCAACGCACCGCGTTTTCCATTCGTTCCGACGGCTTTCGCATACGGATCGACCGCCTCGACCTTTTGTCCGTTGATGCTCGCTTGAAACGTATAGAAATAACCTTCATATGCCGCTCGATCGAGTTCAACGACGTACGTTCCCCGTTCGCCTGCCACCATCTCGACCTCTTCGACTTTTCGTGCGCGTAGTGTCTTGTAGAGACGAATCACGACACGTTCTGCCGTCGGCGCCCACAAGCGCACGCGAATCGCTGTCTCTGAGAAGGTCGCTCCTAAATCATTTCCACTATAGGCAAATCGCTCATCCAGTTCTTGCGGTGTGAGCGTCAACATGTCTGCTGTTTGTTTCAAAGCTAAGCACCCCTTTCATTTCATGGTTTTTATTATAACAAAATTTCAAAGCAGTGGACGCTTCCGGTATTCCTCTCTAAAATAGAGAGTGGAATGAAAGGGGAGATTAACATGGCAGCAAAAGATAATTCATTTGATATCGTGTCACAAATCAACATCGAGGAAGTCAAGAACGCCGTCCAGATCGCACTGAAGGAAATCACGAACCGCTTCGACTTCAAAGGTTCAAAGAGCGACATGAAGCTCGAAAAAGAGGATTTGATTCTAATCTCAGATGACGATTTCAAACTCGATCAAGTCAAAGATGTCTTAACAGCAAAATTGATCAAGCGCGAAGTTCCGACCAAAAACCTGCAGTACGAAAAAGTCGAACAGGCTGCTGGCAATACGGTTCGCCAACGCGTCATCCTGAAGAGCGGGATTGATCGTGATGATGCGAAAAAGATCAACAATGCCGTCAAGGAATCGAAATTAAAAGTGAAGACACAGATCCAAGATGATCAAATTCGCGTTACAGGTAAATCACGTGACGACTTGCAACAAGTCATGCAAATCGTTCGTGAGCTTCCGTTATCGGTCGACGTTCAATTCATTAACTTCCGTTAATCTACTCGCGTCAAATCGGCTGAACGTTCTTGTTCAGTCCATCAAACAAAAAAGGGAGGTGCTTTCTGGATCATCCAAGAAGCACCTCCCTTCATTTATAGTGTTGCTTATTGCGCTGTGTAACCACCATCGAGAACGACAGCTTGACCCGTGACACCTGCTGCTTTGTCACTTGCAAGGAAAATAGCGTAATCCGCGATTTCTTTGACTTGGAGTAACCGTTGTTGCGGGACAAGTGGATAGATGACTTCTTCTAATACACGTTCGAGTGGTACATTACGTGTTTCAGCGAGCGAAGACAATTGGTTTTGGACGAGTGGTGTATCGACATATCCTGGGCAAATCGCGTTGACCGTGATACCTGAAGTCGCGCCTTCTAATGCTGCGACTTTCGTTAAACCGATGACGCCGTGTTTCGCACTGTTATAAGCAGCTTTCCCTGCAAAACCAATCAATCCGTTGATCGATGACATGTTCAAGATTCGTCCAGAGCCTTGTTTTTTCATGATCGGGAAGACATATTTCGTATAAAGGAATGGTGCACGAAGCATGATGCTTTGAAGCAAGTCGAATTTCTCAGTCGAGAACTCTTCGATTGGTGAGACGTGTTGCATACCCGCATTGTTGATGACGATATCGATCGTTCCGTAGTGTGCGACAGTCTGTTCGATACTTGATTTGATTGCCTCTTCATTCGTCACGTCACCTGCGACGGCAAACGCATCGAAGCCTTTTTCACGAAGTGTTTCAGCAGAGCGTTTTGCAGCTTCTTCCTGAAGATCGACGATGACGACCTTCGCACCTTCTTGGGCGAATTCTTCAGCGATCTCAAGACCGATTCCGCTTGCTGCTCCTGTAATTAATGCAACTTTTCCTTCGAGTTGTTTCATCATGATGGATTCCTTCTTTCTTTATCTTTACGTGTTCGGTCTCTTTACTGTACGCTGATTGAAAGAATAATAAAAATGAATACTTGTTATGACATCTATAACTCAAAAGAATAGGAGAATACTGATGGATTTCCGCCAACTGGAATACTTTACGGAAGTGGCACGCTTCAAAAGCTTCACTCGTGCCGCTGAACATCTCCACGTCACGCAACCGACACTCAGTAAAATGGTCCGTCACTTAGAAGAAGAACTTGAGATGGAATTGTTCGATCGGAGCAAACGACAAATCGTCCTGACGGATGCCGGTGAGACCTTATTGATTGAAGGTGAAAAGATTCTGCGGCAGTTATCTGACCTGCCTTCCCACCTCTATGATGTCATGCATCTGACGAAGGGAACGATTCGGCTCGGTGTGCCCCCACTGATCGGTTCGCTGTTTTTCCCGGGTCTACTACGTCATTTCGAAGAGATGTATCCGATGATTCAAATCGAATTAATCGAAGCCGGTGGACATGCGTTAGAAAAAGCGGTCGTCGCCGGTGAAGTCGATTTGATCGCAACGGTGCTGCCTTCGGATGAGCATTTAACGACGCACCCCTTCATTGAAGAAGAACTCCATTTGTTCTTACCAAATGATCATCCACTCGCTGATCGGTCGATGATTGCATTAGAAGAAGTCGCCGACATGCCGTTCGTCTTGTTCAATGAAACATTCTCACTCCACGATGTCGTCTTGAACGCCTGCCAAGATGCCGGGTTTACGCCTAACGTGTCGCGGGTGAGCTCGCAATGGGACTTCTTATGTTTACTGGTTGCAGAAGGAAATGCCGTGACCGTCCTGCCGCGTTCGATCGCGGATCGCTTTTCGATTCGTGGCGTCAAAACGATTCCGCTTGAAACACGTGTTCCGTGGCACTTAGGAATCGCCGTCCCGACCGGTCGCTATCAATCGTACGTGACGCGGAAATGGATTCAATTCGTTAGCGACATGTATTCCAAATAAGCATACCTTTCATAAAAACCATGTATTTGTAGCATGGTATTTCTTCCTTTACGATAAGAACATCGTTAAAAAAGAAAGGAAGTCCTTTACCATGGCAACTCATTTTGAATCACGTCACGAAACAGGCGTTAAAAAACTCAGCGAATTCACAGACGCAAACGCTGCACAATCTACGCATGACAAAATCTCTGAATCCCTGAAAGATATCGCTCCAGCAGTCGGTGAGTGGATCACGGATTTCGCATACGGTGAAGTTTACAGCCGCGATGGTCTCGTCAACCGTGACCGCGCAATCGTTACGATTGCTTCTCTCGTCACACAAGGTACAGAACCACAGCTTGCTCTCCACATCAATACTGGATTGACAGCTGGTTTAACAGGAAACGAAATCGTCGAAGCTATCATGCATCTTGTTCCTTACACTGGATTCCCACGTGTCTTGAACGCACTCGAAGTCGCAAAAGTCGTCTTCGCAGAACGTGGCGTCACAGTCGAAACAGAATAAGATAGGCACGACTTAATTGAAAAAAGATGGGCATGACGCATTTTCGGGTATCTCCTTAACAAAGGAGTGGTCGATCATGCGTTATGCCCTTTTTGCGGATCTTCACAGCTCATTAGCCGACACAGCGACTGTCCTAGCTGACATACGGCGGCTCGCTCCCGATGCGCATTTGTTTTGTCTCGGTGATATTCATGAATGCCATGTCGGTAAAAAGCGAGCGAAGCGCTATTCCTTTGAATCGCTCTCCCTCGTCGTGACGCTCGATGATGATTTTTTAAAGCTGATTGATTTTAAGACGTTACTTGGTAATCAAGAAGAACGTATCCTGTCGCTCGTTCCACCACATCTATCTCCTGTCATCGATGCATTACGCGATTGCCCTCGAAAACAACGGATCGAGGGGGCGTTATTGATTCATGGAGATCAACTCAGTTGGTCGCGGGATTTTCTACCCGATTTGTCACAACAACGCGAACCGTTACTCTTTTTTGGTCATAGTCATATCAGAGGTTTGTTTCGAAATGGCATCGCCAAACCGAGCCCACTAGGTCAAACTTTATCCATCAAAGGAAAACGGTATGCCGTCAATCTAGGTCCCGTCGTATTCGAACGAGAGTGGTGTCTTTACGATTCAGAGCAACAAACGATCGTATTCCATCAGGCGAACTAAGAAGATACGACAAAAGCCGTCGGGCACAGGGCTCGACGGCTTTTGTTCATGCATCTTATTGATCAGAGATAACGGACAAGCGATGCCTTGACGACATCCACTTGTGTGAAGTTCGTCTCTTCCGCGAATGTTTCGATGACTTGACGGACATCCCCTTGACGACGTACGAAGCTCGTCGGGACTGGTGTCGTACCGACAAGTTGCTCATGCAGACTCGTCAATCGATGATCATCGATGATCGTCGTCATCAAATCAAGGAACAAGAGAACATGCAGACGGTTCAAATAATCCCACGGCTTGTCTTCCGAACGGAATTCATTTCGGGCGAGCCACTTTTTCAATCCGATCGCATCGATTTGACTCAACGTCTCTGTCGTGCGTGCCGACTTCCAAAGCGTCAACAATTCCCCAAGTTTTTTTCGTGTCTGTTTCTTACGCATGAAGAATTCAAAATTATCTTTCGTCCGTAATGCGTCCCCTTCGATCGGAGCAATCAAATCAGCTTCCGGCGCCGTCACGAAATCGTGAACGAAATCGACAGACTCTCCCGGTAACCAAGCAGCGACTTTCCCGTGAAAATCAGCCATGAAGGCGACCGTTTCTGCCAAAGGCTCCTGCTTCATTTGTGAAGCAGCTTGCTGTAATCGTTCTTTCGTCTCAGTCTTCATAATCTACCTCTTCTTATTCGTGGATTGGTCTTACATTTCTTCTGGAGCGCCGACACCGAGTAAACGAAGACCCTCTGTCAAGACGATCGTGACAGACTTGACGAGTGCAAGACGCGATTGTTTTGCTGCGTCATCTTCGAGAACACGGACGTGTCCGTAGTATTTATTGAAGCTTTGTGCAAGATCTAAGACGTAACGGCTGATGATTGACGGCTCGCGACGTGTGAACGCGCGATCGATGACCGTCGAGAATTGGTTTAGCATCGAGACGACACCCCATGCATGATCATCGGCACTACCAGCGAATGGTGTGCCATCATAGCCACCTTTACGAAGCAACGAGTGCGCACGGGCATTCGTGTACTGGACATACGGTCCTGTTTCGCCTTCGAATTTCAACATCTGCTCAAGATCGAACTCGATGTTGTTCATCCGTTCGTTCTTCAAGTCGTGGAAGATGACGGCGCCGACACCTACTTGACGAGCCGTTGCTTCGGCATTCGCTAAGTTCGGATTTTTTTCCGCGATGTTTTGCTTCGCGACGTCGATCGCTTCTTGTAGTACTTCTTCAAGCAATACGATCCGACCTTTACGCGTCGACATTTTCTTTCCGTCCTTCATGATCAGACCGAACGGCACATGGTGCATGCCGTCGACGTTCTCAAATCCAAGTTTCTTCAAGACTGCGAACAATTGCTTGAAGTGAAGCGCTTGTTCCCCACCGACGACGTAGAACGCCTGCTCAAAGCGGTACGTTTCGAGACGATAGACGGCAGCTGCTAAGTCACGTGTCGCATAAAGCGTTGCGCCATCTTTCTTTTTAATCAAGGCAGGTGGCATACCTTCTGCTTCGAGGTCGACGACCATTGCCCCTTCTGATTCGACGAGGAGATCTTTTTCTTCGAGCAAATCGATGACGTGTTGCATCTTGTCGTTGTAGAAAGCTTCTCCGTTCAAGCTATCGAATTTAACACCGAGAATCTCATAGACACGGTTGAACTCAACGAGTGAAACTTCACGGAACCACGTCCAAAGCGTCGTCGCCTGCTCATCACCTTGCTCGAGTTTTTTGAACCAGAGACGTCCTTCATCTTCAAGAGCTGGGTTCGTTTCCGCTTCTTCGTGGAACCGGACGTATAATTTCAACAATTCCTTGATTGGTTCTGCACGAACTGCCTCTTCCTCACCCCACATCGTGTAAGCCACCATCAATTTTCCGAACTGTGTTCCCCAGTCCCCTAGATGGTTGATCCCGACGACGTCGTACCCTTTTTTACGTGAGATTTGGTTGAGCGCGTTCCCGATGACCGTCGAACGCAAGTGACCCATCGAGAAAGGTTTCGCGATGTTTGGCGCTGAGAAGTCCGTGACGATCGTTTTTCCATTCGCTTCACTTGATCCGAATGCTTCTTTCTCCGTCAGGACTTGGTTGACGATTTCTTGCGAGACGACTTCCCGGTTCAAGAAAACGTTGATGTAAGGACCAACAGCTTGAACGTTCGAGAACAACGGCGCGTCAATTTTTTCTGCGAGCTCCGAAGCAATCATGTTCGGTGCTTTACGGAATGTTTTCGCGAGCATGAAACATGGGAATGCTAGATCTCCATGATCTTCATGTTTCGGTTGCTCAATCAGTTGTTCGATTTGTTCAACCGATAAAGCACCTTCCATGACTTGATGTAATACTTCTGCATACTGCGCTTTATAACTCATCTTTATTTCCTCCTGCTTCACTGATTTTTTGGCAATAAAAAACGCCCCTTGCGCCACGCGCAAAGAGACGGAATGACCGCGGTACCACTCTTCTTGGTGTCATTTCGACACCCACCTTGTTCGGGGATAACGGGGTTCCCCCGGCTACGCCTTTTCCATCAGGAATCGGGTAGCGTCTCAGAAGTGCGTTTCACGACCGGTTTGTCCTCAGGCTTCCACCATTCCCTGATTCGCTAGTTGACGAATATCAACCGTTACTCTCTTCATCATTGACTGTATTCGATATCTTTCACATTATACGCAATTCTTTCTTTTCTCTCAACCTTATTTTTTTGGTAAATGGCTTATCAAAATTTCCACAATTCGGGTATAGGAATAAAAGATACTTCTCAGGGGGAGGGATGTTTCATGCGCTACTACCAACATGTAGCCCGGACGAGCTGGATCGTCTTCGGTTTCGTCGCCTTGACATTATTAGTGATCGGCATCGTTCATCCACCAACCTTCCATCCTTCTGTTTCCATCATTAACACCCTTTATTTATTCGGACTTGTGCTCCTGTTTCAGTTCGATAATGTCCGTCGTGGTGGCATTTACTATACATTCCAAGAAGGCATCATCTTATTTTTATTCCTCAATTACGGTTTAACGTACGCCTTGATTTTAAGCCAAGTCGGCATTCTCGTCTTTCAATTCATGTCTCACCGAAAAGCGATTCGTTGGAAACGTTTCGTTTATCTCTACCCGATCAACGCCTTGTTCGATTTAGTCTACATCTCGCTTCCGACCTTTGTGTATTATGCGCTCGGCGGACCAATCGGCTCAAACTTTACGTATACGAAAGCCTTGATTCCTTTCATCGGCTTTTTGATCACCGTCTTCGTTGTCTCTTACTTCCAATGTCTATTCGTCAATCGCTTCCTCTACTTGAAATACGATTGGCAACGTCTCGTAAAGCTTCAGTCCCTCGTCTACGGAATCAGCATGTTAAGTGCTCTACTTGGAATCTGGTTCTACGATGAAAGTCCGCTCGTCGCGGCTACAGTATCCGCCTTGATTCTCTTCTTGTTCAAACGTCTGTTGCAAGAGCGTGGTGACTCCCTTGAAGCAAACGATAATGCCAAGCGATTTGATGATGCGAAGGAACACTTGTTGATTTCCCGCTTCGAGCGCGAGACGATCGATTCGTTGCTCCTCGATTTACCGCATCTATTGCCGTTTTCTGAAGGTTGGATCTCGATTCAACAACAGCGGAAACAAGTCATCTATAACATCCGGACGAAACAACCAATCGACGTGTTACCACTGTTTCATTCCTTGTCAGCCGACGATTTGCATACCCCGATCATCTATGGTCTTCGTTGTGATTGGGGAAACGATATTCAAATCGGATTGCCTGTCGATCGTCACTCGATGCTAGCGATTCCTTCGATTACGAGCGGAGAGGTCGATGTTTCGATCATCCTATTCCATCAAGTCGCAGACGCCTATGATGCGACAAATGCCGACGAATTATCTCGTTTGCTCCGTATCTTTTGTCGCGTCTTAGAACGCTCACGTGAAACGGTCCAACTCTATACGGAAAGTCGGACCGATGCCTTGACCGAATTACCGAATAGTCGGGCTTTTTATGAACACGGTCGGCAGGAATTTGCCGCTGACTGCTATCCGCTCTCCGTGATCCTGTTCGATATCGATCATTTCAAACGTGTCAATGATACGTACGGTCATAAAGTAGGCGATCTCGTCCTTCGTGAACTCGGTCGACGTATCCAGGCGATCCAATTGCAATATGATGATGTCTTTGCTGCTCGTTATGGTGGGGAGGAATTCGTACTTCTGTTGCGAAATGGTAGTCAAGAGGCTGCTATCCAGATTGCCGAGACGGTCCGCCATGCGGTCATGGATCGTCCCTTCCTCGTCGATGGTCACCGACTGTCCTTAACCGTCAGCCTCGGAATCGACACAGTGGAAGAAAGATATCAACGGACGTTCGAAGAATCGTTACGTCAAGCCGACCATGCACTCTATGTCGGCGGAAAACACAACGGACGCAACTGTACCGCGCATTATGCAAATCTTTGAAAGGTCGTGACTCTATTGTCGATTACGGAAATTGAAATGACGCTACCGACATCACAAGCTCACCGGACGATTCGGATTCATCGTCCACCCCATTTAGATCCTTCTGAAGCGTTACCAGTGATTTATATGCACGATGGACAAAATGTCTTCAGTGGAGAGACTGCCTCGTTCGGAAAAGGCTGGGAGATTCATCTTGCGCTACAACAGACACAGATTCCGGCAATGGTCGTTGCGATTGATAGTCCAGAAGACGGGATGGACCGTTACGACGACTACGCTCCTTGGAGTGATGAAGCTTTATTGATGCGGACCGCTTATCCTTCGCACCGGAAGTCGATCGGGGGAAACGGTAAGGTCTACATGGACTGGATCATTCGCGAGCTAAAACCATACATTGATGCCAACTACGCGACACGCCCTGACGATATGACGATGATTGGCAGCTCGATGGGTGGCGTCATCTCGCTCTATGGATTGTTCGCGTATCCGGAAGTCATCACGCGTGTCGCTGCCCTGTCGACTGCCGGATGGGCAAACTTCTCCTCACTCCTTGAATTCATCGAGCGCAGTCCGTCGCTGTCTACTGCCCATCGCTGTTATATGGATGTCGGGACAAAAGAAGTGAGTGGCCCGATGACGGAGACAGATTATTTACACACAAATGATGTCTTAGCGCGAGCGGTCGAACAGAAACTTACTCAAAGTCGCTATACGATCATCCCGGAAGCAATCCATCATGAAACGGCCTGGGCCGAGCGTTTACCGGATATTTTACGTTACTTGTTTCCTTCCTCCTGAATACACAAAAAGCCGGGCGATTTCTATTAAAGAAATCCTCCGGCTTTTTACGCGTGCCTTATACTAATTCTTCTTGTTGCTCTTTTTCATAACGGTTGCGCGGATGCTCCCGGCATTCATCGGAACACGAACGCATGACTTTTGGTTCGCATTCTTCACAGCAGAAGTGCTGTCGATTACATTCCGGGTTTGCACAATTAACGTAGCGCGTCTCCGGTTTTCCACAGTAGTAACATTCTGAGACGACAGAAGGATTGACGGCATTGACAGGAACCTGTACACGCTCATCAAAGACGTATAGTTCGCCTTCCCAGTCTTCTCCTTGCGTCTGTTCATCTTTTCCGTACATGACGACTCCGCCTTTAAGATGGAAGATATCATCACTCTGTTGCCGTTTACGGAAGTACGCCGTGAATTTTTCACAACGAACGCCACCCGTACAGTATGTGAGAACCTTTTTCCCTTCAAACAAATGCTCGTTCTCGTCAAGCCACTCCGGGAATTCCCGTGAAGCATCGACATCGACTTTTACAGCATTCTTGAAGTGACCGAGGTCGTATTCATAGTTGTTGCGTACATCGAGAATGACGACATCATCTTGTTTCATCATTTCTTTCCACTCTGCTGGTTCAAGATACGCAGCGTGTTCTTCTGGTACGTTGAATTCATCCTCAAAACGCCATGTGACGAGTTCTTTTTTGTAACGGACGAACGTCTTTTTGAAGGCGTGCCCTTCAACTTCATCGATTTTGAATTCGATGTCAGCGAATCGTGGATCCGCCGTCAAGTCCTTCATGTATTGTTCCGTTTGTTCGACCGTTCCAGAGAGTGTGCCGTTGATTCCTTCTGGTGCGATCAAAATCCGACCTTTAATACCGAGCTCTTTACAGTAAGCAAGATGCTCTTTCGTTAGCTGTTCCGCATTTTCGATCGGAACATACTTATAAAATAATAGTACGCGATAAGGTTTCATATTCCTCATTAGCCCCCATGTCAGTTTTTTGCAGTAAAACGAACGTTGGCAAACGAAGCGTCTAGCTATTGACTAGCTGGGAACGCCTGCAAAACGCACCCATTTAAGTATAATACCAACTCCCTTTCGAATGTACAATCTACAATTCCTGAATCCCTTTCAAGGAATTTCATTCCCTTTCTGAATCAGAAAGAGGTAAAATAAAACACAGTAGTACATCTCGCAAGGAGGATTCCGAATGCTCCATACACTTCGTGACTGGATCGAGCAGATGATTTTCTTTCTCCAAGACTTACCTGGAGGAGCTGCCACCGGTTTGATTGCCCCGTTTCTTGAGTCTCTATTTCCTTTCCTGCCACTCGTCCTGATCATTTCCGCGAATGCGGCAACCTATGGTTTTGGTATGGGTGTTCTCGTATCATGGGTCGGGAGCATGCTTGGATCACTCGTCGTCTTCGCTTGTATTCGATATCTATTTCGTCGTCCGGTTACGCGTTGGCTTGAAAAACACCATGCCGCACAACAGTGGATCGAACGTGTTCGTCACATGAGTCCCATCTCACTCGGATTCTTTTTTTCACTTCCGTTCATGCCTGCGTTCATCATCACGTCCATTTCCGCCATGATTCAACTATCGCTGCGGACGTATTTGATCGCTGCTGGTGCCGGTCGTCTGATCGTCGTCATCATCTTCTCGCTAATCGGAAAGGAATGGTCCACGTTTCTTGAACGTCCGATGCGTCTTGTCCTTCTATTTTTGATTTTACTCGCCATCTGGGGAGTCAGTCGCGGTACGGAAGAATGGCTGAAGCGTCGTGCGCTCTCAAAACGTGCGGATCATTTACGGGAAATCGAAGATAAGATCGAACGTCCATCTGAAAAATGACTCAAGCCTGTCTATGCTTCCATAGGCAGGCTTTTTAAGTTGTTCTCATTTTCCGGGTACTAGGTCTTTTGAATCATTTTCCGACATAATTAATATATAAAAATAACGTTCAAACAATGTTCAATATTGCAAACGCTTACATTAAATTGGTATGACCAATATTAATATAATAATGAGCTTTTCTTCTTAAAAATTAGGATAGCTTTTCCAGAAACGACATCCTTATAATGAATTTACATTCATTCCTTAAAGGAGGCGTCCTCATGCATCAAGTGTCCGAAGTTCAAAAAAATGAAGCGACTCAATCCGCTCCAGCAATCGTCGAGAGCGCTACTTTTCAACAATTGATGCGTCAAAAGAATGGCTTCATTCTTCCAGCCATCAGTTTCTGTCTTATTTTTTATTTTACGCTTCCGATTTTAACAAGCTACTTCACGATTTTAAATCAGCCGGTGTTCGGTGATATTACAGGTGCTTGGATCTTCGCTTTTGCTCAGTTCATCATGACGTGGACGTTCTGCATGATGTACAGCAAAAAAGCACGTGCCTTTGATCGACTCGTCGAACAGATCAAGGAGGAGTCGAAATGAATTATACTGCCGTTGCTTTATTTGCGGCGATCGTCGGTTTGACGCTCGTCATTACATACTTTGCTGCTCGTAAAACAAAAACTGCTAACGACTTTTATACAGCGGATGGCGGACTTACTGGTGCACAAAACGGGATGGCGATTGCCGGCGACTATATGTCCGCTGCCTCGTTCCTCGGAATTGCTGGGATGATCGCTTTAGCCGGATTCGACGGATTCTTCTACTCGATCGGCTTCCTCGTTGCCTATCTCGTCGTCTTGTACCTCGTTGCCGAACCACTTCGGAACCTTGGGAAATACACGATGGCAGATATGATTGCCGCTCGTTTCAACGCATCAAAAGTTCGGGGAGTCGCCGCCATGAACTCGATCGCAATCTCGATTTTCTATATGATTGCCCAACTCGTTGGTGCGGGTGCCTTGATTGAACTGTTATTAGGAATTCCTTACACGACGAGTGTCATCATCGTCGGTATCTTGATGACAGTCTACGTTGTCTTCGGTGGTATGACAGCGACCTCATGGGTCCAAATCATCAAAGCGATTCTCTTGATGGCAGGAACAGCTGTCATTTCGTTCATGGTATTCGCGAAGTTCGATTTTTCGATCTTCAAGATGTTTGCAGAAGTCAAACAAGCGACGCCGCTCGGTGATTCATTCTTGAATCCCGGAAACAAGTTCAAATTACCGCTCGATACGATTTCATTGAATCTCGCACTCGTTCTCGGAACGGCTGGATTACCACATATCTTGATTCGTTTCTTTACTGTTAAGGATGCTCCGACTGCTCGTAAATCCGTCGTATATGCGACGTGGATCATCGGTGCCTTTTATATCTTGACGATCTTCCTCGGCTTTGGTGCCGCTGCTTTCGTCGGTTCTGAAGATATCATTGCTGCCAATGCTGCTGGTAACATGGCGGCACCACTTCTTGCCCAAGCACTCGGTGGCGATTTACTCTTTGCGTTCGTTGCCGCGGTCGCCTTTGCGACGATCCTCGCCGTTGTTGCGGGACTCGTCTTATCCGCAGCATCCGCCTTTGCCCATGACTTCTATAGTCATATTTTACGTAAAGGACAAGCAACGGAAAAAGAACAGATGACGGCAGCACGACTCGCTTCCATCGCCGTCGCCTTGATTTCGATGGTACTGGCATTGTTCGCGCAAACGATGAACGTCGCGTTCCTCGTTTCGCTTGCCTTTGCTGTCGCGGCAAGTGCCAACTTGCCAGTCATTCTCTTGACGATCTTCTGGCGCCGTTTCAATACTGGCGGAGCTGTCACAGGTATGGTCGTCGGGTTATTCTCTTCACTGATTCTCGTCGCACTCAGTCCAAACCTTTGGGCAGTCGACGGTTCAGCCTTGTTCGTCGGGGAAGCCCTCTTCCCGCTGACGAATCCAGGAATCGTCTCCATCCCGCTTGGCTTCCTCGGAGCCATCGTCGGAACATTGTTGACGAAATCGAACGAAGTTGCCGGTAACTTCGAACGTATCGTAGTCAAGGCCAATACCGGTATCGATGCAGCCGCAGAAGTCGCCGCGTCAAAAGAATAAGTTCCCCTTAACGGCTCCTTCAACCCCCTTGAAGGAGCCGTCCCCTTTTACATTCTTCTCATTCATTGCCATACTAAGTGAAGAATAGAGAAGAAAAGGAAAGGAAGACTGTACATGGATCTCGCTTTTTATTATTTCTTAATCCTCGGATTTTTCATTGGAATCATCTCCGGCTTTTTCGGAATCGGTGGCGGTATCATCTTGACGCCCCTACTACTCATTTTAGGATATGCTCCAAGCGTTGCGATCGCGACCAGTCTCATGTTGACTCTCGGATCAACGGTTTCAGGTACGCTCTCTCACTTACGCCTTAAAAATGTCGTCTGGCGCGATAGCCTTGTCGTCGGTGGTGTCGGAATCATCGGTTCGACGATCGCGACACCACTTGTCCTTCGTTTAGAGGAAGTCAACGGTGCTCATCTCGTCATCTCGATCGTTTATATCGGACTCCTACTCTACTTCGCGAATAAGTTCTTACGTCCGAAAGCAACGACCGGAGAACAGACAGGTTGGAAAAATCGATATCTTGCCCTTGCCTTTACTGGTCTGTTCGCTGGATTCATCTCTTCGCTTCTCGGTGTCAGCGGTGGATTCATCATCACACCGTTACTCGTCGGGATTGTTGGCTATGAGTTGAAACGTGCGGTTGGAACGAGTATTGCCTCCGCGTTACTGATCGTCCTATCGGGACTCGTCAACTATACGGTCGCGAGCACGAATATCGATATCCTCGTCGGGATCATGCTGATTGTCGGCGCCTTGCTCGGAGCACCGATTGGCGCGAAGCAGTTGACGCATTTCGAAAGTCCGTTCGTCAAAAAGTACCTTGGTATCTTCTATTTGACAGTTGCGGTCAGTGTCCTACTCGAAGTCATCGGCTGGAACGTCGCTTCACTTTCCGTTCTCGTTGCGCTTAGTTTGATTTTCTTACTGACACTCCTCGTCTACAGCCGTCGTCGAACGAATGGATGAATCGTCTCATCAGAAAAGCGGTGATGCCCCTATCAGGTATCACCGCTTTTTTCCGTTAAGCCACTCGTTTGTGACCGGCTCGTTCATAGTCTCTCGTTTGTTCAATGACTAAGTGCGACAAGAACAACATTCCAACCAAGTTCGGAATCATCATTAATCCATTGGCAATATCCGCGACCAGCCACAACGGTTCTAATTGCGCGACCGCACCATAACAGGCTGCGAGCGCAAAGAACACGCGGTATCCTTCGTTGAAGCGTGTCGTACCGCTCAAGTACTCCAAGCACTTCTCTCCATAGACATACCAACCGATGATCGTTGAATAACCGAAGAAGAAGACGGAAAAAGCGACCGTCCATTCTCCAAATGATCCTAGAACACTCGCAAAGGCGGTTGCTGTCAGTGCTGCCCCGGAAAGATTCGCATCATGCATCATACCTGAATGTAGTCCACCTGATGGATCCCAAAAACCTGTCGTCAGAAGGACGAGTGCCGTCATCGTACAAACGATCAAGGTCACGATGAAGGTACTCGTCATCGAAATCAATCCTTGTTCGACCGGACGCTCACTTTTCGCAGATCCGGCAATCAATGCTGCTGTCCCAAGTCCTGCTTCGTTCGTGAAAATACCACGTGCTACACCGACTTGCATCGCCATCATGATCGATACACCGGTGAAGGCTCCTGCAGGCGCAAGCGGCTGGAAGGCGTACTCAAAGATTAAACCAAAGGCTGGTAGAATCTGATCCGCCTTCAATATTAAAAGGACACAAGCGGCACCGATATAAAGTAAGCTCATGATCGGAACAAAGATCGTCGAGATCGCACTGACGCGTTCAAGTCCACCACGAATCGATACATAGACCGCAATCGCGAGCAGAATGCCGAACAATAGCAGCGGCACACGGAAAGATTGCTCAAGCACCGTTGCCATCGCATTCGCTTGCACCGTATTCCCAACACCAAATGATGCGATCAAACCAAATACCGCAAACAGGATAGCGAGTAGTTTAAATTTAGGTCCTAGTCCCTTCTCGATATAATACATCGGTCCACTGACGGCTTCGCCGCGTTCGTTTCGACTTCTAAAGAGAATGGCAAGGAGGCTTTCTGCATATTTCGTCGCCATTCCAATTAAACCGATGACCCACATCCAAAAGACTGCGCCCGGTCCGCCCATCGTCAAGGCGACTGCGATCCCTGCGATGTTTCCGTTTCCGATCGTCGCCGCGAGGGACGTCATCAACATCTGAAAGCTACTGATTTCACCTTCACCTTGCCCTGATTTTTGAACAGATAATTGAAACGCTTGTTTTAAACGCCGAAACTGAAGACCACGTAAGCGGATCGTAAAGTACACTCCTGTTCCTACCAACAACATCATACTCGGAATCCCCCAGACCCAAGCCGATATCAGACGTAACACTTCCATGCCATTTCATCCTCTCTCTCTTTTCCGAGGCTTACCGTAGCATGTAGTTGTGTTTTCTTACAATACAAAAGAATACTTTTTGTGATTTTACACAATAGAAGATATACTAAAACTATCGAGTGAAAGAGAAAGAAGGGAAATCCCATGTTAGAAGCTTCATATCATTCCTTAGACGACTTAGCGGAAGCGATCGGTATTGCCTTGAATGCCCCGATTACGATTGAAGATCGCAATCACCGCCTTCTTGCGTATAGTACGCATACGGCTGATACAGACCCTGCCCGTGTCGCAACGATCATTGGTCGCCGGGTACCGGAATCGGTCATCGACCAACTCTGGAAAGATGAAGTCATCCAGAGCCTTGCTACACAAGATGATCCACTCATTATTTCTGCACGCACCGGTGTCGGACTGAATGACCGTGTCGCTATTGCGATCAAGCAAGATTCAGAAATTCTCGGCTATATCTGGTCGATTGCGCGAAGCACTCCGTTTACTCCGTCGGAATTAGCCGATTTAAAGAAAGGAGCTCTACTTGCTCAACGTCAGTTGCTGGCGATCGACATGCAGAAAAAACGGAAGGAAGAACAGACGGAACAGTTCTTCTTCGAGTTATTACATGAAGAACTATCCGAGTCGGAAATCTTGAAGATGTTCTCTAAACTCCATGTCGCACCACCCGGCATCAGTCGTTTGACGGTCATCCGTTTTTCGGAAGCGATCACACCACGCCTCGCCGATCGCCTGCGCTATTTATTGACGATCCAGCAGACGGTTCGTCCGTTACTTTATGCGTATGATGAGACGGATTTCATCTTGTGGATCAGCACAAACGATCGCGACGCAGAACAAGAGCGTCTGCAGTTCGATGCCTTCATCCAGTCGTTCCGACAACTACTCGCAGAGCGATTTGATTATACGGACTTCGTCGCAGCAAGTAGTGAAGTCTTCACGGGCGTCCAAGCGATTCCCGAGCGCTATGAAGAAGCGGGCATCGTCTTGCGTTTGAAAGATGCCTTTCCATTTGAGCTGAAGAACGTGACCCGTTACGAACGTCTCGGCCTATTCCAACTCTTACCGATTTTCTCGGAGCGTCTGCGACGGCGGACGGTTCGCTTGGAAGAAATCGAACGTCTGCGTGCTTACGATGTGAAACATGCTTCCTCCTTATGTGAGACGCTAGAATGGTTCCTTCATTATGATGGGAACGTCAAACAAGTCGCCTCTCATCTCCATGTCCATCCGAATACGATCCTCTATCGGATGCGACGGATCGAGGAGGAAGCGGGCATTCGAATGGAATCTTTACCTGAACGCTCCTTACTTTATTTGTACCTAAAAGCAGACCGATATCCTTTGTGATTTTACACAAAGGATATCAGTTATTTTTGAAAACGCCGATAAAGTAGAACGCTTTCATTTCTCATATACTGAAGAAGAAGAGAAATTGATTTGTTTATTTGCGAAAGGGGATCGCGTTCACATGATCATTGGAGTATTAAAGGAAATCAAAAACAACGAAAACCGTGTTGCATTAACACCTGCCGGGGTAGCAGCGTTACATGCACAAGGACATCGTGTCATCATTGAATCAATGGCAGGTATGGGGAGTGGCTTCACGAACGAAGAGTACGTCAAAGCTGGTGCTGAAATCATCGCGACTGCTGCTGAAGTCTGGGCAACAGCCGAACTTGCTTTAAAAGTTAAAGAGCCGATCGCTTCAGAGTACCAATACTTCCGTCCGGATCTGACATTATTCACGTATCTTCACCTAGCGGCTGAGCCAGAACTGACACGTGCACTTGTTGATTCGAACATCACAGCAATCGCTTACGAGACAGTTGAAAAGAACCGCACTCTTCCATTGTTAACACCAATGAGTGAAGTCGCAGGACGTATGGCATCGCAAATCGGTGCACAGTTCTTAGAAAAACCACACGGTGGTATGGGCATCCTGCTTGCAGGTGTTCCTGGGGTTCGTCGTGGAAAAGTCACAGTCATCGGCGGCGGTGTCGTCGGAACGAATGCTGCGAAACTCGCGGTTGGTCTCGGTGCGGATGTCACGATCATCGATGTCAGCCCAGAACGCCTTCGTCAGCTCGATGACATCTTCGGTAACTCGATCAACACGTTGATCTCCAATCCGTACACGATTGCTGAAGCGGTCGCTGAGAGTGATCTCGTCATCGGTGCTGTCTTGATTCCAGGTGCAAAAGCACCGAAACTCGTCACTTCCGACATGGTCAAACGCATGAAGCCGGGCGCTGTCATCGTTGACGTTGCCATCGACCAAGGTGGTATCTTCGAGACGGTCGACCGCATCTCGACGCATGATGACCCAACATATGAAAAATTTGGTGTCGTTCATTACGCGGTCGCGAACATGCCAGGTGCTGTTCCACGTACGTCTACACTAGCATTGACGAACGCAACGCTTCCGTATGTCCTTGAGCTCGCGAACAAAGGCACACACCGTGCGCTTGCTGAAAACGATGCTCTTGAAAAAGGATTAAATGTCGCGCAAGGATTCGTCACGTACGAAGCGGTCGCACGCGATCTCGGATACACGTACAAATCCGTTGAAGATGTGCTTCACCTACACGCATAATCTTGAAAGTAGAAATAGTCGATGATTCCTTTTTGAGGAACCATCGACTATTTTTTTTACTTCTTGAGGCGCCACTCGGCTTGTCATATGATGAGAAACGAAGACTTATGATTTTGAACTAGTAGAGGGGATCTCATTACATGACACAAACCATAACCGCTCATTCTCATGAACTTCAGAGCCACGTCGCTGAAGTCGCGTTACTCGAAACACTGACATCCGATACAGAAGAGAGCGTACGTATTGCCGCAACTGAGCGCTTACGTGTTCTCATCCCATCTCATCCATTGCTCAACATTGCTACAGCTCATTCTCTTTACTTCAAGAACGAACACACTCAAGCGCGCCGGCTGATCGAAGAGACACATCAGCAACTCGGCGAACATGTGCAAGGATACATCCTCCTCGGTATCATTAGTGAAGATGAAGGATATATGCACGAAGCAGAACAGTTTTTCCTTTCAGCCATCACACGGTTCCCTGAAGAGCCAGCAGGACATCGTTTCCTTGCCGTCCATTACAATCATCGTCAATTTTATGGGGAATCCGCCATTTATGCGTTTACATATTTAAAGAAGGTTGGCGCATCTGGAATCGATACGCTGATGGCCATTGATTCCATCCAACAACTGGACGGTCATTCGATCGACATATTGGAAGCACTCTATTCCTTAATCCTTGGCGTATCTCATCTCGACAAAACCACCGTCTTTCATGCGACAGCTTCTGTCAATCAAAGTATTCAATATGAGAAGCTGCATGCTACATTGCGCGAAGACAGCGACGAGACCCTCTACGCTAAACTCGACGAATGCCTTTCCAACATGCTCGAGCATGGCTTGTTCGCAGCTGTTTATGACGATTCCGAAGAAAAGATCTATCGCCATGTCTTTCAGGATATGTGTCGGGATATGACCATCCGTCATGCAGGTTGGCGTGCGTATCCGGACTATATTCGATTACGCTTTCTCTATTTCAAACAATTGTTGTTACGCGACTGAACGTCAAAAAGCAAATGCGACGAGTGCCGCGATCGTCCATGGCAAGATCAAGTTGTCGAGATCGCGATATGAGATGGCTTCGATCAAGGCTGCGATATTCGCAAGCAAGAAGCCATAACTGACAGCGAGCCAAACCGGTTGTCCATAAAACAAGAACGTCACGGTCAACACGAGGAATGACGCCAAAAATAGGGCGATACTTCCTTCAAAGGATCGTTTCGTCTCACCACGGACGTAAAACGTCTTTCCGTAGCGTTTTCCGACGAGAGCCGCGAGACCGTCACCCCAAGCAAGCACCATGCTTCCCGCAATGAGCGCCATCGGCTGTCGCTCGAAGAAGAACAGGACAAGTCCCGCTAGAGCGAGTGGATAATAGACCGTTCCGTAAGAAGGACGATCGACGTCGTGCATCTGACCGATTCCTTTTCGTAGTGTCACTAGATTCACGACAGCAAAGAATAACAACGGTACGATCGCAACGTACCAGTGATCCAGCCAGAGCAGCGCAAGAAATACCCAGTGACCGACAGCAATATGAATCCATTTCCGAACCGTCTCGGGAGAAAAGCCGAAACGGCGTCCAATGACTTCCAGGATGACGAGAACTAGCCCGACGATTCCAATCGTGCCAAGAGCAGCTATCCATTCCATCGTCATTCCCCCTTTCTTTCCTATTATTGTACGTTGTTTCAGTTGCCATTTGCCCTATTGAACCTTCATTTGATAACATAAGGTCAAATGACGTCCTAGAGAGGAAGTTTTGGAAATGTATGATGCTCAAGCAGTCCAAACATTATCAAGTTGTCTGCAACGCCTAAATGAAGGAAAAGGAATCGAACCCCTCGTCGCAACGGAAGGCACAGAATTGCCGAAGGTCATCAATCGCTTGAAGCAATTCGATCCATTAAAAAATGGTCTATCCATCAATGAAATCGTTCATTTGGCAAATGCCCTGATCGGCGAACATATGTCAGCGACGACGATCCAGAACTGGACGAAACGTGAAGTCCGGGACATCATCGGCGTACCGCATCGCGGAAAGAAGTACTCGATCAATCAGGCTTCGATCATCTATTTACTGGATGATTTAAAACACCTCTTCTCGTTAGAAGAAACACGAGAACTGCTGACGATCGTCTTCAAGAATCCGAATATTGATGAGGATGATTTAATCAGTCCGCTTAATTTTTATCTCGTCTATACGCAACACGCGGAGACAAGTGGTCCGATCGAATTGACGGAGAAGCGTCTCAGACGCTCGCTCGAGCGCATTAACGCTTACCGCCCTGAAACTGTCCACGTTCTCCAACTGTGTCTCTATGCCCGTCG
This sequence comes from Exiguobacterium sp. KKBO11, assembly GCF_001644945.1. Lineage (NCBI taxonomy): Bacteria > Bacillati > Bacillota > Bacilli > Caryophanales > Exiguobacterium > Exiguobacterium sp. KKBO11. The sequence continues at coordinate 72,698 of NZ_LUCU01000044.1, forward strand.
TGTATCGCATTTAACACACGAAGCGAAACAACGCCTCCATCATGTTCTGCAAACGACATGATGAAAAAAAGATGCCATCCATGTCATGGAAGGCATCTTTTTTTATTTAGACGGCTGTCAGTGATTTATAGTGGACGTTGTTCGTCAGACTTTTCAAGACAGAGAGTAGTTCGTACATCGAGAGTTTGTCCGCATCCTTGACGAGACGGTACTCATCACCGTCTTGCAACAATTCAGCAACGACTTCTCCAGCTGCACTCCGTACGGAGAATTTTCCTTTTGTCAGGTCGAAGGAAATCGTGAATGTACCACGCTCATACACGTTGTACTCACATTTCTTCGAGAAGAGCGAAAACTTCTCACGCATTTGACCTACCTCTTGTCCATCATGGTTCATCACGACCCACTTCTTACACGTCGGAATGAACTTACCAAACGCTACCCCTCTACCTTCACCATTCATTACTTGAACACGACCATTCTCGTCGTGTTGAACCGCACCGATCATTTGGTGCGCTTCATCATAAATCGCGGCATGACCTTGCGAAAAAACGCAACCCTGCACATAGACAACTTTGCGCAACAGAAATTCTCCTCTCACTGCTAAAACGTGCTGGTTTTTCGTCCCCAGTTTATTTAGACATCCTGTATAGTTTAACTTTCTTTATCTGTATGATATTTCGTTAACGAAAATGATTATTGCACCGTTTCTCCAAATTGACAACCCCCTTTTGTCGACAATCATTCGACATGTTCAATGCAGGTTCATCTCCTTTGCAAATGCGAGCAATTCTTCCCGATCAATGAGGCGAACCTGATTTGGTTCAGCTAGCTGATACGCAGCTTCCGTAAAGGTCGAATTCGTAACGACCCACCCCTCGTCCATCCCGTAGAATGGAACCGAGGCAGCGACCTGTTGAACCGCTTCGAGCCCTACAGCCGCACTATATCGCTTTGCCTGGATGGCAATCTTATACCCTCGTTCATCCTCTATCAACAAATCTGCTCCGAAGTCGCGTGAAGCAGGTGTCAACTCGACCCGATATCCTGCTTTTTCAAATAAATCGGCAAGCCATTCTTCAAATTCTCGTCCTTCCATTCGATCGAGTCGTTTTTCAAGCGACGGCGTTAAAATGGACAAAAGAAGAAAAAGGATACACCCTACTATACTGATGATTAAGATTAAAGGTTCCCAAGAACTCGAAAAAAAATAAGTTCCGAAAATTCCTATCATTGCAAACAAAGCTGCTAGTAACAATCGTTTTCGTTTTAATCGTTTCATCGTGCTTTTCCCCTCTACTTCGTCGTGACCTTTTTTTCACTATACTAAAATTCTTCGTCGGTTGCTTCCTTCAACAGGAAACACGACTCGTCTTGCAGAAGTAAACTAACGAGGAAAGACTGTCTTAAAATCCATGGTCGAAGACCAGTCAGGAGGTAGCTCATGGCAGAACATTCATCTCCTTCATCGCTACGAATCATTCACGCGACGTTACGTGCTATGAAAGACCCTGTTCTTCTTGTCGATGCAAATGGAAGGATTCAATTTCATAATGACGCGTTTCAACACCAGTTCATGAACACTCCAAATATCGAAACCGTTCAGGAGCTGTTTCCCATCACGGATGATTTCTTTCCATTACAGAAGGAAGCCGTCATTTCAACGACACATCAATTAACAGTCACAGCGATTGAAGCCACGGACTATTTTCTTGTCCATGTCGCTCCCCTGAAAATCGAGGACTTATTCAATTCAACACTAGATACTGCTCTATTCATCACCGACTCGGAGTTTCGGATTCAAACTTGTAACGAAGTGGCAAGCACCTTATTCCGTTTCGAGCATGCCGAAGACATCATTGGTCTCCAAGCGACGATTCTACATGATGCGAAGGAAATCGCTACCCGCCGTCAACATCTCGAACAATTGAACTTAAAAGACTTATCGGACGCGCAACTGTTTTTACTGCATGGACGGGAAGCCGAAAATGAATGGACCTATCATCGTTTGGATAGCTCAACGTTCCATGGACGCCTTTATATGACACGGTTGCCAAACGATACGTACTTCCTGCTCATTCAGGACATCACACCGCAAAAACAAATCGAATGGCATCTGACGAAAAGCGAACGCCGCTTCCGACTCTTCTCGGAATCCGTCGTTGAAGCCGTTATCTTTCATGACCACGGCATCATCATCGATGCCAATCGCGCAGCAGAAGTCATTTTCCGGACGAAACTCGAGAAAATGAAAGGCAAGACGACGCTTGAATTAATTCATCCGGATCATCACGCGCGTGTCTTACAACGCATCGAGGAGCATCGAGAAGAACCATACGAAGTCCTCGGTCAACGTGCCGATGGAACTTCTGTCGAAATCGAAGTGTTTCCGCGTGAAATCATCTACAACAACATCCGAATGCGTGTCGCCGTCGTTCGTGATATTACAGAACGAAAAAAAATTGAGAAAATGCTTGAACGCGAAAAAAATGCCATCATGCGTCAGCGTGATATCACACAATCGATTCTTCAGGCATCCAATGAAGGGTTCCTACTGACAGAAGAGGATGGGAGTTTCATCTTCATGAACGTCAAAGCACGCAAATTACTCGATGTCCCAGGCATTGCACCAAGTAAGATTCAAGAACGAATCAGTCTGATTCCGAATCTCGATTTGAACACTCGATTCGAGATGCTCCGACAAGTAGAAGAATTACTCGCCGGAAAACATTCTGAACTATCGTTTCGTTTCACGTTACAGCGACCAAATGAGTCCAGTCCACTTTATTTCGAATTTTATGCGACTGCGATCAAAAAGGAGAAGAGTCGCATTTCTCGTCATGGCTTCCTATTTGTTTTCCGTGACCGGACAGAGGAAGCGAAGATGGATCAAGTAAAGGACGAACTCGTCAGTACAGTATCGCATGAGTTGCGCACGCCACTGTCCTCCATTCTTGGCTATATGGAATTACTACGATATAAAAAACAATCGGCTGATCGAATCGAACGGTATGTTGAGATCGTCCACGAAGAGACGAAACGATTGACGAAGCTATTAAATGAGTTTTTAGACATTCAGCGTCTAGAAGGTGGAAAACAGGAGTATACCTTCACGTCGTTCTCGTTGCGCGATCTTCTCGCATCAACCGTCGATGCCTATGGCGAGACCGTCGAGACGCATCGAATTGATCTAGAACTACCAGAGGATCCTGTTCTGATTTTTGCGGACGAGCACAAAATCAAGCAGGTGATCTTGAACTTGCTTTCGAACGCCATTAAGTATTCTCCACAGGCGGATCATATTCGAGTCATTCTTTCAGCCAATCCGGAACAAGCAACGTTCTCTGTGACGGATTATGGACTCGGTATTCCACAAAATGCTTTTGAAAAGCTCTTTACGAAATTTTACCGGGTCGATAACTCAGACATCCGGAAAATCGGCGGAACCGGCCTCGGACTTGCCATCTGTAAGGAAATCATCGAATCGCACGGAGGTGCGATTTCCGTTGAATCAGAAATCAATGATGGTTCGACCTTCACCGTTGTACTCGAACGTGATCCAAGAAAGGAATGGAATTGATGCGGACCTACTTTATGACGGGTTTCCCCGGTTTTTTAGCGACCAAACTGATCGAACAACTGGCAAGTGTTCCGGACCAAATCGCTTGTTTTCATTTGCTTCATTTACCGTCAGAGCGAAACGCAGCTGTTAAGCGACGCCAGGATCTTCTAGAACGTACATCCTTACGACCGGAGCAACTTGTATTGCACGAAGGCAATATCACGGTCGAACAGCTTGCTTTATCATCAGAGGCTCGAATGATGTTGCAACAAGACGTCACACACATCTTTCATCTCGCGGCGCTATATGATTTAGCAACAGCATATGAACCTACCTTTCGAATCAATGTGATCGGTACCGCGAACGTGACACAGTTTGCTCATACGTGTCGGACCTTAGAGCGCTACATTTACTTCAGTACAGCGTATGTCTCGGGTCTTCGTTCCGGAATGGTTCTAGAAGATGAGTTACAAGCTAGTACCTTTAAAAATGCTTATGAAGAAACGAAATATTTAGCAGAAGTGCGTTTCCGTAAAGAAATCGGAACGATTCCCTATACGATCATCCGTCCTGGGATCGTCGTCGGTCATTCCGAAACGGGCGAAACACCGAAGTGGGATGGGGTGTATTTCGTTTTGAACGCGATGCGTCTCCTGCAATCCTTCGCCCCTCTTCCGTACCCAGGTCGAGCAAACGCACTCGTTAATCTCGTGCCCTATGATTACGTCATTGAAGCGACCGCTTATCTCAGTCATGCACCGGTCGGAAGAAATAAGACCTATCATCTGACAGATCCATTCCCACATGGCGCACGCGCGATTTTTGAGATGTTACACGTCGCCTATTATGGACGTTATCCGCGCGGAATCGTTCCGTTTCGACTCGTCAGCACGGCATTGACTCCAGCTGTCGCAAAACGACTTCAGATGCAACGGCAGACACTTGACTACTTCATTCATCCCGTTCAATATGATACGACACATGCCTTACGTGACTTACGGGACACTGGTATTATTTGTCCAGATCTTGCAGAAACGATGCCTCGACTCGTCCAGTATTATCAAACACACGTGACACACTAAAAAAGTCCAATCGTTCTTCCACAAGGGAAGTCGATTGGACTTTTTATCGGTTACCCGATCAACATATTTTCTTTTGGATAACGAATCGTCCGGTCTCGTTGCGTCGCGAACGTGAACAGAATCGTCAAGGAGCCGACACGTCCAAGTAGCATCATAAACATGATCAAAAACTTACCAAAGCTATTGAGCTCAGCTGTTACGTTCAAAGAAAGACCAACTGTTCCAAATGCCGAAACGGTCTCAAAGAATAGACCAATAAAGGAAATATTCGGCTGGGTCAACGCCAGGAACGTCGTAATTAAAGCGATGAACAATAAACTGAAGACAGCAATCGCGTATGCCTTTTGAATCGCTTGCGTCTGAACAGTCCGTCGCATCAGAACCGTTTCACGCTGTCCGCGGAGATACGTCCAGACATTTTTCAAGATGACCGCTGCCGTCGTGACCTTGATCCCGGAACCTGTTGATGCGGAACCTGCCCCAATGTACATCAAAACCATCATCAAACCGATCGAGAGCGGCACCATCGTCGTTAAATCGATTGTCTGGAAACCAGCCGTTCGTGTCGTGACGACTTGGAAAAATACGATATGGAGCGCACTGAAGAACGATTCATCTTTTAACGAACCCAAGTTCGAAACCCATTCGTAGAGCATCATTGCTAAAACACCTAGTCCATTGATGACGAGTAGTGATAGCACCATCAATTTAGAATGGAGCGAAATTTTCTTAAAGTTTCGTTTTCCAGCGATATCCGCGATGACCGTAAAACCAAGACCACCGATCATCAAGAGCGCTGCAATCGTCAGAATGAATGTCGTATCTTGTTGAAAGCCAATTAGGCTATCCCCCCATAAAGCAAACCCTGCGTTGTTGAAAGCAGAAACTGCATGGAACAAGCCATAATACAATGCTCTCCCAAAGGTATATTTGTATTGAATGAACAAGTCTAATGCAATCAAGAGCATACCAATCATCTCAACGACGACCGTCGTTAAGATAATGTTACGAACGAGACGAATCGTACCGCCCGGACTATCGAGGTTGAACATTTCTTGGATGATGATCCGCTGACGAATCCCAATCTTTCGGCCCGTGACGCTGAGTAAGACGAGTGCAATCGTCATGAATCCAAGACCCCCGATTTGGATGAGCAGCATGAGAATGATCTGCCCGAGCAGATCGTAGGATTCTGCGATGTTGATCGTCGATAACCCGGTCACTGTCGCCGCAGAGGTGGCAACGAATAAACTATCGATGAAAGAGACCGCTTGCCCCTCGTTCTGAGAAATCGGTAACCATAATAAAAAACCACCGAGCAAAATCGTCAATGTAAAACCTGTCGCAATGAAGCGTGCCGGTTTATCAAACAGCTGATGATACATCAATTCACCGAAACGCCCGAAGCGTGCGAGTCGTGAACGTCTTTTATGCGAGAACATCTTACTCCCCCTAGATTGTTTTCAGACAGAATTGTCTTTATCATACTCCCTCGAATTAAGAAGTTCTATCGAAATATGCAATCGACTAAACGTTTTCGTATTTTTTTGGTAAACTAGATAAAAGTGGACGTGTAATCATTAAAGGAGGTTGAGGGAAACAGTGGACCCTAAGACGGCTGATCATTCGATTGAGGATGTCTGGCGAAGGCTGGAACGACAATCACAATGGATGCCTGCGCAATTGTATTATCAATTCGAGGAACTCTTATCATTACATTTGGAGCAACCGATTCTAAATGAATTGTATCAAGTGTTAAAAAAATACGACGTACTGACCGATATAGAGCGTGACGAACGAAACGAAAGCATTCAAATGCTAATCGACGAAAACGGCGCTTGATTCTCGGTTTTTGGATTTCCGAGCAGAAGAAGTGTCTTCTGCTCTTTTATTTTTCGTTCCTATACGGATTACATACAGAAAGGTGGCACACATCAATCATGGATATCGTGTCGATCATCGGGATCATCCTTGGTCTCATCACACTAGTCGGAGGTATGATCTTAAAAGGTGCGCCTCCAGTCGCTCTACTCAACCCTGCAGCCCTTGTCATCATCTTTGTCGGAACGGCAGCTGCCATCATGATTTCCTTCCCGAAGGAACGATTGAAAGTCTTACCTGCCTTGTTTAAAGTCATCTTATTCGAACAAAAGCTGATGACAAAACAAGTGTTGCTCGGACAATTTTTGACACTCTCGACGCAAGCACGTAAAGAAGGGCTCTTATCTCTCGAGTCAGCACTTGAAGAAGTCGATAATGCCTTCATGAAGCGTGGCGTCATGATGGTCATCGATGGGCAGCCATCCGAATATGTCGAGGACGTCATGACACGTGACCTCGAAAACATGACGGAACGCCATCATGCCAATGCGAACATTTTCACGCAAGCCGGTACTTACGCACCAACGCTCGGGGTTCTCGGTGCCGTTGTCGGTCTCGTTGCCGCCCTATCCGATTTATCGGACATCGAAAAATTAGGTCACGCCATTTCAGGTGCCTTCATCGCGACGCTGTTCGGTATTTTCACCGGGTACGTCCTATGGTTCCCGTTCGCAACGAAGTTGAAGCAAAAATCAGCAAGCGAAATTCAGTTGTACGAGATGATGATTGAAGGAATTCTATCGATTCAAAACGGTGAATCACCAAAAAACTTAGAAGATAAGCTACTTGTGTACTTGACACCGAAGGAGCGTGCGAACTATGAAGCGGAAAAAGAAGCCGCATGATGAACATATCTCCGAAGGCTGGTTAATTCCGTACGCTGACTTATTGACCTTGCTTTTGGCCCTCTTCATCGTTCTGTTTGCTTCGAGTAATGTCGATGCTGTGAAACTAAAAGCAATGTCCCAGTCGTTTAGCTCCGTCTTCAACGGTGGCTCAGGGATGATCACGAACAGTTCGCTCTCCACTCAAGAAGAAGAGGATTCAAAAAAACTCGATGCCCGGACGAAGGCACAAAGCTATGAAATCGCAGAACTCGAAAAAATCAAAGAAGAAGCCAATCAATACATCAAAAATGAAAAACTTGAAAAAGACATCAAGGTTGAAATCACGAATGAAGGACTCGTCTTTACGATTCGCGACCGCGCACTGTTCTCACCAGCTCAAGCAGAAGTAAGAGGACGCTCGCTTCAAATCGCAGAGGGGATGAGCGCACTGCTCGTCAAGGCAGGACAACGTCAGATTCAAGTCTCTGGCCATACAGACAACATTCCAATCAATACAGCACAGTATCCATCAAACTGGGAACTGAGTGCTGATCGGGCGATCAGTTTCATGCGCGCCTTACAACGGAACCCAAAGCTTGAACCAAAACGCTTCACCGTCAGCGGTTACGGTGAATTTCAACCAATCGCGTCCAATCAAACAGAATCAGGTCGCAGTCAGAATCGACGCGTCGAAGTGTTAATTCGACCATTGATCGACTTAAAAGCCAATGTACTCGACGAGACAAAAGTCGAATCCTGAACGTAAAAAAGCTCCTTCGTGGTTGCCACGAAGGAGCTTTTTTTAATAATACGGACGAATCATGATGTAGACGATGACACCGGTCAAACTGACGTATAACCAAAGTGGCATCGTAAAGCGTGTCCATTTTTTATGCTTCTCGAAATTTTGATTCACGGCGTGCGCGAGTGACATCAAGACGAGTGGAACGATGACTGCAGCTAGAATAATGTGCGTAATCAAGATGAAGAAATAGATCGGACGAACAAATCCTTCGCCCCCGAATTTCGTCGATTCACTGACGGCATGATATGTGACGTACGAAATCAAGAACAGTGTCGTCGTCGTCATCGCACCACCAATAAAGCGACGATGGTTCACCCGGTTGCCACGACGAATGGAAATCCAAGCGCCGAGCAACAGCATGAAGGTAAAACTATTGAAGATGGCATTCAAAAAAGGAAGCAACGTCCAATCGAATCCTGAATCGACTTGTACAGGTGGCGCAAAGAATAAGAGCGCCACGAGCAAGTTGATGACAAGCGTCAGCAGGATGACGAGCGGAACGAAATTCCGTTTAGTAGCAGGTTGTTGCATGAATCATTCTCCTTGTTTCCAGTCGAAATAACGTTTCAACCATTTTGGGATCGGACCAGCGAATAGACGTTCACGCCAGTAGACATCAGCAGCTCGCTGAACCGCAGCACCACGGATCGGATATGGATGGACGACACGCGACAATTGACCGACCTTATCTTTACGTGCCATCGCATAGACGACTTCTTGCATCCACTCACCCGCTTGTTCTCCGATTGCATGTGCTCCAATCAGTTTTCCACGCTTATCCGCGATGAGCTTGACGCGCCCTTCCGTCTGACCATTGATGACGAAACGATCGACTTCATCGAGACCGGTCTGATAGACCTTGATCTCCCCATGTTTCTTACGTGCCTCGTCTTCCGTCAATCCGAGATGGAACAATTCAGGCGTCGTGAATGTGACCCACGGAACCGCTCGATAATCCGGCTTCGTCCGTAGACCGAATAAAGCATTCGTGACGACCGTTTTTCCTTCAAGCCCTGCGACGTGCGTAAACGGAAGTGAGTTGATCGTATCTCCGACCGCAAAGATGTGTCGCTGACTTGTTCGAAGTGAACCATCGACTTGGACGAATCCTTTTTCGACGTGTACACCAGCTCGATCGAGACGTAGTGCTTCGATACGTGGCTTACGACCGACTGCGACAAGCACGGCATCCGTTTCAATGACACGTGATTCGCCGTTTGCTTCGACCGTCACTTCGATGCCCCCGGCTGACTTGCGGACGTGCGTGACCTTCGTATCGAGATGTAATGTTAATTCTTGTTCAAGCTGACGTTGAATGACTTCGACCATGTCACGGTCTTCTTTTCCGAGTAACGTCTTCATTCCCTCAATAACTGTGACTTCCGTTCCGAGATGCGCGTACGCTTGCGACAACTCAAGACCAATCGCACCACCACCGATGACGAGCAGACGCTCCGGACGCTCCGTCAATTCGAAGATCGTCTCGTTCGTTAAATAATCAATCGTATCAAGTCCATCAATCGGTGGAATGATTGGTTGAGATCCAGTCGAGATCGCAAACTTCTCACCTACGACAAGCTGTCCCGCCACTTCCACTTCATGGGCACTGAGGAATGTCGCTTCTCCGATATAGACATCGACGCCAAGGTCCTCAAATCGTTTTGTGCCATCATGTGATTGAATGATATTACGCGCCCTGTCGACGCTTGCCTTCGTTTTGGAATAGACCGCGTCTCCGTTCAGCGTCACGTTGTACTTTTCAGCCGTCCGCTTCATGACATGAACATCGTGCGCCGCTTCGATCAAAGCCTTTGAAGGAACGCAACCGTAGTGAAGACAATCTCCACCTAGATGCGTATGGCGTTCGATCAGGGCGACGTGTGCGCCAAGACTTGCTGCACCAGCAGCAATCGTCATTCCGGCTGCACCACCACCGATGACGACTAATTGATAGTTCTTCATCGTGATCCCTCCTCGTAGCGACGTGTAATGTCTTCCATTCGTTTACGGTTGACGCCCCAGTCGGAGTACCCGACACGTGATGCCGAACGGAAATGAATCACCTGTGCAGCTTCATCGAAGTAAAATTCGACGTCATCCTTGAAGCGAAAGACTTTACTCGTGAAGATGGCGTGGATGTATGTCCCTTCCTCCTTGACGACTTTGACGCGGTCGAGGCTTTGTAGGATACGTAGTAATTGAAACTTCGAATCTGCAAGCGTTCCTTTGAACGGGAGCGGACGCATTTTCATATCCTGTAGATCGGTTTGAGTAGATACCGCGTTCGGTTTTCCGGAGAGCGGTTGAAGCGTACCATTTGAAACACCAAGTGCCATGACTGATTCCTCCGTTTCCTATCATCTGATCCATTTCGTACTATAATCCACTTAACTTTACCAGTTTCTGTTTCACTCTGCCCGTCTCAGTGTTTACGCTTTCGTGACAGGTAGCAGAATCGTCGCGATGACGCCGCCTTCCGGCTGATTATCAATGAATAGCTTGCCTTCATGTGCTTCGACGAGTTCTCGGCAAATCGATAGTCCGAGCCCTGTTCCGCCCTTTCCTTTTTGCACTTGATAGAACTTTTCTGTGACGTGACGTAAGTGCTCTTTCGGAATGCCAGGTCCTTCATCACTGAAGGAGAGGAACAACACACGCTCTGAACGAACGAGTCGAATGGTGATCGTGCCACCGACTGGAGAAAAGCGGATCGCATTATCAAGCAGGTTCAAGAAGACTTGTTTCAATCGGTTTTCGTCGTATAGACCGACGACTTGCGCCGGTAACTTCTGTACGATCTGGACATTTTTTTCTTCCAGCTTTTGACGAAGTTGCGCCGTTACGGTCTCGATGATTTCCGTCAAGTTGACTTCCTGACGGTATAAGACGAGGCGGCTCGTCTCGAGTTTCGAGAAATCGAGTAACTGCTCAACGAGCGAAATCAAACGCTCCGTCTCCGAATGAATGATGCCCATCCCAAGCGACGCCTCTTCCGGCAACTGATCCTGTTCGACGAGTAACGTTTCACTCCAGCCTTTGATCGATGTCAGCGGTGTCCGTAATTCATGAGAGATACCAGAAATGAATTCATCTTTCAACGTTTCCTGCTGTTTGATCTGTTGCCCCATATAATTGATCGTCCGCGCTAGTTCTCCAAGCTCGAACGAGTATTCCTCGTTCACCTTGACGTCGTAATGCTGTTTCGCGATTTGGTCCGATGCACCGATGACTTCTTGAATCGGTCGGACGATCGACGAGACGAGACGTGAGGAATAGATGAAGGCAAGTCCCCAAATAACTGTACCCAGGAGGACGATCGCTAAACAAATTTCGATCACACGTCGATCGATTCGCTCAAGCGACGTCGTATAACGAAGCGCTCCCGTCGTCTGACCGAACGATACAACAGGTTCTGTTACTTCCAGTAAATGTTCTCCCGTCGCCTCATCGTCATATCGTTTCGTGACGGTCTGTCCCGCCCTTACTTGATTGACCGCTGCTCGCGTCAACTTACGTTCCGAGATGAATCCGGTCGAAGAGTAACGCGGAATCCCTGTCGCATCCAACACTTCGATCTCGGCGTCCGGATAAGCGTAAGAATCGAGTACATCATGAATCGTCGCTTCTGAATCGGCGTAATCATAAGCGAGGCCGCTATTCGCAAATAAGACAGCACTCGCATTCGCATGACGTTTTAAGACATCTGTCGCCGTCACGTAGTAATAGTTATAGGTCACGAACGAAAGGATTCCGATGACGAGTAAGACTGTCACCGTGATGATCGTCATGAACCGCATCAATATCTGGCGCTTCATTCTTCGTTACGCCACTTGTATCCATGTCCCCACAATGTCTCGATGAACTTCGGTTCCGCTGGATTCTCTTCGATTTTTTGACGAAGACGGCGAATGTTGACATCGACCGTCTTCCGATCACCAAAGTAATTCTCACCCCATACCGCATCGAGTAACTCATCTCGCGACATGACTTGATCTTCGTTTTTGATGAAGTGGCAAAGTAAATCATATTCAGTTGGTGTCACTTCGACGTCAACACCTTCTTTTTGGACGCGCTTCGCCCCTAAATCAATCCGGAACGGTCCAGAGACGAGTTCACGTGGCTGTTTTCTGCGGCGTAACGTCTCTACCCGTCGTAACAGTGACTGGATGCGCGCAAGAAGCTCTGCTGGACTGAACGGCTTCGCGATGTAATCGTCCGCGCCTACGCTTAGTCCCATGACTTTATCCTCTTCTCGTGTCCGTGCCGTCAGCATGATGATCCCGACGACTTCATCCTTTGCCCGCGCCTGTTCACAGACGGCAAAACCGTCGACTTCCGGCATCATGATATCGAGTAACAGAATATCGAAGGTTTGTTGATCAAATTGCGCAAGCGCTTCTTTCCCATTTTCCGCCTCGATGACATCATAGCCTGCCCGTTTCAAGTTAATGACGATGAAACTACGAATCGCATGTTCATCTTCGGCTACTAGTATTTTGGTCATTCTTTTCTCCCCCTGATTCTTTATTCCACGAGTGTGACACGATTGACGAACACTTCATAATCCTTCGTCGCATCAATCACATAGACATAATCGATACCTTCTTTGATTTTTCGTTTTTGATCACTCGCAATGTATTGATTCTTCGGAATGACCTCTAATTCGAAATCAATCTGCTTCGTTTCTCGATTGATGAACCGAACACGATTTTCGCGTTTTTCGATCGTTTCACGCGTCGCCCAGTTGGCAGGGAACCGCATGACGAAATTGTATTCTTGATCGATGTACTGCTCTTCTCGCAGTTCGAACCCACTCTCGAGAAATGGTGGATTATCTGATCCATTCCATGTGTAGTATGCCGTGATGCGTGGTTTCGGTTCACCCTCACGCCCTTTACTGCCTTCTGGCGTATATTGATGACCAAACTCGACGATTCCGTCTTGATCGACATCTTTCGGGAAGGTATACATCGGTTCGACGATCTCATCGATCTGACCGAAACGGACCTGTTCCAACGTATCGTTCGCTAAACGGAATAATGCGATGTGCATTTTCGCATCTCGTGTATACGATACGATCAAGCCTTTATTTCGAGCGGCATTGATCGTATCGACTTCAAATAAATCATGTTCTGCGAATAAATCGCCATCCTGCGTTGAAAGTGTCGTCTCTTGGTGCTCTTTCGACAGAATGTCTTTATAATAGATCAAACGAGACGGACTGCCCTTTTGCAGAAGCACCATATCCCGCTCTCGATCTTGATTCAAATCAGCTACCGACAGACGATCATACCGATCGACTGTCGTGACGTCTCGTTGCTTCGATAGTAACTGCTCAATGATGTATAACGTATTTTCACCATAACTGGTAATACCGATGACCAGGTGGTTTTGTTTATGTCGTGCGTCAGTTATGACTTCGAGTCGATCGATGGCTCGACCGTCAGCTACCGTCTGTCGCGCCACGAGTCGCCATTTTTCGCCTTGTCGTTCATGGACGAGAAGATGAATCGTGAAGCGCCCGTCCTGCTCGCTACGGTAGAAGGTGATCGCTTCATCTTTACCATTTCGATCTAAGTCGACGAGTTCGTATAGGCGGGATACCGCTTGATTTCGTGGTGCCACGATCTCTGCCTGTTTCGGCAAATCGCGGTCAATCCGTTCTTTCAACGACTGCTCCCATGCCGGAAGGGACGGATGTTCGAGTAAAGAGGCGGGATGCGGAAACATCGTACTGCATCCTGCTAATAATAGACTTGATATGATCATGAAGAGATATTTCATAAAGTTGGAATCCTTTCCGTACGGGCTCTGTTTCCACTTTATCATACTCTCTTCGAGGAGAGTATATTGTCGAACGGGGGACAAGTTGTTACGATATACAGATAATTGAAAGGGGTTTGAATGTATGACGTATAAAATGATTGTTCTCGATTTAGATGATACCTTGTTGACAAGTGACCATACGATTTCACCACGTACGAAAGAAGCTTTACTCGCTGCGCAGCGACGCGGGAAGAAAGTCGTGCTCGCTAGCGGTCGTCCGACGTTTGCCATGCTCGACCTCGCAAAAGAACTGGAACTCGCCCGCTACGGCAGTTACATCCTAAGCTTCAATGGCGCTTCAATCATTGATTGTAAAACGAACGAGTCGCTCTTCCTCAGCACACTTTCCCCGGAGACGGTCCACCGCCTCGACGATTTGAGTAAACGGGAGGGTGTCTACATCCACACGTATGTCGGACATGAAATTCTGACAGAGGAACCGAATGAATATACGACGCTCGAAGGACAACTGACAGGCATGGAGGTCATCCCTGTCGCTGATTTTAAAGCCGCGATCCAAACACCTGTCGTCAAGTGTTTAATGATGGCAGAAGAGACGCACCTCGCGCGCGTCGAACAGACGCTTCAACAGGAACTTGAGGGTGAACTCGCGGTGGCTCGCTCGAAGCCATTTTTCCTTGAATTCACAGAAGATGGTGTCACAAAAGGCACAAGCCTTGCCTTACTGTCTGAAAAACTGGGAATCGCTCAAGAAGAAGTCATTGCTTGTGGAGACGGCAACAACGATCTATCGATGATCGAATGGGCAGGTCTTGGTGTCGCGATGGCGAATGCAGCCGATACCGTCAAAGAAAAGGCACAGTATATGACCGCTTCGAACGATGAAGATGGTGTTGCTCTCGTCGTCGAAAAGTTCATGATGGATGAAGAACCGGCGATCTCAAGCCGCTAAGTAACTCAAAAAAGAATGACGCGTCTTTTCACGCCCTTTCCTCAGGCGAGACACATGCCAATTTTCCTGCTTCATTCAAGCAGAAAAACGGGTCTTGTTTGTCTCTGACAGCGCAAATATGCGCTTTTTCCTGAAGGAGTTGCGTGTGACGCGTCATTTTTTTATACCTGGAAGAAGGATCTAGGAAGCGTTTCGTTCACTCGACATCGCTTCCTAGGGAAAAACAAGTAAGAGCGACCCTGCAGCGACGCAATGCTTGTTCCTGGAAAACGATTCGAGACGAACAAAAAAGCGCAATCCTTCTCGTTAAGAGAAAAACTGCGCTTTGTCTTCAGTCTCAGGCTGACTTTTGAGTCAGCCTTTTTTGATTTACGACAAACACCAGTCAATCGGCTCTCTTCCCTGCTCTTTCAGCCAAGCATTCGTTTGAGAATACGGTTTACTACCGAAAAATCCACGACTCGCGGATAAGGGACTCGGATGGACGGCTTCAAGAACAAGATGACGATCCGTATCGATCAGCGCTTTTTTACTTTTCGCATGATTTCCCCAGAGGATGAACACGATCGGTTGTGTCTGTTTTCCTAATACTTCGATGACCCGATCCGTGAACGATGCCCAGCCTTTTTTAGCATGGGATCCCGCTTTCCCCTCCTCAACCGTTAGCGACGTATTGAGCAAGAATACTCCTTGCTGGGACCATGCTTCGAGATTGCCGGATGTCGGTGCTGGACAACCGATGTCCGCGACAAGTTCCTTATACATATTTCGAAGGGATGGAGGAATCGGAACTCCGTCGTGGACGGAAAAGCTGAGTCCATTCGCCTGACGCGGACCATGGTAGGGGTCTTGCCCTAAGATGACGCACCGGACGTCTTCTGGCGCGACTGCATCAAACGCATGAAAGATCCGCTCTTTCGGAGGATAGACGGTCGTCGTTTGATAGGCTTCCTTCAAAAAAGCCCACAGTTCTTGAAAATAGGGTTTTTCCTTTTCTTCTTTTAACACGGTTTGCCAAGATGGATGCACGTGAATCCGCTCCTTTTTCAGTCTCAAGTCGCTGTTCGTCCGTCTTGATTCTGCTATGATGGATGATGAGGTGGAAAATTATGATTCAGACAAAACAATTATTCGGACTACCATTCGTCGATGCGACACCTTCGCAATGGTATACCCATATTAAAACAATCTTACACGACCGCGGAAAAGCCTTTATTGTCACGGCGAATCCCGAGCTCGTGTTGCGTGCATTGCGTGAACCTTCTTACGATGCCATCTTACGACGGGCGACGTTCATTACACCAGACGGGATCGGTGTAACGGCTGCCAGTAAACGGATGGGAGCACCGCTCACTGCGACATTGCCGGGAATCGAGACCGCACGTGAACTATTGCGGACGGCAGACGCACTCGAGAAGCGCGTCTTTTTACTCGGTGGACGTCCGGAAGTCATGAAATCGTTGATCCGTCAGTTATCGATTCGTTTTCCGAACATCCACTTCGTTGGAACGTTTCATGGTTTTGGAAAGACAGAAGAAGCTACGCGAGCGATCGCAGAAGCAGACGCTGATCTTGTTCTCGTCGCACTCGGTGCGCCAAAACAGGAAGAATGGATTGCTTCCATCTATGATCAAGTCGATCATGGTATCTTCATCGGTGTCGGTGGTGCGTTCGACGTCTGGTCCGGACACAGTAAACGCGCGCCTAAATTATTCCGTCGCTTCAAGCTAGAGTGGCTCTATCGTATCTCGACGCATCCTCGTGGATTCGAGAAACTCAAGGACTTGTTACTTTTCCTGACGCTCGTGCTTCGTAAAAAATCAACGCTCTCTTGAGCGCACACAAAAAGGGCTGACTTAAAAAATGACGCGTCTCACACCCTTTCCTCAGGCGAGACACAAGCCAGTTTTTCCGCTTCATTCAAGCAGGAAAACGGGTCTTGTTTGTCTCGACAGCGCAAAATGGCGCTTTTTTCTGTAGGAGCAGCGCGATGCTTGTCCCAGGAAAACGATGCGAGATGAAAAAAAAGCGCAATCTTTCTCGTTAAGAGAAAAATTACGCTTTGTCTTCAGTCTCAAGGCTCCCGACACGGCGGGAGCCTTTTTTTTACGCTTATCTTATGCGTTGACAGTCGAGAATGAACGACCGAGTTCTTTCGCTTTAGCGATTGCTGCTTCTTTGATCTCTTCTGCTTTTTCTGGGTTCATTGCCATACCTTCGATGAAGAGTGCATCGTAGTCTGTTACACCAGTGAAAGCAAGTGCTTGACGGAGGTAGTCATCACCGAAGTTGAGACCAGATCCTGTGTAGACGCCACCTGTTGCTTGGATGTGGAGTGCTTTTTTGCCTTCCATCAAGCCTTTTGGACCTTCTGCAGTGTAAGCGAATGTTTTACCTGCAAGAAGAACGCTGTCGATGTACATTTTGAGACGTGCTGGGAAAGAGAAGTTCCACATTGGTGTGACGAAGACATACTCATCTGCTTCCATGTATTGCTCGAGATGTTTTGTCATCGTACCGACTTTTGCGATCTCCACTTCTGTTAACTCTTCGCCTGTTGCGAATTTGCCCCATGCGCTAAGAACATCTGTATCGATTTCTTGGACTGTTTCGTTATATAGATCAAGAACTTCTACTTCAGCTGAAGGATTCGCTGCTTTGTAGCTTTCGAGGAATGCTTCACCGACTTGAAGGCTGAAAGAGTGTTCTGTAGCTTTCGGGTTAACAGTTACATAAAGTAATTTAGTCATTATTATTTCTCCCTTTTATTTAAAGTAAATTCTGTAACTAAACATACCAACCACCTTTTCGTTTGTCAATTAGTTTGACTTCCAAACGAATAAAAAAAAACTCAAGTCCGTGACCTGAGCTTTCTTGATCTTATGAGTGCTAATTCTTACACATTTTCGAGCGGCGTATAATGTTCGGCTCGTAAACCGATTCGTTTCAACTGATCAATCAACTGTTCCTTTTCAGAAACCGACAAATCCTTAAATAAGTCTGCTAAAAAGGCTTCATGTTTCGGGAATGTCTCTTCCATTAGTTCACGTCCCGCTTCCGTTAGGGTTCCAAACGTGACACGACGATCCGTCGCACATGATTTTCGCGCGATCAACCCACGCTTTTCAAGTTTATCCACGACATACGTCACACTTCCGCTCGTTAATAGAATCTTATCGCCAATTTGTTGTAGAGGCGTGTCCCCTTTGTGGTACAGCAATTCAAGAACTCCGAATTCCGATAAATTCAACTGATGTGTTTTGATGTCTGCCTTCACTTGCTCCGTCACCGCATGCATCGTCCGAGATAGAACAACGAGCATTTTTAATGCCAGCTTCGAGTCTGTCGATTCCATTTTACGTTCGCCCCTCTTTGTGTTGTATCGTCACAATCATAGACTTCTTTGTCTAACTGGTCAATTCTTGCTGAATTTTTGCAATGATCCACTGCTCAAAAATAGTTCTTGCCGTGAAACGCGTTTCATAGCCTATCGTCTTGATATACACTAAAAAGGAGGTAATCATCATGTCGATCCATACACGATTAATCCAGCTGTTTAAACGAAATGTTGCTTTTGAGTGGGCCATCGAACAATTGCATACACCAGCAGGTTATTATTTGTGTCAGCACACGTTGGTTGATCAATACCCTGATTTGTCTCCTCAAGAAAAAACGAGACTGCTCTCAAAGATCAATGAACTGGCTGAGCAGACAGCTCCATTCTCGGCTCCCGTCTCTCGACAGGATTGGCGCCGACTTGAACGACGATTATCTCGTAAGATGTAATCCAGGAGGGATGCGCGATGACGAACATCCGAGACTTGGCACGTGAAGCCAACGTGTCCGTTACGACAGTCTCACGTGTACTAAATGATCATCCTTACGTTGCGAACGAGAAGCGACAAGCTGTTCGAGAAGCTATCGAAAAACTCGGATATATCCGTAATCAGACTGCTGTCCATCTATCGACGGGTATGACAAAAACGGTCGGAGTCATGCTTCCGTTCGTTGATCATCCATATCACGCTGCCATTCTTCAAGGCATCGCGCAAGCCGCCTTTGACGCGAGCTATCGGTTCTTGACGTGGCAAACGAATTATGTGGAAACGCATGAGCAACTGGCACTGGATGCGCTGGCGCAACAGGAAATCGACGCACTCATCGTCGTGTCGCACAGTCTTCCCTTATCAGCGATTTTATCGTATGAACGTTATGGACCGATCGTCTTTTGTGAACATCATGAAGATGTCGCTGCCGTCTATATCGATCACTATACGGCCTTCCAACAAGGACTTGCACATCTGCGACAACAAGGACATACGAGCATCGGCATCTGTCTTGGGCGACCAGATAGTACGAATAGCTTGGCGCGTAAACATGCGTATCAAGAGGTCGTACGTGACGAATTTGTCTATGAACAGACCTTGACGATTGAAGACGGTGCGACCGTCGCAAGACGCTGGATGCAACAAAAACAACGACCGACCGCTATTTTGACCGCAAGTGATCACGTGGCAGCAGGTCTGATCTTGGAACTCCGAAAACAAGGCTATCAGGTTCCTGGAGACCTGTCTGTCATTGGTTTTGATGGAAGTGAACTCGCTGAAGTCTTAGCGATGACGACGATCGCGATCCCTTATGCCACGATCGGGCGACATGCTTTTCAATTAACCGTCCGCGAAGATCTCGTTGCTCGTCCACAAATCGAAGTACCTTCGGCGTTCATTGCTGGAACGACCGTTCTTCCTCATACCTGAATCCATATAAAAAAGCGACGAGTTCATCGATTTGAATTCGTCGCTTCATTTCGTTTACAGAGTTCCTGCCGCTACATAACGTGATCCCCAGTAACCGCCACGGAACGATTCTTTGACGACTCTTCCATAATACGAGTTCGCATTGATCATCGTACCGCCATCGACAGCGATTCCAACGTGTTGAATCCCACTTCCATGTGTAAAGAAGACGAGATCCCCAGCGCCAGGTGCCGTACGTTTTGTTGCTGAGTATTGAGCCGCTGCCGTACGTGGGAGTGATTTTCCTAGTGCTTGATAGACGTAACGTGTAAATCCAGAGCAATCAAAGCTAACAGGACCTGTCGCACCAAAAACATAAGGACGTCCTTTGAGACCTTCTGCTACCGAAACGATCGTTGATCCTGTTTTACTAAGACCTTTCGTCGCTTTAGCGTTATATGCTTTCGTGTATGTAGAGGCGATATAGGCTGATTTCCCCTGATGACGGATTTGATACCATTCTTTGACCTGACCTACGACGGTTACAGCTTGTCCAAGTTTCAATTGCCCGACTCGTTTACTCGATACAGCAGCTTTTGCACGAATATTCAGCACATCCACTGACACCACTACTTTTTTACTTGTTGCAGCTTGCGTTGATGCTGGGACGAATGTCCAACTACTGATGAGTAACGTTAAGGTTAACAAAACACGAGTGACAGCTTTCATCGATTCATTCTCCTCTTATGTATGAATGTATTGTACGTCTGAATTGTCAGATAATTTCTGTTTTTATCCTATCACGTTCCAGATTTTCATCATATTACAGTTCTTTAACGCGGACTATTTTTCGTAATACTTTTGTAACAAAATAAAAAAAACAGGATGTAGAATGGCTTAAGATAGCCATTTCTACATACCTGTCAGTTTGAGTCATTTAATCGTTTTTTTAAGAATCAATTGACTTCTTTTTACGGAAACGTGCTAAGAATTCATAGACGATCGGCACGATGAGGAGTGTCAACAATGTCGAACTTGTGAGTCCACCGATGACCGTCACACCTAACCCTTTTGAAATCAATGCGCCACCTTCGAGTCCAAGCGCAAGTGGTGCAAGTGCACCAATCGTCGCAAGTGCCGTCATCAAGATTGGACGTAAACGTGTACCTGCTGCATCGAGTAGTGCTTCACGCGTCGATAAACCTTCCGCTTCTTTATGAATGACACGGTCGATTAAGACGATCGCATTCGTCACGACGATTCCGATCAACATCAAAGCACCAATCAAGGATGACACAGAAATCGTCTCTCCTGTAATCAATAGGGCAACCAGTCCACCGATGATGGCGAATGGAAGTGAGAACAAGATGACGAGTGGTGTCAATGCTCCTCCAAACGTAATGACGAGGACAAGATAGACGATCGCTACAGCTGCTGCCATTGCTAGACCAAGTTGTGTGAACGACTCTTGGATCTGCTCTGTGACTCCGCCTTGCTCATACGAGACGCCTGTCGGACGATCAATGTTTTTAACGGACTTTTCAATCGCTTGAGAAGCCTCTGTTGCTTTATCCGTTTTTAGTTCTGCTGTAACGGTAGCGACGAGTTTTCCATCACGTTCGTTGAGCGAATCAGGAGTCGTCCCTTTCTTCACTTCAACGAAATCGGACAGTTTGCGAACGCCAAGCGGTGTCACGACATCCGTCTCTTCCAAATCTTGAACGGAATCGTATGTCGTCTGTTCGTTTGGAACGATGACATCGAGTTCCTTCCCATCTACCTTAATAGTAGAAAGTGGTTTTTCTTCTCCTTGGACATTGGCAATACCTTGCGCAAGTTGTGCTGTTGAAACGCCGAATTCAGCCGCTTTTTGCTGATCGACTTCGAACGTATATTGCGTATACGCTTCTTTTAAATCTGTCGTTACTTTTCGAACATACTTCGATTCACCTTCGATCGCATCAACGAATTTCGGTGTTACTGCTTCTAAATCTTCAATATTATTCGCAAAGATCGAGTACGAGACGCCTGACGAAGCTGCGCCACCACTGAAGTCTTGCTCTTTCCATTCTCCTGTCGGAATGTCAGCATTCAGCTGTTTGATGGCTGTCTGTTTAACATCTGCGAAATCTTCTGTGTCTGGATCGTATTGGACGATAAAGACCCCTTGCTTTGTATTCCCTGGATTCAATGGATTTTCTCCACCGACGGTAAACTGAAGATTATCGATATTTTTTTGTTTGTTGAAATAATCTTCTGCTTGATCAGCTGCTTTTAACGAATCATCCAGCGTTTGACCTGGTTTTGGATTGTACGTGACGTAGAGTGTCTTTTCTCCTTCTTGATTCAAGAAGTTGACGCCAATCGTTGGTACGAGAGCAAAACTACCGATCAACAGCAAGACTGATAGACCAAAGACGATGAGTTTATGGTTGAGAGACCAATTCAGCATACGGCGATATCCGTTCGCCAACTTTCCGCCCTCTTCTTTTTCCGGTTTTGGTGCTTTACCACGCTTAAAGAGCGAATCGGCGAACATCGGAACGACCGTAACCGCAACGATCAAGGACGCGAACAGTGCAAAGACGACTGTCAAAGCGAATGGTAAGAACAGCTCACCAACGAATCCCGTAACGAATCCGAGTGGCAAGAAGACCGCGATCGTAACGACTGTCGACGAAGCGATTGGAATGAAGACCTCTCGTGTTGCACTGATGATCAGTTCTTTTCCTTTTAACTTTTCCGTCGGATCCGTTAAACGGCGATAAATATTTTCGATGACGACGATGGAATCATCAACGACTCGACCAATCGCGACCGTCATGGCTCCGAGTGTCATGATATTCAAGGAAATATCCATCTGCTTCAGCACAAGAATTGCCATTAGAAGCGATAACGGAATCGAAATAACAGCGATGATCGTTGATTTGATGTTTCGCAAGAACAGCAAGATGATGACGATTGCAAATAACGCACCAATCAATGCTTTACTGATCATCGTCGAAACGGATTCCTCAATTGGTTTTCCTTGATCAAGTGTCACAGATGCCTTGACCGAACCGTTTTCTTTTTCAAAGTCTTTGATCGTCTGCTTCACTGCATTGACGACATCGACCGTATTCGCATCTTGCGACTTCGTCACTTGAACACCGATCGATCGTTCACCATTCGAACGCGAGATCGATTCCTCGATTCCTTTATCTTCAATCGTCGCGACTTGCGACAACGTGACAGTTGGTACTTGCGTTGGCGCCGTCTGTGTTGCCTGACCTGACACCGCACCTGTCGATGGTGTCGTTTGAGATGCCGCAGGAGCTGACGATGGAGCTTGTCCTGCTTGTCCTGCTTGTCCTGCTTGTCCTGCTTGTCCTGCTTGTCCTGCTTGTCCTGCTTCAGGAGTATTCGATGCTGGTGGTGTATAGGGAAGACGAAGATCTTTTAATTCCTTGACCGTCGTTGCTTTTCCATCTAATACGACCGCTTGTTCTTTATCTCCTAACTCGTACAAGCCAAGCGCTAAACGTGAATCATTAGCTTGGATCAATTGTTTCGCATTCTCTTCGGTCAAACCGTAACGTTCGAGTTTTTTCTCATCGAAGCGAATTTCGATCCGGCGAATCTCTTGACCCGCGACTTGAACCGTCTGCGCCCCTTCGATTCCTTCAAGCTTCGGTTGAAGTTCGTTTTCAACGAGTTTCGTTAATTCAGATAGGGAACGTTCCTTATCCGAAACGGCAAAACCGATGACTGGGAATGCATCAAAGGAGATCCGTGATACTTGTGGTTCCTGGACACCTTCTGGTAGTTCGACGTTTGAAAGAGCTTCTTTTACTTTTTGCTCGGCTTCTTCCATATCCGTACTAAAGTTATAGTCGATTTGTAGGTTCGATGCATTTTGGAAGGACGTCGAACGTACAGTATCGACTCCTGATAAATTTTCGACCTTACTTTCAAGTTCTCGACTGACTTCATCTAGAACCTGTTCTGGTGTAGCACCTGGATAAATCGTCGTCACCGACACGGTCGGTGTCGTGATGTCTGGCAATGTCTCGAGCTTCATCGATGTTCCCGCATAAATACCGGCAACCGTGATAATGATCGTCATGAGCCAGAGGGCAAACTTATTGTTCACCGAAAACTGGATGATCTTTTTCATCGTATGGTTCTCCCTCACTCTTCAATTTGTTTATCTAGTCGTCGTGCACGTTCTATTAATTGCTGAATTAATCGTTGTCGCACATTTGGAGACGGTGCACCGAACTGAAAATGCTCCGACAATTTCAAACCGTCTAATGTAAAGCGAATCGATAACACTTCAACCGGATCCATCTGTTCTGTCAGTTGGCGAAAGAACTGCTCCGCTTGTCGCTTTCGTTCCTCGACGAACGCCGCATGATCCTTTAATAAGGACAACAAGTAAAGAAGCGCATCCATGTCGAGATGGAACTCCTCTTGTTGCTGGATTTGCAACGTCACGAACGCTTCCATCGGTCCCATCGTCAACTGATGCTGGGCATATAGTTCAAATTGTCGTGCTTCTTGCGCCTCGATGACCCCCATTAATAAAGCTTCCTTCGAAGCGAAATGATACAATAGTCCACCTTTTGAGACATTTGCTTGTTTCGCTACTTCTTCAAGCGTCAATTGGGTGAATCCTTGTTGCAAAATAATCGTCGTCGTTGCTTCAAGAATCCGACGACGAGTCTCTTGCGCTTTTGCACTGGCCAATAGTCTCCCCCTTCCCTCATATTTACTGTACCGTCTGGACGGTTTCTTTTTACAGTGTACGAATTCTTATTTGAAGATGCAATCGCTTTGTTTATGTTTCACGTGAAACTTTCGTGAACGAAAAAAAGACTGACTCAAATGTCAGTCTCTACAAAGATAAGGACGTGAAAAGACGCGTCATTCTTTTTGAGTCAGCCTCTTTTGAATCCATTATTCGTCTGCTTCGCGTGCACTCTCTCGTAGTGCCGCTTGCATCGTATCGAATAAGTGATGCTCCCGTAGCACTTGGACGCCACGATCCGTTGGTCCACCAGGTGCCGCAACATCAGCAATGAGACGATCCGTACTTGCGTCGGAGCGCATGAGAATTTCAGCCGAACCTTTCATCGCTTGAGCAACGATTCGGCGTGCATTTTCTTCTTCAAAACCAGCATCCGTCAAAACCGGCACCATGCCAGCTACGATTTCATAGAAGAAAGCAGGACTACATCCAGCTGCCGCCATGAATGCAGGCATCGTCGATTCATTTGCTTCCGCAATTTCTCCGACACGTCCAAATAATGCCTCGACTACACTTCGGATCTCTTCATTCACGCGTGAGCCGAACCATAGTCCAGTCATTCCTAAACGGTGTGCGACTGGAGTATTCGGCATGGCAGCGACTGTCGGACGTTTTGCCAACTGTTCGATTTCATATGGTGTAATATGTGCAGCAATCGAAACGATCGTCTGATTCGTCCATTGTTGATTCGCTACATAGTCGAGTACACCATCGGGTTGCATACCCAGCATGACGATATCGTATAAGGAGACGTCCTCCTGCTCGACCGTTTGAACGCCATGTCGCGCTGCAACTTCCGTCAAACGTGCCCCGCCACTTCGATTCGTCATCGTGATATCTTCTCGTGCAAATCCAGAAGTGACCCATCCTTGAACGAGTGCCTCACTCATCGCACCGGCTCCTACTATTAATAGTTTCATCGTCTATCCTTCCTTTCCCTCAAAAAAAGACCAGTCATGAACTGGTCTTGTGCGGGTCCATTATACACGAACGGCTAAATCTTCGACAGCAACGACACGAAGTCCCTTGTCGTCAAGTTTCTTCACGATTTTTTTCTTCGTCTTCTCGTCACAATCCGTCGGTAATGTAATCAATACACGACGCATGACGCTACTCTTCGCATCGAGCGTCATCAGACTCGCGACCGTTGAATATTTGTTGACGATCTTCGAAATTTTCTCAAGTGCCCCTTTTTGTTCACTTAGGGCTACCGTCAAGACGTAACTCCCAGAATCACGGTTCCACGCTTCTTCAAGCATTCCAAGCATTTTTCCGTGAGGTAGGATGCCGAAGAAATGACCATCGTCATTTAAGACAGCGATATACGGTAATTCCTTGATTGAGAAGAAGACTTCAAAGAAATTACTTCCTGTATAGATGTATTTGGATGTATTCTTAATCAGCGACATGACGTTGTCGTCTAAACTGCCACCATTCATCCCATGCCGATAGATGTGCATCTTATAGATGTTCCCCTTGAAGTCCTGTCCTGATTGGTCAAGGACAGGGACACATCGGTATCCGGTTTTTTCAAGTGTGTCGAGTGCTTCCCGAATCGTCGCTGTTTCAGAAATCGTGACACATTGATGCTTCGGAATACATAAACTTTGTACGAGCATAATAAAATCCTCCTCTTTTACCTGATTACGCAGACTTAATCATATCATTCGATTTTCGTGCGCCATATCCTCTTTTCCCACTTCTGATGCGCTTCTACTCTTACAATCACAAGACAATTTCTTGCAATCACAACGTAATCCAACTCATTTCAATCAAGTACACTTTATTTTTCCATTGTCAGACAATTTATTAAATCTACAATCACCTTCATATTAAGATTTATTAAGATTTCGTAAAGACGCTTCATAAATGTATTCTTTTATAATATCGTCTGCTACAATCGAACTCGTGAAGTTACTTCACTATTCTATTCTTGTTCTTAATATGGAGGCAGAAGAAATGTTTAGTAAAAAACAAGATCCATTCGCAGTGAAATTATCCGAAATCGCAGGACACTTAAAAACGACTTCGCAATTCTTCGTTGACTTTAAAATCAACGGCATCGCGGATGTAAAAGAATTTGCACATAAAGTAAAAGACTTCGAAACAGCTGGGGACGATTTGATGCACCAGTTGATCATCGACTTGAACAATGCGTTCATCACGCCGATCGACCGTGAAGACTTACTCGCACTTGCTAACGCACTTGATGACGTCTTAGACGGTTTTGAAGAATGTTCAGCGATCTTCGAAATCTACAATATCGTTCAAGCAGACGAGCACATGATCAAGTTCGTCGATGAAATCAACATTGCTGTCACAGAACTCGCGATGTCAATGGATCTTCTTGTTGCACGTAAATTGCAACCGATGCGTGAACACGTCATCAAAATCAAAGAACAAGAGACGATTTGTGACAACCTACGCCGTAAATCGATCAAAGCATTGTTCGCAACAGAAACAGATCCGATCAAAATCATCCAATATAAAGAAATCTATGAATCGCTCGAATCAATCGCGGACTACTGCCAAGATGCAGCTAACGTCATTGAAACGATCATCATGAAAAACGCTTAAGTGAGGAGCTAACGAGATGGATAGCCTGTTTATCATCACCGCCATAATCGTGATTCTCGCACTTAGCTTCGACTTCATCAATGGTTTCCACGATACAGCGAACTCGATCGCGACTTCGGTGTCGACTCGTGCTTTGAAACCACGTCATGCCATCATCTTGGCTGCATCGATGAACTTCCTAGGTGCAATCACGTTCACTGGAGTCGCAAAAACGATCTCTGGTGACATCGTTGACCCGTCAACACTTGAACATGGTAGCTACGTCGTCATCGCTGCCTTGATTTCAGCCATTGCCTGGAACCTTTTGACTTGGTACTTCGGTATTCCGTCAAGTTCTTCGCATACACTGATCGGTTCGATTGCTGGTGCCGCTGTTGCCTCTGTCGGATTCGGAGGAATCGAAGCAAAAGGCTTCTTGAAAATCGTTCAAGCCTTGCTCATTTCACCAGTGCTCGCATTCACACTCGGTTTCATCGTTTATGCAATCTTTAAAGTCATCTTCAAAAAAGGGAACTTGGCGAAGACGAATCGTCGCTTCCGTCATGTTCAAATTGCAACCGCTGCTTTGCAGTCGTATACACACGGTACGAACGACGCACAAAAAGCGATGGGGATCATCACGCTTGCTTTGATCTCATCTGGTTATCAAACAGATCACGAAGTTGCGACTTGGGTTAAACTCTCGTGTGCGATCGCGATGGGTCTCGGAACATCTGTCGGTGGATGGCGGATCATCAAGACCGTCGGTGGTCAAATCATGAAAATCCGTCCAGTCAACGGGGTTGCAGCTGACTTAACATCAGCAGCAATCATCTTTGGAGCGACAGCGATTCATCTTCCGGTTTCGACGACACACGTCATCTCTTCTGCCATCTTGGGTGTAGGTACATCACACCGTAAGAAAGGTGTAAAGTGGGGAACAGCACAACGCATGCTCATTACATGGGTCATCACATTGCCAATTTCGATGGCTTTCGCTGCCTTGATCTACTATATTCTTGACTTCTTATTCATTAAATAAGTACTTGCCCCGCCTACTCAAAAGAGGTGGGGTTTTGTGTACGTCAGAAGCGTCGATAGTTGTTGTTTTTCCCATAATTCGCTATGATGAAGAACAAGAAGGATTGTCTATTTCTTTAGGAGGAATGCCCCATGACAAAACGTAAAGCCTTAACGATTGCTGGTTCCGACACGAGCGGTGGAGCTGGTATTCAAGCTGATTTGAAAACATTCCAAGAACTTGGTGTCTATGGAATGAATGCTTTGACGGTCATCGTCGCCCAAGACCCTGATCACTCTTGGCACCATGCGGTTTACCCAATCGACACAGAACTCGTCCGGACACAAATCCACACGGTCCTTGGAGGTATTGGTGTTGATGCGATGAAGACGGGTATGCTCCCGACTGTCGAGATCATTGAAGCCGTAGCTGAGAAAATCAAATCATCCGGCGTTCAAAACGTCGTGATCGATCCTGTCATGGTCTGTAAAGGCGAAGACGAAGTACTGAACCCTGATACGGCAAACGCACTTCGTGATGTCTTGACACCACTTGCGACGGTCGTCACACCGAACGTCTTCGAAGCCGGACAACTGTCGGGTCTTGGTAAAACACCAGCAACGATCGACGAGATGAAACTTGCAGCAGCGCGGATTCATGAAAAAGGTGCGCAATACGTTCTTGTCAAAGGTGGCAGCAAGATTGACCATCCACAAGCAGTTGACGTGCTTTATGACGGAAAAGAGTTTATCCTGATTGAGGACGAACGAATCGAGACACCGTACACGCACGGTGCTGGCTGCACGTACTCTGCAGCAATCACGGCCGAACTCGCAAAAGGTGCATCGGTAGAAGCTGCTGTCCGTACAGCAAAATCTTTCATCACTTCCGCGATTCGTCATTCATTCCGTTTGAATGAATACGTCGGACCAACTGACCACGCTGCACATCGTACAGTCCAGTCTTGATCCGCTTAAGAAGTCCGCGATATCCGCGGACTTCTTTCTGTATAGGAGAGGAGAAAAGTTTATGCAAGCCATTGATTTACAAGAAATACAGCGTTATATCGACGAACATGCGAATACACCGTTATATGTACACGTCGAGACGACGAACGGTGCCTACGCGACGCACCAAGATCCAACTTTCCATAGCGCAGGGATGTTTTTCCGTAATGCGGAAATCACTTACGAACGTGGTCTGATCACAGGAAACGGACCTTACCGGATCGGTTTGAAACTTGCGCACGGCTGGTTATACGGTGAAGGATTGACTGACTTCGAATTTGCTGGGGATCAATTGTTGATTGCCGGTCACGATATCGAAGGACGTCTTGCGATTGCTTTTGAACTTAGCCCGACACCATTCGCTCAAGGTGCAGAGGAGGTAGACGCATGACACACGAAGATCATTTACTCGTCGTCTTCCCTCACCCGGATGACGAAGCCTTCAGTTCTGCCGGTACGATCATCGAACACGCTGAAAACCGTGGTCCTGTCACGTACGCTTGTCTGACACTTGGTGAGATGGGTCGTAACATGGGACGTCCTGTCTTTACGAACCGGGAACAGCTCGCAACGATTCGTAAACGCGAGTTGATTGATGCTGCTGCAAAAATGAAGATTTCGGATCTCCAAATGTGGGGACTTCGTGATAAGACCGTTGAATTCGAGGATGAAGCAGCACTTGCTGACCGTATTCTTGCCTTGATTCAACAGACACGACCAACTCGTTTAATTTCGTTCTATCCGGGTTACGCGGTCCATCCCGATCATGAAGCGACAGCTCGTGCCGTCGTTCGTGCCCTTCGGATGATGGATCCAGCTGATCGCCCAGAGTTTCTTGCGGTCGCTTTTGCGAACAATACGAAAGAAGAGCTCGGGGAAGGAACGTTCATTCATGATGTCAGTGCCTATACGGATCAAAAGATCAAAGCACTCGAAGCGCATGCTTCACAAACAGGTGGTCTGATGAAAGTCATCTCGGAAGATTCGAACATTCGAGATCTACTCGTCAAAGAACGCTACTATCACTATCCACTTTAATCTTCTTGCAAGAGATGCGTACCGTCCGATCGACGATACGCATCTCTTTTTTTGTCTTCATCAGAAAACGTCGACTTTTTCAATGGCTTCTGCTAGTGTGAATAGTTGAGACTATGTCTCCGGAGTTCGTAACCTCCTCCGTTACAAAAACTAGGAATGGAAGTGTACATTATGAAAAACGAACGTGCTCTTGTCGTCTTTAGTGGCGGTCAAGACTCAACGACTTGTTTGTTTCAGGCATTGAAACAATACGAAGAAGTCGAAGTCGTGACGTTTAATTACGG
The DNA here is from genome assembly GCF_001644945.1 of Exiguobacterium sp. KKBO11. NCBI lineage: Bacteria > Bacillati > Bacillota > Bacilli > Caryophanales > Exiguobacterium > Exiguobacterium sp. KKBO11. The sequence continues at coordinate 103,025 of NZ_LUCU01000044.1, forward strand.
ACAACGTCATGCACAAGAACTCGAAGTCGCACGCGACATCGCCTCTGAGCTCGGTGTCAAACACCATGAGCTTGATCTCTCTCTTCTCAGTCAACTGACGAGTAACGCCTTGACTGACCACAGCCAAACCATCACGACGAATGAAGATGGTCTTCCTTCTACTTTCGTAGATGGACGAAATCACCTGTTTCTTTCGTTCGCAGCCGTCCTTGCGAAAGGACGCGGAATCCGTCATATCGTCACTGGCGTATGTGAAACGGACTTTTCCGGTTATCCTGACTGCCGTGATGCCTTCATCAAGTCACTCAACGTGACATTGAACCTTGCGATGGACTATCCATTCGTACTTCACACGCCACTCATGTGGCTCGACAAAAAAGAGACGTGGGCGCTTGCCGATTCGCTCGGTGCGTTTGATTTCGTTCGAAATCGCACGTTGACGTGTTACAACGGCGTCATTGGAGATGGTTGTGGCGAATGCCCGGCCTGTGAATTACGGAAAAATGGCTTAGATGCATACATCAAGGAGGTTCAACACACATGACATTCAATTACGAAGCACCTGAAACGGTCGAGCGCCCGACTGGCGACTCGCTTATCTATACGAAATCCCGCGTTATGATCGTAAAAAAATTAACGTTCGACGCAGCACACCACCTATATGATTATGATGGAAAATGCCGTGCCCTTCACGGTCATACGTACCATGTCGATATGGGGATCAGTGGTTTTCTGGATCACCGCGGTATGACACTCGATTTTGGTGATCTCAAAAAAATCTTCAAAACACATCTCGAACCACTATTGGATCACCGCTACCTGAATGAATCGTTACCATACATGAATACGACAGCTGAAAACATGGCAGCCTGGATTTTCGAGACGCTCGGACAACACCTTCCGGATGAGCGTGGACTTCGTGTCGAATTCGTTAAGCTCTATGAGACACCGACTGCTTTTGCTGAAGTCCGTCGTGAGTGGATGAACGAAGCATGAGTGCCTTAACAAAAACACCAAAAATTCCGGTTCTCGAGATTTTCGGACCAACATTTCAAGGAGAAGGACGATCGATTGGTCAAAAGACGATGTTCGTCCGGACCGGTGGTTGCGATTACTCTTGTTCGTGGTGTGATTCCGCCTTCACATGGGATGGTTCTGAAAAACCCGAACTCTTGACGGCAGAGACGATCATAGAACGCCTTGATGCACTCGGCTCTTACGGACATGTCACGATTTCTGGTGGGAACCCGTTACTTCATGCATCAATCGGCACATTGGTTGCGGCATTAAAAGAACGAAATATCACGATGTCTGTCGAAACCCAAGGCTCCTACTGGCAAAATTGGTTGCTTGATATCGATGACGTCACACTTAGTCCTAAACCACCTTCAAGTGGGATGAAGATTGATTTCGATCGCTTGGATGTCTTTTTTAAACGTTTACCGGAACAACAGCGTGCTGTTAAAATCGTCATCTTTAATGAGGAAGACCTCGACTTCGCAGCGATGATTTCAGAACGATATGCGCTAAAGACACTTTATCTATCGCTCGGTAATCCTGATCCGCATGAAGAAGGAACGATCGCTCCACGCATGCTACACGATTTAAAAACACTTTGGGAACGCGTCGCCCGTGATGAACGCTTCAATCATGCGCGCGTCCTACCACAACTACACGCCCTCGTTTTCGCGAACGATCGTGGCGTCTAAGGAGAAATGATTCATGCGACCTGAAGATTTAAACGACTTATCGTTACTCGGCCAAAAAGCCGTTCCATACATTTTTGAATACCAACCCGAAGTACTCGAAGCATTCCCGAACCGTCACCCGGAAAATGATTACTTCGTGAAATTCAATGCACCAGAATTTACGAGTCTTTGCCCGATCACGAATCAACCGGACTTCGCGACGATTTACATCTCGTACATCCCGGACGAAAAACTCGTCGAATCAAAATCACTGAAGTTGTACTTGTTCAGCTTCCGTAACCACGGTGATTTTCATGAGAACTGCATCAACGTTATCGGAAAGGATCTCGTGAACTTGATGGAACCTCGCTATCTTGAAGTATGGGGCAAATTCACGCCACGCGGTGGAATTTCAATTGATCCGTACTACAATTATGGGAAGCCTGGTACAAAATACGAACAAATGGCAGAGCACCGTTTATTCAATCACGATCTCTATCCTGAAACGATTGATAATCGTTAAGACGACTAAAAGAGGAACAAGGGGATTTCCCCTTGTTCCTCTTTTTTGATGCTCATCAACTAGATGGAAGGTCGATCAAGGACGGGCTATCATGCTGACGGATGACCTCAGGTGGCCAGATATGCCGAATTAAGTGATCCGAAGGGACATGTAAGACACGGGCCAGTCGCTCAATCATTGAAAATGAGGGATGGGCAATGCTACTTTCAATACGCTGGATCATCTCAGGTGTCGTCTCAGTTAACGCTGCTAATGTATTTTGATCTAACTGATGACGTTCTCGTAATGTACGAATCCGCTGTCCGTACTGTCCGATCGGTTGAATCCCTTCTTTCATCCGCTTCAAACATCCTTTCTTCTTTTAAAACTAAACAACGTTCACTGTAGTCTTATTCCCACTTTTTTAAAATCTGAATACCTTTCCGAACTATCAATTTCTAATCAAAATAAAATTTCAAATATTTTTCTTGTAAAACACTAGCTTTTTAAAAAGTTATCGCTTACAATTCTATATGCAAACGGTTGCATTAATCGCTTACATTATTGCACTGTTCTTACACACATATTAGAGAAAAAGAGATACAAAAGGAGTGAATGATCTTGAAAAATGCTATTTCGTTCGATTTTTGGCAAAAACTCGGTAAAGCCTTGATGGTCGTCATCGCGGTTATGCCTGCTGCAGGAATCATGATCTCGGTCGGGAAACTGATCGGCATGTATGGAGGCGATATCGCGTTAATGCAAACGATTGCTCGAATCGTTGAAGATTTAGGTTGGGCTATCATTACGAACCTTCATGTCTTATTCGCCGTCGCGATTGGTGGGTCATGGGCAAAAGAACGTGCTGGTGGTGCGTTCGCAGCGTTACTCGCCTTCATTTTGATCAACCGTGTCACAGGAGCTATCTTCGGTGTCAACGCTGACATGATCGCGGACCCAAAAGCAACGGTCGATTCATTACTTGGTTCTGAGCTCATCGTAAAAGATTATTTCACTTCAGTTTTAGGGGCACCTGCTCTCAACATGGGAGTATTCGTCGGAATCATCTCTGGTTTCCTTGGTGCCGTTCTCTTTAATAAATTTTATAACTTCAGTAAATTGCCAGATGCGCTTGCATTCTTCAACGGAAAACGTTTTGTACCATTCGTCGTCATTGGTGGATCAGTCGTTGCAGCATTCGCCTTATCACTCGTTTGGCCGTTCGTTCAAGGCTTATTGAATGACTTCGGTCGCTGGATTGCCTCTTCACGTGATTCTGCACCGATCATTGCACCGTTCGTATACGGTACACTCGAGCGTCTATTACTTCCGTTCGGTCTTCATCACATGTTGACTGTCCCGATGAACTACACGGAACTCGGTGGAACGTACAAAATCCTGACAGGTGCTGCTCAAGGATCGACGGTTGCTGGTCAAGATCCGCTTTGGTTAGCTTGGATCACTGACCTCGTTAATTTAAAACAAGCCGGTAACACACAAGGATACAATGACTTAATCAACAGTGTCGTTCCTGCTCGTTTTAAAGAAGGACAAGTCGTCACATCACTTGCTTCATTGATCGGTATCGCTGTCGCAATGTACATGTCAGTTGATGAAGATAAGAAGAAAGCATACAAACCTGTCTTCTTATCTGCTGGACTTGCAGTTTTCTTGACAGGTGTCACGGAGCCAATCGAATTCATGTTCATGTTCATCGCTCCTGTTCTTTACGTCATCTATGCTGTGCTCACGGGTGTTGCTTTCGCACTAGCAGATGTCATGCATCTTCGGATTCACGCATTCGGTGCGATCGAACTCTTGACGCGGATTCCATTGATTGCAAAAGCTGGATTAATTGGTGATTTAATTCGTTTCATCGGTGTCTGTGTGTTCTTCTTCTTCTTGAACTTCTTCACGTTCCGTTTCGTCATCAAGAAGTTCAACTATGCGACACCAGGTCGTAACGGGAACTATCTTGACGATATCAACGTATCTACAACTGAAGCTTCAGGTGAGGCTGCTGCGACATCAGCTCCTGCCGACGGTTCGCAAGCTTCACAAATCATCGATTTGCTTGGTGGACAGCAAAACATCGAGGACGTCGATGCCTGCATGACGCGTCTTCGTGTCACTGTCAAAGATCCAGCGCTTGTTGCAAAAGAAGCAGACTGGAAAGCAAACGGTGCACTTGGTCTGATCCTTAAGAACAATGGCGTGCAAGCCATCTACGGTCCAAAAGCCGATATCTTAAAATCAGATATCCAAGACCGGATCGGCGCATAAACCTGCGAGATTAGGGAACTACCTAAAGGTGAAGCTCTTTTATAAGAGTTTCACCTTTCTTATTTGAAAAATCAGGAGGACCACTCATGCGTCTACTCACACTAAACTGTCATTCGTGGCAGGAAGAACAGCCACTCGAAAAATTAAACCAGATCGTTCAACAAATTCTCGCTCAAGATTATGATGTCGTCGCACTGCAAGAAGTGAGTCAATTGATGGATACACCCATCGTCTATGATGATGTGCGTAACGATAACTTTGCCTATTTGATCCAGCAAGCGTTAAAAGAACAAGGTCAAACCTACTCCCTCGTCTGGGATTTTGCTCATATCGGCTATGATAAGTATGAAGAAGGACTCGCTCTTTTGACGAAACACCCAATCTTAAAATCGGACAGTTATTATGTCAGCCGCAGTCAAGATACATTCGATTGGAAATCGCGAAAAATCGTCCGTGCGACGATCCAAGTCGACGGTACACCGATTACGTTCAATACATGCCATCTTGGCTGGTGGGCAGATGAAGTCGAACCGTTCCAGGAACAATTCAATCATTTGATGGCCCGGATGGATCCACTCGAATGGACATTTTTCCTCGGTGATTTCAACAACGATGCCTTAGAACGAAATACAGGTTATGACTATATGATGCAACGAGGATTACACGACGTCTTCCTGCTAGCTAAGGAAACGGTCGGAATTGAGACGATCAATGGCAACATCGATGGATGGGAAGACAATCAACAAGGATTGCGGATCGATCTCGTCTTATCGAATCGGAAAATTGACGTCGAACGCGTCGGAGTCGTATTCGATGGGATTCACGGTCCCGTCGTTTCCGATCACTACGGTGTTGAGGTCGATATTCAGATTCAAAAAAATGAACATTAAGTATTGACAACGCTTTCTTTTCTCCTTTAAGATGAAATCAAATCAATAGTGCGGATTGTGACAGTACGGCTGGCAAGACCGAAATGACACCTCGTTAGGAGAGGTGTTGTTCGGTCTTGCCTTTTTTTGTCTCATTCAGCACGTTTCATGAAAAAGGAGGACTTTTCCGATGGATTATCAACAAACTGCTAAACGTGTGCTCGAACTCGTCGGTGGACGCGAGAACATCATCACTGCTGCTCATTGCGCGACGCGTTTACGTCTTGTCTTGCATGATGAATCAAAGGTCGATCAAGCAGCACTTGAAGACTTAGATGGTGTCAGCGGCGCCTTCTCAAGTTCTGGTCAATACCAAATCATCTTTGGAACCGGTACCGTCAACAAGGTATTTGCTGCGTTTGCACCACTTGCCGGTGTAAAGGTCGATGGAGAAGAACCACTCGACGTTAAAAAGGCTGCATCGCAAAAATTAAATCCGTTCGCCCGTCTTGCCCGCTCGCTCTCGAACGTCTTCGTTCCACTCATTCCGGCAATCGTCGCAGCCGGTCTCTTGATGGGATTACTCGGTATGATCAAGGCCTTCGGTTGGGTTGACGGTGATTCACCGATCGTCCAACTACTGGATATGTTCTCGTCTTCTGCCTTCATCATCCTACCGATCCTGATCGGTTTCTCGGCAGCCCGTGAATTCGGTGCGAACCCGTACCTCGGTGCCGTCATCGGGGGGATCATGACACACCCGTCCCTCTTAAACCCTTGGACGCTCGGTAATAGTGATCCGGAAGTCATGAAGTTCCTCGGAATGAACATCGAGTTGATCGGTTATCAAGGAACGGTCTTCCCGGTTCTCTTAACCGTTTGGGTCATGGCAAAGATTGAACAACAAGTCCGGAAACGGACACCCGAAACGCTTGACTTACTCGTGACACCGTTCGTTACGGTTCTCGTCACTGGATTCCTGGCATTGATCGTCATTGGTCCGATCGGAACGTTACTCGGAAAAGGCATTTCATTCGTACTCGTCTTCTTCTATGAACAGTTCTCAGTCGTCGCCGGTCTTCTCTTCGGTGGACTTTATTCGACAATCGTCATCACAGGGATGCACCATAGTTTCCATGCTATTGAAGCAGGATTACTTGCTGATAAGAGTATCGGAAAGAACTTCCTCTTACCGATTTGGTCGATGGCGAATGTCGCTCAAGGTGGTGCCGGACTTGCCGTTTACTTCTTGACGAAGAACGTTAAACTCAAAGCACTCGCCCTACCGTCTGCGTTCTCAGCATTTCTCGGAATCACAGAACCCGTCATCTACGGTGTCAACTTACGTCTTGGAAAACCATTCATCGGTGGTGCCATTGGTGGTGCGATCGGTGGCGGTTATGTCGTCTTGACACAAGTCGCTGCGAACGCTTATGGATTAACTGGAATTCCGATGATTGCGATCGTCGCGCCACTCGGTGCGTCAAACTTGATCAACTATCTCGTCGGGTTCGCCATTGCAGTCGTCACTGCTTTCATCTCGACTGTCGTCTTGATGCGTCTCGATGCACGGAAACAAAAAGAAACGGACGTTGCTGCTTAATCCTTCATGCGACCAAACCGAGTCCTCGGGCTCGGTGGTCGCATTTGTCGGTTCGCAAAGCGCTGAAGTTCGCTTTATAATAAAAGAAAAGATCGGAAAGGAGGACGTCAGGCTGATTATTCATAAGATCCTCAATAACAACGCTGTTGTCGTCAAAGAAAATGGACAGGAACGCATCGTCATGGGACCAGGCATTGCTTTTGGAAAAAAGAAAAAAGATCCGATTCAAGCGACGAAGATCGAAAAAATGTTCATCCCTTCATTTGAAAATGCAGAACAGTTCAAAGAGATTCTGACAACGACACCACTTGAGATCATTGATTTATCGGAACGCATCATCTCACATGCAGAAGGTGAGCTCCAAACGCCGTTTCATGACTATATTCACGTCAGTCTGACGGACCACCTTGCTCATGCCGTACGATTAGCACGTGAACAACTCGTCGTGCATAATCGATTGGCAGAAGAGATTCGCCTTTTGTATGGACCGGAGTATGCGATTGGAGAATGGGCAGTTCTTGAGATCGAGCGTGCCTTACAGGTCACGCTACCGAAAGAAGAAGCTGCGAACATCGCGCTTCACTTATACAATGCACGCCAAACGCATCCGAATATGGCCACTGCGTTGCAGACGGTTACGTTACTCAATGAACTACGTGAACAGATCGAAGTCTTTTTTGGACAAACGATCGAGACCTCATCGATGACGTATTATCGTTTCTTTACGCACATGAAATTGGTCCTCGCCCGGATTGAACAAGGAGAAACCTTACACGACATGGATGATGTGATTTTATCTGCCGTCAAAACACGTTATGCTGAGGCTTATGCCTGTGCGAGTCAAATGGGCAATTGGTTGACTGTCGAACTCGATACACGTGTACCTGAATCAGAAATCGGCTATATGGCTTTACACATCGAACGGATTCGTCCGGATCTTGAAAGGAGTTCTACGTATGAAAATCTTTAGTTTAGGGGAAGCATTGATTGATTTGATTCCTCTTGATGCTGAAAACATGACGTTTCAAAAAAATCCTGGAGGTGCTCCTGCCAATGTCTCTGTCGGACTCGCTCGATTAGGCGCTGATAGTTATTTTCTTGGAGCTGTCGGTGATGATTCGATGGGACACTTCTTGAAAGATACGTTACATCATTATGGTGTTCGTACCGATCATCTCGTCCACGATTCGACGCAAAAAACAGGACTTGTGCTCGTTACGAACGGTCAGGATGGAGAGCGGTCGTTCGAGTTCATCAACGCGGAGCGCGCTGATATGCAATTCCACGAAACACATGTACCGGAGGATTTCACGTCCGTCGATTTATTACACATCGGTTCGATCTCTTTGATCACTGGAGAATCCGTCAACGCGACACGAAAAGCCATCGCACGTGCAAAAGCGCACCAAGTACCAGTCTCTTACGATCCGAACTTACGAGAGTCGCTATGGCCGAATCTTGACGAAGCGCGGACGACGATCCGGTCTGTCCTACCGGATGCACAAATCGTCAAACTTGCTGAGGAAGAATTGACGTTTCTAACTGGACAAACGAATCTTGATGACGGGGCTGCTGAATTGTTAGCTGAATATCCGATTCGTCTTCTTGCCATCACGCGAGGAAGTGAAGGATCGATTCTCTATACGGATCGTGCGATGGCTGTCATCGATGCGATTACGGTCGACGCAATCGATACGACAGGAGCTGGAGATGCCTTCATGTCCGGTTTACTCTACCAGTGCGCGTTACGCGATTTTTCGTTTGATTGGTCTGAAGATGAACTTCGCGACATCGGTCGATTCGCAGCGATTTCAGGCGGACTTGCTGCTTCCGTCAAAGGAGCGATGGCTGCTTTGCCAACGCTCGACGAAGTCGCTCATCGCTTGAATTGAATCGATGACTCAGTAGAAATAAGGATGGAGAGATTCTGGACCCAGTGCCAGAATCTCTCCATCCTTTTCATTTGATTGATGAGTCGTTTATTCACTAGAGAATTGATTAAGGTGTATCGATAAATCGTTTGATTTCATCTAACGACTCGTCCTGTTGTTCTTTTGGCGTTAATGGGCTGCTGTTATCCCCTTTTTGTCGACCGTACATACCAAAGTTCGCATGGTTCCCTTGCTTGATTTCATGGAATACGGCATCTTTTCGAACGTCCTGTTTACTTTTTTCGATATCAGCGACTGGTAAGACACCATCTCGTCCACCATAAATCGTCAACGAGGGCACATCAATCGAATCAATCGGATAGGACGCGAGGAAAACGATTCCTTTAATTTTCGGATGTTGTTCGACGATCGTCGAAGCTGCGCTTCCACCGAGCGAATGCCCGATCAGATACCACTTTTTGACCTGTGGATACTCCTCGATGACATCGAGTCCTTCGCTTGAGTCAAGCAACGCAATCCGAAACGGTAGCTTCGGGATGACGACGAAGTGCCCGTCTTTCGCTAGTTGCTTGCCGTAATAACTGTAGGCCGCTGCATCGACTTTTGCCCCTTGATAAAAGATGAATCCGACGTCACTCGTCTTTTTTCCAAATGTCACTTCACGTGGTGTAGCTGTCTCCACGTAAGATATCGCTTGGGGAGATGCATCATAATCGAACTGCGCCCAGATCATGAATGCAAATACGAGCAGTGCCAACAGCGCAGCAATCGTTCCAATGATTCTTATACTCCATTTTTTCATTTCATTCCCTCCCGTTACCGTTATACCCCATATTATGTGTTAAATCACATATGAAAACAAATATTAGAATTTTCAGTCATTGTAAGCATCCCTATCGCTTTTTCATGAATTGGTTTAAGATGAAACCAATATTGTTTTTTCGAAAGGAGATTCACGTTTTGCCGCGTACCCTTGTGTCTACGATTCAATGGTTTTTATTCATCATCTGTACTAACATTGCCCCGCCCCTTGCCATCGCAGCATCGTTTGAACTCTCGGGTGCCGAGACGCTTTCCTTCTTATCTCGTTGTCTATTCGTATTTGCCATCTTAAGTCTCTTTCAAGTCCTGCTCGGACACCGTCTACCGATCATGGAAGGTCCTGCTGGAATTTGGTGGGGTGTATTTGCCCTCTATTCGTCGATTGGTGTCACATTGTACGGCAGTTATTCAAACACTTTACAGTCGCTTGGATTCTTACTCCTACTCAGCGGTATCATCTGTATCGTCTTGACGATGACGGGTGTATTACGGCGCTTAGTCCCTCTTTTTACACCGCAAGTCATCGGTGTCTACATGCTACTACTGTCGGCACAACTGTCCGGATCCGTCATGAAAGGATTGCTCAATATCGAGGATGGACGAATTCAAGTATTACCTGCCGTCATCTCGATTCTGACGGTCTTGATCTCGCTTTATTTAGAACGAAGTGATCGCTTACGCCAGTACGCTTTATTAATCACGCTACTCGTCGGTTGGAGCATGTTTGCATTGATCGGTCGTGCCGAGATGCCAAGTTTCGATGGTCCACTGTTCACTTTACCGAGTTTATTGCCGTTCGGCGGTATTCATGTCGACTGGAGCTTATTACCGACAGCTCTCATCATCTCGTTGTTGTTAATGACGAACGTCTTAGCGAACATCAAGGTCATCGAACGGATCATCAGTGCCAAGCGTGGTGAAACCGTCAAAGGACAAGTCGGAACAGCTGGTATCACGGCTGGTATCGGACAACTCTTCGCTGGTCTGTTCGGTACGGTGGGTCCTGTCGCCATTTCCGGAACGGCTGGGTTCATTGCTTCAACAGATAACACGGACCGCAAAGCGTTCGTCTATGCGAATATCACCTGTCTCTTCCTCAGTATCGTGACACCATTCGTCGGATTGATCGCTAAAATCCCCGTCGCTGTCGGTTATGCGATGGTCGCACCGATCGTTGCCGGAATGGCAATCATCGGCGTCACGGAAGCAGCCCGCGACTTGAATCGTCAAACGGCGATGATCACGGTCGGTCTCCCGGTCCTTGTCGGCATCGGTGCGTTGTTACTACCAAAAGGAGCAACGGCCGATTTACCGCCACTCGTGACGACCCTGATTTCAAACGGTCTCGTCCTCGGAACATTGGTCGCCTTGCTCGCAGAAGGGTTACGCCATATCCGGACGAATGATTAATAAAAAGACGCTTTCTCGATCGAGAAAGCGTCTTTTTTCATGCATCAGCGAATACCGCGCATGTATTTTTGAAGTTTTGGTGCGAAAGCGAACAAAAGTAATCCGAAGATGACGGCAACGATACCCGTGATACCGAAGTACAAAATCTCCGTGTCATTCGTGTAGTATTTAACGATTTGTGCGTTGACCGCTTGTCCCGTTGCGTTCGTCAAGAACCACAGACTCATCGTTTGCGCTGAGAAGGCAGCCGGCGCCAGTTTTGTCGTTGCCGATAGACCGACTGGTGACAAGAAGAGCTCACCGATGACGACGAGGAAGAAGCTCAGTGCAAGCCAGAGTGGACTAACTGACGTCTCCACACCGAACAGGATACCTGGTAGTGTCATGACGATGAACGAAAGTCCAGCGAACAGAAGACCAAACGAGAACTTTTGCATCGTCGTTGGTTGACGGTCACCGAGTTTGACCCAGAAGCTCGCAAACACAGGTGCTAGCACAATGATGAAGAGCGGATTCAACGATTGGAAGAATGCCGGTTGAATCTCGAATCCTAAGAATGAAAGGTTCGTCCGTTCACTTGCGAAGATTGAGAGGACGTATGAACCTTGTTCTTGGATTGCCCAGAAAATCGCTGCTGCGATGAACAACGGAATATACGCAATCAAACGTGAGCGCTCATCATCCGTGATCTTTGGACTACGAAGCATGACTGTGAAGTAAGCGATCGGAATCAAGATCCCGAGAATCGTGACCATTAAAGTAAAACGAGAAATCGTCAACAGTCCTGTCATCGATGCAACGACACCGAGTACAGCAATCACTACGACAACGATTGATGCGATCGTGATGAAACGTTTTTTCTCGTCCCCTTTTAATGGGTTCAAGACGTACGTACCCGCTTGACCAAGGTTTTTCTTTTTCGTCAAGACGAAGACGACAAGTCCTGCGAACATCCCGATGGCAGCGAGTGCGAAACCAGCGTGATATCCACCGCGGTCAGCCACTTCACCAACGACGAGTGGTGAGAGGAATGCACCAGCGTTGATCCCCATGTAGAAGATACTAAAACCAGCATCGCGGCGGTTATCCGTCTTGCTGTACAAATCACCGACGATATTCGATACGTTCGGTTTCAAGAAACCAGTACCGATAACGATAAGTCCCATCGAGATGAAGAGGGCTGTAATGCCTGCTGGTAAAGCAAGGACGATATGCCCTAGCATGATCAAGATACCACCATAGAAGACGGTGCGTGACGTACCGAGTAAACGGTCAGCTACCCATCCCCCAATGATCCCTGACATGTAGACGAGCGAACCATAAACGGCCATGATTGACGCAGCTGTCGTCTTATCGATACCTAGACCACCGTTGGCAACTGAATCGTACATGTAGAAGATAAGGATGGCACGCATGCCATAGTAGGAGAAACGCTCCCAAAACTCAGTGAAGAAGAGGGTGAACAACCCTTTCGGATTCCCGAAGAATCCTTTTTGCGGAACGGTCTTATAGACCTGATCGCGATCAAACTCTGCCATATGATCGGCTCCTTTCATCAATCCTAAATAAGTGCATAATCCATCATCTTTTCCCGCTTTCCCCAAACGATAAGCGTGACGAAACAGATAGGATACGAATACACTGTTTTGCCTGAATTGTCTCACTTCTTTTTTTATATATGAGACAGCACTTTACCATTCAACCGCAAATCATTTGACGAGTCAAATATTATTTACGTTACAAGAATAACAAAAAGAGCAGTCGACTACTCGACTGCTCAGGATTGCATCTGTTTCGATTCGATGATTGTAATTCCAGGCGGTGCATGTAACGTTTCACGGATCATCGCCGCAGCGACTTGACCAGCTTCGATCGGAGCAATGGCGCTCCGCTTCAACAAGGGGCGTAAAACTGTCGAAATTTTCGCAGCCGCTTGTTCGCCTAAGCGGAATTCATCTCGATCCCCTAGCAACAATGATGGTCTAAAAATCAATAACGCGTCATATCCGAGTACACGTAATCCGTTTTCCGTGTCCCCTTTTACGCGATTGTAGAAGGTTTTCGCATTCGGATGGGCACCGAGCGCCGAAATCAAGGCAAATCGTGTCGCCCCGAGGTCTAACAATTCACGACCAAGTTCAATCGGATATGTGTAGTCAACCTGACGAAATGCCTCTTGCGATCCTGCTTGTTTGATCGTCGTGCCCAGTGCACAATAGACATGGTCGACGACAGGTAGTTCAATTTCTGTCACACGATCAAAATCAATCACCCATTCTTCCAATTTCGGATGAAAACGGCGCATCGGGCGGCGCACGAGAACATGTACCTCGCTATACGCATCTTCTGCCAACAAACGATCGACGAGTTCTTGTCCGACTAGACCAGATGCTCCTAAAATTGCTGCTCTCATACGTTTCTCCCTCCTTCATGCTGTCGACCAATTGGTACGAAATAGGAACGGTTTCCAGTAATCCGTTCTCCGGCACGTACACCAATCGCACTTGGTCTTCCTCCTAAAATAAAGACACCATACATATACGCGACTTCTCCCTCTTCCTGAAGTGAGTACGTCGGTAATTCTTGATACGCTTGATAAACAGCCGGTTGATCACGAAACGTATCCTGTTCATTCTTCAGCATGATATGTCCTTGTCCATCATGGACCGTCACGGTATCTCCTTCACGCCCGAAGATTGGTTTTTTAACGAATGATCGCTGGCTTGAAATGAATGGATCAGCGGATAAGTACGTCGGTAAAAAGTAACGCGTAATCGTCATATGGTCCGTTTCGCTCAAGTACGGATGATTGGCTTCATGCAACATCCAGATCAATGCAAGAACCGACTTAGCTTGCATTAAAAAGGCAGACGGCGGATTGATGATTTCGAGTCGCCCTGTCTCGACGAGTTGCAGGAGTAATTGTCCTAAATTTCTTCCGTCTTCATCCCGGTCAAGTAAGGCCATCTCAATCGGAAAGGTTTGACGATATAAGATATCGATTCTTTTACCTGCCTCATCGTACAGACCTTCTTCCGGACGAATCTCTAATGCATGAAGTGGACAATAGGTCGCATCACTCCAAAACGACTGCAAATACTCAGCCGTCAATCGATCCTCGATGTGGTCACCATGTGAGGTGAAGACGACATGCGGATGCTGTTTCGTCCGATGTATCGCGGCTTCGATCGCACGACGGACAGTTGCCTTCAGCCATTTGTTTTCCCCATCGTTGACCCGTTCAAAACCTTGTTTTTCCGCTACGACATCATTGACTTCAAATACTTCTTTAATGAAAGTCGGCGTATCCGCGTTCCATTCCATGAGTGAGATACGATCTGCCGTCGCAATGAAATCAAAGCGTCCGATGACGGTCAACGGTCGCATCGTCTCGAGTCGCAAAAAAGCGAGACTTTCAACTGGAAAGCCCAGCTCGAGCAGTGCCTCATCATCCATCGATCGAAGAATCGGAAGTACTTTTTCAAATATCTTGTAAACTTCTTGCGCCGCGATATGCAGTTGGTCGATTCGTTCGTCCGAGATGGGCATGATTTCCGTCACAGCGTACGGTTCCCCGTCTAGCACATCCCAAAAACGATCGATGTCTCCGTAAAAGGTTTGTCGTCTATTCATCCGCCGAAAAAGCCGGAAGATGAGCCTGTTCCGAATCCCTTTGTCTTCGTGTTATAACTCTTTACTTCTTTTGATTTCGGCGTATACCCTTTTGTTCGCATCGCACTATGCATCAAGGCACGTGATGCGAAATAACTACCGCCCCAGTAATAGTATCCTGAATGGGTTGATGAACTATCATCACAGTACCAAACGCCTTCATCATTATCATACTCATAGTCATCACAATCCGGATCATCTGGTCGTTCCGCTCGTGCATCATCCGATCCACACCCACTTAGTGTCGTTCCGATCAACAGTGTTGCAGCTAGTGTCGCTTGTTTCATCCAATTCACCGTCTCAGTCCCCTTTCCTTTTACTCTCGTTATGGATAGTATACGCTTTTTTGGAGAGAAAAGTTTCTTTGTTCTGTCGGAACTTTTTTTCCTTCAATGTGGTAATAGTATCTATAGAACGAAAAGGAGGATTTACGCATGTCACTTGCCTACTACGTTGAAGAAAATGGTGAATTCCATCCGATCTATCAATATGATCGTTATGCGATCGAACCGGAAGAGATCATTGCCCACCAACTCTGCGAATTTCATATCATCGAAGGACATCAATACGAGCTTCGTTCCAATGAGATGGCAGGTGAATATGATCAATTGATCGTCGACCACATTAAAGCATCACCACGTGCGACAGAAGAACGCGTTTATCCACCGCATCAAATTCATATCGAGTTCAGACAGTATTTATCTGACAGCGCGCAACCGCTCTTAAAGACATCAACGGTTCCGAATCACGTCCAAGCGATGCGTTTTTTGATCAAGGACAAGATCGAAGTCGAAGGACACGGTGTGTTTGAGCGTGACAGCTGTGAAATCGATATCGACCGGAATTGTTACGTCGTCTATCTTGCCGATACACTTTGAGATGTAAAATCAGGTCTCTTCATTTCCAAGAGACGTTTTTTTTGGCATACTAGAAAGTAAGAACGAATCAATCGAGGTGAACGAACATGAGTGAACAACCAAAAAAACTATCATTGCAAGAGGCAATGATTGAACGCTTGAAAGCAAAAAAACAAGCGCAAACAAAACGTCCGACTGGCTTACAAGGAACACAAACGAAACAATTGACGAGCCAACAGACGAAAAAAGCAAACAACCAGAAAAAACGGACAGGCGTCTAAGTCACAGGAATTCATGAAATAAGGAGTAATTATGAGTATTTTAACGGTATCTAACTTAAGTCACGGATTCGGTGACCGCGCCATTTTCGAAAATGTCTCCTTCCGCCTGTTAAAAGGCGAGCACATCGGTCTCGTCGGTGCGAACGGTGAAGGAAAATCGACGTTCATGAACATCATTACGTCGCAACTTGAGCCGGATGAAGGAAAAGTCGAATGGGCGAAGCATGTACGCGTTGGTTATTTGGATCAGCACGCTGTCCTTGAAAAAGGATTAACCATCCGCGATGCACTTAAAGGTGCATTCCAGTACATGTTCGACATCGAACAGGAAATCAATGATTTGTACGGTAAAATGGGCGAAGTCGAGCCAGAGGAACTGGAAAAAATGCTCGAAGAAGTCGGCGTCTTGCAGGACATTCTGACGAATAACGACTTCTATACGATCGATGCAAAAGTCGAAGAAATCGCGCGCGGTCTTGGGCTCGATGAGATCGGACTCGACCGGGATGTACAAGAGCTCAGTGGTGGACAGCGGACGAAAATCCTGCTCGCCAAACTCCTTCTTGAAAAACCGGACATTCTCTTACTTGATGAGCCGACCAACTATCTCGATGTCCAGCATATCGAATGGTTGAAACGCTACTTGAATGAATATGAGAATGCGTTCATCTTGATTTCGCACGATATTCCATTCCTCAATAGCGTCATCAACTTGATTTATCATATGGAAAATCAAGAATTGAATCGTTATGTCGGTGATTACGACAACTTCGTTACGATCCATGAAGCGAAGAAAAAGCAACTCGAGTCTGCGTTCAAGCGTCAACAGCAGGAAATCTCTGAGTTGAAGGACTTCGTTGCCCGGAACAAGGCACGTGTCTCGACACGGAACATGGCGATGTCACGTCAGAAGAAGCTCGATAAGATGGATGTCATCGAACTTGCGCAAGAGCGTCCAAAACCAGAGTTCCACTTCCTCCAAGCACGGACACCAAGTAAATTGATGTTCGAAGCAAAAGGTCTCGTCATCGGATACGATGAGCCACTTTCGCGCCCTCTTGATCTGACGATCGAACGTGGGCAGAAGATTGCGTTGCACGGTGCGAACGGAATCGGGAAATCGACGTTGCTCAAGAGTTTGCTCGGTGAAATTCCAGCTGTCTCGGGTGTCGTTGAGCGAGGCGAGAACTTGCATATCGGGTACTTCGAACAAGAAGTTAAAGAGAAGAACTCGAATACGTGTATCGAAGAGATTTGGAATACGTTCCCGTCTCTGACACAACAACAAGTCCGTGCCATGCTAGCGAAGTGTGGTTTGATGACGAAACACATCGAATCGAAAATCGAAGTGCTCAGCGGTGGGGAAAAAGCGAAAGTCCGTCTTTGTAAATTGATGAATACGGAATCGAACATCCTCGTACTCGATGAGCCGACGAACCACTTGGACGTCGAAGCCAAAGAAGAATTAAAACGTGCGTTACAAGAGTACAAAGGAACAGTCCTGTTGATCTCACACGAACCAGAATTCTATGAAGCTGTTGCGACAGACTTATGGAACTGTGAATCATGGACGACAAAAGTATTCTAAGCTACATCATACAAAAGATGGGATGCCCAGAAGGGTATCCCATCTTTTTAGTTCACACACTTAATCATTGCATGATCGTGCATCTTCACGCACACTAAGACTTAGAAAATGATTATGAAGGAGCGTGTTTTTTTGGAAACGATCACGAAAAAGGCAACACTATCCTATCTCCATGTTCCAAGCGGTGGTTCAGAACAATTGATTGCCCGTCTCTATTCACCTGAACATACAGCGGATGCTCCACTGATTGTCCTCTTCCACGGATTTCCCGGGAAACAGTTGAACATGGACTGGGCAGTTCAACTTCAAAGTGCAGGGTACCATGTACTCGTCACGTCGTATCGTGGAACGATCGGCAGTCCTGGAACCTTTCGATTCCAACATGTTTTGGAAGACGCGACCGCGACACTACAGCATGTCTGCTCAGAGCCTTTCACTGCCGAACATGGAATCAAGGCGGATCAGATTACCGTCGTTGGTCATAGCATGGGTGGCTTCGCCGGTCTGCATGCTTTTGCTGAGACACCAGCGGCTGCACATTATGTCGGAATCTCTCCGTTTAATTTTGGTCTCGTCGGTCAGCTCGTCCTCGAACATCCGGAATACGAAGCTGCGCTACACGGTGTACTCGAACGAGGAGCTGGTTTCCTAAATGGTGCCGTTGCTGACGCGTTACTCGATGAGTTGAAGCACCATCATACGACTTGGAACTTACTGACGCTAAAAGAACGTCTAGCCGATCGCTCGATGTTGCTTATGACGTCAGAACGGGACGAAACATCGATCAAAGCACTCCATCATGACTTATTGCTATCCGGCAGTCCGTTCGAGGAAGCGATTGTCGATAGTGATCACAACTATATCGAGAATCGGGACGCTGCCTTTAACGAGTGGACGTCTTGGCTCGCCCGACAATAAAAAGAGCGCTCAGCGTACGACTGAGCGCTCTTTTGCTGAAGTTCGAGTCCGTTGCACAGGACGAATTCGCATCCGGTATAGGACGAGCGTAAACATCGTCAGTGTTGAGATAGCGTACCAAATCGTCGTGAACAGGGTTCCGGTATCCGTACCGATGAAAAGACCATGTGCCGTCATTAATAGCCAAGCAGGTAAGACAAGCCAGTGCGTCAATTTCCAAAGCGTCTTGCCTAGCGTCTCCTTTAAGAAATCTGATGTCACGAGAACGAATCCGAATAAGTAGAGACTAATCGTTCCTAGCGCATTCCAGAGTGGTTCATAAGAAGCTTGGCCCGGAATCAGGACTTCAAAGATCGTCAGTGGTGCGTATGAATCGACGATGATGAGCGTCGCATGAAGGACGATTGCGAGCAACCCTGCCCAGCCACTATATAAATGCACGTGATGCAGTCGTGCTTTTTGTTTTTTGAATGCCGGGTAGGAACCGAGCAATCCCGCTAAGACAGAAATCGTCATGAAGAAGTGCCCACTTAATCCACTCAACCGGATCATCGTCCATGTTGAGAACAACCATTTCATCCAGTCCATGTCTCACTCACTCCTTTCTGTTCACTTCGCCATTCCCCAGCAGTATCCAAAATCAATAATCGTCCTTTTGGAAACCAACGAAACAGCTTTTCTTGACGTTCTGTCTCTGTCATCTGAAAGGCAAGTTTCGTCATGACTTCCGCTTCATAGAGTTGTGGCGCAGATGCGGTTACTTGAAGAATCGGACTTTTCGTCGGACGTCCTGTTCGTCCATCCAACAAATGATGATGCGTCTGTCCGTCCGTCTTCCACGATCGATAGACACGGTTCGATGTCGCGACCGCGCCTTGTCGCAACTGCACATCAGCGACGCGTTGTTCGGTCTCGGGATGCGTGATCGTGATATTCCATGGTTCCTCATCGGACCAGACGATGACGTCGCCTCCCGCTTCAATCAATCCACGATTCCAGCTTTTTCGTAGTCGTTGCGCTGCAATCATCGCGGCAGCTCCTTTTCCGATGCCACCTAGGTCGATAAAACCGCCTCCGACTCGAGTCACGTCACATCCTTCAATGATGAACGGGGCGATTTCTGGTGGAGCAACCTCTTCATAAGCGACAGCTTGTGTGAAAGGAAATGATTGCCGATAGCCATTGGCTTGTTGTTGCGCCAGCAGGAATGGGGAAAAATAACGTTCGGTCTGCTCGAAATATCGTGTAGCGCGGGCAAGCAAGCGGGCTAACGGTAAGGACACCGATAACGTGTCGCCGATCCGTAAGCGATTCAATCGACTGACTTCACTTTGCTCATCAAAGCGTGACCACTGCCGATCCACATAATGAAAGAATCGGACAAGTTCCTCCCATTCTGCTTCATCGATCGGCTGATCCGTTACGAACCGCACCTGATTATGCATCGCATACAATTGTCGCTCCATCTTCCTCCTCCTTACCTCGAATGGCTAGACTGCCCGTCACTCGATCCACCGGGTTGACTGAAGCCAGATGATTCATCACCTTGCCATTGATCATCATCGTCTTCTTCGTAATATCCATCATCCCCTTCGTATTCGCCTTCATCATCGCTATATTGATTCCCTTGAGATGGTAATGTCGTATCGTTCGAATACGTATCGCCTGTCGAAACAGGTGTCGTCGAGGAATCGTTCGAACTGACACTCAACTGACCAATGGCGAGTCCGATGAAGACGGAACTACTAAGCCCGACAAGCCATTTCGCAAATGGTTTGGGTTTCATCTGTTTCCTCTCCCTTCTTGTTACGTTTACTGTATCGAAAAAAACTGACAACTAACTGACGGCAACTATGGGATAATGAGAAAAAAGAGGAGCGATGTGCATGCGCGTTTTGGTAGCAGAAGATGATCAGCGTCTTGCAAAGATGTTACGCCTCCATTTGGAGCGGGCAGGATATCAGGTAGATGTTGCGCAGGATGGAGTGGAAGCGCTCCTCCAATGTCAGACGTATCGCTATGACTTACTCGTTCTCGATTGGATGATGCCTCGTAAGAGCGGAATCGAAGTCGCCGCTACCTTACGCCAAGAACAGTTCGAAGGCGGCATCTTGATGTTGACTGCTCGTGATACGGAAATCGATCTCGTTCATGGTCTCGATAGTGGAGCCGATGACTATCTCGTTAAACCGTTTCAATCGAATGAATTACTGGCACGACTGCGCGCGCTCAGTCGTCGTCAACAAAAGGCATTCGTGTCGACGGTCTCCTTCAACGGACTAGTACTCGATCTATCGTCACAAACAATTTCCTATGAACATCATCCGATTGATTTAACACGACGTGAATTTGAATTCCTTTCCTTACTGTTAAGACGACCTGAACAGGTCATGAGTCGTGAATTAATCATCGAAGTCGTGTGGGGGATCGGTGCGGATATTACGGATAACGCGCTCGATGCGCTCGTCCGACTCGTTCGGAAAAAATTAGATGCGGTCGGTGCTCCTAATTTGATCCGGACAGTTCGCGGGTTCGGTTATCGTTTAGGTGATCCGCATGCTTGAATCGATTCGAAAACGACTGACCTTGTTATTCAGTGGTTCGTTTTTTCTTGTACTAGTCCTCATCCTGATTGGTGTGTATGTCACGAACGCTCAATTGCTGAATCGAATGGAATTGAATCAATTGAAGGGCGTATCTGATCGAGATATCTTCGAACGGATCGAACACGGGGAAGATCAATTCATCCGAAATCCGATCTACTTCCAGTTACTCGACGGTTCAGGAAACGAACGCTATGCAAGTTTGCCGCCTGGCGTCGAGATGAAAACACTGCGCCGTTTTTTAAGCTCGAATGATACGACGAAACAAGTGGAGTGGGATGATCGACACTTCTTGCTGTATCAACGAAGTACCGAAGAAGGACGACTACTGCTAATGAAGGACATCTCTCCGACCGAAGATACCTTGCAGCGATTGATTGCCGTTCTTGCGGGGATTGGCGTTCTCGCAACGATCGTTCTGACGCTAGTCGGATACATCCTTGCTGGTCGAGCCGTCATTCCGGTGCAACAAGCATTTGATCGCCAACGTCGTTTTACATCCGATGCTTCACATGAACTACGGACACCTCTGACAATCGTCTATAGCGGGATTGAATTGCTAGAAGCGGAATCACTTTCGAATGAAGGACGCACGATTCTAGAGGATATCAAAGCAGAAACGGCAGGGATGCAGTATTTAGTCTCTGATTTACTATTGCTTGCGCGAGAAGGACAACCTTCACCGAAACAGGAAGTTGACCTTAGTTCACTCGTTCAAAAGACCGTCGAACGTTTTCAGCATGCCTACTCGGATCGCGTCATTCACGCTTCGATTGCTTCTGACTTACGCATGAAAGGAGACGCCCATCAATTGAATCGCTTATTGACGGTCTTTCTTGAAAATGCTCTTGTCTACAGCGATGAAGCCATTAATGTCTCCCTCGAAGAAACTGCTACAGAACGCCAGTTGACGATACAGGACCGTGGAATCGGTATCGCTTCCGATCAACAAACTAAAATATTCGAGCGTTTTTACCGGGGTGACCATTCGCGTCACGGAACAGGAACCGGTCTTGGGCTATCGATTGCTCAATCCATTGTGGAGCAACATGGTGGAACGATTTCCATTGATTCCACATTAGGTGAAGGCACACGGTTCATCATTCATTTCCCAACTCTTTAAAACGGTGTCAGTTAACTGTCAGATAAGCAGGGTAAAGTGAAATTATGCTTTACCATACTTATCCAAGGAGGTCTTTGATATGTTGGGGAACGTACCGCTTCATCCACTTCTTGTTCATGCACCGATTGCACTTTTATTATTTGCGACGATCTTATTACTCGTCAGTCTGAAATGGACGCAATTCAAACTGTTTGCCCTTTTTACGTTAGTCGTCGGTCTGATTTCCGGAGTCGCTGCCTATTTGTCTGGAGACGGAGCAGAAGAGTATGCGGAAGCGAACTTAAGCAGTGTTACTCATGCTGCTATCGAAAATCATGAACATTTCGCGTTGTTCAGTCTTGTTGCCTTTGGTGTCTCGCTGTTATTTCTGTTATTGGGTTACCGCTCAAACAAAAAAATGTTTTTGTTACTTAGTTTCGTTGTTGCGATCGTCGGTAGCGGGTTGCTTGCTTATACCGGTCATCTCGGTGGTCAGATGGTCTACGCCAAATGATACAAGAGCCGGTCTATTTTCTCTTTTTATGAGAGAAGTAGACCGGCTCTTGTATCTTGTTTCTGTTTATTTACGATGTGCACGTCCCGGGCGACGGTTATTCGAACGACGCGTGTTTCCGCGTCCTTCTGTCGTCTTCCGTGATCCTTTGCTTTGGTCGTGCTGTGCGCGAATCGCTTCTTCAGATAATTCGACGACGATTGGCGTGACCGAGATGTTCAATTCCCGCTCCATATCACGGAACGTCCGACCATCTTTCGGTGTCACGATCGAAACAGCAATGCCGTCGTTCCCGGCACGTCCTGTCCGACCGATCCGGTGAACATAACTTTCCGCATCGTCTGGTAAATCGTAGTTAAAGACGTGTGTCACACCTGTCACATCGAGTCCACGCGAAGCAACATCTGTTGCGATCAGGAATTGTGTTTTTCCTTGATAGAACTTCGCCATCGCCTTTTCTCGTTTCCCTTGCGTCAACCCACCATGCAATTCATCCGTCGGATACCCTTGCATCTGCATTTCTTCATTCAATTTACTGACGCGACGTTGCGTACGGCAGAAGATGATTGCTGCGTACGGACGCATCTCGTCAAGCATCGTCCGCAGTGTCGCTTGCTTGCGGCGATCCGTCGTCTCGACGACGAACTGTTCGATCGCTTCAACAGTGATGCTTTCCGCTTCCACCTGTACTTCGACTGGATTACGCAAATACGTTTTCGCCAGTTCCTCTACTTTCGGTGGCATCGTTGCGGATAACATGACGAATTGACGATCAACCGGTGCTGCTTCAATGATGTCTTCGATTTCTGGCAAGAAACCGATTTGCAGCATTTGATCTGCTTCATCTAAGACAAGCGTCCGTAATTCACTTAAATCAAGTGTGCCGCGACCGACATGATCGAGAATCCGTCCTGGTGTCCCAATGATGATTTGTGGCATCCGACCGAGTCGTTGAATCTGTTTAAAGACGTCTTGTCCACCGTATACAGCGAGTGCACGGTACTGTTCCGTGTTCCGAATCAGTTTATGCGTCTCATCGGCAATTTGACGCGCAAGTTCACGTGTTGGTGCAACAATCAATGCTTGAACCGTTTGTGATTCGACATCGATTTGCTCAAGGATTGGTAAGAGAAACGCTAACGTCTTCCCTGTTCCCGTTTGCGCCTGCCCAATCAAGTCGCGTCCGTCGAGTAATGACGGAATCGCTTGTTCTTGAATCGGTGTTGGCTCCTTGATGCCTTGTTTTTGTAATTTTTTTATCCACAGATCGCTGATGTGTAATGTTTCAAATGTTGACATGATATATCCTCCTAAAAATTATCCACAGAAAAAAGCTGTGGATAACCTGCTTCGCATAGACAAAAACAGTTATCCACAGCCGTGCTCTATTCAGTATACACAATTTACGCGTTTGTTGCTTCCTGTTTTAGCTTCCAGTCGAGCACGAATGTACCAAACGGGATGAATGATGCGATGAACGCAATCCCCGCCTTGATAATCGACCAATCGTATTTGAATTTCACGACCGCGAGCCAGAGTGCATACATGACGAACAAGACACCATGAAGTGCGCCCACGACCGAAACAGCTTGCGGAATATCCGCCATATACTTTAACGGCATCGCAATCAACAGTAAGACTAAAAACGAGATTCCTTCTAGTATCGCAATCATTCGGAATTGCCCAAGCGTAGTTCTTAACATCCCGTCACTCCTTTTTCTTGATTCCTGTTCTTAGTATACGGGATGGACGATCCTTCTGTGACCTGTGTCACAGGATTGTCAGATTTCGAGTGGACGTAACCGCGCTTCGATGGCAGCTCGCTTTGGTTCAAGAAACGGTGGTAAAGCAAGCGTCTCCCCTAACGTTTCAACGGACTCATCCGTCGCGAACCCCGGTGTATCCGTCGAGAGTTCGAATAAGATATGGTTCGGTTCCCGGAAGTAAAGAGCTTGGAAATAGTGACGATCGACTTTACCGGAGTTCGGTAAGTGATAGGCATTCAGGCGTTCGACCCACTTTTCATATTCATCACTGTTCGGCACTCGGAACGCGACGTGATGCACGCCACCACGACCAAGACGTTCTCGATCGAGATCTGGCCGTGTCTCGACATGAACCTCTGCTCCGATACCACCTTCTCCCGTTGCATAGACTTCAATCGGTTCAAAGTCACCTGCTAAAGATGGATAAGAACCTACTTTTCGGAATCCCATGACTTCCGTCAGAACACGAATCGTCAACGTCGGATCGTTGACCGTTAATGTGACAGCTCCCAGTCCAACAATGGCATGCTCCGATGGAATCTCTTCTTGCGGCCATGGTACACCACCTGCGACACCTGCCTCACCATCTTCCGCGACGAGAATCAAGCGTGTTCCTTCCTGATCACGAAAGGCTAGTGTTTGGCGCCCTGCTCGCTCGACGATTTCATCGTGATCCACACCTTTCGCTTCAAAACGTCGTTTCCAAAAATGAAGTGCAGCCGTTGTTTTGACACGAAGCGATGTCGAAGAGATACTCGATGCCCCCGGTACACCCGTTCCAAGATGCGGAATATCAAAAAACGTCAAGTCCGTTCCTGGATTCCCTTCCGCATCTCCATAAAACAGATGATACGATGTCGTGTCATCTTGATTGACAGTCTTTTTGATCAGACGCATGCCAAGTATTTGTGTGTAGAATTGATAATTGCGTTCCGCCATGCCTGTTAAGATCGATACATGATGAATTCCGAGTAATTCCATCTTCCTCACTCCTTGTCAATGATTTGGTAATTGGAGTATATCTCACATTTATCTTGAATTCAAGATATTAGTCTAATAAAAAACCGCCCCTCCGAAAAGGGACGATTGAATAGTTGAAATTAAAGTTTTACGACGTTAGCAGCTTGTGCTCCACGTGCGCCTTCAGTGATTTCGAACTCAACTTCTTGACCTTCGTCAAGAGTTTTGAAGCCTTCACCAGTGATTGCTGAGAAATGTACGAATACGTCTTCTCCGCCTTCAACTTCGATGAAACCGAAACCTTTTTCTGCGTTAAACCATTTTACTTTACCTGTGTTCATGGGAACAACCTCCAAAAATAAATTACTTAATACATATGCTGGGCATATGAAAAGAATTCATTATTGTCCCGAAATACATGGAGCAACGAAAAGATTGTTCGTGACACGATGTGAATCCGTAATGACAATAACAATATTAAGCTAACGTAAGTATAGAATGGATGCGCTTTAAAAGTCAAGTTGTCAGACCAATGTTTTTTCCAATTGATTCCACTTCTTCTACATAACTAAAATAAAAAACAGGTTCAGCCGAAACTGAACCTGTTCTTCTGTTTTTAACGGTGGATCCAGACTGCTCCAGCAGAGTTGTCTTTCGCTTCACCGATGACTTGAATCTTCAGCCCGTTGTTCGGAAGCAATTTCCCTGCGTCCGGAATCAACTGGTTGATGTACGATTTCGAATCATCAAACTTCGTCACACCTGGGAGACCTTTGTAGTCATAGAGTCCACGTGATGGCGAATCGATGAGCCATGCAGGTGCTTTATCATAACTGAAAGCAGCATCTGCGATCTGGTAACGTGTGCTTCCTGTCGTAACCGGCTTACCGTTGAGTGTTCCAACGATTGCTTCAGGATGTGAGTCGACGACTCCGAGGAATCCTTCACCTGGGTGTACGCCAACCCAGTTATCGTTGAAGCTTGAATCGCCATACCAGACGACAAGACCTGTGTTGTACTTAACGCCTCGTGCATGCTCGAGTGCTTTATCCGAGCCTGCATAGTTACGCCATTCGAGGTAGTACGCGTTATCGGCATAAGAGAAACCGTCTGAAGCAACGAAACCATCTAGAGTGAACTTCGGAGTACCCTCTGCATCATCCTCAAAGACGACTTTACCGTCAACTGTCAACTTCGCGTTATCAAGTGCAAATCCGTCTAGTGCAAGTCCACCATCTGTCACGTATTCAAATTTCAACGTGACTTTTTTACCCGCGAATTCGCTCAGGTCATATGATTTATCAACCCATGCTCCTTTTGTTGATTCGGCACGCTGATCACCGTCTGTATCTTGATCACCGATTGTATCGATGACTTTCGATTGCCCGTCAGCAGTAGCTGTGACTGTCAAGTAATCGTAATCGAATTCAACATCGTAAAAGGCTTTGAAGTCGAACTTCGCTTCTTTTGCATTCGTCAAATCAAATTCTGGTGAAGTCATCGACGTATGCAAATCGTCACCTTTCGTGCTGTAGTAATACTTCTTACCGTAAGCCGGCGTGATACCTTTCACTGGCTTTTTCGGTAAGTTGACCTTGATGATACCAGGATTTTTTGATTTCGTGACACTCTGGTCGAGATACGATGCCGTTCCTGCTTTCGTGAGTGAATCAAAATCAATCTGTTGGATGTTTGCCCAGTTTCCACCCATCACGTTTTGGAAGAACTCTTTGTTTTGTGGTGAGAAACTTGTTGGTTCTGTTCCAGCAACTTTACCATTCCAGCTACCACCACTCATGATCGACCAAGACGCAACTGGTTCACCTTGACCTGTGTACTGTGTATCGTACTCATCAGGAAGTCCAAGATCATGACCAAATTCGTGCGCGAAGACACCGACTGCACCATCTTCTGGTTGAACCGTATAATCATAAGCAGCCATTTTTCCGCCCCAGTAATTGACGCTTGCCGTCGTATCCGCAACCGGATACACGCTACCAAGTGTCCAGCGGTGTGACCAGATCGCGTCGTCACCGAGCTTACCGCCGCCTGCTTCTTGTCCTGTACCAGCATGAATGATCATCAAGTGATCGACGAGACCATCTGGCTCATTCAAGTCGCCATCGCCGTCCATATCGTACTGGTCGAACTTATCGTAATCTGCTAAGTTAATGCCAGCTTTAACAGCTGCATTCAAGGAATCCTTGACGAGACCACGTGGTCCTTTTGCGCCAGGCAAGTTATCGTTTCCACCTGCAGGATTATCCGAACCATAATCTTTTGCTGTTCCAGGAACAGTCAACCAATTGGACACCGTACCATCTACCGAGTAACTACCACCTGATTGTTCTTCATAGAACTGTTTGAACGTTTTTACTTTGTCTCCGTTGAAGAGTTCGAACTCTTGATCACCAAACATTAAATCTTGATAATGTTTTTGGTTGAAGTCATCTGAATACATATATCCAGGCTCTTGAACGACGTTGTTGTGCTTGAAGTCGCTGTACTCGACGAGAAGGACGAGGACTTTGTCCGTCCGTGTCGCACCGTTATAGGCTGCCTGTTTTGCTTTATCCACTTTGACGAAGCCATTCGGATTACCTTTTTTGTAGTTGTCGTGTTTTTTCTTTAATTGTTTAGCAAGTTGTTCCTTTTGTTTTGTTAAGAAGTCTTTTGTTTTCTTATCAAACGCGGCTTCTTTACTTGATTCATGATCGTGGTCATGATCGACGGCCGGTTTTCCGTTCGCCTTTTTGTCCAGATACTTTTGAACGGCTTTTTGTTTTGCTTCTGCTGAAGCTGCTTTTGAGATGACCCCACGTTTTTCAAGCACTTTTGCTAATCGATCCTGATCGACCGTGTTCAAATCCATCGGTGCACCAGGTGCTACTTTTTCTGCTGCTTGTACGGACGTTACCTGCCCACCAGGTAAGACCGGACCAACAGCAAATGCAGCTGCCGTAATTCCAGATAGAACGGCTAGACTAAGCTGTTTCTTTTTTCCCACGTGAATTGACCCCCTATGTAGTAGTGAAAAGCATCTGATTACTATACTTTTCTGAATATTCAAATCATAGATTATTTTATTTCGTTAATCAATTGCTTTTAAGACAATTAGTGCTTTGTAACCATACCTATTTTTGGGGATTATTTTCAAAAGATTTTCAAAGGATTCTTTCACCTCTTTTTCAAAAAAATACGTTCTTATTATTTTAGAAAACGGTACGCTGAAAGCACTCTAATTCACTTAAGGGAGGATACAATGAGCGCTTTACAACGTTTTGAACGTCACTTACTAAGGAACTATCTAATCGGTTCATTCGTCGCTGTCTTCGGCGTCGGATGTCTGTTTATTTTTGAGACGCTTACCTTCACTAGAACCGAACAATTGATGTTGATGGGGCTCATGGCCGTATCTGTCAGTCTGATGTTTTTACTCGAATACACAGTCTATTCGCGACATATTCACCCTTTACGTCGTTTCTTCCAAAACGATATTCCGTCTCTCGTCTCGTTTCAGGAGGCTTATCAAACGGTACATCGTTTTCCGGTACTGACTGTCCAGCGCATCATGGGACCTCATTTTTTAGGACTTTCTGTTCCCGCTTCACTTCTGACAGCACTAGCGATCTCTCAAGGATGGTTACAGATGCCGTACTATTTGATTGGTCTTGCTTGTTTTGGTGCGGTCCTCGTCGCCATTCTGCATGCGCTGATTGAGTTTTTTCTAACCTATCGTGTCACGGAGCACATGCTTCTGACGTTAGAGAAGTATGCTTTTGAACATGGATTTGATTTTCCAAAAAAAACGACAGTTGTCACGCTAAGACAAAAAATGCTCATCAGCATACTCATCATCGGTGTTTTCCCGATCATGCTGTTCGTTCTCGCCTCAGCTGTCCAGTTAACGGAAAATGAGAGCCTTCGCTCTTACTGGAGTTGGGCGACACTTATTTTAATCGTCATCTTATCCGTTGCGACGTTTTGTAGTCTTCTTCTCTATGAAAACATCCGTAAACCAATCGCTACCCTGCAACAAGGGATTCAAGATGTCGAAAGCAATCGACTCGTCTCATTACCGAATCCATATTCAGACGAGTTCTCCCATCTCGTTTCTGGTTTTAACTTGATGATGGAAGGTATTAAAAAGCGTGATGCGGAAAACGAACAGTTACTTGATAGTTTGTTTACCTTGTTTGCTGCGACACTAGATGCCCGTGATCCTTACACAGCCGGTCATTCCGTTCGTGTCGCTGCCTATTCAGTCGAAATCGCTATCGCTGCCAATCTACCGAACGAACAAATCGAACTGTTACGTAAATCCGCGCTGTTACATGACATCGGAAAAATTGGGATTCGAGACGATGTGTTATTGAAAGAAGGACGTCTCACAGACGAAGAATTTCAGATCATTCAGCAACATCCAGTCATCGGTGTGCACATTCTATCGCAAGTTCAGCTACCAAAGACGTTACAACCGATTCTTCCTGGGGTAAAGTACCATCACGAACGCTATGACGGAAAGGGGTATCCGGAAGGTCTCGTAGGAGAGGACATTCCACTCTTCGGTCGAATCATGGCGATTGCTGACGCCTATGATGCGATGACATCCGACCGTCCTTATCGTAAGGGAATGTCCGCAGAAAAAGCCTTGTCGATTTTAGAAGAAGGTATGGGTACACAATGGGACGCCACCTTTACGCGTCTATTTCTAGATTTGAAGCGTTCGCCCGTCGAGGACGTGTCATAAGAAGGAAGGGAGTTTCTGATGCATCCAAAAATCGTTGAACGCCATGAATTTTATTTTGTGGGACTTGGACTGACGTGTGAAGAGAACGAGTTGCATACATTGATGCCGGAACTCTGGCGTGAATTTTCAAGACGTTCGCATGAGATCCCTGCAAAGCTGGACAGTTATCCGCTCGATATCTCGCTCGAACGAAACGGAACCAAATATTCGCAATGTGTCGGGTATCCCGTCTCGTCGCTTGAACAGATTCCTAAAGGTATGAAAGGGCATCGGATTCCTGCTGCGCGTTATGTCTTCTGGAAGCACGAAGGACCGGATATCGAAATTTGGAAATCGTTCGAGAAAATCCAACGCTTCGCTTCAAAACAAGGAATTGAGCTTGACCCACATGATTTTAAAATTGATGAGACCCGAGATGACGTCCACCATCTCTACCAACGCATTCGCTGAACCATTCTCTTGAATGGTTCTTTTTTCGTCTTGAAATATCTTTTACACTTAATAATTCAGTACAGGTACTACGGACTATATTCAGAAAATTCTATTTAATTCGAATGACTTATTCTCGCTTCTCTGATTCTTTGGCATAGTTAGACTCAACCCAAACAAGGAGGCGATTTATTTTGAAAAAGTTTCTCGCTACATCGCTTGTCGCAAGTGTACTTGTCGTTCCTACGGTAGTAGGTGCAGAAGGTCTTCAGTCTGGTAAGCTCACGAAAGCTTCGTCAGAACCAGCTGCAACGATCGTTAAAGATTTCGTGAACAAAAAAGGTGACTTTGCTGTTCAGAACGTCGAAAAAGACGGATCTTCACAGATCGTACGTCTCCAACAAGAAGTGGATGGCGTCCCTGTCTTTGGTAGTGTCGTCGTCGGGAACGTCGCGAAAGACGGTACTTTGAAAGCAGTCGTAAACGATGCGATCAACGTCAAAGGAAAACCAGGTCTCGCGAAAAAAGCAACGCTCTCTGAAAAGAAAGCTATCAAACTTTATCAAAAAGCAATCAAGGCTTCTGAATTCGAAGTCGCTCCAAAAGCAGAACTCGTCATCTATCCAGTAAAAGATGATGCTGTCTATGCATACAAAGTCACATCGACAGTCCTCGCGGGCAAAGAGCCATCACGTTGGACTTACTTCATCGATGCGAACTCAGGTAAAGTACTTAATAAATATGACCAACTCGCACATGCAAAGCCAGTCAACACTGTAACAGGTACAAACGCTGTCGGTACGGGAACAACGGTTCTTGGGACAAGCGCGACATTCAACACAGTGAAAAGTGGTTCGTATTACTATCTTCAAGATTCAACACGCGGTAAAGGAATCTACACATATGACGCGAAAAACCGTAACACTCTCCCAGGATCACTCTGGGCTGATCTCGATAACCAATTTAATACGACATATGACCGCGCAGCTGTCAGTGCGCACGTCAACGCTGCTAAAACATATGACTTCTACAAGAACACATATGGTCGCAACAGTTACGACAATGCAGGTGCTGCTCTGAACTCAACGGTTCACTATTCAACGAGCTACAACAATGCATTCTGGGATGGCACGAAGATGGTATACGGTGACGGTGATGGTTCAACGTTCACATACCTCTCTGGCGCACTCGACGTCGTTGCACACGAATTGACGCACGCTGTCACAGAATACACAGCTGGTCTCGTATACCAAAACGAATCTGGTGCGATCAACGAAGCCGTTTCAGATATCATGGGTACGGTTGCTGAATACTCAGTCGGATCGAACTTCGACTGGCTCGTAGGAGAAGACATCTACACACCAGGAGTCAGCGGTGACGCACTCCGCTCGATGTCGAACCCAGCAGCTTACGGTGATCCAGATCACTACTCTAAACGTTACACAGGTACACAAGATAACGGTGGTGTCCACATCAACTCTGGTATCATCAACAAAGCCGCTTACCTCCTCGGTAACGGTGGAACGTTCTACAACGTATCTGTCACAGGAATCGGCGTGCCGAAACTCGGTGCGATCTACTACCGTGCTCTCAACGTGTACTTGACTCCGAACTCGAACTTCAGCTCACTCCGTGCAGCAGTCGTTCAATCGGCGAAAGACCTTTACGGTTCAACAAGTGCAGAAGCAACAGCTGCAGCGAAATCATTTGATGCAGTAGGCGTCTACTAAGAAAATCTCCTCCCAAAGGATTTTCATATTTCCTCCCGAGTGTCGGACTCGGGAGGTTTTTTGCGCAAAAAAAGACGAATTCGCTTGAAGCGAATTCGCCGTTCATTCATTCTTGTCCAGGATCACGCGCAAGACGTAAACGCATCTTTCCGTTATCCGGGAACACTTTTAGTTGTAAGGATTCTCCCTCGTACCACGTACCATAGCTCGTATCGACGACAGGTTCACCCAGTGTCGATAATCCACCAGTCGAAGCATTCGTCCAGTCAATCGCTTCAATGATTCCATCCGAGACGACAAGCAGATATCCAGCATTCGAGAAGTAATACGTATTGACGGCATCCTGTTGTGTATTACCAACAGCACCATACTTCGCTTCGAATTCAGCAATCGGTTTTCCGAGATACTGCTCCGGCTTGTCAATCGGTTGATTAGCGACTGCTTGCGAGAGCGCCGCAAGAACGGCTTCGTCTGACGTCCCTTTTGGTGCTTCCAAACGAACATCACTTTCCGGTAAGTATCCTTCGATGCTGTCATTGAGTTTGAGATGGACCATGCCGTCCTTTGCATCCAGTACCTCATAAACATCACCTAAATCTGCTTTGTAGATGACACTACTACGATTCGCATCACCGTAAACGTTCGCGAACGGACGCGTCACCCAAGCCGCTTGCGCATACTCTGCTGCTTTTTTCTTTGCTTTCTTCTTTTCTTTTTTCGCTTCTTTTTTATCATCCGTTGCTGCTGTTTTCTTCTTTGACTCTTCGTTTTGTGTTGCTTGATCAGTCGTTTTCGGCTTCTCGAGCGTCGATGTTGCTTGAGAAGCGTCGTTGTTCGTCAACATGTATAACCAACCACCGACGATGAAAAGCGTTGCTAAAATACCTCCGAAAGCAATCCCTCGACGATTGCGTTTTTGTTTCCGTCTTTCTTGTCGAGACTGTCGTTCTTGTTCTTGTTGGTGTTCACTCATGTATGGTTCCTCCTGAAAAAGTCGACACAGTTTTTCCCCACTATACCACCAATGTTTACTCGAAATATTTAAATTTCGATGACAGTTCGACCACGATGACGTGAAGTCAGCAAGGCTTCTGTAATTTCAGGTAAATCGTTTAGTGTTTTGATATCGACTTCTGACGCAAGATCGACCTGCCAGTCACTCGCTAAACGTTGCCATAGCTCTTCGCGATAGGCGATTGGTGTTTGCACCGCATCGATGCCGATCAAGCGGACACCACGTAAGATGAAGGGATAGACTGTCAACGTCATTTCTGCCCCACCGACGTTCCCACACGTCGTGACGACACCACCATATTGCACGAAGCGAATGACGGACGCGAGCAATGGTCCCCCGACCGTATCAATGACACCGGCATAAAGCCCTTTTTTTAGAGGACGATCGGTTTCTTCTAGGAATGTCGTGCGGTCTAGTACCTTAGCCACCCCTTTTTTGAGCAATCGTTCTTGTTCTACTCGTTTTCCGGTCACAGCATGTACCGTGTATCCTAATCGAATCAGTAAAGAAATCGCAATCGTACCAACCCCACCTGTCGCTCCCGTCACGAGGATCGGTCCTGCATCCTTCGAGACGATTCGCAACAATTCATCAACCGATTGCGCTGCCGTCAATCCGGCCGTTCCATATTGCATCGCTTCTAATGGACGAATGGATTCTGGGAGTAGCGTCACCCAATCGGCTGGTACGCGTATGTATTCTTGAAATCCGCCTGAAGTGTTCATCCCGAAATCAAAGCCATTGACGACGACGGCTTGACCGATATGAAATCGTTCATCTGTCGTTTGTTCGATGTATCCTGCTGCGTCAACGCCCGGGGTATGAGGATAGGATTTCGTCACCCCACGATTACCCGATATCGATAAAGCATCCTTATAGTTGACGCATGAGTGTGTGACACGAATCAGGATATCTCCTTCTGGTAAATCATCGACGTGCTTTGTCTCGATATTCCCCTCGTATGATCCATCGACTTCGCGAACGACGAATGCTGAAAAAGTGTGTTCCATGATCTCTCTCCTTTCGCTTGTGCTTCTCTATACCCTGTTGTTTCCATCGACACACTAAAAATCCCTGCCGTTTCTCAAAGAAACGACAGGGAGCGGGGACGGAAAAAGCATCAGGGTTCCATAGGTGGTCAAAGGTAACAGGTCAATCTGTCAATGGTTCGTGGTCATCGGTTTGCCGTCGCCATTTCTTCTCCACAGAGGAAAATTGAGGTCCGTCCCCTCCCCTTGACGCGGAGTCTCACCACGCCAAGGAATTACATGTAACGTCCACCATCAAAATCGATCGTCGTCTGGTAGTTCGCGGCATTAATTGCATTCGATACTTTGTGTGCTCGTCGTTCCACTTCCTCCGCTTTTAAACGATAGGCATCTGGATCAAACAAGGCATGACGAATGATCGTCGTCCCTTCGAATCCATATTGGAACTCGCGTTTTGGTCGACTTGCGAGCATCTGATAGTTTTGTGCCTTTGCCCGTAATTGGGTAGCCCACTCGATCGCTTCGACGAGTGATATGTCTCCTTCCTCCGTCTCAATTACGGTGTTTAAATTCGCTGCATAAACGAGACGATCCAAGACCCGCATGTCATGACGTACGATGTCCATGGCGGCTTCGACATCGGTTAAGGTTCGACCTTGTTGCGCGGGGAGTGCTTCTCCCTTTTCTAAATCAATGAACGCGACGCGCTCCATCTCTTCAATCAACTGATCAAGCTGTTTCCTCAGGATACTCTTTAATTTCACAGCATCTGCTAGGTACATCATCATCTCCCCTTTCCTGTTCCATTTACGTCACCTAATTCAAAAAGTTTCAATTGAACTGGTGGACGAAGTCTCCGAATTCTCCCTGGATCGTTTGTTTATCCCTCTCCGATAACGTAGTAGCTTTTTCTGTGTACCGTTCTAAGAGATAGGTTTTTATTAAGAGATGGGAAGGTTGAAATCCGATCCGCAGGAACCATTCCTGAAACGTCTCTGTATCATGCCGCTGTAAACGGACCGGTAGGATCTGATTGAACTGGATGAGCTGTTTGCGAATCCAGGCATCCGGTAAATCAATTTGTTTCTCGATCGAAACATAATCGTTATGTATAGGCTGCAACGGGATATCCGTTCTTATCAAGTCTTCATCTTGTTTCTTGGTCTTTCGACGTTTCCGCCAAACGATATAGCTTATGATGACTAGAGGGAGAACAAGCAGACTCATCAGTAACATCGATGAGGACGATCCTCCTTTTTCATTCGTACCTCGTTTAGCATTTTCAACTCCTATAGTGAAGATCTTATTCTTTTTCTTTTTCGGTTTGAGGTCTTTCTGCTTCTTCGGCTTTTTCTTGGTATCCCAAGCACGTAAATCTTCATCATTCTTCATTTTCTTTTTAGGTAACCATGAAAGAAATCGAATGTTTAACAATTCGCCTTTTTTCTTGCAGTTCGGTTTACACGATCTATTTGTTTCGATTCCAGACGGCTGAACCGCTTTTGGCTTCATTGCTTGAACAGCCGCTTCTGTCAGTGGCTTACCGATCCCTAATAGCAGCAAAATCAGTCCGATACCAATTACGAGTCGTTTTCGAAGTGACATCAGAAGACCCCCTCTTTTAAATACCATTATAATCCATATTAAAAATTTTTGTGTATTTTTATGGATGTCTTGAAACAAGGAATGATTGTGTAAAGAGAGGGGAAAAGGTAGACAGACCTATTCAGAGAGGGGAACCATTTCATGTTAAAACTCGATCACACGCATGATCCGTATCAAAATGCGGCGTTGATTCAGGAATACGTTGAAACGTCAACCAACGAACAAGCAGTTCGACAAGCGGAACAACTGCTACACGATAGTCCATTCGTCGCACCACGACGCAATCCTAACCTCAGTCGAACGCTTCGTTCAATGATCTCGCCATTATTTTTGACGAACCGTGATAAACATATTCTACCGCTGACACCCGCTTTCGTGACACCACGCGATGAGATTCGACCGAGTTGGTTCGGTCGTCTCAATCATGAGTTCGAACGTTTGATCAGCGATGTCGAAACCGTCGATGTCTCGAACTACGGTGCAGTCGGTGATGGACAGACGGATGATACACAAGCGTTCATCGACGCAATCGGTGATGGACATCGACAAGTCCATGTCCCAGCCGGTACGTACGTCGTTCGGGGGATTCGTTTGCCTAGTTACACGATTTTAACGGGAGCCGGTAAAGGGAAAACGATTATAAAGATGCACGATGAGTCATCAAAAGGACGACGTCTCGTGACGAACCAAAATTATCTTCTCGGCAATCATCATCTACTCGTCGAAAAAATGACGCTTGATTGGAACATTAAACGCATCGGTGACGCGAAAAAAAGTAGCACATGGGGCAACCACTCCAGTTGTCTTACGTATGCGCATGTCACCTATGGCTGGGTCTTTGATGTTGAGGCCGTCAACCCGGGACTTCACTGTTTTGATATCTCGACACCATATTACAATTACAACGGAGATGGAGCTCGAGCAAATTTAAGTAGTTCATTCATCTGGTTCGATGGATTGACCGGTTATGGATTCGGCGATGACGGGATTACGACGCATCATAGCGATCATCTCTTCATCTCGAACTGTTTCATGCATGATCCAAGTGGACGTGCCCATGCAGAAGGCTTTTCCAATTCAAATGGAATCGAAGTCGATGATGGATCACGCGACGTCTGGTTGTTCAATAACGCAACAAGTCGTTGTTTCGGTGGACTTGAGATTAAGGCACATGCAACCTCTTCTGCTGCCTCGACCGTCAAAATCGTCGGACACCTATCGATTGATGATCATCGCGCCTTTAACTTCCGACACATCGGTCACCATCAAGCGACTGATCCGACGTCTCAGACGGCTTATAATATCATCGCAACGCGTTTGATTGCTCAGACTCCTAAATATACAGAACTCTATGCGAATTCAAAACCGCGTGCGCTCGTCGTTTCCGCTTATCGTAATGTCGTCATACATGATTTTACGGTGCTCGGTGATCCGTATTATGACTATCAAGAACAACCGATGATCGGGATTCAATATAAGGCTCGGAACGTCACGATCAGTCAGTTGAAGATGAGCGGATTCCGTCAAGCGAAAACGGACATCCAAATCTTTGGGGGAGAAAACGGAGCTGAGGATGTACGCCTTCGTGATATCCGCATCGAGGATTCCGCCAAACACGGGATTACGATCGGTCCAGACATCACGCGTATCAAGTTGACGAACGTGGCATTAAAAGGAGACGGAACAGTTGGCTTGAACGCTAAATCGGAACCGGAAATGGAACGATTCATCGCGACCGGATTCAAAGTACCGATTCGCGCCCAGTCGACACAAGTATGAAAAATGACAGGATGGACCGAGGTCCATCCTGTCATTTTTTCATTGGGATCGAATATACGCGAGAACACGTGTATCAATCGCACGATCCGCTTGTTCGCGCATCTCGAAGTTTTCCGTGTGCAGATATGTTCGGAACGCGTCTTCGAAATCACCGCGATAGCCAAGCGCTAATAATTTATCCATCAACTCTGACTCTAAGACATCATCGATCGGCTTGATTTCCTCCGGCTTACTCGGTTGTAGATAAAGGGTATGCAGTTGATAGATGCGTTCGAGCTCTTCAATCGGACTCGGATGATCGTCAACGCGTAAATCAATATAACGGTCGTTGAATCCACCGTATCCGCCACCCTCCTTGACGACGAGCAGTGCCGCTGACTGCATTCCGCGTGAGTCTCCGCCTGCTGCTTGACCAGCTGCTAACGCACGCAATAAACGTTCTGCAAGCGGACCTTGCGTTGATTCAAAGACACGTGCCATCTCTTTCACCGTATTACCGTCTACAAGAATATTCCCTTGCGCTGCAAAGTGTTTCCCGGCAATACCGCCTGCCCAGTCGTTACATCCCTCACCCGTGAATGTCGCACTCTTGCCATTCGCATCGATGATCCCGACCTGGCGATCCGCTCGTCCTTCATCTGCTTCCGTCAATCGACGTAGCACCTCGTCCGCTGAAGCGCCTTGTTCGATCATCCGCAATCCTTCAGGACCATACGTCGTGTTTGCAAACGATTGTGTCGCTACCGCACCCACTCCTGCCTTCGCAAATGGTACGGCACTCCCGACCGCTAAAAACTTCGACTGAACGGCAACACCCCACGCTTGTTCTTTTTCACAATACCCAACGAT
The DNA here is from genome assembly GCF_001644945.1 of Exiguobacterium sp. KKBO11. Taxonomy (NCBI): domain Bacteria; kingdom Bacillati; phylum Bacillota; class Bacilli; order Caryophanales; genus Exiguobacterium; species Exiguobacterium sp. KKBO11. The sequence goes on from NZ_LUCU01000044.1 coordinate 141,501, forward strand.
TGAATATGTCACTTCAGTTCCCCCTTTAGTCATTACCTATTCCGTTCGTGATAACGCTTCCCGATTCCTGCAACTGAAAAACCTTCCGGACAGATGTCCGAAAGGTCGACTTCATTGAATACCAAGCGTTACGGCAAGTAATAAGGCAGCACATGCCAAGGCAATCCAAATCGCGAAGAGTTTCCAGACGAAGCGTAACCATTGCTCATACGGAATGCCTGCGATTGCGAGAAATGCCATCAAATGCGCACTCGTCGGGAAAATCATGTTCGTCAGTCCATCTCCATATTGGAATGCTAAGACAGCCACTTGACGCTCGATCCCGAGTAAATCCGACAATGGTGCCATGATGGGCATCGTCGTCGCCGCTTGTCCACTCCCCGATGGAATAAAGAAGTTTGTAATCAATTGCACGGCGTACATCCCGATGACGGCAAAGAACGTCGGTAAATGTCCTACGGCATTCGATAAGCCGTAAATGACCGTATCGATAACACGTCCTTCTTCGAGAATAACGACGATTGCTCGAGCAAATCCAACAATCAAGGCGCCGAACGTCACGGCTTTTGCGCCGTCAATCAAACTCTCGAACGTACCGTTCACACCAAGCGTAACGATTCCCGCAATCATCCCGATGATCAAGAAGGATGCGGTTAATTCTGTCAAATACCAGCCCCACTCAAAGATTCCGATCACATTGAGCGTAATGCCTCCGATTAAAACCAGTAAGACGAAAGCATGACGTTTCGAAAAGCTTGAAATCGTCGTCGCTGCTTCTTCCGAACGACGTTGTTCGAGATCAAAAACAAGACTGCGCGCCGGATCATGTTTGACTTTCCGTGCGTAGTTCATGACATAAAGAATCGTCACCGCTAAAAATACGATATAAACAGCCGTTCGATAACCGAGACCACTAAAGAGCGGTACTTCCGCAATTGATTGAGCGACACCTACCGTAAACGGATTCAACATCCCACCGGCAAAACCAACCGCCGCCCCTAGACTGACAATCGCGGCTCCTGTCATCGCATCATATCCAAGGGCACGTGCTAACATGATCCCAATTGGCACGAAGATGATTGTTTCTTCTGCCATACCAATCGTTGCTCCGGCAATTGAAAAGACGAACATCGTCATCGGAATCATGATGTGCCCTTTTTGACCAAATCGACGGATTAATTGATTGATTCCCGCTTCAATAGCACCGGTTTGACGAATGATACCGAAGACACCACCAACTAAGAAAATGTAAAAAATGATCGCAGCACCCGCTTCCATGCCTTGCGGAATTGCTTCAAATAAACCAAAGAGATTGACAGGCGCAGACTCTACCGCGCGATATGTACCATCGATGACGACAGTCTGTCCGTCTTGCTTTTCACGATCGAATTGTCCTGCTGGAAGTGTATACGTCAAGATGACTGAGATGATGAGAATTGCCATGATGATGGCATATGTATGAGGCATCTTGAAGAATGATCGCTTCGACTCTGGTGCATTCGTTCGTTCATTCATGATAAAAGCCTCCTTTTTGTGTCTTTATAAGAATAATGCCCTAATCAGGGAAAAACTAACAGTTTCAGTGAAATGTCATACGATTGTAAAAGAAAAGTGGAATACTTCTAACTTAAATAAAGGCTTTAACCGATCATGTCGCATGAAACAAAAAAAGGAAGATATGCTAGGTCACGAACCTAGAATACCTTCCTTATGTGTCTCGTCAATCGCTTATGATTATGCTTGGAACGATTGAACGTCTAATGGTTTAGCGAGAGCCGTTTGTGCAAACGCAACGAACTGTCCGAAATGAGTACTCGTGTTGTGTGCTTCGATTGCAGCTTGGTCTTCCCATTTTTCAATCATCATGAAGACATTTTCGTCTTCTGTGCTTTGGAACAAGTCGTAGCCAATGTTTCCAGCTTCAGCACGTGATGCTTCTACTAACGTTTTTGTTGCTGCTAAAAACTCTTCTCGTTTTGCTGGTTGTACTTCTAATTTTGCTTCGATGGCGATCATCGGAAAGCCTCCTTTGTAATTTCGTTAACTTAAGCATCTTAGCACCTCCGAATTCGTTACGCCATAAAGATGCTCGGACGATTGATGATATTTAATTACGGGTAATTACAGATGTAATTATTACTTTGTGCCACATCAGAGAAAGGAGCAACGAAGATGCGCGTTGAGGTATTTTACTTTGAGGATGACGGGCACATTCCGAACAACCCGACATTCCCCGTGTTGATTTATCGACATGCATTTGCAGAGCCATCACACATCGAACAGACCTTCCATGCACATGACTGGCGTAACAGCTGGGTGGATGGCATTTTTGACTTTCATCATTATCATAGTATTGCCCATGAAGTGATCGGGATTCTTGAAGGGCATGCAACCGTTCAGCTGGGTGGTCCGCTCGGTAAGACCTTCACTTTGACGAGTGGAGATATTCTCTTACTTCCTGCCGGTACAGGACATAAAGCACTTGATACAAGCCGACACTTTCGAGTGATCGGTGCCTATCCGGATGGTCAAGATTACGACACGCTGACAGGTCAAACAAGTGAACGCCCGGAAAATCTTCAACGTATTCGTCAGGTGATGCGTCCAACTCAAGATCCTGTATTCGGTGATCACGGTCCCTTGTTTGAGCATTGGTGACGTCTCCTTCTATTGAAGAAGACGTTTTTGTTCGGAGTTCGCGTGGTAAACCCTACTATTGTCTCTCTACTAAAGGAGGAAGAACGATGAACGCAACAGAAAAGACGTTGATACTTGCTGCATTAAAGCAAAAAACGGTGGCGTTTCCCGATCAGACACATGTTCGGGCACTCGGACAAGGCACATGGCGGATGGGAGAAGAGTCGGAGAAGCACGAAGCAGAAATCGAAGCACTCCGTGTCGGTCTCGATAGTGGAATGGAACTCATCGATACGGCAGAGATGTACGGGGAAGGTGCTTCTGAAGAATTGATTCGCGACGCGATTGCAGATCGACGAGAGGAAGTCTTTCTCGTCTCGAAAGTGTATCCGCATCATGCTGGCGGAGAGGCATTGAAGCAGGCTTGTTCCAACACACTTGAACGTCTTGGTACCGATTATCTCGATTTATACCTCCTTCACTGGCGTGGTGATATTCCACTCAAAGAAACCGTCGAAGGGCTGGAAGCTTTAAAACAAGAAGGCAAGATTCGCCGTTGGGGTGTATCGAACTTTGACGTATCAGACATGAAGGAACTGTTGGCACTGCCAGGTGGTGATCAATGCGCTGTCAATCAGGTACTTTATCACCTTGGATCACGGGGAATCGAGTATGAACTATTACCGTTACTACGTGAGCATGGTATACCAGTGATGGCGTATTGCCCACTAGCAGAAGGTGGTTCATTACGTGATCAACTTCTGAATCATCCGACCGTCGAGGAACTCGCTGAGACACATGGCGTTGAACCGGCACAGATTCTACTCGCATGGGCGATTCGTGAAGGTGACGTCATCGCGATTCCTAAGGCTGGTCAGGCACATCATGTCGAAGCCAATGGTCACGCCGCGCTCCTGAATTTAACAGAGGAAGAGCTCGCTGCACTTGATCAAGCGTTCCCAGCACCAACGAAAAAAGAACCACTCGATATCGTTTAAGGAGGTCATTTTCATGACAAAACATGTTCAACTCGGTCAATCTAACTTATTCGTTCACCCCATCGGTCTCGGTACGAATGCTGTCGGTGGACACAACTTGTATCCGAATCTCGATGAGCAAGCCGGACGCGATCTCGTTCGTGTCGCTTTGAAGCAAGGAATCAATTTCCTCGACACAGCTTTCATCTACGGACCAGAACGTTCGGAGGAACTCGTTGGTGAGGTCTGGAAAGACACAGTCGCTCGAGAAGATGTCGTCCTCGCGACGAAAGGTGCGCATCAGTTCGTTGACGGAAACGTCGTCATGAACAATTCACCAGACTTTCTCCGTCAATCGGTCGAAGAGAGTTTAAAACGCCTTCAGACAGACTATATCGATTTGTATTACATTCATTTTCCGGATGAATCGACACCAAAGGATGAAGCAGTCGCAGCACTCGCAGAACTGAAGAAAGAAGGAAAGATTCGCGCAATCGGTGTCTCGAACTTTTCGCTTGAACAACTGAAGGAAGCGAATAAAGACGGACATGTCGACGTCTATCAAGGGGAATACAACCTATTCAAACGGGATGCGGAAAAAGAGTTACTCCCGTATATCGTTGAGAACGGTATGTCGTTCGTCCCGTACTTCCCACTCGCTGCTGGATTATTGGCAGGGAAATATACAAAAGAGACGACGTTTGATGATTTACGAAAAAACGATCCTTTGTTCCAAAAAGATGTCTTCGAGGAAAACCTCGCAAAAGTCGATCAACTGCGTCCGATCGCAGAAGCACATGATGCGGAAGTCGCACACGTTGTACTCGCGTGGTATTTGGCACAGGACGGTATCGATGCCATCATCCCTGGTGCGAAACGACCGGATCAGGTGACGGATACGTTGCGTACGTTAGATGTTCAGTTGTCACAAGAGGATATCGAAAAAATCGACCAAATTTTTAGCTGATCGTTCTCTTCTAATTGAACATGAGCAGAATAGGCGAAAAATCATGCTGAACTTCGTATGATGGAGGCATGGAGGCGATTGATCATGAAGCACCACTTTCATTTAACCGCAGACTGGCCGGGCAATCGCAATGATGTTGGTCAGATCGAGACGGGTGAACTAAAAACAAAAATCTCAATTCCGGACGCCATGGATGGTCCAGGGGTTGGTACGAATCCAGACGAGATGTTACTCGGGGCAGCTGCTACGTGCTATATCATCACGCTTGCCGCGATGCTTGAGCGTAGTCACATTCCAAAAGTCTCGTTAACGATGGAATCTGAAGGCATCGTCGATGTCACGAACGGTGTCTTCACATACGACGCGATCATTCATCGTCCGAAACTGTTATTGCCAGCCGATCTGTCGGATCGTGATCTGGAGAAGGCGCAACGTCTTGCTGAAAAAGCGGAAGGTTCGTGTATGATTACGCGAGCATTGGCTGGTAATGTCAAAGTATCGCTTGAGGCTGTTGTGGAGCGAATCTCAAATTAATAAACAAAAATCATCGTTTAACTTTTTAGTTAAACGATGATTTTTTTACTTTATTTATCTATTTATTGGTATATTATTGATGATTTACTCATTATAAATACCATTTACTATCATTCGGAGGATAACCATGTCTTATTATGAAACACTACGTTCTTCAACTGAAACTAACTCACAATCTGATACAACAAGTGTCTCTGTACCAGCACATGACTACACAACAGAATTACTTACACACCTTAATCAAGTACTATATCAATCTTTAGACCATTTACAAAAACAAGATAAACCTGATCAAATGGTTGAAACGGTCAATGAATGGCTCCTTCATTTAAATCAACCTCCGATCGACTCGCCGCTTCATCGTGAACTCACTACTAGCACAACTCATGCTTTACCTACACAATATAAAAATTCTTTGCGTGCTTGGGAACTCATTGCTCCTGGCCAACTCGAACAAAAACAGTTATTGCATCATATCAATCAAGAATTATGGACAGCATCTGCTGCTGATTGGATGGTGAGTTTTACACGACATTCTGGAATCCAAACGCTTGTACCAGCTTTAAAAGAAGCAGAAGCTCAAAACAAACCAATTCGCATTTTGACTTCATTTTATATGAATATTACAGAAGCGAAGGCTATCCGGCATTTGATGGAATTCAGCAATATCGAAGTAAAAATTTATGAACCGATTAAAAAAAATCATGCGTTTCATCCGAAAGCCTATTTATTTTCACGTCCTGATCAGTTGGATAGTGCTATTGTTGGATCTTCTAATTTATCAAAATCAGCTTTAACGCACGGCATGGAATGGAATATTCGTATACCTTCTACACCCGTCACAACATTAGTCACTCAAGCAAAAAACTTGTTTGAACAGCTTTGGAACAGCCACGAAGCGACTATATGTACAGAAGAATTATTAGTTCAATACGAACAGTACCAACAAGAAACACCATCTATAAGATCATTTTCTATCCGCGATACAGTTGCCGAACCCGCTGTCGATTACACCGTTATTGAACCAAACCTCATGCAGATTCCAGCTTTAGAAGAACTGAATCGTTTGCGCGAGCGAAAAGAAAAAAAAGCAATGGTCATTGCGGCAACAGGAACGGGGAAAACGTACTTAGCAGCATTTGATGTCCGTCAAGCTCAGGCTAAAAAAGTATTATTTGTTGCACATCGTGGAAAGCTACTATCACAAGCTGAGCATACATTTAGGCAAGTTTTTGCAAATGAAAGTTATACATTTGGTAGATATTCAGGATCACAACAAATTCAAGATGCACAATTTACCTTCGCTACCGTTCAAACACTTTCAAAAGAGGTTCATCTTAATCAATTTTTACAGGATACGTTTGACTACATCATTATTGATGAATTCCATCACGCTTCATCTGCTTCTTACCAAAACATTCTTAACTACTTTACGCCGAAATTTTTTCTTGGCGTAACGGCAACACCAGAACGAATGGATGGTCAAAATATCTTCCAGCTTGTTGACTATAATGTCGCTTACGAAGTTCGTCTGTATGATGCCTTAGCACAAGATTTACTTTCACCATTCCATTATTTTGGTATTCAAGATGATGAATCGATTGATTATTCTCTTATTCCTCAACAAAACGGCTTTTATGTAGAACAAGATCTTGTTGTTGCACTCGAACGCTCAACACGAACAGATTATATTGTTGAAATGATTCGTAAATTTGGATTCAGTGGTAATCAGGCTGTTGGATTAGGATTCTGCGTCAATATCAATCATGCAGAGTTTATGGAGCAAGAATTTAAACGACATCAAATTGAAGCAATGGCTGTTACAAGTAAACAGTCTGAAGAAGAACGCGAAGAAGCCATTCGCCGACTAGAGGACGATCAAGATCCACTACAATATATTTTTACAGTTGACTTGTTTAACGAAGGAGTCGATATTCCAAAAGTCAATCTCATGCTATTTTTACGTCCTACGGAGTCTCCTACTATTTTTATTCAACAATTGGGGAGAGGCTTACGTAAACATAGCTCAAAAGAATTTGTTACGATTTTAGATTTTATCGGAAATAGTCAAAAGGCTTTTGTTGCACCGCTTGTGTTGTCTGGTCAACAATCGTTTCATTCTATTGATCGTTATAAAATTGCTACTGCTGTAAAACAGCATTTTCCGATTTTACCGGAAGGATCTTTAGCCATTCTAGATTCAATTACAGAAAGATTTATTATTGAACAAATGAAAAAAATAGAGTTTTCAGCTAGCAAACAGCTCCGTGAAAGTTATCAAAGGCTGACACGTATGATCGGAAATCCTCCGAGTTTAAATGATTTAGTTACGCATAAAGACGCACCAGCTATTGAAAGTATTGTTCAGCAATGGAGAAGTACATTACGTCTTAAACAACTTGAAAAACATGCTACCGATGAAGAACTACGTTTATTGCTCGATGACACAACACGCAAAATTGTTGAACAGCTCGAAGGGCTATTCCCAATTCGCGAGCCCTTCAGCTTACTGATTTTAAAACATTTACTGCATCATCCTTCTGCTTCAGTACAAGATATTGAACAAGAAGTTTTCAAAGAATTCGCCTTATCGACGAATCACTCTTTTTCAAAGCGACCTATTATTCATCATCTTTTTAAACGCTGGTCTACTGCGTTTAAAAATGACCGTATTCAATTGCTAGATGCTGTATCAGAAGAGCGCTATCGCTTTTCAAATACAGTCGTCCAAGCACTTCAACAATCAACTGAATTACGTTCATATATGATGCATTTTATCCAAGCAGGTCTACTTGCATTTCATCAACTACCAGATCGAATTAACTGGTTGATCGAAGACCAGGCGTTTCTATTACATCAAACATACAATCGTTCTGTTATCCAACGTCTTCTTTGTTCACCAAGTCAGGAAGGTTCTTGGCGTGAAGGCGTAGCTCAAGCTGGTGACGATTACATTTTATTCGTGAATTTACACAAAGATGAAGCCATTGATGAGCAACTAAAATATAACGATTATTTCTTAGATCAATATCGTTTCCACTGGCAGTCTCAAAGTAATGCAACTGCTACAGGTAAAGCCGGTACTTTATATCAAAACCATGAGAGCGAAGGAATTCGTATTCATTTGTTTATGCGTAAAGCAGATAAAGAACAAGGAAAAACGCTACCGTTCACATACTTTGGCCAGTTAAAGCATCTTCAAAGTACAGGTTCTAAACCGATTAGTGTGACTTGGTCACTTCATTCTCCACTATCAATTGAACTGTTTAAAGAGTGGCAAACTCTTTCTTAATGTACTCAACTGCAGGAATATCGGCAGGAGCCCATTCAAGCTGATCAAGATCTGAAACAGATACCCAGCGAAGCTCTGCATGTTCTACGGCAATCGGTTCTCCTGTTACGATTTCAGCTTCAAACGTATGCAGTGTAACAATAATAGCATCGTACTCGTACGTCGTTTTTTCAATTGGTTGTTTGACCTTAATGTTACATTTTAATTCTTCATTGATCTCGCGAACTAAAGACTGCGAAGGCGTTTCATGTAGCTCAATTTTTCCACCAGGAAACTCCCATAAGTTGGGCAATGACATTTGGCTACTACGAAGTGCACACAATATTTCATTATGATCGTTGCGAATGACAGCCCCTACGACTTGAACATGTTTTTTCATTTTTTATGTTTCACTCCAAATCATTATAGATTTTTCAGTTCTCTGCTTATCATAACAAAAAACCGTTATTCCTTTGACTTATGCAAAGAATAGCGGTTTTATTTATATCCAGTTATCCACATGTGGATAACCCCATTTATGGTATACTTATGGCACTTATCCACAAGTAGAAATGAGGAAACTAACATGTCCCGTGAACTTTATCCAGTTGTCGTCAAACCAGAATGGATTGAATCGATTCAAAGCGGGTATCCCGCGTTACGCAAGGAAATGTTCGAAGCTTTGCACCATGTCAAAGAGGCAGGCGGACTGCTTCATCTGATGACAGAACATAAAGAATACCTCGCGACCGGTTATTTTGGCAAGCAGGAAAAAGGTGTCGGTTGGACTCTCTCAATGGACGAGCAAGAAGCGATTGATGTCGCCTTCTTCAAACAACTTTTTGAAAAAGCGTTAGACAAACGAAATGAATTTTTTGAAGAGTATTCAGAAGCCTTCCGTATCTTTAACGGTGCTGGAGATGGTATTGGTGGTTTGACGATCGACTGTTATGATCATCATTACCTCATTACATTCGAAAATGAAGGCATCTATACATTCCGCCCACTGATTCTTGAGGCTCTTGAATCACTACTGAATTATAGAAGCATTTATGAAAAACGAGATTTCCTCGTCGATCTTCAACCGGTCAAAGGCGACGACTTTTTGAAGGGGGAACGAGGCGATTTTCCTGAAGTCGCACAAGAATATGGTGTGTTGTATGAGTATGACTTGGATGCTGGCATGCGGACTGGTTTTGACATTGCCCAACGTGAACTACGCCGAATCCTTCTCGATTCCGTCGAACGAAAGACCGTACTTAACCTCTTTTCCGATACAGGAACGTTAACGGTAGCTGCCCTTTATGGTGAAGCTGCCCGAACGACAAGCGTTGATTTCTCGACACGTAGTCGAAATAAGACAAAAGATAATCTGATGTTGAACAGTTTTACTCCCGAAAAACAGAAGATTATAGTTCAGGATGCGTTCGACTACATCGAACAAGCGGATAAGAAAACTCGTTTTGACGTCGTCTTATTCCATCCGCCCGTACAAGTTAATACACGGACGCGTCAGTTTCGGACGGAACAGGATCTCGCCCTTTGGATCCAAAAAGTCATTCATCTGACGAATCGTGGAGGACTGCTTGCGATTACGACAGATAGTCCTGCTCTTGATGCCTCACAATTGAAAAAAGCTGTCGAGCAGGCATTCAACAAGTTGCGTCAAAAATTCGAAGTCGTATGGGAGCAACCGGAGCAGAAAGATTTCCCGACTCCTCCTTCCATGCCACAACTCGCTCCAAAAAGCATTCTCGTTCGTCGTAAATGATGTGTTATCTAAAAAATCCGCTACCGAATTTTTCAGTAGCGGATTTTTTATATTTTTAACAGGAAATGTAAAATGAATGGAGAATCATTTTTTAGGGGTTGGATATACGCTCACCTTACCAAAGTGTGATGTTTGATCAAATCGTTGATAGAGATCGTTTAGTGCATCGCGTTCATAGGGAATTTGCTCTTCAATTCGAATCTCAATCGTTCCCTCTTCCACTAAATGAATGAGTTCTGATAAGTGGCGTTGCTGTTGTTTCATCTCATCTACTTTTCCTTTCAGTAACGGAAGCGCGACGAACACAGCTTCAAGTGACAAAGCTTTACTATGCATCATCGTTAAATCTTGTGTCGTCCGTGTCGCGATCGAAATGATGCGTCCCCGCTCTTTAGCGAGTATGAACGATTCTTGTAAATGGTCACCGCCGACTGTATCAATAATGACGTCGAATCCGTCCAGATCCAGTCGGTTTAGCAACACTTCAGCCGATTCTTCCTTGTACCGATGAACGCGGATCCCTTTTGCTTCTAGCCAAGCTGCCTTCTCGTCAGAAGAGGCGCTCGCTGTGACGTCACATCCATAATGATGAGCAAGTTGCACGGTAAGATGTCCTACTCCACCCGTTCCACCTGCTACATAAACACGGATTCCTGGGGTAATCGCGATTCGCTCTTTTAAAATTTCCATCGCCGTCAACCCAATCACCGGTAAACAACCAGCAACCTCAGCCGAGACCCCTTCCGGTCGTAAGACTGCCATCTGTTCAGGTACAAGCATTTCTTCCGCTAGCGCACCGGCACGTGTTCCAAGTCCGCCACCGAATGCGACGATGCGATCGCCGATAGAAAAAGACGTCACACCCTCGCCGATCTCAATGACTTTCCCCGTTACATCGCCCTGGAGAATTCCAGTCGTCGAAGCCGCCGCCACATGTCCGAAGAACATCTTCGTATCAAGTGGATTGATGCTCGACCCCTCGATTTGAACCCGTAATTCGTGTTTCCCCGCTTTTTCAGGTGTGACGTCTTTTTCTGTAAGTGATGCGTCTTTTCCATACTGATCGACTACGAATGCTCTCATGAAGAATTCCCCCTTTTTCATTATTAGTCTATCATGATTCAGAATTCTCTCACATTAGTCGTTCATGCTATGATGAAGGTATCTTATGACGAGAAGGGACGTTTTTGATTTGAAACAAGAATTGATTGATCGTCTAACTACATACGTGAAAGTCGATACACAGTCGAACTATGAGAGTACAACTGTTCCAACAACTGAAGGGCAATGGACACTGGCTCGTTTGCTCGTAGAAGAATTAAAGACAATTGGCATGGAAGAGATCACGGTCGATGACAATGGTTATGTCATGGCGACGTTACCCGCTAATACAGATGCAGACATTCCGACAATTGGTTTCCTTGCTCACCTTGATACGGCAACGGACTTTACAGGTACGAATGTCCGTCCGCAACTCGTGGAAGCATATGACGGAAATCCAATCACGTTAAGTGAAGTACCGTCCGTCATCCTGTCGCCAACTGATTTTCCAGCACTACACAACTATGTTGGTCATACCTTAATGACAACGGATGGTACGACATTACTCGGTGCCGATAATAAAGCCGGAATCGCAGAAATCATGACAGCAATGCATCATCTGATTTCACATCCAGAAATCAAGCATGGTCGCATTCGTGTTGCCTTCACACCAGACGAAGAAATCGGTCGTGGACCACATCACTTCAATGTCGAAGCATTCGATGCCACGTATGCTTATACGGTCGACGGCGGTCCGCTTGGTGAACTCGAATACGAAAGTTTTAATGCGGCTGCGGCCAAAATCGTCTTCCATGGAACGAATGTCCATCCAGGAACAGCAAAAGATAAGATGGTCAATTCGCAGAAACATGCGATGGCATTCCACGATCGTCTTCCTGGAGAAGAGTCTCCTGAATTCACGGATGGTTTCGAAGGATTCTTCCACTTAATTTCGTTTGACGGTTCTGTCGAAAAAACGACACTCGACTACATCATTCGTGATTTTGATCGTGAGGCATTCGAAGGACGGAAACACTTCTTATCTGCCCTTGTCGATGAGTGGAACAAAAAGTATGGCGCAGGTAGTGTGGAAATCGATTTACACGATCAGTACTACAATATGCGCGAAAAAATCGAACCCCACATGCACATCATTGATATTGCTCATGCAGCGATGGAGTCGCTTGACATCACACCGATCATTAAGCCGATCCGTGGTGGAACGGATGGATCACAACTGTCATACATGGGTCTTCCGACACCGAACATCTTTACCGGTGGCGAGAACTACCACGGCAAGTTTGAATTCATTTCGGTCGATAATATGGTCAAAGCAACACAAGTGATCATTGCAATCGCTCAAGGGTTTGAACAAGCTTCTCGCTAATCAAAAAGCAGATTCTCAGCGCTGAGAATCTGCTTTTTTTCATGTCTGGCGTTGTTGTTTTTTCAAACGATAGATGTAACCAATCAATAAAAAGATAATCAACGTCGAGGCAATCATGAGTTCCTTCGACCATTCACCGACGAAGGAGTTGGAATTTTCCTCGATCTCTCGCTCGGGCATCTGTTCTTTCATCTGGTCTGCTTGACGCTTCGTGATTTTAAAGCTATCTTTCCACTTCCACGTTTTTTCTTCTCCTTCAACACGGATATTAATGTGATACATACCTGGTTCTAAGATTCCCGTCGTTTCAATCGGTGTTCTCATATAAATCGACGGAGCAAATCGAACTTCCATCTTTTTACGAACGACAACTTTTTTACCTTGCGTGACGACGGCTTCGAACTTCATGGGCTGACTGATCGTCGGTACCTGATTGGCTAGCTTAACGAAGACGGTCGGTCTAGAAAAAGACGATTTCGCCTCTACCCCTTCGTATGTTATCTCGGGCGCCAATTCTTTAATCGAAGAGCGGACTTTCAAACCGATGATGTAAGAGTGACGATTTTGAATACCGATTGTATTTTTTTCAGCTGTTTCTTTTTCTGGTTTCTTCTCTACCCGAACACCAGCTAACAAGGTACCGTCTAAATCGTTCACAATCTCAAGTGGTAAAGAAACGACTTTCGATTCGCCTCCTTTGATGAACGTCGATTTTGTATTCGGTTGGATGAGATCCGTCAAGGAAGTCGGAGCTAACGGGACAGGTTTCTTTTGATCGTAAACAATCAAACCATTATCGTTCGTCGTCGCATTCCGGATTGATGTCAAAAACGTATGATCCTCCGGTCCGTGATTGAAAATTCGAACTTGAATATTCGTTTTTTGTTTCGCTGTCATACGTAAATCAAAGTACGAGACACCCGAATCGACTTGATAGGTATTTGGAACGGCTTCAATCGAAAAATTGACACGATCTTCCGCAAAACTAGTCGAAGGTATGACACAGAATAACAATCCATAAAGTAGTATAGCAAGACAACTGATTCCCCATCGTTTCATCTTTTTCTCCACCTGCTTTCAAGTCAATTCACGACATCCGTAAGCGTCCAGTCGAGTGTTGCGGTATGCGTGCCTTTCACTTGAGAATTGATTGGTACATTGAGTTTGATGTAATCGTTATCGGTTCCGTTACCCTTCCAGTAAATTTGCCAAGTTGAGAACGTTCCTTCTGGGGATGTTAATATCGTTTGCGCATCTCCTGCATTTCCTGGTGTCAATGTTATGTCTCCTGTCGTAGGTGCCGTGAATCCTGATACATTCACTAGTGTTTGAACAGTTCCAGCATCAATGGATAACGTTGAACCAACTAACGAGGGGGCTCCACCTTCATCTATAAAGTCTCCCAACTTCACGGTCACTTCCCATTCTGTCGGATTGACCCGACGATCCGTTACTTGGAGAAATGGTTTTTGATCGGTCGCCTTAAACTCAGCTTTGTTAGAAAGCAATTCGTTTGATCCAAAATCAAAGTTAGGCGCATAATCGAGTGTCAATGGTCCTGTATTTCCTGTAGGTGTGTTTCCGCCGTTTTTGTCTGGTTCATATGGATTATTCGGGTCCCGATCATCTGGATCCACGATGACCGGTGCTTCATTCGTCGTGAACGTGATTTTTGCCGTCGACTCGCCAGTAGAAGTCGCTGCCCATCCAGTAGTTGTTCCTAAAACCAAAGCCGTACTCATCAATACCGTCGAAACAGCGAAACGTTTCTTCATTTCTGTTCTCTCCTTTTCATGGTGCATTGATTAAACTCCATTGAATATCTGCGCTATACGATGAAGGTTTTGGATATTTTCCAGTTAAGTCGAGAATAATCCCTTCGTTTTCTGCGTAGGTTAACGGTGTTTGATTCGAGCTAGCCGACATCGTCCCTGTTGCGATTTCAATAGCAGTCGCTTGTAACAATTGGGTTTTAGAAGTGGTCTTAAAATAAAGAACATCATTTAACACATGATTTTCTTTACTCGTCAAAGGACGACTGAGATTCGCTTGTAGCTTCCAGTTGTAACCTGTTGCATTTTCGTGCGAAATAGAAATCGTCATTGGGAACAAGCGAGGAATTATTTTCTCACGTCCGGTCAACTCATGACTTCCGAAGTCTAACGTATCTGGTACGATTAAGTTAAATGTTGGTCCGATTCCAAGTGTTGCTGTCGCCGTACCACTACTTAAAACATTTAAATCAACTAATCCATCTGCTAAAACGCTCCGAAATGTATAGACTTTATCGACTCCGACTGGTAGATTGCCGACTTTGAAAGATAAGGTGAATCGATCGTTACTTAGAAGAGATAGCTTTAATAAAGAGCTAACATCAGCATAAATTTGGTTATTCGTTCGATCGATTATTGCTGTCGCATCTCTCGTTTGCGATCCAATTCCAAGTAATCCATTATAGCGATATTGAAGTTTGATGGAACTCGTTTCAATACTTTGCATCACTTCTGGTGGTAGTCGAAAAATAATATATCCGCTTGATAAATTTAAGCTCAACAATCCAGAAACAGTATTTCCTAATGTAATCGTTTGAGTCGTTCCATTATAGGAAGCATCTAAGTTTGATGTTCCGAGCAGTGCTACTCCGGCAAGTGTCGGTGCAACCGCTTGTTGCTTCTCTTGTCTTGGTTTAATTGGCTTTGGGGCAGGTGCTGTAATTTCGCTCGATGATTCTTCTTCAGAATCAGGTTGCACGGGAACTTCATTGTCTTCTTCATCTGGAGCTATCTCAGATGTTGATGGATCTTCATTCTCGGTTGATGGTGTCTCGGGTGTTGGTGGATCTTCATTCTCGGTTGGGGGTGTCTCAGGTGTTGATGGGTCTTCACTCTCGGTTGGGGATGTCTCGGGTGTTGGTAGATCTTCGCTCTCGGTTGGGGATGTCTCGGGTGTTGGTGGGTCTTCGCTCTCGGTTGGGAATGTCTCGGGTGTTGGTGGGTCTTCGCTCTCGGTTGAGGATGTCTCGGGTGTTGGTGGGTCTTCGCTCTCGGTTGAGGATGTCTCGGGTGTTGGTGGGTCTTCGCTCTCGGTTGAGGATGTCTCGGGTGTTGGTGGGTCTTCGCTCTCGGTTGGAGGTATCTTCTCTATTTCCAAAAGTTCTTCGCATTTTTTAATTTCCTCTTTTTCCAACAAGTCCTTTTTCTTTGGATCATTCAACGTCTCTTCACAAAACGATGACGTCAAAGGGTCTGGAATTTCGAATTCCTCAGTCGTCGCATGACTGTGCGGAATTGGAAAGCTTGTTGCCAGTAAGATCATTAAGATGATAAAAAGATTTGGTGATCGATTTCGATACAATAAAATTCCTCCTTCAATTGGAACAACTTATTGACCTAGTTGATCTAAATGACTTTTCTTTACACCTTCTTCCTTCTAAATAAGGTAATTAAACCATTAATTTGGGATTTAAAAGATATAAAATATATCATTATTTATTGATATATTAAAATTTAATGCCATAAGAGCATTAGTACAGTCATTTTATTATGATGAAATAAAAAAATGTGCTTGTCTCCAAGCACATCGAGTTTTAATTCTTTTCTTCTGTTGTACCATCTGGAATCGGTAATTGAACCATACTCCCTGATCCACTGACGAGTGGTGATTTCCCGTCCCACTTCTTGACAGCTTCGTATTGAATCATCTCTTCTGTCAACGTCTTTTGTAGTTCTTTTTGAGCTTTTGCCAAACCTTGCGCTTCGATCAAACGAGCATCGGCTGCCCCTTTCGCTTCTACGCGAAGACGCTCTGCTTCTGCTTTAGCGATTTCAAGATCCGTTTTCTTTTTGTCGAGTTCCTGCGACGCTTTGACACGCGCATCGATTGCTTCCTGTGTCTTCTCATCTGGTTTCGGTGCACCGAGTGCGACATCTTCAATGATGAAACCAATCTCTTTGACGTCTTCCGCAAACTGCGTCTGAATGCTCGTCGAGACATTCCCTGATTTTTCACCGAACAGTTCAAGGACGGTGACTTTTGAGATTTGCTCACGCGATGCATCATAGAGACGTTGTTTCAGGTAACCTTTTGCGATCTCATCGATTTCGATCGGTCCGAACTTATTGAAGACTTTCGTCACCTTATCCGGTGAGACGGAGAAGCTGTATGTAAAGTCAACGACGATGTTCTTCCCGTCTTTTGTCGCAAGTGTCATGTTCTCAAGTGCTTTTGTCTGTGTCCGAATCGGATATTCCGTCACCCGTGTGATGGGTGAAACGACATGCCAGCCTTGCGATAACGTCTCATCTTTGACACCGCTTGACGGTGTATAGACGACACCAACTTGTCCAGGTTCGATTTGTTCAACGATGAACGGCGTTGTTGCAAGCAACGCTAGTACGAGCACACCAGCGATGATCATCGATGGACGAATTTTTTTCTTCGGTTTGATTTCTCTCATTCTGAATCTCCTTTATCGATCTTTTCTTGGATATAGCGGTAGAGTTCCATGCCAAGCAAAACGATGAGGGCGAAAAACAATAATGTGAAAAAGATGGCCATCTAACCCCTCCTCTAACGAATTCCTTATCTTGTTCTACGCATTCATCTGGAAAATGTTTCATTTTTTTAAAAGTCTGGTTGCTTATTTTTAATTTCTGTCCTAATATGGAGGGAACTTTGCCTGCTCTACGACAGATCACGATTTGTGGTACACTCGAATGAGCACATCACTTACTAGAAACGAGGGTTCATCTCTATATGATTACAGTACAAAACGTCGGTCTTCGCTTTGCAGACCGAAAATTATTCGAAGACGTCAACATCAAGTTCACACCAGGTAACTGTTATGGTCTAATCGGTGCGAATGGCGCCGGTAAGTCGACATTCCTGAAAATTCTCGCAGGTGACATCGAAGCACAACAAGGCGATGTCATCATCACACCAGGCGAACGCTTAGGAGTTCTCCGTCAGAACCATTACGAATACGAAGAATTCCAAGTCATCGAAGCTGTCATGATGGGACACAAACGTCTCTATGAAGTCATGAAAGAAAAAGATGCGATCTATATGAAAGAAGACTTCTCAGACGAGGACGGCATGCGTGCCGCTGAACTCGAAGGTGAATTCGCTGAGATGAACGGTTGGGAAGCAGAGTCGGAAGCAGCGATGCTTCTTCAAGGACTCGGCATTAAAGAAAACCTTCATTCGAAGACGATGGCTGAGCTGACAGGATCTGAAAAGGTCAAAGTTTTGCTTGCGCAAGCGTTGTTCGGTAAACCAGACATTCTCTTACTCGATGAGCCGACGAACGGACTTGATTTGAAAGCCGTCAAATGGCTCGAGGAATTCTTGATCGGATTCGAAAACACGGTCATCGTCATTTCCCACGACCGTCACTTCTTGAACAACGTCTGTACGCACATGGCGGATCTCGATTACGGTAAGATTCAACTGTATATTGGAAACTACGATTTCTGGTATGAATCAAGTCAGCTTGCTTCACGTATGGCAAATGACCAAAACAAGAAAAAAGAAGAGAAAATCAAAGAACTTCAAGCCTTCATCGCACGTTTCAGCTCGAACGCTTCGAAAGCGAAACAAGCGACGTCACGGAAGAAGTTACTTGATAAAATCACACTCGACGACATTCGTCCATCATCACGCCGTTATCCGTTCGTCGGTTTCACACCGGAACGTGAAATCGGAAATGATCTCTTGATGGTCGACGGTATCTCGAAGACGATCGATGGCGTCAAAGTCCTTGATAACGTTCGCTTCTCATTGAACAAGACAGATAAGGTCGCGTTCATCAGCCAAAGCGATATCGCAATCACGACATTATTCAAAATCCTTATGGGTGAGATGGAACCGGATAGCGGTACGTTCAAATGGGGCGTCACGACTTCACAGTCGTACTTGCCAAAAGATAACTCGGAATTCTTCGAAGGCTCGGATAAGACGATCCTCGATTGGCTCCGTCAGTATTCACCGGCAGATGAGAGCGATACGTTCCTCCGTGGATTCCTCGGTCGGATGCTCTTCTCAGGTGAAGAAGTCATGAAAAAAGCATCTATCTTATCTGGGGGCGAGAAAGTCCGTTGTATGCTTTCAAAAGCAATGCTCAGCGGCGCCAACGTCCTCGTGCTCGACGATCCAACGAACCACTTGGATCTCGAATCGATCACAGCACTCAACGATGGCTTGATTGCTTATAAAGGTGCGATGCTCTTCAGCTCGCATGACCATCAGTTCGTCGAAACGATCGCGAACCGTATTATCGAGTTAACGCCAAACGGTATCGTCGATAAAGAAACGACATACGATGAGTACTTGAACAATGATACGATCCAACAGCAATTAACAGCGTTATACGCGCAATGATTTTGAGGAGACCGGAACTGTCGTTTCGGTCTCTTTTTTGAACACATTAAAGGAGGAATGCGATATGCGACATCGCGTATGCGCTGCGTTGATCGAAGAGGAACAGATATTGATGGTCGAGTTACACACCCCTTCCCGGACATTCTGGACGTTACCCGGTGGTGGTGTCGAGAACGGCGAAACAAAAGAACAAGCCGTCGTGCGCGAAGTGTTAGAAGAGACGCAACTTCACGTCACGATTGAACGACAACTCTACGAGATTTCAATCAATAAAGGGACGGAGACGTGTTTTCTTGTCCAACGTGTCGCGAATAGTGCCGCACCTCGACTCGGGATCGACCCCGAACTCCCATTTGATCAACAGGAATTACGAGCCGTCCGTTTTCGACCATTGAAAGATCTTCAAGATGATCCACAGATTGCTCGTTTGTTTACCTTACTGTAAAGGAAACATTAACTAAGTGAGATAAAACTGACCAAGTTTCTTTACACCCCCTACATAATCGACTGATTAAATGGAAATGTAGCAACAACACAAACTCATTTGGGGGAAACGAAAATGAAACGAACACTCATGGTTGGTCTATCAGCAGCGGTCTTGTCATCAAGTATGGTCCCGATGTTCGCGGATGCCCATAGCTCTTCTCATACAACACGTAATATCAAGAAGGTCGAATTCTTGTCGATGGATGCACCGACGAAAATCGACCAGATGGTAAAAACTTATACAGAAGCAAAAGTCAAAGTCACCTATACGAACGGCAAAACAGAAGTGAAGCCGTTGAACTATAATCAACTGTTCCTGTCGCAAGATAAAATCGTCGAAAACAAAGGCGAGATGATTGCAGCAGGGACACCGATCGATGCTAAAGGAAATCCGATCATCGACCGCAGTGTACCGGACAAACCGGAAGCTTTCGTCTCAGATGCACCAGACTCGAACAGCTTGCTTGAAGTGCACGGGAAAAAATACATGGTGTCTCACTTCGAATATGACTCGATTGATAACGCTGGTAACGAAGTCAAGGGACTTCCAGCATCGATGACATTAACGGAAGTCGTACAAGATAAAAAGACAGGAAAACTTGCCGTTAAAAAAGCCAGCAAGATTGATTTTGAAAACGTCAACGGACTCTGGACATCATGTAACGGTTCAACGACACCTTGGGGAACGCACCTTGGGTCAGAAGAATATGAACCAGATGCCCGTGCATTCGAATCAGATAAGAATTCGTCTGCCTATAAAGAAGTAAATGCCTTCGCTGAGCGTTATTTCGGAACGACTAAAAAAGCCAATCCGTACTTCTACGGGTATACGCCTGAAATCTCGGTCGACCGGAAAGGGAAAGCGACAGCAGTTAAACACTACAGCACAGGTCGTTTCTCGCACGAGATGATGCAGATTCTACCGGATCAAAAGACCGCGATCTTTGGTGACGACGGCAATAACACGATGATGTTCATGTATGTCGCAGATAAAAAGCGTGATTTCTCAAAAGGAACACTTTACGCTGCGAAGTTCAATCAAACTCGCGCGACAGAAGGTGGAGCCGGTGACCTTGAGTGGATCAAGCTTGGTCATGCTTCCGATAAAGAAGTCAAACGCTTGATTGATAAAGGGACGAAGTTCAGCGACATCTTCGAGACAGCAGATGCGCCGACACCTGGCTTTAAAGCGGTCAAAACAGCTGCCAGCAAACAAGTCGAATACTTGAAGCTCAAGCCTGGAAAAGAAAAAGAGGCAGCCTTCCTTGAATCACGTCGTTATGGTGCTTTGCTTGGTGCAACATCAGAGTTCAACAAGATGGAAGGCATCACGGTCAACGAGCAAGACAAAAAAGCCTACATCGCCTTGTCTTATGTGTCAGGTAGTACCGAAAAACAAGAAGGTGCTGTCCAAGACGACATCCAGCTTGAAAAACGTGAATCGGGTGCGACATTCGAAATCGATCTTGGTCGTGCAAAAGGCATCGACAGCCTTTACGTACCAACGAATATGCAAGCACTTGTCATTGGTGAAGATCTGAAGAAGCCGGATGCTTACGGCAACACAGCGAATCCTAATCTTGTCGCGAATCCAGATAATCTCGCCTACTCCGCGACATCTGATACGCTCTTCATCGGTGAAGACAGCTCCTTGCACACGAACAATTTCGTTTGGGCTTATAACCTGAAGACGAAAAAGTTATCACGTATCCTTTCGGTTCCAGTCGGAGCGGAAGCAACTGGCCTTCGTTCACTCGATCATGTTGGGAAGTATAGCTACCTCCTAAGTAACTATCAACATCCGGGTGAGTCATTGACTGACAAACAAATCACCGCCGTCGATCCAAAGGCGCTTGAAAAAGCGATGAAAGACGGCATCGGTATTCAAAAAACGGGTGGTGTCGGCTACCTCTCTGGGTTGCCGAGCAGTCACAAATCGTATACGAATCGATAAGATACGAAAACACGGATTCCCAAGTGCGGGAATCCGTGTTTTTATGCATTGTTCTTCTTTTGTTTTGCTGCTTCTTCTTCGACACGCTGCAGCAGCCCGTGAACAATTTTTTCGTTCTCCCGTTCTCCTCCAAGCGACAACAAACTCTTTCCAACAAAGTTTGCTCCCTCGTTTTTTCCCGTATAGATCAATAGACAGCGATCAGGTCCGAGCGGTTTGAGTGTAAAGGTCATCTCAATCTTGAAGATCCGTGCTAACGTAAATCCAATCGTATTTTGTTTGAAGTCAGGTTCATTCGTATAGGCTAAATCGGTCACAATATAGGTTTCAAGTCGATTGCCCTGCATGTACGTTTGGCGATACGTCGAACCGACGATACCCGGTTTTCGTTCAATCACCTCGTGCTGGACGACATTTGGAATCAAACGCTGCAGTCGCGTGTGATCAAACAAGTGCCATGCTTCTTCGATCGGGATGTCGAGCTGTCGTTCTTCTCTCCACGTAACCATACATATGCCCCCTTTTTCTATACAAATACCCTGTCATCCGGTCTTATAACGTCTGGTGACAGGGCGGGAGCCGATTCTTATTTTACCGTGCTTGTTTCAAGCGCTGCACCGAGGAACTTCGCCAGTTCGAGCATGCCGTAGCGTCCTGCAGCTGCCTCAGCATCTGAATTGTAATTCGTATTCGTATTGACGTCATACGTATAGATCGTACCTGACGCATCCTTGATGAACTCGATGCCTGCGACCGCGATCTGGTTCGCTTGGAGGAACGCTTCGTACTTTTGGATGATCGGGTCATCGAAGCCTTCAACGATTTGGAACTTCATCGGCGTTTGCGGCGCTTCTTCACCAACTGGGCAGAACAAGTCGTCGATCACACATGCATCCGCTGGGCAAAGCTCAAAACCTTCTGACGTATCGACTCGAACCGCGTAGACAAACTTTCCACCCACGAACTCACAACGCGTGATGTACGGTTCTGGTGCTTGAATATACTCTTGAATCAATGTGATGCCATCGACTGGTTCGTCGAATGTCGGACCATCGAGATAAGCTTCAAGTGCTTCAATCGAATGGAATAACTGGACGCCGAGACCTTTCCCGGCACGGTTGTGTTTCGTGATGAATGACGAAACACCGATTTCTTTTGCTGCTTGTACGATTTGATCACGTCCGACGGCAGCCGTCGTCTTCGGTACACGAATCCCAGCCTTACGCAACGCCGTATATTGATTGACTTTGCTGACTTCAAGACGGAGCGCACGCGTTCCGTTAAAGACGGTCCGGTCATGCTCTTCTAACCAAGCGAGGACCCCTTCCGTCAACTCCGGCGCGTAACGATGTCCCCGCGTATGCGAAGAGGCACTCATTCGGCTGTAAAAGACGCCTTCTGGCGGCAGTTCATCCAGCGGAACGATTCCTTCATTCAAGTGCCACTGTTCATACGGTAATTCGAGTTCTTCGAGACGTTTGATGAGATGGTCCGTCCATTCTTGGTTTTCGTGGAGAATATGAATTTTTGTCATGATTGTTGACCTACCTTTCGTTTCGCTTCGACCAGTGGCATTACGTCACGAGCAAAGCGTTCCATTTCTTCAAGTTGTGGTGAGAATTGTAACAAAAGTAACGTGACACCGACGGCTTCGAACGCTAGAATCCGTTCAGCGATTTGTTCTGGTGTCCCGATTAAATTCGGACGTAGACCACGGTTCGAGACAGAATAATCGTTCCGCTCAACCTGTTGCTCCAGTTGCGATTTACTAATGAAATCCTGATAACCGGCATAACCGGCGCTGTCTTCCTTGACGTCCGTGATCCGTTGCCATTCAAGAAGCGCTTCTTCTTCCGTATCCCGACAAATGATGTAGGCAGCAAGACCGAAGCTTTCGAGCGGCGTTTGTCCCGTCGCTTCCCGGCGTACTTTCATGTCGTCGATTTTATGGGCTACTTCTTCAACAGTGCCCCCGTGCATGACATAAGCGTCACAGTGTTCGACGATCGTTCGCTTTCCAGCTTCACTCTCTCCACCAGCGTAGAGCTTGATCCCCGGACGCTGGACTGGCTTCGGATGGAGTTCTGCTTGCTCGATCGTGTAGTGATGACCGGAGAAGCTATACGGTGACGCATCTGCCCATAGTCCCTTCATGACCGTGACGAACTCTTCCGTCCGAGCATAGCGTTCATCGTGCGCTGTGAAGATACCGTTGTATTGTTTCGCTTCCTCTGCCCACCACGCTGAGACGACGTTGAGCGTAAAGCGTCCACCACTCAACTGATCGATGTTTGCCGCCATCTTCGCCGTCGTCGCTGGATTATGGAACCCGGGACGAACCGCTGTCATGATCTCAAGGCGTTCTGTCGTTGCAGCAATCGCTGCTGCCGTCGTCCATGCCTCAAGACTCGGTTCCTTGATGCCTTTGATATCATTCAAGTTCAATTCCGCAATCAACGTCGTCGAGAAGCCGATTCGTTCTGCTGTTTGTGCGACTTGTTTCGCATAATCGAAGGTCGGTGGCATCTGTTCATCCTCGACGTTACGTAACCATCCCCCAAAAATCGGTAACCAAAAACCATACTCCACTCCATCGTCCCCCTTATCATAAAAAAACGCTCTTTTCGAAGTTCGAAAAGAGCGACGGTATCTTGTCCTGTCCGCTCTTATCTTCGGAAGGTATCCCTTCCTGGAAGTAGCACCTTCCGCCACGGCGGGGTTGCTGAAGTGTCTTCGGGCCAGTCCCTCGACTTCTCTAGATAAGATGTGTTGCATTCATCGTACAAAATTCACTGAACTAAAGCAACCATTAAACCGTCTTTTCCAATCGGAATTATTTCACGCATAAAAAAATCCCGACGTCGTGTCGGGATCCGGTATTAATATGGTGCGACGAAATCTGATGTTGGCTCTGGTGCTTGTTCACCACGAACACGATCATAGAATTTTGCCATCGTGACGCTGAAGTATGGTCCGACCCATAAGACAGCAAGACCAAGTGTAACAATCACAAGTAATGCCCAACCAATGAATGATAGGAAGAGTAAGAATGCTTCCATTTTATGACCATCCATGAGTTGACGTGAACGCGTGATCGCCTCGAGAATACCGACTGATGGTTCATCTCGAAGGATGTAGAACGTCAACAAGTAAGAGAACGACTTGATGATCCCTGGAATGATCAAGAGTAAGGTCCATAGGAATAAGAAGACCGCTTGCACAATCGAGACGCCGATGACTTTACCGAAGATTTTATACGGTTCGAACAAATCAGCTACTTTGACTTCTTCATTGCGTGCGAACGACATCGCGACCCACGTCCAACCCGCTGCAATTGGGATCAATAAAATCGAAAGAATGATACTGACCGCACTCATCGCATTTAGATCTTCGTTAGGATCTGGTCCGATGAACGTCGGAACGCTCTGGATGATAGAAAACAGTACGAACATGAGGATGGCAAATCCCCAACGACCGCTGAGCGACTCCTTCGCTGCTTTTTTTAATTGAGATGACATGAGTAAGGTCCTCCTTGAAAAATAAGTTCTCACCTTACTTTACGGTCGAATTCTTCTAATGTTTCACTCTTTTTTCAATAATTTCCCGTCTCGTTGCTGGTTGAGCCAAGCACGCTCCAGTTGTCGTTCACAAGCTGTATATAGCGATCGTCGACCATCGAGGCGTTCCATCGCGAATGGAATACCATGCTTCTTCGCCTGCGCGATGACATGCGCACTCGCTGCGTGGGAGACACGACTCGTTACGACGACGATCGCATCCGTCTTTTTGGCGAGACAGGCAATCTTTTTCGCGGACTGCGCGTCCCCTGCTAGATGAATTAATTCAATCCCCGTCGGCGCAAAGAACTCTCGATAGACAGCGGTCTGTTGTTCGTTTCCGACGATGACGAGACGCATTCCTGTGAAGCGCGTGAAATCAAGCGGTGTCTTATCGATGAAGTCCATCAATTGCCCAGGTACGGCTGTCGTCACGATTGGTTCAATCGTTCGCTCTTTTGGCATACGGACGCGACGCTGCGCTTTTTTAGCTTTCGGCACCGGTTGTCGTTTCATTTTTCGTGCATACCGGTCCGATTTTTTCATTGTCACAGGTGCCTTCACTACCGGTTGTTCTATCGCTGCTGGGCGGTTAGATGATGTATTGATGATCGGCTCCTCATACATGAAAGGATGCTTCCAAGCAATCGTCAGTGTATCCTTCCGCCCCCGCCACATGACGAGATCGACGAGTTGCCCTGCTTCTAGTCGGAAATAGCGCATGTCTTCTACCGGTACGACATAATAGAACGATCTGCCCGACTCATCTTGCAGTGGACCATTCACCGTTTCCTCAATGATTCCATGTGCCTTGACGATTGCTTGTTCAAACACGACACGTTCCGGATTCTCTCTCATTCGCTCCGTCGAGACGACGGCTTCAACACGGCACATCGTTTTTTGATCATCCTGACGATCGATACGGACCCGGACTTCCATGCCGTGCTCGAGATTCCAATCGCGGACGTCTCGTTCTGAAATATGACTGCCGGACCATTCTAGTAAAGTACCGCCTTTTAACCCCCGCTGAAACGTATAGGCATAACGTTGCTTGCGTACTGGCTCGACAGGTACTTGCGATGGTATTACGATGGTCTGCTTCTCTAGCTCCACTACTTCGTCAATGACCGGTGTTTCTTGAACGTCGCGCGGTGCATAATACGCTGACATCTTGACCCATTCATCGATTCCGTTCACTTCGTCGAGCCAGAGTTGCCAATCTTCATACCGCTCCACGACCGCTAATTTCATCTGTACCAATTCAGTTGCTCGTTCCAACACCTGTTGCATCATCCGTAACCACTTCCTTTGCGTTTTTTTCACTATAGCAACGAAAAAACGCGGAAGTAGTTCAAAAAAATAACCGGGTTATTTTTTTATTTAGGTGCGTTGCTGAATTTCCACAGCCGGATCCTGACGCTTATATTTCGCGACGATGACGATCAAAACCGTGATGATCACAAGTAGGAACCAAGAAGATAATTTTCCAAGATCAACGACTGCCCAGCCTCCTTCTTGATGCGGATAGACCCAGCCTTTAAAGAACGTCACGATATTCTCTGCGATCCAAATGAAAAAGGCGATCAGTAAAAAGGACAGGACGAGCGGCATCCGGTAAATCGTCTGCTCGATCGTAAAATAAACCCATGACTTATAGAAAACGAGGACGACGAGAACCATCAATAGCCAGCGTGCATCGAAGATCCAGTGGTGGGTGAAGAAGTTGAGATAGACGAGACTGCCGACGCTGATCGCAAGCCACGGGGGAGGAAATGCTATGAATCGCAAATGAAATCGCCGAAAAGCCTGGCAGACATAACTCGCGACGCTTGCGTACATGAATCCTGCATACAATGGAACACCAGCCACTTTCGTCAAAGCTTCTTCCGGATAACTCCAAGACCCGACGTTCACTTTGAACAGTTCAAGTGCTAGACCGATGACGTGAAACAATAAGATCAGTTTGAATTCCTCCATCGTTTCATAACGTGTGACGAGTAAGACGATTTGGACGAGAATACACCATAGCAACAGGAGATCATATCGAGCAACCGTTTCAGTAGGAAGATAACGTGAAAGAGCAAGTGCTGCGAAAATCATCACGGGAAAGACGCAACAGATGGCTTCTATATATGTAAAACGAATCAGGTGCCGGATCGCTTTCATTCGGTCATCTCCTTTTTTCTTCAGTATACGGGTCTCAATCCTCCTTCCCCTCCTTCTTAAGATGGAAAAAACGGAAAATTTCGTCTTTCTTCTTCCACTTTCCTCATGATACAGTTAACGAATCAATTATTTTAAGAAATGAGGTGCCAGACATGACGCGTCATCGCGCTTCCTGGTTGTTACGCGCTACGTTAAAGTGGGGACTCTTCCTGCTTGGTTTATTTTTACTCGCTCTTGGCTCATCGATGATGATCACGGCTGAACTCGGTGTCTCGACGTGGGATGTATTGCATCTTGGTCTCCAAAAGAAGACGCCACTATCCGTCGGAACGATCATCTTACTTGTTGGTCTATTACTCGTTTTCGTTAAGTACGCATTAGACCGCGTCACACCGCAAATCGGAACGCTCGTCAACGCGATTTTCGTCGGTGTCTTCATGAATCTTGTGCTTGGTTCTCATCTCTTACCCTCTTTTGAATCGATCTGGTTGAATACGCTCTGGCTGATTTTCGGTATCTTCATCATTGGGATGGGCGCTGGTCTGTATGTCGCTGTCGGATACGGGGCTGGTCCACGTGATGGGTTAACGCTGACACTTGCAGAGCGCTTCGGAACGTCGATTCGTCTGATGCGGACGATCATGGAAGTCACGGCATGCGGCATCGGTTGGTTGCTTGGGGGACCTGTTTTCTTCGGTACGATCCTCTCGATTTTCCTGATTGGACCGTTTCTGCAATTTTGGTTGTTTTATTTCCGCCGGATCATTGCAGCGATTGATGCAAAAGGAATTCCAGCGTCTGAACGCCAAATTAGCTAAGTCGCCTGACTCGATATCATTCTGCGTGAATGATATCTTTTTTTATGTCAGAAGCAGATAAGTTGCGCCATCAAAATAAACACGTTATATTCGTTTACATATCAATCTTTGATACGTCAAAGGTTTCTTCGAACGAAGGGAAGGATGTGATGGATTGAGTATTTCCTGCACCGAAAAAGGACGTTTGATCTATGCACTCGTCTCCGTCAATAAGACGATTGCTCAAAAATTCGATCTCTGTACGGATGGTTTCAGTCAGACTCGAATGGACCTACTTGCTCAACTACAAGTCGATCAAACGATCAGTCAAAAAGAATTGCAAAAACGCGTCAATGTCGATCATGCAGCAGTGACCCGTCATCTCAAACATCTGGAATCGACCGGGATGATTGCTCGCGAGCGGTCAGCCGCTGACAATCGGGTGATTCTTGTTTCCTTAACGGAACAAGGGGCGACGCGCATTGCACGATTACGCGAACAAAAAGATGAGTTCCTCGAGAACTTACTCGAAGGATTCTCCGCTGAAGAACAACGGACGCTAGCTGAGATGATTCAACGCATCGAAGCGAACGCCGACACATTACCTAAATTAAAAGAGGAGTCGATTTAATATGGCAACGCAAACAACAACAGACTTCATGGAAATCGTCAAAGGACGTCGCTCGATCCGTAACTACGATACAGACGTGAAGATCTCAAAAGAAGAAATGACACAAATTCTTGAAGAGGCAACACTCGCACCTTCTTCTGTCAACATGCAACCATGGCGTTTCCTCGTCATCGATAGCGAAGAAGGCAAAGCGACACTCGCACCACTCGCGAAATTCAACCAAGTCCAAGTCGAGACATCTTCTGCTGTCATCGCGGTCTTCGGTGACATGAACGCTGTTGATCAACTCGAGAACATCTACGATACAGCTGTCGCAAAAGGGCTTATGCCACAAGAAGTACGCGATCGCCAAGTACCAGCGATTCAAGGTATGTACAGCAGTGTATCGGCGAACGATTTGAAAGACAGCATCTTGATCGACTCGGGTCTCGTCTCGATGCAATTGATGCTCGTCGCTCGTGCACACGGATATGATACAAACCCAATTGGTGGTTACGAGAAAGATCAAATCGCGGAAGCATTCGGTCTTGAAAAAGAGCGTTATGTACCGGTCATGTTGCTATCGATTGGTAAAGCGGTTGACGCAGGATACCCATCGGTTCGCCTACCAATCAACGACATCGCAGACTGGAAATAAGTTTTTTTACACTATAAAAAAAGAAAACACACACAAGGGAGATTGAATAATTATGACTACTCAAACAACAACGGACTTCATGGAAATCGTCAAAGGACGCCGCTCGATTCGTAACTACGACACGAACGTAAAAATTTCAAAAGAAGAAATGACACAAATCCTTGAAGAAGCAACACTTGCACCATCTTCAGTTAACATGCAACCATGGCGTTTCCTCGTCATCGATAGCGAAGAAGGTAAAGCGACACTCGCACCACTCGCAAAATTCAACCAAGTTCAAGTCGAGACATCTTCTGCTGTCATCGCTGTCTTCGGTGACATGAACGCAGTCGACAGCATCGAGACAATCTATGATATGGCTGTGGAAAAAGGTCTTATGCCGCAAGAAGTACGTGATCGCCAAGTACCAGCTATCAAAGGTTTCTACCGTCCAGAAGACGTTGAAACATTACGTGATAGCATCTTGATCGACTCAGGTCTCGTTTCGATGCAATTGATGCTCGTTGCTCGTGCACACGGTTACGATACAAACCCAATCGGTGGTTACGAAAAAGACCAAATCGCAGAAGCATTCGGTCTTGAAAAAGAACGTTATCTTCCAGTCATGCTGCTTTCAATCGGTAAAGCAGTCGACGCAGGATACCCATCAGTTCGTCTACCAATCGCTGACATCGCAGAGTGGAAATAAGCGATCTCACCTAGTCCGGATTCCTTTCACAGGAATCCGGCTTTTTTGTATACTCAAAGAAAAGGAGGCGTCTGTGATGTATGATGTGACGATTATCGGAGCCGGTGTGGCAGGAATTTTCCTCGCCCATCAGCTCGTTGAAGATGGACAACGCGTCCTACTGCTCGATGCCGGAAAACCGATTCGCGAGCGCAAGGCAGAAGATGCGTATCTTGGATTCGCAGGGCTTGGCAAATCAGAAGGAAAGTTCAATTATGCGACGGGATTCGGCGGGGAACTCGTCTCAAAAATCGGTGAAGAGACGACACGACGACTGTTCGAAGAAGTCGATGATCTCTTATGTACATATGGTGGAGGTACAGTTGAGACCTATTCCACGCATTCCCCTACTGTAGCGTCTCGTGCCCGTCGCGCCGATCTACATTCGGTCGAGACGACCGTCCGTCATTTAGGCACAGTACGGACAGCTGCTGTCTTCACGGCGTTTGAGGACGCCTTATTACCGCGTCTCGATGCCCGATTCGAAACGACAATCGAGCAGATCACGAAGTCGAAGTCGTTTACGATCAAAACAGCGGACGAGACCTTCGTCAGTCAACGGATCGTGTTCGCGACGGGTCGTTCTGGTGCAGACTTTACGTTGCACCAGTTAGCGACGCTTGGTATCACCCCACAGCGGACCCGACTCGATCTCGGGGTGCGAATTGAGACGGATGAGGTACTATTTCGGACATTGTTACAGGAGACGTTCGAGACGAAGCTCGGTTACGACTCGCCTTACGGTCAAGCCGTCACCTATTGCATGAATCCGCGCGGACGGATCATCCGCAAATATCAAGAAGGACTCGTCATGCCGGACGGTCAAAATGTCCACGAGACAACAGACGGCTCGACAAATCTGAACTTCACGCTATTTCTCCCGCGGTATTTTTCAACACTAGCGAAAGCGAATGCGTATGCCGCACGCATCATTGGCGGAATCAACCAAGGTGGTGATCGCATTCTCGTTCAGCGACTCAGTGATTTCCGAGCATCGCGAGCGACGGCACACGATCAATTGAGTCGTAACACCATTGTCCCTTCCCTAACCGCGTCTCCCGGTAATTTGCATGCAGAAATGCCTGCAGAAGACCTGCTCGTCTTAGAAGGGTTTTTAGAACGCCTTGAGCAACTCCTTGAAGTGGAACTTCCGGGAGATACGTTGCTTTATGGACTAGATGGCAAGTTTTACGCACCGATGCTTGAGACATCAGAGACGTTTGAGACGACATGTCCTGGTGTCTATGCGATCGGTGATTGTTCCGGTGCTACACACTCGCTTGCCCAAGCAGCCGCAAGCGGACTCCATCTTGGACATGCCTTGACGCAAAACAGCCGGTCCCTCTTCGCTTAAGCGGAGAATGACCGGCTTGTCTTATTTCTTGAATGCTTCGTACACTTTCAATTGTTTCCCTTTGACCTTCGTCGTCTTCATCGCCCGGAGGACAAGCGGACCTTTTCCGTTGAGGATATCGACATACGTCAACGTATCCTGAATCGAGATGATGCCGATGTCGTCTGCTGTGACGCCTTCAATCTTCGCAATCGTTCCAACGAAGTCGACGGCACGGAGTTTCTTCTTCTTCCCACCGTTGAAGAACAACTTCATGATGTCCGCATCAAGCTGTTCCGTTTTCGAAGAACGTGTATCTTCCGTCGCCATTTTCTCTTCGAACGCATCCGCTGTCCGCATCAAGTCCTTTTCTGTCGGTGCTTGGCGACGTGTCAGCTTCCCGTGATACTGCTCGATTTCCTTCAGGCGACGTTCGTCTGCCGGTGTGACGAGACTGATTGCTTGTCCTGCTGCTCCTGCACGACCCGTTCGACCGGTCCGGTGAACATAGCTTTCTCGTTCGACAGGGAGATCATACTGGATGACATGCGTGATGTTCTCGATATCGATGCCGCGTGCCGCGACATCTGTTGCAACGAGAATCCGGAACTTCCCGGCACGGAAGGCTTTCATCGCATCGAGTCGATCGTCTTGTTCCATCCCACCATGGATCGCTTCAACCGGATAGTCATGTGCGCGTAGACCATTCGCGACGAAATCAACGTGTTCTTTCGTCCGACAGAAGATCATGCAACGATCCGGGTTTTCAGCGACCAGGACATCTTTTAAAATGGCGAACTTCGTCTTATCCGTCACCGGAATATAACTATGCGTAATCGTTGAGACGACGGTTTCACCCGCTTCGATTCGTTTTGGTGCCTCCATGTAACGGTCACTCAACTGTTCGATGTCTTCTGGGAAGGTCGCAGAGAACAATAGTGTCATTCGCTCCTTCGGTAACTCAGACAAGATGGCATCGACTTGATCGAGGAAGCCCATGTTCAGCATTTCGTCCGCTTCATCTAAAACGACGTAACGGACTTTCTCAAGCGATAACGTGCCCCGCTCGATATGATCGCGTACGCGTCCCGGTGTTCCGACGACGACGTGTGTCTTTTGCTTGAGCTCCGTGACTTGTCCACGGAACGGTTGCTTGCCGAAGACAGCTGTCGCTTTGATCCGCTTATAACGTCCGATGTTCATGATATCTTCTTTGACCTGCAAGGCGAGCTCACGTGTTGGCGTCAAGACTAAGACTTGTGGTTTGTTTTCTTCCCACTCGACGAGTTCACACAGTGGGATCGCAAACGATGCCGTCTTTCCGCTCCCCGTCCGTGATTTGACGATGACATCTTTTCCAGATAGTACGACCGGAATGACGGATTGCTGGACTTCGGTTGGTATCGTGTAGCCGAGTTGCTCGATTGAATCGAGAATCGGTGTGCTTAAGTTAAAATCATTGAATCGTGTACGTGTCATAGAATGTCCTCATTTCTTATCGTAAAAAAAGCTTCCCACCGAAACGATGAGAAGCCCAACGAATTATTTGGATGCTACTTTATCTTTTTTGATTTGCTTACTACGTAATTGACCACATGCCGCATCGATGTCTGTTCCGTGCTCGAGACGAACACCACAGTTCAAGCCGTTCTTTTTCAACGTATCGTAGAACGTCGTGATATCTTCAGACGTACTGCGCTGATATTGACCGTGCTCATCGACTGGGTTGTACGGAATCAAGTTGACATACGTCAGGTGACGTTTGTCTTCGAACAGTTTTGCGAGTTCGACTGCGTGTTCTTTTTGGTCGTTGACGCCACGAAGCAAGATGTACTCGATCGTGATTTTACGGTTCGTCGTTTGAACGTAATAATCGATCGCTGGCATCAATTTCTCAAGCGGGATCGCCCGGTTGATTTTCATGATTTGCGTACGCAATTCATTGTTTGGTGCGT
Source organism: Exiguobacterium sp. KKBO11 (assembly GCF_001644945.1). Lineage (NCBI taxonomy): Bacteria > Bacillati > Bacillota > Bacilli > Caryophanales > Exiguobacterium > Exiguobacterium sp. KKBO11. Next base: position 174,707 of record NZ_LUCU01000044.1, read on the forward strand.
GAAGCGAGATGGCTAAGTTGACTTGGAGTTTCAAGTCAGCGAACTTGTAGATCTTGTCTGCCAAACCACTTGTTGAAACCGTGATGTGACGTGCACCGATCGCAAGACCATTGTGGTCCTTGATGACGTTCAAGAAGTCAACCATGTTGTCGAAGTTATCGAACGGTTCACCGATACCCATGACGACGACGTGGCTGACACGTTCTTCGTTACCGACTGCATCGAGGTGATGTTGAACGTTCATGATCTGCTCAACGATTTCGCCTGCTGACAAGTCGCGGCTCTTCTTGATAAGACCACTTGCACAGAAGCTACAGCCGATGTTACAGCCGACCTGTGTCGTAACACAGACAGAAAGACCGTATTTATGACGCATCAAAACCGTTTCAATCAAGTTGCCATCATATAATTTGAAAAGGAACTTGATTGTTCCGTCTGCTGATTCTTGCTTGACCGCTTCTGTCATCGAGTCAATCGTAAAACTCTGATCTAACAACTCAAGGCAATCCTTGTTGACATTCGTCATTTCCGCGAAAGTCGTGACACGTTTACGGTAGAGCCAATCCCATACTTGTTTGGCACGGAATGGTTTGTGCCCTTGATTCGATAACCATTCTGTCATCTGCTCAAGCGTTAATCCATAAATGGATGGTTTATTCATTTCGAAAGACCTCATTTCTTTTTCCAGAACTACAACATTCCTTTATCTTAGTAAAAATCAGCGCGTGACGCAACGTTCAAATCCTAAATGTTCACTTTCTGTAAAGTTTTTGCGCCACTTTCGATCAAATCGACAGACTCCGACGTCCGAATTGAACAACTGCTCCAGTCAAGAACACAAGACAGAGGACAAGTAAAAGAATGGAATGAAGAAGAAAATGATCCGTTCCTTCTAGTAATTGCGTCGTATTGAATAAGGAGAAGACGGATAGATAACGGAGCCACTCCGTCTTGTCACTTAGTTCCGACAGAATCGTCAAGACGATCGATAGGACAAGCACACTACCAGCAAGCGAAAAAGCACGACGTTCTTCGTCAAATAACGTCGCAACGAATAACGTAAAGGCACCGATCGCGAAGAGTAACAATAGCGCATTGAGTTGAATCCGCCATAAGATGACGTCATTGATCGAAATATCTGTCATCCACCAGTCGGATACCATCAAGACAAGTCCATTCAGTCCTACGAGAACCATACTTGCGATACCCATGACGATCGCAACAGCAAACGTATACGCATTCCGGGTGATCGGGGCTGCGAGATAGACGATCAGCTCTCCATTGTCGATTGGTCGCGCAACGAGTCGCGCTGCTAATGAGAGCAAGAATAGACTCGCAATGACTTGAAAAATCAGTCCATAATAGTTTCCCCCGAGCAGATCCAGTACATTCTCGAACCCTGTCACCTTATCGTATTGAAATGCTTTTAAGACTTCTGGAGGTAACGCTTCTAGTTTTGCTTCTAGTAAACCGGTCTTCATCATCGATGGATAAAGCAACGCAAGCATCAATAAGTAGAGACTCGTTCCAATCGCATAAGCAAGCACGGGCTTTCTAACCTGCTTGAATAAAGAGCGGATCAGCAATATCACGACGATTCCTCCTCTCCATAATAATGCAAGAAGACCTGTTCTAAATCATCTGCTGACGGACGAATCAGCCGTACATCGTACTGCGTTAAATAAGCGATCGCCTGATTCAAGCTCAGCGTCTCATCCGTTTGAAAACTGACTTCTGTCCGCTTCGGTTCAACACCGACTTGCATCGCGAACTGTGCTGCTTCCACCTCCGTTCGGAAGACGATCGTGTACGTCTTTCGACTCGATCGAACCAACTCATGAATATCCGATTCGACGATGATGCGCCCTGTTTTGATTAAAGCCGCTCGATCGCACGATTTTTCCATCTCCGGAAAATGGTGTGAACTCATTAGAATCGCTTTTCCAGCATGCTTCTCCTGTTCGATCCACTCTAAAAAACGCTCTTGCATCAAAGGATCGAGTCCACTGGTCGGCTCATCAAGTAGATAGACGGGTGCATCCTTCATGAAGCAACCGACAAGTGCCAATTTTTGTTTCATCCCTTTTGACATCTTGCGGATTTTCGTCTTCGTCTCAAAAGGAAATCGTTTCAACAACAGTTGTCGCCGTGCCGGATCGCTACCGTGTAGTCGTTGCATCAAATCCAGCATGTCTGCTCCCGTCATGTCTCCAGGTAAACTAATCTCCCCTGGCAAATAACCGACCAATTTCTTCACTTCTTTACTTTGATTCCAGCAATCAAAACCACCGATCGTCGCCTTTCCACCATCCGCCGCCAGTAGTCCCATCAAATGTCGGAGTGTCGTTGATTTTCCAGATCCGTTTGGTCCGATGAAACCGAATATCGTACCCGGATCAACTGTAAAACTGACATCGAATATCCCACGCCCCGGCGCAAATTCCTTCGTCACATGCTCCAAACGGATCATCATCCGACCTCCCTATCTTTTATTTCTTTCCTCACTGTATTCATACCCGTTTTGAAGCAGTTTGTTCGGATCAAAGCGATAGATGACGAACCGCTCGTCATGATTTTTTTCATAGAGGTCTCGTAATCGAATCTCATCGATTTGCTCGAATACGGTATGGCGCTCCAAGTACTCCCGGTATTCATCGGTCGGGTAATACAAGATGAGATCAACCGAACGCGGGGAACGTTCGACCGAACTTAAAATGTGATCGATCACTTTCATGAAAATTTGTGAAGAGAATGGATTAAAGAAATAAAACTTATTCGCCTCATCCGGAATGGTATACTGCTCGGCATACGTCTGTTCGAATCGCAAACTTCCGGAACGCCGCTTCCGTCGACTTTGGTAGTTCGCCATATTCCGAAGTGCGTCCTCGTAAAATTGTCCGTTCATCTCGATTCCGATGACGGAACAGTCAAAACGATCGTGTAAGTAAAAGTTTAAACGCCCTTTCCCACACCCGAAATCGATGACAATATCCTCTTTTTGAAACGGATAGGTTTCGCATAATTCGCTGAGTGCCGCATAAGGCGTCGGTTCATAGCGATTGTAGTGACTAAACACACCATAAAGGTGTTGCATCTCAATGGTCTCAATTCGTAATCGTTGATCATATTCCTGTTCATTCATCGTCTTTTGTTCCTTCTTTCCGGCATTCTTTCCCTCATCGTACTATACTGAAGAAGTACGTTACTCGTTTTTTGAAAGGGGATTTTATGATGATCGTCGTTACGAACCGGATTAAAGTCAAAAAAGGGATGGCTGCAGCTCTCGCTCCTCGTTTTACACGTCCAAGTGGACTTGATACGATGGACGGATTCATCCGTGTTGAGGTCTTATTGACGCAAAACATCGAAGAACACGATGAAATGAACGTCAACATGCACTGGGAAGATATGAAGAGTTTTCAAGCGTGGCGGGAGAGTGACGATTTCAAAGCGTCACATAGTCGACCTGCGAGTAGTGAGGCAGGAGAATCGCCAATGCTCGGCAGCGAGATTCTGACATATGAAGTCGCTTCGGTCAAAGAACGCGCATGATGCACGAAAAGGACTCGTATCGAGTCCTTTTTTATATACCTATACACAAATAGTGAAAGGGTCGAATTGTCACAAATGGTATTATTTGTTATCATAGTGCCATTACAGAGAGAGAGGGTCCTTCATGAATTCATTAACTATATTTGAACAAGCCATTCGTAGCTTACCTGACGATCGTACGTTACGACGTGATGAATTATGGACGGACGATTTTTTATTGCAACAGGAGAACGAGCTGACCGTCTATTACTCTCCGATTGGCGAATATGTCAATACTGAAGCAAAAGTCGTCATCATCGGGATCACACCAGGTTTTGAACAGATGCGAATCGCTTTCGAAGAAGCGACGGATGCCCTCCATCATGGTGTTTCATTAGAAGAGACGGCACGCCTCGTCAAATATACAGCAAGCTTTGCTGGAACGATGCGACGTAATCTCGTCCAGATGCTTGATACACTCGAGCTTCCAGCATTGCTCGGAATCGAGACGACGGCTAGCTTATTTCATCAACATCAGAAATTATTGCATCCAACGTCACTGTTAAAGCAACCCGTCTTTTATCGCGAAAAGAATTACTCGGGTCATCAACCGAAGATCAATCGTAGCCCTTTATTAAGGCACTACGCGGAAGAACACTTCGTCGCTGAGATCAATCAGTTACAAAAACCAGCGTTATTGCTTCCGCTCGGTCGGGTCGTCGAGACGCAAGTCCGTGGATTGATTCATGATGGACGAATCGAACAGCATCAGCTTCTTTCCGGATTCCCCCACCCATCTGGCGCGAACGGTCATCGAAAAAAACAATTCGAGGAAAACCAAGCCTATTTGATGAAACAGCTCATTCAATATTTTGCTGAATAAACAACTTTATCTTAAATTATCAGAATATATGGTTGAATCGCTTCTGAAATACATGATAAAGTGTCCATAAGAACAGAATATGACTATTCTATCGATGAGGTAGAGGCGCGATTTCAATCAGTACTTGGTCCGAGGATGACAACGAAGACGACTACAGGAAAGGTGACATCGCCGAAATGACAGTATGTGTCGAGCATATCGTCGTTGGTCGATTCGGGAAACACCCGATCGATTGCCATACATAACAATTGTATGGAGCGCTCCAATTCGGCTAAGAAAGACGCATCCAGCGAGGGTGTCGGCTTTGTTGCCGGTGCCCTTGCTTTTTTTGTGCCGCGGGGTCTCATCTTTAAGCCATTTATTAAAGAGGAGGATATTTTTCATGGTCAACTATTCAGATTCCATTATTGCCCTTGTACCTGCTTTACTAGCTATCTTATTAGCCATTTTTACCCGAAAGGTCGTTCTTTCGTTAGGTGTCGGCATTCTCGTCGGTGCCCTGTTACTTCACCGTTTTAACCCGATCGATACGGTAACCTATCTCGGCAAGAACATCTTCAGCCTCTTTTGGGCGGACGGTGCCTTAAACGAGTGGAACGTCTTATTACTTGTTTTCTTGTTATTGCTCGGCGTCCTTTCCACATTGATTCAGACATCAGGTGGCGCTCGCGCTTTCGGTGAATGGGCTTCTACGCACGTCAAGACAGCGCGTGGTGCACGCTTAGTTGCCTTCGGACTCGGTATCCTAATTTTCATCGATGATTACTTCAATAGTCTCGCTGTCGGCAACGTCAGTCGTCCGTTAACGGATCGCCGTGGTGTCTCACGTGCGAAGCTTGCCTATTTGATTGACTCAACAGCTGCGCCTGTTTGTGTCATCAGTCCGCTTTCGAGTTGGGGCGCATTCATCATCTCTATCATCGCCGGTATCTTAACGACGCACTCGATTACGGATTACTCAGCGTTTAGTGCCTTTATGATGATCGTTCCAATGAACTTCTATGCGATTTTCGCATTACTTTTAACACTTTACATCGCTTACTCTGGCGTCTCTGTTGGACCGATGAAACAGCATGAACGCCGTGCCGCGAATGGTGAACTTTTTGATGCGTCAAAAGGAACACCGATGGGAATGGCAAAAGAGGTCAACGAACATACGAACGGAAAAGTTCGGGATCTCGTCGTTCCGATCGTCGTTCTCGTCATTGCTACGATCAGTGCGTTACTCGGAACAGGTGCTCAGGCACTTGCAGCCGACAACCGCCCGTTTACTTTAATCGGTGCATTTGAGGCAACGGACGTCACCCGTTCCCTCGTCACAGGTGTCGTCATTAGTTTGATCGTTGCCTTCCTGATGCTTATCGGTCGGAAAATTCCGGGCCGCGATTACCGTGCAAGTATTGTCGCTGGTATGCGTTCGATGTGGCCAGCAGTCGTGATTCTGTTATTCGCTTGGACGATCATCGCTGTCATCGGTGATATGAAAACCGGTGACTATCTCGCGAGCTTCGTCAGCAACTCGATTTCTGCTTCGTACTTGCCATTCTTATTATTCTTGATTGCCGGCTTGATGGCATTCTCAACAGGAACAAGTTGGGGCACATTCGGAATCATGTTGCCAATCGGTGCGGATCTCGTCATGGCTGTTGATGCCTCACTCTTGTTACCGACGCTTGCTGCTGTTCTTGCTGGATCTGTCTTCGGTGACCATTGTTCACCGATTTCCGATACGACAATCCTAAGTTCGACAGGGGCTGGATCCCATCACATCGATCACGTTGCGACACAGTTACCGTATGCGCTAGTCGGTGCTGTTACTGCGGCAGTCGGTTATTTAGTCATCGGTTTCACCGAGTCTTCAGTCTTCGGTTTCATCGGAGCCTTAGTTACATTCGTACTCTTTGTCGTCGTTTTGAACGTTCTCTCAAAAAAAGGTGAAACTGCTTCTGATTTACAAACAGATTAATGTAACACTGTACGAGAAAAGGCATTGGATGCGCGCATCCAATGCCTTTTTTACATCTATTCGTTTCATACCATCAATAAACACACATCATTCGCGAACGCTACTGGATCCTCGAGTGGAAGCCCTTCGACAAGCAATGCTTGTTGATACATCAGTTTTGTATAGCGCTCGAACTTCGAACGATCGTTTTGATATGCCGTTTCAAGAGAGTGGAACACTGCGTGTGACGGATTCAATTCAAGAATCTTGACCGCTTCTACCCCTTCGTTATTCGGCATCGCCTTCAGGATTTTCTCCATCTCGATCGAGACGGCGCCGTCCGTCGCAAAACAGACGGGATGCGATTTGAGACGCGTTGAGGCTTTGACTTCCTTGACTTGTCCACTTAGCACTTCCTGCATAGCTTGGAACATCTCTGCTTGTGCGTCCGTCGTCTCCGCTTCTGCTGCTTCAATCCCTAAATCGCTGCTTGTGACCGACTTGAACGTCTTCTCGTTATACGTCACGAGCATCTGAATCGCGAACTCATCGATCTCTTCCGTGAAGTACAAGATATCATACCCTTTATCACGAACGAGCTCGGATTGTGGTAATTTATCCAGACGATTCGTACTCTCACCAGCAGCGTAATAGATATGTGCCTGATCTTCCGGCATCGCTGCGACGTATTCTGCGAGTGTGATCAACTTCTTCTCCTTGGCTGAGTAGAAGAGGACGAGGTCCTGCACCTGTTCTTTATGCATGCCGTAATCATTATACATACCGAACTTCAGCTGACGTCCGAACGCTTGATAGAACGTTTCGTACTTCGTACGATCCTCGCGCAGAAGTGCTTCGAGTTGTGTCTTGATCTTACTTTGGATGTTTTTCGCGATCAATTTCAATTGACGATCGTGCTGCAGTAACTCACGCGAGATGTTGAGCGATAAGTCTTCCGAGTCGACCATCCCTTTGACGAAACTGAAGTGATCCGGCAACAAGTCGCTGCATTTTTCCATGATCAAGACACCGTTGGCATAGAGTTCAAGACCCTTTTCAAATTCCTTCGAATAATAATCGTACGGCGCTTGCTCCGGAATGAATAAGATCGATTGATAACGAACAGCGCCGTCGACACTGATATGAATGTGTTTCGCTGGTGTGTCGAAACCATAACGCTTCTCTTGGTAGAAGTTCTTATAGTCCTCGTCTGTCAATTCCCGTTTGTTCTTCCGCCAGATCGGCACCATGCTGTTGATCGTCTTGACGACTTCGACCTCTTCCGTCTCGTCACTGCCTTCGATCGGCTGACGTTCGAGTTCCTTCATCTCGATCGGATAACGAATGAAATCTGAGTATTTTTTGATGATACTGCGCAAACGATACGTCTCGAGGTATTCGTCATACGATTCTTCTTCCTCATTCGCCTTGATATGGAGCGTAATCTCCGTTCCGACGGTTTCCTTGTCGACTTCCTCGATCGTATAACCTTCGACACCGCGCGATTCCCATTTATAAGCGACCGCACTGCCGAACGGTTTTGTAACGACAGTGACGACGTCTGCGACCATGAAGGCAGAATAGAATCCGACACCGAATTGACCGATGATATCATGACCATCTTGTGCTTCATTCTCTGCCTTGAAGGCAAGCGATCCACTTTTTGCGATCGTACCGAGATTGTCTTCTAGTTCTTCCTTCGTCATTCCGATTCCCGTATCACGAATGATGAGTTGACGCGCTTCTTTATTTGGTTCGATCGTAATTTTGTAGTGTTCCTTTTCGAACGAAATCGTCTCGTCCGTCAATGCTTTGTAGTACATCTTATCCATGGCGTCACTTGCATTCGAGATCAATTCGCGCAGGAAAATCTCCTTATGCGTATAGATGGAATGAATCATCATCTCCAGCAATCGTTTTGATTCCGCCTTAAATTGTTTCGTTTCCATGCTCATTCTGCCTCCCCTTTTTTAGCACTCAATCATATAGAGTGCTAATTCACCTCCTATTATTAGGGAGTTCGAAATATCTGTCAATCTCCTTTTGCACTGTATGTCGTAACTTTTTCAAGGACAATCATTCCAATTTGACGTAAGTGTTCTGCTGACCCGTAGGTGCCATGGCTAACGCCGTTTTCATCCTTTCGATTACCGAGACCGATGAACTGCTCACTCGGTTTGAAGTGGAGTCCGACGACGGGTACCTGAAATCGTGACGAGAAGCCGACTTGAAAAATCGCGTCCGGATAATCCGTTGGTCGATAGGTTGTCCAATCGATATCTGGTTCGAGCTTCGCAAATCGTTCCGTGTGCTCCTTACCGAGCAGGATGATTCCTTTTATCGAAAACAGTTCAAGCAGGCGTAACAAAAATGTCTGACCGAATGGACTATCTTCCAACACGCTGCGTTCTTTGATCGCTCCCATGTAGTGGTGTGTCGGAAACGGGAAAAAATCCAAGTGAATGACTGGATCAAACGTCTTTTCGTAAAACGACGCACCGAGTCCGTTCAAGAATCCTTCGAGCTTACCGCCACCTGGTCGACCGAACCAGGTCCGGTACACATTTGGTTGTTTAAAGTAACGATTGAAGCGCCGGATCGAATCCGTCAGCGTTTTCTCCTGCAGATAATCCTCCCATGCCATCGACTTCGGACGTATGAAAAGCGGACCATGCTCGGCAAATCGTAATGTACCTGTTCGGTCTAAAAACTGCGATCGAGATGGGTTCGTCGCGATCGTCACCCAACTGCTACGCGTCGCATCACCAAACCAGAGGACCGGTGTCGTTTGGTCGATCAATTCACTTGCGAATGCACTCTTCTCGAGTGTTATTTGGTACTGGACGGCTTCGTGTAATAATTTTTTGGCAAGTTGCCATTGATCGGATGTCAGCGTTCTCATCTCCCTCTATACAGCGATTGTGCTGTTGTAGATGTACCCCCTATCCTCTATCACTAGACGCATCGATGGGTTTAATCTCCATTTCTCCGGGAATGTTTCATAAGGTGAACGATACGACTTAGGAGGGATTTAACAATGGGTAGACTCGATCAAAAAGTAGCTGTCATTACCGGCTCGGCAACAGGGATTGGACAAGCGACTGCACTTGTCTTCGCAGAACAGGGAGCAACGGTCGTCTGTGCCGATGTCTCACTTGAAAAAGCACAACAAACAGTAGAACAGATTACACAACAAGGTGGGAAAGCGGAAGCCGTCCATGTCGATGTCTCAGACGTCGAGAGTGTCGAGCAACTTGCGAAGCACGTCAAAGAGACATACGGTACGATCGACATCCTCTTCAACAATGCCGGAATCGATGAACAAGGCGGGAAAGTCCACGAGTATCCAATCGATCTCTTCGACCGGATCATCGCGGTCGACTTGCGCGGTACATTCCTCGTCAGTAAATTCTTGATTCCACTCATGCTTGATAACGGTGGTTCAATCATCAATACGTCATCGATGTCTGGTCGCGCAGCTGACTTGAACCGATCCGGTTATAACGCAGCGAAAGGTGGGATTGCGAACTTCACGCGCGCGATGGCAATCGATTATGCGCGTCATGGCATTCGTGTCAATTCGTTATCACCAGGAACAATCGAAACACCACTCATCGATACACTTGTCGGTGAAAAAGAAAAAGAGCAAGGCAAACAGTTCCGCGATGCGAACGCTTGGATTACGCCACTCGGACGACTCGGTAAACCACGCGAGATGGCAACGGTCGCCCTCTTCCTCGCTTCTGACGACAGCTCATATGTCACAGGTGAAGATATCACAGCAGACGGTGGCATCATGGCTTATACATGGCCGGGAGAGATGTTGATTGATTCGAAGTGGAAAGACGAAGCAGAAAAAAGTGAATGAGCAAGGTACGGTGTAACCCTCTGGTTGCACCGTTTTCTTTTATCTCAAGACGTTCAGCTCCGTAAATTATTTTCCGAATTCGTTTACCTCCCTGAAGTATTTTTATCAGGGTACAGGATAGGTAAAGGGGGAAATACTTATGCAAACAGCAATTACTTACTTACAACGATGTCTTCAAATTCCAAGCGTTAATCCGACGGACGGAGAGGAAGCCGTTGCACGTTATGTGTACGATGTACTAATTGATCATCACATCTCGACAGAATGGATCGAAGTCTCACCTAAACGGATTTGTCTCGTCGCGACCGTTCCTGCGAGTGAAGAGGTTTCACGCCCTTCCGTACTCGGGCTATCTGGTCATCTCGATACGGTTCCTGTTCAAGGAGACGGCTGGACGAAAGATCCATACGGTGGTGAAATCGAAGACGGACGCATTTATGGTCGTGGGGCTTCGGATATGAAGTCAGGTGTCATGGCGATGGTGCAAGCGCTCATTCAATACAAGGAACGTCAAAACCGTCCGAACACCGTCAAACTTCTGATTACATCCGATGAAGAAAATGGCATGACAGGAGCTCGGCATTTGACGGAACAAGGGCATGCGGATGATTTAGATGCTCTACTGATCACAGAACCGACGAGTGGGATGATCGGTTATGCACAAAAAGGGGTCGTTGGGATTGAAGTAACATGCCGTGGGAAAAGTGCACATAGCTCTGCCCCGCAACTTGGACGTAATGCGATTGATGACGTATATCGCGTCATCCAAGAAGTGAAGTCGGAGCGTTTTTCGATCACGACGAATCATCACTCGGCACTCGGTCCGGTCGTGGCGTCAATCACATCCATAACAGGAGGCGAAGGACCAAACGTCGTTCCGAGTCAGGCTTCGTTTTATATGGACATCCGGACGATTCCGGGATTCGGTCGAGCGGACGTTCTTGCTGCCTTTACGGATATCGAGCGTCGACTTGTTGCAGAAGATCCTGACTTTGATATGAGCGTGATCGTCATCAAGGATATTCCTTCCTGTGAAACCGATGAACAAGCGCCTTTCTTGCAGCAGGTCGCAGATACGATGGAGCAGGTCAGCGGCGTGACACCACGAAAAATCGCGATTCCAGGTGGAACGGATGGTGCGATGTTCAGCCAAGCAAAAAAAGCATTCCCAATCGCGATTGCTTCTTTCCATGATTTCCGTCTCGCGCATCAAGTCGATGAGTCGATTCCGTTATCCGAATATGAACAAACGATTGCGTTTTGCTTCAACTTGATCAACACACCATTACATCAACCTCTTTCATCACACTAAATAAAAGAAGGGACGACATTCGGGTGCAATACCCAAAGTCGTCCCTTCTACTTTTACTGTGTCTAGTTTAGTACACACCAAGCTGTGCCAATGCCTCACTTAAATAACTTTGATCACTGCGAAACTGATGACTCGTTTGTCCGTCAGACCAACTGATGAAGACACGACCAAGCCGGTCATATCGTAAACGGAGACGTATCACGCCCTGCTCAAATACGACTTCTCCCTGTAACGATTCATGAACATGGGCAAAATCACGGATGAACAGATCATATTCGTCGAATGAAACTGAAATGTCGTGTTTACTATCTTGTCCCGTCATCTGAATCGTTAGTTCACCTTGCTTTGGATACACGTGTAAGATGTCCCACGATATACTGTCTTCTTCTCCTCGAAACACGATGCGATGCTTCATTCGATTTCCACCTCTGAGTTACAGGATATTTACTAGCCTTTCTCGAAAGTAACCGATATCTTCTTCATCCGAAAGGAATCTGCTTATGTCTGATACGCCAAAGACAGGTCCTACCGAACAGTCCGTTGATGCCTTTTTGGCACAAGTCGAACCGCCACTACGTCAAGCAGATGGTATCACGTTACGTCAGTTCTTCGAAGATGTCACGGGATACGAAGCCGTCATTTGGGGGTCTTCCTTGATTGGTTTTGGTGCCTATCATTATCGCTATGCCTCCGGTCGCGAGGGCGACAGCTTTTATGTGGGGTTTTCTCCGCGCAAGACGAACCTCGTCCTTTACCTCGCGCTTGGTGAAGACGATGTATCGGAACGACTGCTTGCTAGTCTCGGTACGTATCGACGCGGTAAGTCCTGCCTCTACGTCAAACGACTGACTGACATCGATTTAGACGTTCTTCGGGAAATGATTGAGCACTCGATCCGCACGTTACGAGACATGTACCCTTCTTGATTTCAATCAAAAACAGCCGAAGCAGATTCGCTTCGGCTGTTTTTTGAAATTAATGTCCGCCTTCCGTCCGATCGATATGGCGGATGTGTTTGAGATTGACCCCGATGATGATGACGGATAAGAGGACAAAGCCACTTCCGACATAAAATGGTAGGTTTGCGTTGAAGATTTCAGCCAATTTCCCGGCCATGAATGGCGCGATGGCTGCCCCGAGAAAACGTAGGAAACTGTATGCCGCAGATGCTGTCGAACGTTCGACAGGTGCTGCGTCCATGACAGCTGTCGTGATGAGCGTGTTGTTATTCCCAAGCACGGCTCCCGCCAAGATGACACAGACGATGACGACGGCTGGTGTTTCCGTGAAGATCCCCATTAATAGAAGCAAGATTGCGAATGTGATCAACATCATGACCATCGCTTTGATTGTTCCGAACCATTGTTTCAGTTTCGGAGCCGTTAAGACCGATGTGATCGCAAGCAACATTCCCCAGCCGAGGAAGACGAATCCGAGTCCTTGCGCTGGTAATTTCATGACGAATGGCGCATAGGCCATGATCGTAAAGAACCCCACGTTATAAAGCGCTGCAACGATTCCGAGTGTCAAGAGCGAACGATGCTTCATCGCTTGGAACGGTGCTTTTAACGATAACTTCTGTTTCGGTGCAGCAGATGCTGCTGGTTTTGGCATCAAGAAGAGCAAAACGAGGAACGCGATAACCATGATTGTCGCAACACCCATGAACGGGGCGCGCCATGTGATTGAACCGAGCGTTCCACCTAACAATGGTCCAATCGAAATCCCAAGACCAACGGCTGCTTCATATAAAATGATCGCTTTGGCTGTTCCGCCTGACGATAAGGAAACAATCGCAGCGAGTGCAGTTGCGACGAATAAGGCGTTCCCAAGCCCCCAACCACCGCGTAACGCGACGAGCGTCCAGATGCTGTCTGCTTGTGAAGCAAAACCAGCAACGGTTGCGATGACGGCGATTCCGAGCATCAACGTTCCTTTTTGACCAATCCGTGATGAGATCGCGCCTGTAATCAACATCGCGAATGCCATGACGGCGTTATAACTTGTAAATAAGAGCGTTACTTCACTTTTTGACGCTTCTAAATTCTCGGCAATCGTCGGTAAGACCGGATTGACGAGCCCCATTCCCATGAATGCTGTGATACTGGCGAAAAAGACTGCCCAGACAGCAACTGGTTGATGGAATAATCCATGTTTGCTCTCTGCTAATACCGTTTCCGGCTCAAGCGTCGTTGTTTTTTCAGCAAGTGCCATAGTGTCCCTTCTTTCTATTGGATGTGTTACATGAACTGTTTAAACGAATGGCGGATGACGTCGCCTCGACTAATGATCCCAACAAGCCGTCCTGCTTTAAGGATTGGAAGCTTTTTGATCCGTTTTGCGCCGAGCGTTGCTGCAATCTCTTCCATTTCTGTGTCAGCGTCCGCAGTTACGACTTTCCGGCGTGCCAGTTCCATGACAGGTCGATTCAAGATATGACGAATCCGATCTTCATAATCTTCTTCGTCTCCTTTGATGACATCTACATATAAGAATGTATCGACGATGATGTCCTTGTGTTTTCCGATCGCGCGCATGATATCTCCATCACTGATATACCCGACGACCTCCTGCTCAGCATTGATGACAGGAACGCCGCTAATACCAGATTGAATGAATCGTTCGATGACCGTCCGAATCAGATCTGTATCGTTTACCGTGATGACCTCTTGTTTCATCGACTCATAAGCTTTCATCTGAATTCTCCTTTGTCGTTCGTTTTTCATCTACGAAAGTTGTATGATACAATTAAAAGAACAAAAATGATTGTATAATACAACTACAACTCTGTCAAGCCTCCTGCTTTTCGCATTGACAGCTTATCCACATTGGGTAATCATGAGGGACAGAGAGACTTTTTGAAAGGGGAGATACCCGATGTCTCAACAAGCACTCGAAACCATTGAATTGGAGTTAGCAATCCTGATCCGGCGCTTGACGACAGCGACGGCAGACAATCGCAATTTAGATCGTGCTTCCTACCTCTTACTGCGACAACTAGCGGATTCCGGCAACGTCGGTGTCAAAACACTTGCCCGTGAACTTCAGCTTGATGTCTCGACCGTCAGCCGCCAAGCTGCAGCGCTCGATCAGAAGCAACTTGTGGAAAAAGTAAAAGATCCGACAGATGGTCGTGCCTTCTTCTATCATATTACGGATAAAGGACAAGAAGAGCTCACGATTTACCGGACAGCGCGCCTCGCGAGCATCGAACGTCTCCTGACGGATTGGCCATCGGACGATGCCGAAGATTTTGGACGTCTATTGCAACAATTCAACCGTGCCTTGCGCGAGCGGTAACAAAATCACACCATTTAAAGGAACGGACGCGAAATCAATCGATTTCGCGTCCGTTTTTTCGTCATTCTTCATGATGTATGAGAAACCTGACAAACCAAACGAATTTGTGCGATGTGTTCAGGTGACGTTCGGCAACAACCACCGATCAATCGTGCCCCTGCCTCATACCATGTCTTCGCGACGGTTTGGAACGATGTACACTGATTCGTACCCGACCATGTTTTTGCGACCGGATCATAAACCTCACCGGAGTTCGGATAGACGATGATTGGCACGTCCGTCAACGCCTTGACGTGACGAATAAAGTCGGTCGCGTAAGATGCCGGAAAACAATTTGCACCGATTGCTGCGAGCTGTGGATGTTGTCCAATTGTCTCGATGCACGTCGCAAGTGCCGTTCCTTCACTAATGTGCGTCGCATCTTGAAGCGAAAACGTCAGCCAAGCGGACACTTCCGGATACGCTTCGAGAATCCGGAACAATACGACAGCTTCCTCGAGCGACGGAATCGTCTCAAATGCCAGCAGATCAGCCCCCGCTTCAATCAATGCTTCAATCCGTGGTCTGTGGAAGGCTTCTAGCACATCTGCTGACACTCCATAATGACCGCGATACTCAGAACCATCTGCTAAGTAGGCACCATAAGGACCCACTGATCCTGCGATTAATGCGTCACTCTTTCCGCTACGCGTGCGTGCGTTTTGCGCCAAGGTGACCGTTTGTCGAATCAGCGACTGTGCTTCCTCTGTCGTGATATGACGTTGCTTGAATCCTTCGATACTTGCTTGATAGCTTGAAGTGATGGCAACATCGGCACCTACTTCAAAGTAGTCACGATGGACGTGCTCGATCTGTTCCGGTGCTTCGATTAAGAGACGTGCTGACCAAAGTGGGTCGTTCAGGTCGAATCCCTTCTGTTCAAGTTCGGTTGCAAGGGCACCATCTAAAATGAGAAAGGGAACTTCCTGTAATCGTTGATCAACTGGATTTTTGATTCGGGACATCTTCAACACTCCGTTTCTGAGAAGAATTCGTGAACGCATGAACGATATAACAGATCACGATGAATGGAATACCACAGTACAAGGCGATTCGTTGTGTCGGATCAAATCCGATACCAATCAGAGAAATCAAACAAACGACGAAAGCGGCGATCGGTACGAATGGAAAGAGTGGTGTGCGATAGACCAATTCGTCGACCGTATGCCCTTCGCGGAGAAATTGTTTCCGGAAGCGATACTGAGCAATGCTGATACTCATCCAGACGACGACGACAGCGAGACCGGAAATCGAGACGAGCGCGATATAAACACTTCCTGCTGCATAGATGCTAGACAGCAAGGCAAGTCCTCCGCCAAGCATGCTGAACAATACAGCTCGAAGTGGAACCCCACTTGGCGTCACCTGGGCGAAAAAGCGTGGAATCATGCGTTCGTTCGCAAGCGACCAGAGCATCCGAGAAGCGGCGTAAAGTCCAGAGTTCGCTGCCGACAAGATCGCTGTCAAAATGACGAAGTTCATCACATCTGCCGCATACGGAATTCCGATCCGTTCAAACACGGCGACGAACGGACTTTCGAGCACACCCTTCCCATCCGTTGGCAATAAGACGGCTAATACGATGATCGTACCGACGAAAAAGAGGACGAGTCGCAAAATCGTCGTCCGGATCGCAAGCGGAATCGTCCGTTTCGGATCGACTGCTTCACCCGCTGCGACACCGATTAGTTCCGTTCCCGAGTAAGCAAAGTTCACAGCAAGCATCGTCATGAAGATGACGAAAGCTCCATTCGGAAACAATCCGCCTTCGGTTAACGAAGAAAAGAATGGGGCCGGGCTACCATCTTGTAAGGGAATGAAACCAACGATCGCTCCCGCACCAAGTAAAATGAAAGCAATGATCGTCACGACCTTGATGGCGGAAAACCAAAACTCGACTTCAGCGAACACGCGAACCTTCAAGACGTTGATACCAAGGATCATCGCAGCGAACAAGGCGCTGAACACCCAAACCGGAATCGACGGGAACCAACGTTGCATTAAAATGCCTGCTGCCGTGAATTCTGAACCAAGGGCGACCGTCCACGTCAGCCAGTAGAGCCAGGCCACTGTATAACCGGTGCCGGGTCCAATGTACTTCGTTGCGTACTTATGGAATGATCCGGTTTCCGGCATGTGCACGGCGAGTTCACCGAGACTTAACATGACTAAGTAAACGACGACGGCCCCAATCAAATACGATAAAATCGTTCCGACGCGTCCTGCTTGTTCCAACGTATAACCTGTACTTAAAAATAATCCTGTTCCAATGACACCACCTAACGACAGCATGATCAGATGACGTGATTCCATCTTGCGTCGAAACGCTCCGCTCGTTTTCATGAATCCATTTCCTCCTCGTTCCACCTATTCCAAACAAAAAACGCATCCTCACGGATGCGTCGGTCGACAATTCGGAAATCTTATCGATCGGGTGCAGCACCCGCAGGAATTAGCACAGTATCTTTCGACCTGTTGCTGAGGTTTCATAGGGCCAGTCCCTCCACCTCTCTGGATAAGTATGTAATTGTTCCTAACCCTATCAAGTCTTTTTCAAATTGTCAACACAATTCAGAATACTCCTATCAAAAAAAACATTCCGCATCGTATCGATCCGGAATGTTTGGAGGTTTATTTTTTGGCGAATAAATCCGCTGTTTTCAAGGCTGCACGAACCGCTTTCCGATTCAATGTTCCTTGCTGGTGCTTCATTTTCTTCGTTTGGGCAGCCAATTGCGCTTTGAGCGCCGCAATCTCTTGATCCTTTTGAGCCGTTCCTGTTTGTTTCTGTAATGCTTTGATTTTCTTATCTTTTTCAGCTAATTGTGCTTTTGTTTGTTTTTGCGCATCCGCAATCTTCTTCTCTTGTTCCGGGAAGAACCGTTCAAAACGAGCGACTGCTTCCTCAAGACTTACGCCAGAGATCGGTTGGACTGGTGGGAGCAACTCGGTTTGCGCCATTTGACGGTCAAACGGTACATTCTCAGGATAGTTCGTCTCTTGATAGATATGCTCAAGATTGTTCACGTTCAAGAAGTCAACGAAGTTGTCGAAGTTACGCGCTTGAACACGTGCCGGACTTTGGAAGTCAGCGCTTGCTACGACGTCGGATAATTGTGTATCCGCTGTGATGTCGTTCGCCCAAATGTGCGTCAACTGATGGTAATCCGTCAATTCGCGCATCCGTGCATCTTTTGGAATGAGGATACTCGGCGTACCTGCAAGCGTTGCTGTGATGTTTCCGTGCAAGCGCGCACCAAAACTAAGGTCTGCTTGTCCGATGAAATCGAACCATGTCTGTGCGTTCAAGAAGAAACGAACCCGATCATTCATGTAAGCAGGATCCGACATTTTCACCGGATAGTTCGTCACTGAAAGATCTGCAATCGGGTGCGTCCCTGTATACGTCAACTTCAGTTCCTTCATCCATTGGGGAATGAAGTAATGATTTGGATACTCTTCCATCCCACGTGTAATGAAATCGAGGACGTTTTGTGGAGCTAAACGTGACGAGTTGACCGTAATCATCGACTCAGGTGTGATGTTCGTTTCACGGATGTGCAAATCACGACCGAACGCGTACATCGAAGGACATCCGATAACGCGATGATCGATCCCTTCGCGGAAACCAAGACGTGTTAAGTATTTCGACGTGATCTCCCCGCGAAGACCCAGCATGCTCGAGCGCTCGAGAACGGCACTGACGAACGCTTTGACATCTTCATCGAATGGGAATCCACCATCTAAGTCTGGTTCAAACGGTGCACGTAACCCTACACCGATGACGACGACTGGAATTTTTAATTTTTTGATGAGACGTGTATATTTCCGTAACGTCGGTACGAATTCTTTTCGGAATGCATCCGCTAACGGAATGACATAAAGATCAAAGTTGGCATTGATTTCGTCTGCCCGTTCTTCGTCGTAATAGTAATAGTCAGGTGTAATCGTCGTACCTTCTGTCATCAACGTCCGAAAGATACTGTATTGATAGATAAGATTTCCAACGTTTCCTCCAATGGAATTATGTTTCATCAAATAAGGAGCATCGAACTGTTCGAATGGTGTCATACCTGCACGAATAATAATACGTTTCATAATGGATAAACTTCCCCTCTCGTCTGCTTCATTCGTCCTTGCAAGAAAAAAAATACGGAAAAATATATTATCAGTTTTTTTCAATCTCATTAAGAATAGATGAACTTTATTTCGGAAGTCAACGATTCCTAAGGGAAACAGGTCTTTCGTCATCAAAACGAAACATTTGCACCACACCATCATTTTTCTAAAATAGAAAAATGTGACTATTTAATCGTTTCGAGATACATGCGTAGATTCGCTTCAACTAATTTCAAGGCATGCATCTGATCAGTCGTAGCAGGCTTTAATAATTCACTGAAAAAATGTTCCACTTCGACGGGCTGACCCTTTTCCATGTCCCGTAACATCGATGATTTCATCGTATCTTCCATTGCATGCATCTGCTTCAGCAAGACCGCTTCTACATCGTCATTAAAGACTGCCCCTTGTTTTTCCATCGCCTGTTTCGCTTCCGCCATGACGTCTAGGATCATTTGATGTCCAACAGCTTCTTCCCGAATCGGACCGATTGCTGAGCGAAATAGCGTCGTCACGCCCGCGAATGTCGAAATGAAGAGATACTTTTGCCACATGTCATCCATGATATGCATCGAATACGTCATTGGTGCCTTCGCTTTCGCAAAACACGCTGCGATTTTCTCTAGACGCGCTGTTGGTTTACCGGTTCGTGAACCAAATAGCAGCCGATGCGACGGGCTTGTCTGTACAATGCGCCCTTCTGCATCAAGCGTCGACTCAATAAAGCAAAGACCGCCCAAAACTCGATCTTCTCCAAAGACTTCTGTTAATCGTCGAATGTGCTGCATGCCGTTCAACAAAGGAATGATATACGTCTCGCTCGAAACGAATGGCGCGAGGTCCTGTAGGACGTCATCTAAGTGATAGGCTTTCGTCGAAAGCAAGATGACATCAAATGCACGATCCGGTCGCATGTCTCGTGTTATCAACTGAGGCGTAATCGTCATATCGCCATGAGGACTAGTGATGTGTAGTCCTGTTTTTTGTAGTTGTTCATATCGATTCGAACGGACGAGGAATGTCACCTGCTCCCCTTGCTCAGCAAGACGACCTCCGAAATAGCCTCCAACTGCCCCTGCACCTACAACTAACATGTTCATATGTACTATCTCCTCCTTACCCGTTCTGTGCGTTGCTTACTCCTTCACCCTAACATATTTGGAACCGATTTCCTGATTTCTGCGTGGATCGATCCGTTTTAAGTTAAGCGTTTGCATTTTAGAAAAAAACGTATATACTAACTTGTATACAAGTATACTCACTTTAGAAATCAGGTGATTCCATGTCAGAAATGTTATACCCCTTGAAATGGTTATCAAAAGCCTCCGCCGGAGATCGTGTTGCACACGAGCTACGGATGCGCATCATTTCAGGAAGGATTGAAAGCGGTACCATCTTATCTGAGAACAAATTAGCCTCTGATTTTTCAGTCAGTCGCTCGCCTGTCCGTGATGCATTAAAGGTCCTTGCATCCGAACAATTGATTCGTCTCGAGCGGATGGGAGCAGTCGTCGTCGGTTTGTCCGAGCGCGACATTCAGGAAATCTATGATGTCCGGCTACTCATCGAAACGTTTGTCTTCGAGCGACTCGTCAAAATCGAACGGGCAGAACTCGTCCGGGAACTCAGTAAGATTCTCGAAATGATGAAGGTTGCCATCAAATACAAGGATGCCGATGAATTCTCCTTCCAGGATGTACTGTTTCATGAAACAATCATCCGCTCGATTGATCATGGATATGTCAGCATGATTTGGCAAAATCTCAAACCGGTCATGGAAAGTTTCATCCTCCTATCGATGCGGGTACGATTCGAGGAAGACATCGAAGACTTCGAACGCATCCTCGCGAACCACGCCTTGTACATCGAAGCGATCGAGACAGGCGACCGTGAACGGATGGTTGCTTCCTTACATCAGAACTTTGATGACGTCCAGGAAGTCGAAGATCTCTGGAAAACGCAACAAATGATGTCGAAAGGAGTCGATTCACATGACTGAATACATGTTAGGCGTCGATATCGGAACGACGAGTACGAAAGCGGTCTTATTTACGACAAAAGGAGAGGTCATCGGACAAACGAACGTCGGTTACCCGCTCCATACACCGAATCGCTCGACGGCGGAGCAGGATCCGGAAGAAATTTTTGATGCTGTACTCGAATCGATCCGCTTGATCACGAAACGTCATCCGAGCATGCCACCAAAGTTCGTCGCGTTCAGTAGTGCGATGCACAGCTTGATCGCAATGGACGCACAACATCAACCATTGACTGCCTGCATCACGTGGGCTGACAGCCGGAGTGAAGCATGGTCGAACAAGATCAAGGAACAATATGGTCTATCGATCTATCACCGGACCGGAACACCGATTCATCCGATGTCGCCGCTCAGTAAAATCAGCTGGCTTGTCGATGATCGTCCGGAGCTCCACGCTCAAACGAAAAAATATGTTGGGATCAAGGAATTCGTGTTCCAAAGACTGTTCGGCAGATATGTCATCGACCACTCTCTCGCTTCAGCGACCGGTCTCTTCAACATTCATGAATTAGGCTGGGATACGGGCGCGTTACACGTCGCAGGGATCGATGCAAGCTACTTATCGGAACCCGTACCGACGACGACGACATGTACCGGACTGAATGCTGATTACGCACGACAAATGGGACTCTCCGTCGATACGCCGTTCCTAGTCGGTGCCAGTGACGGTGTCCTTTCTAACTTAGGTGTCAACGCGATTCGCAAAGGGGAAATTGCGATCACGATCGGAACGAGCGGTGCCATCCGAACGATCATTGATCGTCCGCAGACCGATGAAAAGGGACGGACGTTCTGTTACGCGCTAACCGAGAACTACTGGGTCATCGGCGGACCCGTCAATAATGGTGGAATGGTCTTACGGTGGATCCGAGACGAACTCGCTTCAGCCGAAGTCGAGACAGCAAAACGCCTTGGCATCGATCCGTACGCTGTTTTGACGAAGATTGCCGAACGCGTCCGTCCTGGATCCGACGGGCTATTGTTCCATCCTTACTTGTCCGGTGAACGAGCGCCGCTCTGGAATCCGGATGTCAGCGGTTCGTTCTTCGGTTTGACGCTCTCACATAAAAAAGAGCATATGATCCGGGCGGCACTAGAAGGCGTCATCTACAATCTCTATACCGTCTTCCTCGCCCTAATCGAGTGCATGGACGGTCCCGTGACACGGATTCAGGCGACGGGTGGGTTTGCCCGGTCCGAAGTCTGGCGCCAAATGATGGCGGACATCTTTGAATCAGAAGTCGTCATTCCGGAAAGTTTTGAAAGTTCATGTCTTGGTGCTTGTATTCTCGGACTGTATGCGACAGGGGAAGTCGATTCGTTCGAAGTCGTCTCTGAGATGATCGGGGAAACGCATCGCCATGTACCAAATGAAGAAGCGATGCATGAATATCGTCAGCTCTTACCAATTTTCATTAGTCTAGCGCGGACATTGTCTGAGGATCACAAACGAATCGCTACGTATCAACGGAGCTTGATTCAAGAAGAAAACTAACTTAATCTTTTGGGGGAAGTCATCATGCCTTTAGTCATCGTAGGAATTGGGATTGTCGCATTGCTCGTTCTCATCATGGGGTTGAAATTAAATACGTTCGTCTCACTCATCATCGTTTCCTTTGGCGTTGCACTACTACTCGGCATGCCGCTCGATCAAATCGTCAAGACAATCGAAGCCGGTATCGGAGGAACGCTTGGTCACTTGGCACTGATCTTTGGTCTCGGTGCCATGCTTGGAAAGCTGATTGCTGACGCCGGGGGGGCGCAGCGAATCGCCATGACGCTTGTCGCCCGATTCGGGGAAAAGAACATCCAGTGGGCGGTCGTCGTCGCTTCGTTCATCATCGGGATCGCCCTCTTCTTCGAAGTCGGACTCGTCCTGTTGATTCCAATCGTCTTTGCGATTTCACGTCAGCTCCGCGTCTCGATCCTGTATCTCGGGATCCCGATGGTCGCAGCACTATCTGTCACGCACGGCTTCTTACCACCTCACCCGGGTCCGACCGTCATCGCTGGGGAGTATAAAGCCAATATCGGGGAAGTCTTATTGTATGGTTTCATCGTTGCTGTTCCGACAGTCATCATCGCTGGTCCTATCTTTACAAAAATCGCCAAACGACTCGTTCCTGAATCGTTTACACGGACAGGTAACATCGCGTCACTCGGGGAACAAAAAGAATTTGATTTAGACGAGACACCAGGCTTCGGTATCAGTGTTTTCACGGCGATGCTACCGGTTCTCTTGATGTCGGTCGCAACGATCTTCACGCTCTTACAAGAAACACTCGGCTGGGGTGAAAACAGTGTCATCTCGGCAATCGAGTTCATCGGGAACGCCTCGACGGCGATGTTGATTTCGTTACTCGTCGCGGTCTACACGATGGGGATCGCGCGTAAGATTCCGATGCAAACGGTCATGGAGTCTTGTACGACGGCAATCGCCCAAATCGGGATGATGCTATTGATCATCGGTGGTGGCGGTGCCTTTAAACAAGTCTTGATTGACGGCGGTGTCGGGAAATACGTTGCCCAATTATTTGAGGGATCAGCGTTATCCCCGATTCTACTCGCTTGGTTGATTGCTGCGATTCTCCGGATCTCACTTGGTTCCGCGACAGTCGCTGCCCTATCAACGGCAGGTCTCGTCATTCCGTTACTGGAGCAATCCGACGTCAACTTAGCGCTCGTCGTTCTCGCGACTGGTGCAGGTAGTCTGATCGCTTCACACGTCAATGATGCAGGCTTCTGGATGTTTAAAGAGTATTTCGGATTATCATTAAAAGAAACGTTTGCGACATGGACTGTGCTTGAGACGATCATTTCCGTTTGTGGACTTGGGTTCGTTCTTCTCCTCAGCCTCGTCGTCTAAGAAAAGGAGTCGTTCTACTTATGCAACATTCTATCGGAGTCATCGGGCTTGGCGTCATGGGACGCAACCTGGCACTGAATATGGCGAGTCATCAAGAAGAAGTCGCCATCTATAACTACACACGTGATTTAACGGACGATCTCGTCGCACATGATGAGGGACTACCTCTTCATCCGTACTATGACATTGAAGCATTCGTTCAATCACTCGCTCGCCCACGTAAAATCTTTATGATGGTCACGGCTGGTAGCGCGATTGATTCAGTCATCGAATCGTTGCTTCCGCATCTCGAAACAGGCGATATCATCATGGATGGTGGGAACTCTCACTTCCTCGATACAGAGCGTCGTTTCGACGAGTTACAACGCCACGGGATCGAATACATCGGTGTCGGTGTATCGGGTGGTGAAGTCGGTGCGCGGACCGGTCCTGCGATCATGCCTGGTGGATCGAAAGAAGCTTACGAACATGTCGCACCAATCTTGACGAAGATCGCCGCTCACGTCGAAGGAGATCCATGTTGTGTTTATATTGGTCCGAAGGGCGCTGGTCACTTCGTCAAGATGGTCCATAACGGGATCGAGTATGCGGACATGCAACTGATCGCTGAAGCGTATAGCTTCCTCCGTTTCCGTCTCGGACTCGACGTCACGGAAGTCGCGGACATCTTCGCCGAGTGGAATGCAGGCGAACTGAAGAGTTATCTGATTGAGATCACAGCGGACATCCTCCGGAAAACGGATGACGAGACAGGGCAACCGTTGATTGATGTCATTCTCGATCAAGCCGGTCAAAAAGGAACCGGAAAATGGACGAGCCTGCAAGCCATTGATAATGGGATCGCCTCTTCGATCATTACGGAAGCCCTGTTCGCGCGTTACCTTTCAGCTATTAAAGAAGAACGCGTCGCAGCATCTGCTGTCCTAAAGGGACCAGAAGACTTGTCAACGCTTGAGCGAGACGAGTGGGTCGAACGGATTCGTCAAGCGCTTTATATGGGGAAAGTCGCCGCATACGCGCAAGGCTTCACCCAGTACCGGACGTCGTCTGAGTTGTATGACTGGAACTTACGCCTCGAGGAGATCGCCTTGATCTTCCGTGGTGGATGTATCATCCGGGCCGACTTCTTGAACGTCATCAGTGAAGCATTCAAAAATGATGCGAACCTCTCGAACTTGATGCTCGCCCCGTTCTTCGCTGAGAAAGTACAGGCGTATCAAGAATCGTTACGTCACGTCGTTGCCGAGGGTGCGTTATCTGGTTTTGCGCTCCCATCTCTATCGACGTCACTGACGTATTACGATAGTTACCGGACAGCGAATTCAAATGCCAACATGCTGCAAGCACAACGCGATTATTTTGGTGCTCATACGTATGCACGGACAGACCGCGAAGGGATCTTCCACACGGACTGGCAATAAAGAATACAGCTCCCGACTCCTGTTTCATTTAGGAGTCGGGATTTCTTTTTTTGTTCACACAATCTTTCCTGAAATAAGAAATTGCCGATTATACCTTGACAAAAGTGTTGGTCTATATGAAATTAGTATTAGATTAGAATTATTCTAGTGTGATAAATACAGATTGTTTGTATGCACTAGAACAGATTCTAAATATAGAACCCTTGAGGAGGATTTTTATCATGTCTTTAATCGGAAGTGAAGTAAAACCATTCAGCGCATCAGCATTCCACAACGGAGAATTCGTTGACCTAACGGATGCCAACCTTCGCGGTAAATGGAGTGTCGTATGTTTCTACCCTGCAGACTTTACATTCGTTTGCCCGACAGAACTCGAAGATCTCCAAAACCAATACGAAACACTCAAAGCGCTTGACGTTGAAGTTTACTCTGTCTCAACAGATACGCATTTCACACATAAAGCATGGCACGAAACATCAGAAACAATCGGTAAAATCGAGTACGTCATGATCGGCGACCCATCACACGTCATCTCACGTAACTTCGAAGTCTTGAACGAACAAGATGGTCTTGCTGACCGTGGTACGTTCATCATCGACCCAGACGGCGTCATCCAGACGGTTGAAATCAACGCAGGCGGTATCGGTCGCGATGCAAGCACGCTCGTCAACAAAATCAAAGCAGCACAATACGTACGTAACAATCCAGGCGAAGTCTGCCCAGCGAAATGGGAAGAAGGCTCTGCAACACTCACACCAAGCCTTGACCTCGTCGGAAAAATTTAAGGAGCGGATTCGCGATGGCTTTAGCACCAGACATTAAAGCACAACTCGCGCAATACCTCGAGCTTCTCGAAGGCGATCTCGTCCTAGCGGTTAGCGCTGGGACAGACGCCGTCTCGCTTGAGATGAGCGCACTCGTCGAAGAGATCGCAAGCATGACACCACGCATCTCCGTCGAGCAGGCAAGCCTTCCCCGGACACCAAGTTTCACAGTCAACCGTGTCGGTGAGACAAGCGGCATCACGTTCGCGGGAATTCCACTCGGTCATGAGTTCACGTCCCTCGTTCTCGCTCTGCTACAAGTCAGCGGTCGAGCACCGAAGGTCGATGCGGACGTCATCAAGCAGATTCAAGGCATTCAAGAAACGTACCACTTCGAGTCGTACATCAGCTTGAGCTGCCACAACTGCCCAGATGTCGTACAAGCATTGAACGTCATGAGCGTCCTCAACCCGAACATCAGTCACACGATGATTGATGGCGCGGCATTTAAGGAAGAAGTCGAACAAAAAGAGATCATGGCTGTTCCGACGGTCTTCGTCAACGGCGAAGCGTTTGGTAACGGACGGATGTCACTCGAAGAAATCTTGGCGAAGCTTGGCACAGGTGCCGATGCTTCTGATTTCGCTGATAAAGATCCATACGATGTCCTCGTCGTCGGTGGTGGTCCAGCTGGATCGAGTGCCGCCATCTATGCAGCCCGTAAAGGCATCCGGACAGGAATCGTCGCAGAACGCTTCGGTGGACAAGTCATGGATACGATGAGCATCGAAAAC
The DNA here is from genome assembly GCF_001644945.1 of Exiguobacterium sp. KKBO11. Taxonomy (NCBI): domain Bacteria; kingdom Bacillati; phylum Bacillota; class Bacilli; order Caryophanales; genus Exiguobacterium; species Exiguobacterium sp. KKBO11. The sequence goes on from NZ_LUCU01000044.1 coordinate 201,587, forward strand.
TTCATCAGCATGAAATACACGGAAGGACCAAAACTCGTCGCAAGTCTTGAGGAGCACGTCAAGGAATATGGCATCGATGTCATGAACCTGCAACGAGCAACTCGTCTTGAGAAGAAGGACCTCCTCGAGCTCGAGCTTGAGAATGGTGCTGTCTTGAAAACGAAGAGTTTGATCCTTTCAACAGGTGCACGCTGGCGTAACGTTGGTGTCCCAGGCGAACTCGAATTCAAGAACAAAGGCGTCGCCTACTGCCCACACTGTGATGGTCCGTTGTTCGAAGGAAAACGTGTCGCAGTCATCGGTGGCGGAAACTCAGGGATCGAAGCAGCAATCGATCTCGCGGGAATCGTCAAGCATGTCACGGTCCTTGAATTCGCACCGGAACTAAAAGCCGATGCTGTTCTTCAAGAACGCCTCGCTTCTCTTCCGAACGTCACGGTCGTCGTCAACGCACAGACGAAGGAAATCACAGGAACGGACAAAGTAAACGGTATCACGTACATCGAGCGCGAAACGAACGTCGAGCGTCACGTTGAGCTCGAAGGTGTCTTCGTCCAGATCGGTCTCGTACCGAACACGGACTGGCTCGGTGAAACAGTGAACCGTAACAAGTTCGGTGAAGTCCAAGTCGATCGCCACGGCGCAACGAACGTACCAGGCGTTTTCGCAGCAGGAGACTGCACGGATAGCGCGTATAAACAGATCATCATCTCGATGGGATCTGGTGCAACAGCTGCACTGGGTGCTTTCGACCACTTGATCCGGAATTAATGCAAAAGAGCGGAACTCAGACGAGTTTCGCTCTTTTGTATTTCAATAGTAGATTTCACCAACAGATGAACAATGAAATTCTTTCGTGATGTGATGTCTAGTTAAGATACCTTGCTTCGCGTATGTACCACTGACCGTTACGACCATCGTTTGTCCTGCATCGATTCGGGTACCATCAAATCCTTTCTGTGTCCAAATGCCATCATTGATGGCTTGAGACGTCATCGAAAAGACATCAGAGAACCACTGTCGCTCACTTTGCTCCAAAAGCTCCGTTTCGAAATTCCCCGTGATCCGAACTTCTTTTCCACCTTGTGTTCGTTCAAGTGCTCGTTGACCATCTCCATAAATACTCAGTTGAACATGCAACGGCTTTAACCGCTTGACTACTCGTTCCTGAAAACGTTTTGGCGAAACCCAGTCCTCGTCTGCGAATTGATTTGCTGCAAGCAATGTGACGTCCGCATTTTCCTGTGTCCGATTTATTTTCTCCACGATTTTTTCATATGCTGCGTAATAACGTTGATGTTGTGTCGTCTGGTCCTTTGCCTCCGATATGACTGGTGACAACGAAGCAAGTATGACAACGGCTGTCGCGATTTGATATTTCATTGACTTCCCCTTCCTTTCGCTGTTCATTGTACGAAAAAAACGAGGAATAGATTCGAAAACGACAACCGTTTTGGAGATTTTTTCATTTAAGACTGTATGAATAGATTAAACTCTTTTGGAATTAAGAACAAATGACGACTTTTTAGTCAATCTGACCCCTATAAATAATTCAAAGTTGACACTTTTGACTAGTCCAGGCATCTGATAGATTGAAGATATCTTAAAATCTATCATAAAGAAGGTTAGCCACATGCAAAAAGCAGCACCGTATTCTAGCACTCGTACCCGCCAGCTCGTCATCACTGCGATGTCAATCGCACTTGTTCTTGTTGCGACACTATTCATCAATATCAAATTGCCAATCGCTTCAAGCGGTGGTCTCGTTCATATGGGAACAGCAATGCTCTTTCTCATCGCGATTTTATTCGGTCCACGGACAGCACTGATTGCCGGAGCAATCGGTATGGGATTATTTGATCTTATCAGTGGATGGACACTCTGGGCTCCATTTACAATCGTAGCTCGAGGACTCCAAGGATATATTGTCGGGCGTATCGCCTGGTCTTCGCGATACAAAGGAGACAACCCTGGCTTAAATATTTTTGCAATGATTGTTTCTGCTCCTGTCATGCTTGCTGTTTACTATATTTGTGAAGGTATTCTTTACAGCAACTGGGTCGCACCAGTCGCTTCAATTCCAGGAAACATCACACAAAACGTCGTCGGAATCCTCGTTGCGATTCCAGTCGGGATTGCACTGAAGAAAACGCGTTTCTTCCGTAACTTCCGCTAAATCCAAAAAAACCGTCCGGCTCCTCGTAGAGTCGGACGGTTTTCGTTTAGCGAATCGGTTGACCTTGTTCGAGTTCGAGCGTTTTTGCTGTTTCGGCATGAATCTGTTCGAACAGCTCCGGATGTTCAACGAGTGAGATCCCGTAAGACGGAATCATCTCCTTGATTTTTGCTTCCCACGCTGGTAATTCGGATGGGAAACATTTCGCGAGCACTTCGAGCATGACCGGTACCGCTGTTGAGGCACCTGGAGACGCCCCGAGTAAGGCAGCGACAGATCCGTCGGCTGCACTGACGACTTCTGTTCCGAACTGGAGTGTCCCTTTTCCTTGTGGTGTATCCTTGATGACTTGGACACGTTGACCAGCGACGACGACATCCCAGTCTTCTGTCTTCGCATTCGGGATGAACTCTCGTAATTCGTTCATCCGTTGTTCCGTCGACAAGAGGACTTGTTCAATCAGATACTTCGTCAATCCCATCTCTTTGGCTCCCGCAGCAAGCATCGTCAAGACGTTGTTCGGTTTGACAGACGCGATCAAATCAAGATTTGATCCTGTCTTTAGGAACTTCGGTGAGAAGCCAGCAAACGGTCCGAAGAGGAGTGATTTCTTCCCATCGATGTATCGTGTATCTAAGTGCGGTACTGACATCGGCGGTGCTCCGACTTTCGCTTTTCCGTAGACTTTCGCATGGTGCTGTTCGATGATCTCAGGATTTTTACAGACGAGGAATAAACCACTGACCGGGAAACCACCGATTTGCTTCGATTCCTCGATGCCTGTTTTTTGGAGCAACGGCAGACTACCGCCGCCACCTCCGATGAAGACGAACTGCGCCGTATGATGCTCGATCCGGTGATCGCGCTCATTCTTCACTTTGACTTCCCAACCCCCGTCAACACGCTTCAAATCCTCGACGCCGTGCTGGTAGTTGATTGTAACATCGTGTTGTGCGAGATATTCAAACAGGATTCGTGTCAACGCACCAAAGTTGACGTCCGTTCCTGAATCGATTTTTGTCGCAGCGATCGGCTCTGGTGACGTCCGACCGTTCATGATGAGTGGAATCCACTCGGCTAATTTCGCTGGATCCTCTGAATATTCCATTCCCGCAAACAACGGATTCGCTGATAGCGCTTCCAATCGTTTTTTCAGGAATTCGACGTTTTCCGTTCCTTCAACCATGCTCATATGTGGAATCGGCATGATGAATTCTTTCGGATTCGGCAAGACACCTTCCTTGACGAGATGCGACCAGAATTGACGTGACAGTTGGAACTGTTCGTTTACTTTGACCGCTTTACTGATATCGATCGAACCATCAGCATTTTCCGTCGTATAGTTCAGTTCGCATAGTGCGGCGTGACCTGTTCCTGCATTGTTCCACTCATTCGAGCTCTCTTCCCCGGCACTCGCGAGTTTCTCGAATACCTTGATGTTCATCTCAGGCGCGAGTTCTTTTAACAAGACCCCTAACGTCGCGCTCATGACTCCGGCACCAATTAAAATAACGTCTGTTTTTTTAGGCATACTGCTCATGATATCCTTCCTATCCCCGTTGATATTATGGACTACCTGTCATGAAAAACTTCCCCCTCATGACGACAACTTACCTTTCCATTATAACCCTATCATAGCTTGCACAGAAAGGAACTTCTTTTACATTCAGAAATGTGTAAAAGCGACGATTCAGGTAAGAAGATTTTCGTCAGCCGGCACACAACCAGGCATGACTTTGACGAAAAACGGTAATCATATAACGAAAGTAAAAGGAGGAACACTCATGGCAACACGCTGGATATTCGGCAATCAATTAAATCACGATCTCCCCTTATTACAGGAAGCAAACAAACAAGACGACGTCATCCTGATGGTCGAAGCGACCTCACGCTCCAAGTGGAAGACGTACCATAAACAAAAACTTGTCCTCGTCTTCTCAGCGATGCGACATTTTGCGGAAGAACTGCGCGAAAAAGGCTTCACCGTCGATTATCGGGAAGCTGATTCGTTCGATCAGGCATTTAAGGCGCACCGGAAAGATCATGATCCGGATCATGTATTCTATACGGCAATCACGGACGAACCGATGCGAAAGGCGATGCACAAGTGGCAAGACGCTTTACCGAAGAAAATCAAGGTCGAGGTCTGTTCCGACGTGCCGTTGTTTTTACTGACACAGGAAGAAGCGGTCGAAGCAATCGGCGACAAGCCCTACAAGATGGACCGTTTTTATCGCAAACTGCGCAAGGAACGAAACGTTCTCATGAACGGCTCCAAACCGATTGGTGGAAAGTGGTCGTTTGACGCCGAGAACCGGAAACCGGCGAAGTCCGGGACGACGTTCCCCGATCCGATTCAGTTTCGTCCCGATCGCATCACAAAGGATGTCATCGACAAGGTCGAACGTGATTTTTCCAATCATCCGGGAGCACTTGATTCCTTTCATTGGCCGGTTACGCGACAGGAAGCGACGCGGGCTCTTCATCGTTTCATCGAAGAACGACTTGAGACGTTCGGAACGTATCAAGACGCCATGCTGACCGGTGAAGATACGTTATCGCATTCGCTCTTATCAGCAGCAATCAATCTCGGATTGCTGACACCGGAAGAGGTCATTCGTCAAGTTGAAGCCGCCCTCGAAGATCAAGATGCTCCGCTCAATGCGGTCGAAGGTTTTATTCGACAAATCCTCGGCTGGCGCGAGTACATGCGTGCCGTCTACCTAGCCGAGATGCCAGACTATGCTTCCGTCAATGCGCTACGGCATGAAGCGGATTTACCGGACTTTTTCTGGACCGGGAAGACGAACATGAACTGTGTCGCTGAATCGTTACGTCCTGTTGTCGAGCATGCGCACAATCACCATATCCAGCGCTTGATGGTGCTCGGGAATTTCGCTAATCTGTTTGCGATCTCGCCGCAACAGACGGCAGATTGGTTCAACGAGATGTACATCGATGCCTATGACTGGGTCGTCTTACCGAACGTCCTCGGGATGGCGCTTCATGCCGACGGAGGAACATTATCGACTAAACCGTACATCGCTTCGGCGAATTACATCCATAAGATGAGTGATTATTGCAAGGGATGTCCTTTTCATCAAAAGGACATGCTCGGAGAGGATGCTTGTCCGTTTAACGCCTTGTACTGGGACTTCATCGACCGGCATGAAAAACGGTTCGCTGATAATCAGCGGATGTCGATGATGTATCGGCAATGGGGAAAGCGCGATGCGGACAGCAAACGCGATATTCGAAAGAAAGCGAAAGCACTTCGAAAACAACTGCAGGACGGTGCTTTCGATACACCATAAAACAAGCCGGTCGGATTAGATCCGACCGGCTTGTTTTGGCTTACGCACTTTTTTGTTCAGCTGCTTGTTGTTTCTTTTTCCGGAGGTGATACAGTCCGAATAGTCCGAGGAACCAGACCGGTGTCAGCAACAAGGCTGGGCGTGTATCGTCAGAAAACAGCATGACGACGAGAATGACCGCAAACAATCCGAGCACGAGGTAATTGACGAGTGGTGTCAATGGTGCTTTGAATGTCGACGCCGCATGCAATTCCGGATTTTGTTTCTTGTACCGGAGATGACAGACGAGGATGACACCCCAAACCCAGATGAAGCAGATCGCACTGATCGTCGTAACGATACTGAACGCTTGTCCTGGTAACAGTTTACTGAGCAAAGCACCGACTGAGACGACGATCGTTGAGACGAACAAGGCGTTTGCCGGGACATGGTTTTTATTCAACTTCGAGAACTTGTTCGACGCTTGCTGTTGATTTCCCAGGTTATACAGAATCCGGCTCGTCGAGAACATTCCGCTGTTACACGCAGAAGCAGCGGACGTCAGTACGACGAAGTTGATGATTCCTGCTGCGAGTGGAATCCCGATCAGACTAAATGTCTTGACGAATGGACTTTCTGTCGCACTTAATCCTGTCCATGGGTTGATCATCAAGAGGACGAGTAAGGCACCGACATAGAAGAATAAGATCCGAAGCGGAATCTTATTGATCGCGGACGGAATGTTCTTTTTCGGATCCGCTGTCTCTGCTGCCGATACCCCAACGAGCTCGACTCCGACATAAGCGAAGACGACCATTTGGAACGATAGCAAGAATCCAGAAATCCCGTTTGGCATCCATCCGTCATGTGACCAGAGGTTTGACACGGCTACGGGACCGGCGTCTGTTTTAAAACCTATTGCGAGTAAGACGATTCCGACACCAATCAAAGCAAGGATCGTCACGACCTTGATCAAGGCGAACCAAAACTCGAGTTCACCGAACAATTTAACAGTCAATAAGTTAAAGCCAAGTAAAATCAAGAGCGCGAGAACGGCTGGAATCCATTGCGGGATATCAAACCAATACTTGACGTACAGACCGACGGCGATAATGTCCGCCATCGCAGTCATGATCCAACAGAACCAGTACGTCCAACCGGTCACGAACGCGGCACGTGGTCCGAGATAATCTTCTGCGATATCTGTGAGTGACTGATAACCTGCTTTTGACAATAACAATTCCCCAAGTGCACGCATGACGAAGAAGATCGCGATCCCGACGAGTAAGTAGGCAAAAATGATCGATGGTCCGGCGAGTTGGATCGCTTTACCTGATCCTAAAAACAAACCCGTTCCGATCGTTCCACCAATGGCAATCAACTGTACATGACGATTCGATAAATCCCGTTTTAATCCTTGCTGTTCCAAACCTGAACTCCTCCTTGTGATGGTTTCTCTACGCTTCAGACCGTTCTGTCGGTCCTGAAAAAGAAAAAAGAGACTGGACGAATGTCCAATCTCAACAAAATCAAAGGAATAACCCATACACGCCACTACGACATTCCATGAATGCCCGTCGCTGCATGTGATTACTCTTCTGTCCGTTTGCCTGAGATTGTGAACCCTTCGGCGCCGTGTCGACACGGTCTCTCCAGAAGCTGCTCCTGCCATAGTGTGACCCATGACAATCATAGCTTTCTCTTTATTTGATTATCCGATGCGTCGCTGCATCGATGAATTGTTTCTAATTCTAGTAATCTCTAAAGCGTTTGTCAAATTAATTTTGATATTAATTTTAAAGTTTTAATATCAAAATTAATTGTATCCGCTTACTTCTTATTAATAATCATTGGATGATTAGATTAACTTTTTTAGACCATTTTCCTTCAAATTCTCTAGAGATCTTCATTCCATAAATCTTCCCGCTTAATCGAATATCGTAGTCGTCACCTTCTAATACTTGTACTTTTTGATCTTGGTTTGCCTGTGTTGTGAACGGTGGAATTGATAAATTATAATAACTTTCCTTATCCCATGATGAAGGAATTCGACTTTGACCACCGGTAATATAACTTGAATTCAATCCTGCTACTCTTTTTCCAGCAGCATTTTTTACACTAATTGTTGCCTCAATGACGTCAGGTAATGTGATCGAAAACTCGGGCATATTTTTAATAATTTCAAGATTATACATGTTTCCACTAAGTCTGATGTTTGATGTGCACTCTGGATTTTTTCCAGGGTAATCCGTGTAACCACTATCAAATAGTTTGCCAACCTGCCAGTTAAGATACTTTCCTGTAAAGGCGTCGAATTCAAAATGACCATTTTTATCAATTAAACCGGAAGCAGCAGGTTCTTCCCCAATCGGACTATTCATGAAAAAATAGCAACCTTTCAAATCACTGTTATGAATGGTTCCTTTTACGTGGACCACTAAATCACCTAGGTCTTTTAACAGCTGGCAACTCGAACTCTCACTATCTTCTTGATCTAAATAGCATGTATTACTACCTTGTCCTCCATCAATGTGATCGTCGCCTTGATTACCTTTTAAAGTATCACTGCCTTCTTTTCCAACGATTTCGTCATTCCCTTTATTACCTTCGATTTTATCGTTTCCAGCGAGTCCAATGAGCGTATTTTTACGATCGTTCCCTTGGATTTTATCGTTTCCTGTTCCGCCAGTTAAGTTTTCAACATCACTACTAATTAAATCCTTTTCGTTTTTTTCTCCATCATCTTTTTTATTATTTAAGCTGATATTCAAATCTTTTTTCTTATCGCTATATGAAACGGTATCGATTCCTTCGTTCCCTTTAAAATAATCTGATCCACTTTCCCCTTTGAGTGTATCGTTTCCTGTTCCTCCATATAGTTTATCGTCTCCTGAACCCGCAACAATTGAATCATCACCACTTCCACCATCAATTGTATCGTTTCCTCCAAGACCCTGAATTTTATCATTTCCGCCTAAACCACAAATTACATCAGATTTGCTAGTACCTTTTAAGGTATCGTTTCCTTTTGTACCAATGATCGTACATTTTTTCCCATCGCTTGCTTTTAAATTTTTTGTACTTGCTGTTACTAAATTTTCATTTGCAACAAGTACTAAAATTGCAAGTAATAATACCGTTATAATCGTTTTAGCTAATCTCATTCTTACTTCCCCTATCCAACAAAATTATTTGTGCATATCTTTATCGGTAAATTATTCAAAAATATTAACTAATTATGTAATTTATTAGTTTTTATATATTCTCTTTTATTCTATTTTCTTATACTCAGCATAAGAACTATCTATTTTACTTCCCTTCGGAACGGCTTTATATTGAATGAATTGATAATAAAGTTAAGTAGTTTTCGATTCAGGTATGAAGCGGAACTTCAGAAAAGAAGGGATTTTTATGTCTACCACAAAAAAAGGCTATTTCATGATGATCGTCCTCTGGTTCGCCTATGCGACCTTCGCCATGAACTGGGTCGCGGGTTCATCGTTGACGCCACAAATCACGGCGCATTTCTTCGGTAATCAGACCGTTGACCCCCTCATCTCACAACTCGTCAACTATTCGATTACGACGGCGCGTGTCTTCGCCAACATTCTCGCTGCGCTCATCTTGATGAAGCTCGGTCCGAAAAAAGCACCGTTGCTCGCATTGTTGTTCCTGATGATGTCGATCGTTGCCATCTATCTGCCGAACTACTGGGCGTATACGGTCGCTCGCATGGTCATGGGACTCGGTGGTTCAATGGTCATCGTCTACATGAATCCGGTCGTGACACGTTACGTCCAAGATCCGGCTGAAAAATTACGGATCAACGCCTTCAACACTGTTTCCTATAACGTCGGTGCATTCGTCGTGTCACTCTTGTTCACCTTGTTTGCCGATCAATTCGTCAGTGACTGGAAACTGACGTTGACGATTTTCGCGAGTCTGACAGCGATTCTCTTCTTCGCATGGTGGATTGGTAGTGAGTCGTTCGAGTTGAACGATGCTGCGGACGCGGACGAAACGCCTTACGGTTACGGAGATGCTGTCCGCGATCCGTTCCTCTGGAAATATGCGGTTGCCTTCGGCGGTTTCTTGACGCTCTATATCTTATCGCTCGTCGGCTTGAAACCTGTGTTCGATACGTATACGCAGTTGAACGGTTCGCTCGTCAACCTGTTGGTCTCAGGTGCCGGAATCGTCGGAACGTTCGTCGGTCTACGGATCGGTAACAAAGGAACACCTCGTAAACCGATTCTGTTGATCAGCGGGACGGTCATGATCGCGAGTTTCCTCGTCACGGTCTTGTTCGGAAACATCTCGCCACTCGTTTCGTATGTCTTTGCGTTCATTTCCGGATTTGCGATGTACATCCAGTATCCGATCTTCATGAACTTGGCACACGAACGAAAAGGGATGACACCGCAAAAGATTACCGTCTTATTCGGTCTCTTCTGGGCGATTGCTTATGCGACGCAGACGATCTTTACGATCATTTGGAGTTACGCACTCGGACATGCGGGATATACGGTCTCGATGATCGTCTTCTTCCTCTGCTGTTCCGTGTATCTGTTCTTCACGTTCTTCTTACCAGAAACAAAACCAAAACGGACGGATGCACTTCGAAAATCCGCTTAATCAAGCAACAAGCCCTTCCGAATCACCGGAAGGGCTTGTTTTTTATGCCTCGTTATGCGCGCCATAACTATGACGAAGAGCAAATAACAGCCGAATCAATGATTCATGATAACCGATGAACCATCCTTCTTCGATTCCGTTAACGATTGCTTCTTCTGTCATCCAAGAGACGCGCTGGACTTCTTCTTCCTGCAGCATCAAAGTCGTCAAATCCACTTCCTGCTCGACGAGATAATAATCGTCAAAACCGATTTCAAACGGGATCGTCAGATGGGGACGGATGCCTGTGAAATCGATATCGAGTCCAAGCTCTTCCGACAGTTCCCGTTGCGCTGCCATCTGACTCGTATCCCCACTAATCGCACTGCCCCCGACCGTCAGATCCCACATGTTCGGCCAACCGGATTTGAACGGTTGCCGTTGTTGGACGAGCATCTCTCCTTTGGCGTTAAAGACACAGACGTGAATCGTCATGTGATAATCGCCGGCTGTATGTGGCGTTCCCCGTGTCCAGAGCCGTCCTGTTTTCTTACGATCTGCTGTGTATACGTCCCACTGTTCCATCCTAAATCATGCCCCTTTTTAATCAATGAAAGATGTAGAGTTCGAACTTTCCTCCGCCTTGACGCAATCAATCGCGACGACGAGAGCGATCAACAATTCTTCCATCGCTTCATCTTCGACTTCAATCATGTACTGGTCGGTCCAAGAAATCCATTTTTTCTGAACGCGACCAATCCGTTGTCCCTGTTGTAGAACTTCAAAATCGACATCCCACCAGTCACCCGTCACTTCGAACTGATCCGAGTTAATCGTATAGCGGTCCTTGAAGAAGGTAAGCTCTTTAATAATTTCAAATGATTGCCCTGCTGCTTCGACATAAAAGACCGGTCGGAAACTGAACGTTTTCTTCTCGATTTCGGCGACGACTTCTCCGTTTCGGTTCGTTACGGTAAAGGTCTTCGGTAATTTCATAAAACTACCCTCGATGTGATAGGCATCGTGCCCTGCTTCGTCTTGAATCGAGAATCGTCCACGTAAACTGAACGCTTTTTCTTTCATATAGAGTGTATGCATCCCGGTCTCCTCCTTTAGTGTATAGTCTCATTTACGTGATCATCGACGGAAAAGATTCAATATCTGGAAATTATCGTTTGTGTCCGGACTTTCAGTGGTATCAACTTACATATCACGAATCTACGGGAAAGAAGGAATTTTGATGTCTATCAATACGATTGTTCTCTTCATTTTACTCGCCATCGCCCTGTTGATCATCCTTGTCCCACCGCTTCTTCTTTGGCACGTCTGGCGCGCTGATCGTCGTCAGCAAGAACACGCGGTCCTGCGTAACTTCCCTGTCCTTGGAAAAATGCGCTATATCCTCGAAAACATGGGACCGGAACTTCGCCAATACTTATTTCTCAACAATAACGAAGGGAAACCCTTCTCCCGTAATGAATACAAGACGGCTGTCCTTTCCGGCAAATACCAAAGTCGGATTCTCGGTTTTGGATCGGAACGTGATTTTGAAGAAGCTGGTTTTTATGTACAAAACGCCCTCTTTCCAACGAATCGTCAGGAATTACGCATCGACCAGTCGGAACGTGTCGACACACACATCTATCAGATTGACCGCGATGAACTATTTACACGTAAAGAACATCTCGTTGCGAAGCAAATTTCACCGTATCTCTTGAAAATGGAGGATGCACCAGTCATTGGCGCAACGACATGTCGACACCCTTATCAAATCCAAGGACTGATTGGTCAATCAGCAATGAGTTTTGGAGCGCTCGGTGACCGTGCCATTACCGCGCTCTCGATCGGACTGGGTCGCGCCAAAGGGAGCTGGATGAATACCGGGGAAGGCGGGCTGTCTGACTTTCATCTTAAAGGTGACGTCGACATCATCTGTCAGATCGGTCCCGGTCTGTTCGGTGTCCGAACGGAAGACGGTGATTTTTCGTTCGATGAGTTCCAGAAAAAAAGTGAGTTACCGCAAGTCAAAGCCTTCGAACTCAAGCTCGCTCAAGGAGCTAAAACGCGCGGTGGTCACCTCGAAGGATCAAAGGTAACAGAAGAGATTGCCGCTGTCCGGAAGGTCAAAGTCGGTGTCGGAATTGACAGTCCGAACCGGTTCAACGAATTCACGACACCAGAGACGATGCTCGACTGGGTCGAACGTCTACGTGAGATCGGCGGAAAACCGGTCGGAATCAAAGTCGTCGTCGGTAATCTTGAAGACATGCGGCAGTTGATTGCTTATATGAAAGAATCCGGACGTCATCCGGACTTCATGACGGTCGATGGAGGTGAAGGAGGGACAGGCGCGACGTTCCAAGAACTCGCGGATGCTGCCGGTCTACCACTCTTTTCCGCCTTACCGTTCGTCCATCAACTCCTGACGGAAGCTGGTTTACGCGACAAGGTCAAAGTGTTTGCGTCCGGTAAGCTGATCAGTGCCGATAAGATTGCGATTGCTCTCGCTCTCGGTGCCGACTTCGTCAATATCGCACGTGGTCTGATGTTTAATGTCGGCTGTATCCAAGCGCAAGTTTGTCATACGAATCACTGTCCGGTCGGTGTCGCGACGACCGATCCGAAGCTGCAAAAGGCGCTGATCGTCGACGAAAAAAGTTTCCGCGTGACGAACTACATCATCTCGTTACGAGAAGGTCTCTATAACCTGACGGCAGCAGCAGGACTCGTCTCACCAACAGAACTTCGTCCCAAACACGTCATCTATAAGGACGAAGCCGGACACCTGATTCCGGGACCGGACTGGATGACACGGCATATGATGGATCGCTCTCTTTCCTCACGGTAACGAATAGCACTCACTTGCACTTTTTAGCCAGAGCGCTTAAAGTGTATAGTTGATGAAATTCTTTAACCACACATGTGCATTACCTTAAGGAAAGGGTTTAATATACTATGAAAAAGAACTTTTGGCAGGACTTACCACGACCATTTTTCGTCTTAGCACCGATGGAAGACGTCACCGACGTCGTCTTCCGCCACGTCGTCGCGAAAGCGGCGCGTCCGGACGTCTTCTTCACGGAATTCACGAATACAGAAAGCTATTGTCATCCGAAAGGCAAGCAGAGCGTCCGCGGACGTCTCGAGTTCACGGAAGATGAACAACCAATGGTTGCTCACATCTGGGGCGACAAACCAGAATATTTCCGCGAAATGAGTATCGGCATGGCAGAGATGGGGTTTAGCGGGATCGACATCAACATGGGCTGTCCCGTCCATAACGTTGCTGTTAACGGTAAAGGCTCCGGTTTGATCAATCGTCCGGAAGTCGCAGCTGAACTGATCCAAGCTGCAAAAGCGGGCGGTCTCCCAGTCAGCGTCAAAACGCGTCTCGGCTATACGAAGGTCGAAGAGTGGCACGATTGGTTGCGCCACATCCTCGAGCAAGATATCGCGAACCTCTCGATTCACCTCCGGACACGTAAAGAGATGAGTGCCGTTCCAGCGCACTTCGAATTGATTCCGGAAATCAAGAAGTTACGTGATGAAATCGCACCACAGACGTTACTGACGATCAACGGGGATATCAACGATCGCCAACACGGTCTTGAACTCGTCGAGAAATACGGTGTCGACGGTGTCATGATCGGTCGCGGGATCTTCCACAATCCGTTTGCATTCGAAGTCGAGAAAAAAGAACATTCGAGCCAAGAACTCCTCGATTTGTTACGTCTCCAGCTCGATCTGCACGATCATTACTCGGCTCAATTCGAGCCCCGTCTCTTCAAGCCATTACGCCGGTTCTTCAAGATTTACGTCCGCGGATTCCGTGGCGCGAGTGAACTGCGGGTCAAATTGATGGAAACGAACTCAACGGACGAAGTGCGTGCCTTACTCGACGCCTTCGTTGAAGAAGAAGGAATTCACGAGGTCAACTCGTTTTCAATCTAACAACAAAGCACGCCTCCTCGTCTTGAGGAAGCGTGCTTTTTTCGTATCACCAGTGTTCGATAGTTTGACGTGTATCTGCACACCATTGTTCAAAGTCAGACTGATGTGTCAGCAACAGGAAACGTCGTTTGCCGAGTCGCCGATCGAGCCGTGCGATGCCGCGGATGAAAGGATGTGGATGAACGAGCGCTTGTTCAAACGCAAGGTTCGGGTACTGCAACAAGTCCTGTTGCATCTCGTAGTTCTCCATGTACCCGTCCTGTTTGACCTGTCGTTCGATCTCAGCGGATAACGCATGCGACTGCTTCAACCAGTCGGACTGCCATAACGATCCGGCTGGTTTTTCCGGTAACTGTGCAGCTTGTAATGCATAACGCCGCTCGACTTCCCGTTCGAAGCGAAAGTCGTCTGCTCCGAGAATCTCTTCTCCGTCAAACGTCACCCAGACGCGACTAGGACTATCTTGAATCCGGTAGACAGCTGCATGAAAAGCAATCCGTCCCTGTAACGACGGGGCGAGTAGTTGCTCGACCCGTTTTTTGATGATGGAAAATTGCACGCAATCCGTCCTTTCCGTCCAGCTAATCTAATCAGCCGTTCTTCATATGAAACGATTCCGCCAGCGTAAACGTCAACTCTTTTAACTCGAGACCACCGAGTGCAAAGTAGAGTTTCAGATAGTTGTGTGGGTTGAAGACGAAGACGTCCTTCGTCTGACTGACCCACTCGCCGTTCGTTCCGTTGAAGGTGAAGGTCGCGACCGGCATGTTGTTCGCAAACAACGTCACTGGCATCTGCGCCAGTTCACCAGCATTCGAACGTGCCGTCAACGTGACCTGATACATCCCTGTCTCTTCCGCCGTGACAGCGAAGACATGACTGCTGCCTGTCGTCGTCGTGACGTCCGTTAACGGGAAGGCATCTCCACTGATGAGGCGTTGGTGCGAGACCGCTTGCTCTTCGAGCGTCTCCTCTTCGACCGGTGCCCCGAGAACTTCGACCGGTGATACTGTTCCCATCACACGGTCCATGACCGGTGACCGGAGTAAGAACTGACAGATATTCGCGGCACTCCGCAGTAACTCGGAACGTCGAAGTGTTCCGTCAGCGAGAGCCGTCAACGTATCATCCTCGAACGGATTCGTTCCCGGTTCGCCGACGACCATGTAGAGATCGTTTTGCGAACGGACCATCGTCGCCGTTTGCTGACGATTTGCTTCCATTCCTTCGGCATTGATCTTCGCCCACCAGTCGGTCATGACGATTCCGTCAAAGCCCCACTCATCGCGCAAAATACGTGTGTTCTGATCATATAAGCCGGCAGTCCAAATTCCATTGACGGCACCGTACGTCGTCATGATCGAGTACGCTTTCCCGTCCTTGACGGCCATCTCGAATCCTTTCAGGTACAACTCACGTAACGCCCGTTCTGACACGATCGAATCCAGATCGTGTCGGTGGAATTCTTGGTTGTTGGCACTAAAGTGTTTCAACGTTCCCGTCACACCAACCCGGTGCATGCCGTCGAGTTGTGCCACTGCCATTTTTCCAGTCAGATACGAATCTTCCGAGAAATACTCGAAGTTCCGTCCATTGAGTGGATGGCGGTGAAGGTTCATCCCGGGTCCAAGCAACGTATCAATCTCGTTTTTCCGTAACTCAAGACCTGTCATCTCAAATAGATCGGCAATCAACGTCGTGTTAAACGTCGAGGCAAGCAATGTTCCGTTCGGTAACGAGAAGGCTTTCGTCCCGATGTCCATCCGGATTCCGGACGGACCATCCGCGCAGCAGCCTGCTGGAATGCCGAGTGCTTCGAGTTCTGTCGTCACGCCACCGAAGGCGCCCGCCGTTCCCGGTGTGACGCGCGGTGAGTTCATCCCTTCACCTCGGACGATTGCCGCGAGATCCGCATCCGTTAATTGATCGAGGAACGTCTCGAGCGTGACACGTTCTTCTTTGACGTCGCGTAATTTCCAACCGGCATCTTCCGTCTGCGTCCGGTCAACGGGACGCTCCTGTTGACGACGTTGTTCCGGATCGATCGTCCGCAGTGGTGTCGCTTCATACGTTACCGTATATCCTGTTTCGGTCGCTTGCGGTTTGATGCGTTCAAACGCCGTCACCGGTGCCATGTTCTCCGTTAAGACGTCCGTGACGTCAAGCGTCTCGACGGAATGGCTTGCGACTGGAACCGCCGACCTGACGTCCGTTCCGAGATAGAGCTGATACGTGCCAGGTTCTATGACATAAGACGATTTATGCCCGGTGACGCCACTATCGTCATAACTCGCAAATGAGGCGAACGGTACGACGAGTGTGAGAGATTCTTGCTCACCTGGTGCGAGTTCTTCTGTCTTTCCGAACGTAACAAGTTGACGCGTCGGGTTCCCGAGTTGTCCCTGTGGTTTCTCGAGGTATCCTTGTACGACTTCCTTCCCACTCGTCTGCCCGGTATTCGTCACCGTCGCCGTAATCGTCCAAGCATCAGCTGACGTCGTCACGTCTGTCGTCAGGTCGAACGACGTATACGATAATCCATACCCGAACGGATACAAGACCACTTCCGGTGCGAACGTCTCGAAGTAACGGTACCCGACATAGATGTCTTCTTGATACAACGCACGATCGGCATGACCGAAGTATGGTGTCGACGGATAATCATCGAGTGAACGGACGATCGTATCCGGTAGTTTTCCAGACGGCGAGACGCGGCCGAGCAAGAGATCACTCAGTCCAGTTCCGCCTTCCATCCCTCCTTGCCACGCGTAGAGGACAGCACTTGGCGCCGTCTCTTCGACCCAGCGCATATCGATGATATTCCCGACGTTCAAGACGACGACAGTTTGTTTGAAGTGTGTCGCCACGAGTCGGAGCATCTCCTGTTCCGTCTCCGTTAAAAAATAACTCCCTGGATCCGCTGTATTGTCGCGGTCTTCCCCAGCCGTACGACCGATCATGATCAAGGCAACATCGGAGTCAAGCGCTGCTTGCTGAACGAGTGTCGCGTCAAGCGGCATCTCTTCTTGCGACCACGGCTCGGCTGCCCAACCTTCGCCTTGGTCAAACGGATGGTCTTCAAGCCAGTTCTCGTATGCCTTAAGGACGTCTGCGTTCAGCGTTACGTCTTCGCGCAGCATGTCGAGCGGACTGACGACGTTCGTGACGTTGACCATCCCGCCTGATCCTGTTCCACTTTTATAGTAGTTGAACTGATTACGTCCGAAGACAGCGACCGTCGATGCGGGTTGCAACGGGAGCACACCATCATTTTGTAAGAGGACCGCCCCTTCCGCGACGGTTTGCCGTGCGAGTTTTGTATAGGCTTGCCAATCGAGTTTGTATGTCATGCGTCATCCACCTTTGTTAGTTAGTTTGAGAAAAAAGTCGTTTTAAATCCTTCGCGATTTCGTCTAAGCTGTCCTCGGCTTGCGGATACAGACCGAGTTTATCAAGAAAGGCATGTTCCATCCCGCGGTAATGGAGATAACGGGTCTTGACGCCGGCGCGCGCGAGCTTTTTCGCATACGCTTCCCCTTCAAGACGTAAGTAGTCAAACTCTCCTGTAATGACGAGTGCTTCTGGTAGATCGTCGAGCGTCGCGAACAACGGTGAGATCCGTCGATCCTTCGAATCACTTGCTTGAACGTACCATTGCTCGAGGACACCTTCTTCATCTTGAAGCGACAAAATGATCCGTTCGAGTAGCTCGGGTTCCGTTTGTCGGTCATACGCTTCAAGCGTCCAGTCATATTCCGAATTCGGATGTTCCCCGACATTGACGACTGGATAATACAAGACTTGATAGCGGATATACGGCATCGGACGCTCGCGGTCGAGCAAACAACAGACCGTCGCTAAGTTCCCACCGGCACTATCACCGGCGACAGCGATCGCACCTGGATCAATCCCAAGTCGATCAGCGTGTTCGACTGCCCAATCGATCGCTGCATGACAATCCTCAAGTCCTGTTGGAAACGGATGCTCGGGTGCTAATCGGTAGCCGACTGACAAGACGGCGACGTTCCCCTTATCGGCTAATGCTTTACATGGATTCTCGACCGTCTCGAGCGTACCACCGAAAAAACCACCTCCATGGAAATAGACGACGAGCGGGAGCGGACGTGCCGCTTCCGGACGATACAGCCGTGCTTCGATCGTGGTACCGGGTCTTGGGATCGCGAGGACGTCCGTTGAGATTTTTCGAGTCGTCACGTCTTCGTTGTCCCAACCCATGCCGGCACGCGCCAATTCAACTGGCGACGCTCCTTCTGGCATCGAGATCGATGGACGCTGCGTGAGGACGACCTCACGGACACGCGGATCGAGTGTTCCTGGAGTCGAGACGTCGGGAATTGGCTTATCGACGATCTCAAGTCCGTCTTGATGGATGGATGAACGATTTCGTAACGTTCGCAGTAAATCTTGCATCGATGCGGTAGACAAGTGGATCGCTTCCTTTCTAGTCAAACCGTTATCGAAAGCGCTTTCGATAACAATTAAAAAAATTTCGAATGCCTCTTTTTCAAAAAAGAGACCGCTTACATCACAATATACCTGTCTTTGACAGGAGAAGCAAATGTTTCACCTAAAAAAATCAGCGCAGTCGCCTGCGCTGATCCTCATCGTAATTGTTCTTGTGAAACGATTGTAAAACCATCAATGACCGTGTCTTCCTCGACCTCGATCAACAGGCAGCGTTTCCCTTGATAGTTGACTTGTTTGACGTACTTCAAGTCTTGCGGACTGATTGCGATGTTCGCGACCTTCGTATTGATTTTAATCGATTTCGCTTCATAGTTCGGGACGATGTTACTCGCTTTCATCTCGTATGTAGGATCGTCGACGACCGTCTTGAATGCCCGTTCGACTTGTTCCGTGCTGACATCTTCGACACCACTTGCCTTGAGCACACGCTCGACTTCCTGAACGTCAAGCATCGGTACTTCTTCCTCATCTTGATCCTCTTCGACGACGATCAACTGGTTGATGTTTTCATAGACACCGGCTAACGTCTTCGTATCCATCGATTCACCGACGACCGATTTGACGATCTCCTCGAAGATCGCTTTATCCTCATCTGCCGTGACGATCGGTTGACCGTTCAAGACGTTTTCAAGGAAGCCGAAATCTGGTTTATTCGGTTTGCCCGCTGCATACAAGACATGATTGACGTCTGCTGCATTGTCAGTGAAGGTCGGGAAGAGGAACCCACCAATCGGCGACGCCAGTTTGATGACCGGATTGATGAATAAGTTCGACTTGAATTCCCGTTCGACGAAATCAAAGACGAGCGATTGTTTTGGTAACTCCGTCAAGTTAAGGCTACCGAGGATGAACGGTGTCGTATAGACATCGTCATTTGGATCGATCTCCGTCTCATCCGCTTGGCGCTTCGTTGTTTTATAGTATTGCCCGCGAATAAACGTGACGACGAGGTCATTCTCGTACTGAACGTCTTGGACCATCTTCAACGCCATCGTCTGCATCTGCTCGACCCAGTCCTCCGGCTCTTCCGCATACAGTCCTTCATAAAGGAGCTGCTGCGTATGACCCGTCTCTCCTTCTTCCGGATGCGTGAACTTGACCTCGAACAGCTTGACGTCGAGTTTTCCACCTAATACTTTCTTGAAGTTCGCGAGGAACAGCTCCTGTTGTTCCGGATCAAGCAATGGAAACGGTCGGGCTTCCTCATGATAGATTTCGCTCGTCTCTTTTCGAATATAGACGTTGTAGATTTCATGGATTTTTAGTAAATCGGCATCCATCTTGAAGTGACGACGGATGTCGGCGATGTCTTTTTTATTCATGCATACCAGCTCCTCGAATCATTAAAATCCTGCTTCCTGAAAAGCGTACCATATGCGAGATGACCAGACATCTTTTAGAAAATCAATGCGCACGGAATGAATACGCGCGTGTGACAGGATTAACGATCTCATATTCATATTCTTGGTGGGCAGCGCGAGCTTGCGCGATGCAATTATCTAGTTCTTTTGTGTTGAAATAACGTTGCGCTTCCGTCAACGTGCCACTTACGACTAAAAATACGCCGAACACGATCAACCATCCTCTAATTCGTTCGTTCATGATGTAGTCTCCTTTCTTCTCCACCTAAATCCTAACATCAGACCCTTCTATATAATGACAAAAGTTTAATTTTAATAACATTTACACGATATTCATTTCTTCCTAAATAAGTGATGCCATACTAAAAATTGTGAAGGGTGTCTTCACATCACATCATCTCGTCTCATACATAGGAGGAATGACACGTGTTCAAAGCCATCAAGTCCATCGTCATCACTACGCTCGTCTGCCTGACCGCTTTCCAATTCGATACGACGTCTGTTTCCGCGTTACCATCGGGCATCTCATCGAAAGCGACGGCCCAGTCTCAACTCGATGCCTTAACGGTTAAAACAGAAGGCAGCATGACCGGTTATTCGCGTGATTTGTTCCCGCACTGGAGCAGTCAAGGAAGCGGCTGTGACACACGACAAGTCGTCTTAAAACGTGACGCCGATTCATATGTCGGATCGTGCCCCGTCACATCCGGTTCTTGGTATAGTTACTATGACGGACTGACATTCACGAACCCGTCTGACCTCGACATCGATCACGTCGTACCGCTTGCTGAAGCATGGCGCTCAGGCGCAAGCAGCTGGACAACGACCACACGTCAAGCGTTCGCAAACGATTTGACAGGTCCACAATTGATTGCTGTCTCTGCAAGCTCGAACCGTTCAAAAGGGGATCAGGATCCGTCGACATGGAAGCCGACACGGGCAGGTGCGAGCTGTGCTTACTCAAAAATGTGGATCAATACGAAGAGCCGCTGGAACCTCAGCTTACAGTCGAGTGAAAAAACAGCCTTACAAACGATGTTGAACACATGTACATACTAAAAAGGAGTCGATTCGATGGAAACGAAAACCTCTACCTTTACCGCCACGCATGGCGTCATGACGCAAGAAGTTGGTGTCATCAGCGGTGAACTCGAACTCCGGACGACCTGTCAGGAGGATGGAACGTTGGAACTAAAGATTGCTTACGTCGGAGCGATAGACGTCTATACGTTACCCGGCACTTATCGTGTCCATGACGTCCGGGATCATGACGTCATTCATCAAATGCTCGTCAATGTACTGGAACGAACATAATGAAAACAGACGCTGTCCAATCACTGGGCAGCGTCTGTTTTATTCTCAAGTATTTAAAATTAGATTGTTATTATTTACTAAATCGTATGTACTTATCTGACTACTTATCCGGTATAGTGAGATCAACGTCATTATCCGTTTAAGGGGGTATAGCTCATGCGAAATGTTTTGATTCCAACCGGCGTCATCTTAAGTGGTGCAGGTCTCTACATGGCATTAGAGGGTCATGTGCCTGCGTTACTCGTTACGGGCATCATCATGCTGTTTGGTTGCGGTGTCGGTATCATCACGAAAGAAAAGTCAGAGTAAATGTTTATGCCATAGGTAAAAAGACCATTTATTCACATTACCTTACCCCGCGTTATCTCAATTAGCGAGTATAATAAATAATAATTTTTTTGAAAATTAATGTTTTTTGTACTTACCATAATAAATTGAAGTCGACAAATCTATTGAACCTCTATATAGATCACGTTCTATAGACTAGAAGTATTAGAACTCCGTCTCAAACAACTTATCAAGAGCATATGTAGATACAAATTATACTTATTCGATGAAGTAGATTATTATGAAGAGCCGCTAAAGCCTTAGTATACAGGAAAATGAAAAAAAAGATTTACAGACGATATTAAACATATATGCTGGATTATGACACCACCATCGAATACTTATAAACCTACTAAATCAGATAATAAAAAATCGTTAAATTTTTTACATAGTTAAATGTAAATTTTTTTCTATTTTCAAGTTATGATAAAATGAATTTTACATAACTTTAATGAGAGAGTGATCATATTATGAAATCAATGAGTCTTAATCCTTTGAATCTAAAATTAGATTATGAGAACCCTAGGTTTTCTCTATTTAAATTTTCTAATGAGAAAGAAATAATTAATCATCTATTAGAATATGAAAATCTTTATGAGTTAATTGATTCTTATTTAAAAAAAGGTTATATGACTTTGGGTGAACGAGTTATTGTCTTAGAAACAGATGAGGAATATACAGTTTTAGAAGGGAACAGAAGAATTGCAGCTATTAAAGCTATATTTATTCATCAAAGTCTTCTAAAAACAACTTATAGAGAAAAGGTTAAACGTTTTAAAAGTGAAGATTTTCAAGTAGATTGTGATATAGTCTATGACAGAAATGATGCTAATTATAAAATTGCCTCTAAACATATTTCTTCTATAAAGAGTTGGAAAAGTATTGAAAAATATGTTTACTACTTTAACATGTACAATAAGCTGCTAGATAAACATAACTCTAAACAGTCACTAGATTTTATTAAATCTACTACTCCAGAATCTCTAGCAGAAATAAAAAAAGACATAAAATTCTATATTTTCTTATCGAAAATGCATAATTTCACAAAAAAAGATTACCCATCTATAAAGCCTTTGTCACTCTTAGACAACGATGTTTTAACGAGTAGAATATACAGTGCATTAAAGAAAGAACTTAAACTAAAAGAAAATTCCGATTTTTATTTTGATATTCCCAAAATCAAAGAAGAAACATTTGAAGAAATTTTAAAAGCTATTGGTCACGCTGCTTGGATTAATAAAGAAGATATTAAAGATAATAAATTTATTTTAAATACACGCTCTTTTCAAAAGCAATCTCAATGGGAAACTATCCTTGAGGACAATAAAATAATTCCCGGATTAAAAGAACTTATAGACAAATGGAACATAAATCATAGTAACAGCGATTCTGATAGTGATGAAGACTCGAGTTCTCTTGTAAATGAAGATTTTACTTCTAAGAACAATAAAGTAAAAAAAGATGAAAAAAATAAAAATGATTTTACCAATGATAATTCTCAACAAGATTCCGTACATGAAGAATTAAATGAAAAATCACCTAATAATTCTAACGATACAATAACTAAATATCGATTATTTGTCGATAGAACATTATTAAAAGAAAAGTCTTTCTATACTGACTCAGATGTTAATTTAATTCAATTCACTAAATTATATGATAATGATGGTAATCTTATTCCGAGTAAAAGTTCTCAATATAAAAAAATCAAGTTTTCATGTTCTTCAAATAATATATTATTAAAAGAATCTACAGTAATAAAAAATACTAAACCAGGATATTACTCAATTTCAGTTACATTCGATAGTCAACTAGATACGTTAGATACGTTTGATATTTTTATTCAAAGTAAATTATTAACGAGCAGTTCACATTACTCATTTGATTTTATCGAAATTATTACTTCACTTTCTAAAAATAATAAATACTTTAAAATTGTTGAAGTTCTAATGTCTTTACAAAAACAAATTAGCTCACAAAATAATAACGAGACACAAAGCAGTGTTCTTCTCACCTCATTTTTAATTAGAGCATTATTAGAGTATTTGTCAAAAGCATACCGAGATATATATTTAATAAATGAGAAAGAAAACAAAAATGATAACTTACCACATTTAGTGAAAGTTGTATCTGAAGATATGTTTAATAAAAAAACTAACATATTCACTATTGAAATGAAAAAAGCAATTAAAGCACATGATGATATTGAAAGTCTTAACGGAATAGTTCATGATTATCAAACCACTCTGACTGACCAAGACTTTAAAAGAATACTTCAAAAATATTTCCCTTATATAAATGCGATAAAGACTTTTTTAATTGATTTTAAGTAATGGAGAATTATTATGCAAAAAAAAATAAATAATTACAGTCTTTTAAGATACCCTGGGGGTAAAAATAAAGTTTATCCTTATGTAAAATATTTAATTAAAGAAACTAGATCTACTACTTATATTGAACCTTACTGTGGTGGAGCTGCAGTCGCTTTTAAATTATTAATAAATAATGACGTTGAAAAAATCATTATTAATGATTTTGACAGATCAATTTACGCATTATGGTACTCTGTTTTAAATTTTCCAAATGAATTTATTTCATTAATAGAGAATGCAAAATTTACTATAGAAGAATGGAAGATACAAAAATCTATACAAAAAAATAAAAATAACGAACCTTTAATATCTTTAGGGTATTCTACACTCTATTTAAATAGAACAAATAGATCTGGGATTATAAATGCTGGAGTTATTGGAGGAAAAGAACAATTAGGTCAGTATAAAATGAATTGTAGATTTAATAAAAATGAACTAATTCAAAAAGTTAAAATAATTAGTCGCTATAAATCGAAAATACTTTTATACAATAAAGATGCAATTGAATTTATTAAACACAATATAACCAAAACAAAAAATTCATTTACTTTTTTTGATCCTCCTTATTATTGTAAGGGAAAAGCATTATACACAAATTTTTACGAACACGTTGATCATGTCGACTTAGCTACTTCTATAGAAAAATATTTAGTAAATAAGAAGTGGATCTTAACTTATGATTATTCATCAGAAATAGAAAAATTATATAAAAAATATGAAAATTTTATATACAAGTTAAATTATAGTTTAGCTAATTCAGGACAAGGTAAGGAATATATAATATTTTCTAACCAGATATCTTCAAAAAATATAGAAGATTATTTAATACTTGATTGAATTCTAAAAAATGTCTAAATAATAATTTATACTTTAAAATAACATTTGTAAGATTACTCAAAAAGACTCCGATGTTACATCGGAGTCTTTTTGAGTAATCTTATTGAAAAATTGAATAGGAGCAGTACTTAGGTTTGAGACTCATGCAAGTTTAAATTCTCTAGACAATTTTATTGAAAGGATTTGAGGGTGTTTAGATAGTTCATCAGCTCTATTTTGACTAGTTTCAAATATAACTAAACCTTTTAATCTAGCAATGTATACTATTGAACCAAATTCATTTAAATAGGTAAGGTTATTTTTGTCTCTAACTTGAATTAGATACTGTTTCTTCATCTTTCAACACCTCCACCAATTTTTCTATATTTAACAAACCAAATCCCTGCTCATACTTTTCAAAACCAATATCCGTACAAGTTTTATACATTTCAGTGATAACTTTTTCTATATCTTGTGTCGGTATTAATGCTGCTAAGATACCAGTAATTATAGGTGCTGAATACGATGTACCACTAACATTTCTATAAAAGCTATCAATTAAAATTCTTACATTACCGGGTGCCAATATATTTGGTTTTAAAAATGTTAAAACTCCTTTTCCACTAGAGTTGCTAACTTTACCTTCAACATTAATAGAACCGACGGTAATAGCTTTATCAGCTCTTCCGGGACACGTTATGGTATTACCCTCAGATTCACCGTCGTTTCCAGCTACGCTTACAACTATAATTCCTTCATCAACTATAGTATTGACATAATCACATAAGAAACAATCACCATTGCATTCTTCTTGAGAATAACTATTTTTACGATCCTTAAACGGCTGTAGTTCAAGTGATAAATTTACAATATCAAGTTTTTTTTCAGCAGCAAAATCTAAAGCTTGAATCAATAATGCTTCAGAAATATCATAACCATCGTGAGATACTTTAATACTTGTTATATTAGAACCTGAAGCATAGTATTTAACAATTTTAGCTACTTCAGTACCATGATCGACTACAATCGTATCATTGTATCCAGTGAAATCAATAGAATCAAATAGTTTAATTCCTGATTTCTTTTTTACACCTGAATCAATAATTCCGATGTTTACAGACCAACCTAAGTTTTGAGTCCTTCTTAACAAGTCTCTAGGAACCTGCGGTTGAAATTCTACTTCATTTCTAATACTACCGGCTAATTTAAATCGTCTAGATGAAGAAATTTTAAAAAATAAATTCAATTCTTCAATATAAGACTTGTTTAATGATTCAATAACAAATATGTTATTAAATAAAGCTTTATAAATTACTTTAACTCGATTATTAGATACTCGATTAATCATTTTTTCATCAATATTTCTAAATAATGATTGACATATATATTCCATAAAATTATATCAACTCGCTACTATGTTTTATTATACTTAATAAACAGAATAGCCTTTATAAAATTATTATACAACTAAAAAATGTAATTTTAGGAGTATTTAATTCTAAATTTACCCTAAATTCCAGTTTGAAAACTTAAATTAGTTAATCAATATAATTACTATACATTTTTTATATTCACTTATGATACGGCTCATTCCGATTAATCCGATACGCCCGATAAATCTGTTCACAGAGAATCATCTTCATCAATTGATGCGGGAATGTCATCTTTGAAAACGAGATCGTATCGTTCGCACGTTGCATCACTTCTGGTGCAAGACCGAGCGATCCACCGATGACGAAAGCAATCTTGCTCTTGCCATATGTCGCGAGTTGATCGAGTTCTTTTGCGAACTGTTCGCTCGTCCGTTGTTTTCCTTCAATAGCAAGTGCGAGGACGTGAACGTCCGGTCCGATCTTCGCTAAAATCCGTTCGCCCTCTTTTTTCTTCACTTGCGCCATCTCCGCTTCACTCAATTGCTCCGGTGCCTTTTCGTCCGCGACCTCGATTTCTTGGATCGAACAGTAGGCGCCGAGACGCTTCGTATATTCGGCGATACCTTGCTTCAAATACTTCTCTTTTAGCTTTCCGACCGTAATGATGGTAATTTGCATCTTATTTCTCGCTTTCTGACAGAAAATTCAGGAGTTATCCACAGAGTTATCCACAAATCCACATGTTGATATTTATTTTTTGCTTGACACAAGATATGTTGCCGGTGCGTCACAGTATTCACAGGTGATGTTTTTTTCTGGATTTAGCTGATCGAGAATCGGGTATTGTTCTGTTTCATCTACGATTTCGTCAAGCGCGAGCTCGACATGTTCTAAACAGACGTACTTATCCACAGGTTGTCTCCTCCTTTCACTTATCCACATTTATCCGCTTCCAGTATAACAAATATCGACCTTCCTGACCGGAAAAGCGACAGGTTTCCTCACTCAAAAAACCATCCACAGGTCGGACCTGTGGATGGTTTTTCAAGTGATGCCTTACTGAACGGTTGGCGACTGAGCCGACAACTTTACATCTGCTGTCTGTTTTTCACCGCCCCGGTAGAACGTGACTTTGACTGTTTCACCGACTTTTGCATCCCGGTAGAGGACACTTTTTAGGTCCGCGAACGATGCGATCGCTTTTCCGTTGATTTCAACGATGACATCGTTCGCTTTCATACCCGCTTTTTCGGCTCCACTGTTACGTGTTAGACCGACGACGACGATTCCTTTCGTTACATCATTCGGTAATTTCAGACGATCTTCGCGGTATCCGCTTGGGAATTCCTGCACGTCGCGAATCTGAATCCCGAGCTGTGGACGAACGACTTCACCGTTTTGCTCAAGGTCACGCATGATTGGTAACGCTTCGTTGATCGGAATCGCAAATCCGACTCCTTCAACACTTGCTTCCGCAATCTTCATCGAGTTAATCCCGATCAATTGACCAGCTGTGTTGATGAGTGCTCCACCGGAGTTCCCCGGGTTGATCGCTGCATCGGTTTGGATGACTTCTGTATTAAAGTCTTGCTGTCCATCCTTGTTCGTATCGACTGGAACCGTCCGTTCCTGCGCACTGATGACACCGCGCGTGACGGAGTTCGCGAAAATCCCGAGTGGGTTTCCGATCGCAAGCACCGTTTCACCGGCACGTAACGTATCCGAATCCCCCAGTTTTGCGACTTGTGTCACTTTCGATGAATCAATCGAGAGGACCGCTAAATCGTACGTCGGATCTTCGCCGAGGACTTTTGCCTCGAGTGCTGTTCCGTCAGATAACGTGACAGACAAGCGGCTCGCGCCTTCAACGACGTGGTAGTTCGTCACGACGTAGGCTTTATTGCCGTCTTTTTTATAGATGACGCCGGACCCTGCACCCGTTTCCTGATCGGTTCCTTGGAACGAGCTCTGAAGGTTCGTCACGCTCACGACGGCTTCCTTCGTCTTACCGACCGCACCGACGATATCAGCTTCATCCTCTGTCGTCTGTGTCGCAGTCTGTTCCGCTGTCGTCGACGAAACCGGAGTCGGACTCGTCATCTCATCGCGGACGAACGGCCACGCGACGAGAGCGATCAACAAGGCTCCGACTATTCCGCCGATCAGACCAACGAAAAAGGCTTTTCCGGCACCGCGACGACGCGGTGGTTCTGGTTGTTCTTCATATGGTTCACGATAAGGGCTGACCGGTTCGCTCGTTGCCGGCTGACGGGGCGGGAAGCCGCTCTCATCGGATGACTGTTCGTATCGTTCGGATTCGTTCCGTGGTTCTTCGGGTCGATCCATCGACATACGCCTCCTTTATGACTCTCTTTACACAAGTATACCCCCATCACGTGGCAAGTGAGCCAAATGTGGGGGTCTTTTGAGCATATTCAGTAATTTCCCATAATCAAAGCTTCAGGAGCGGTGTCGGAATGACCGGATCCGTGTCGAGAAGCTGAATCTTACTCAGATCGACGTCACGGCTCGCGAGCGTCTGGGAGACACTCATCCGGGCGAGTTCCTTCATGTTGTTGTCCTTGCTCAAGTGGGCCATGTGGATCCGTTTCGTTCGGTCATCCAGGACCTCGCTCATCGCGATTGCGGCGTCCTCGTTCGAGACGTGTCCGTAATCCCCAAGGATCCGTCGTTTGACGCTCCACGGGTAATGTCCCATCTGGAGCATACCGATATCATGGTTCGCTTCGAAGATATAGGCATCGGCGCCCCGAATGACACCTTTCATTCGGTCCGAGACGTATCCAGTATCGGTGATGTGTGCCAACCGTTTTCCTTCGTGGGCGAACTGGAAGAACATCGGATCGGCTGCATCGTGACTAACGTTGAATGATTCGACTTCGATGTCACCGAACTGCTTGACCTCTCCGACTTCCCAGAGGAACTTCAGCGCCGGATCAATCTTACCAATCTTCGCTTCCATCGCTGCCCATGTCTTTTCATTCGCATAGAGCGGGATATTGTACTTCCGCGCCATGATGCCGACGCCTTTGATATGGTCGGAGTGCTCATGGGTGACGAACAGACCATCGATGCCATGTGGCGACCGGTCGATCTGGTCGAACAAGGCGAGCATCGCCTTGCCGGTCAATCCCGCGTCGACGAGCAAGCGGGTCTGTTCACTTTCGATATAGAGGGCGTTCCCCGTCGAGCCACTGGCCATGACGCTGTAGTGTAGGCTCATCGTGCATTCCTCATTTCTCTGAGACTGTATCCAATCGTTCGACGGTCTGGACACCGCCATCAATCGCATTGACGAAATAGACTTCTTCATTATCGAGCTCGATTTGCCACGTCGGCGGCAGGATTTGGACGGATTCCGTGCCTTCCGTGACGAGACAGAAATAACCGAGCTTGTGACTCGTCAACCGCTTCGATGCCGGGAACAAGCCTTGCTCCGACAACTGGACGATTGCTTCACTTGCCGATAACAACGTCACGTCCTGCGCTTGCCGGACGACCTTGTTCAAGTGGCGTTGTTTGTAGCTGACGATTTCCTTCGCATCGTTGAGCTGCAAGACGAGCAGGGACGGTCCGATCATCGCATCGTCCTCACGCGACTGCTGTGGTGTCGAATAGAGCGGCTGTCCCTTATACGTCTGAACGAATGTCATCTCCTGATACTTACTATCATACTTCCAAAATGTATATTCGGCACCATATCGAACTGATGCTTGAACGAACGATGAAGCAGAATCTCGCATCGTCTTCGCATCGAGTCGATACGGTTTCGTCAACCGGACCGACCACTCGACATCGTTCTTGACGGAGGCGACCGCGTCACGAATCGGTGAACTCGCGAGTGGCGCTAGCGTCCGCGCATCGACTTCGGCTGTTAAATAGCCGATGTCTCGCGTAACCGGTTGTAGTTTTTTCTCATCGATTTGACGATCCTTCAAGATCGATTTACCGGTCGCACTCGTCGCGACGATCCGCGGTTCGACCATCCGGTCCATCAATTGAATGGCAAGGTAGACGTTCAGGATCAAAAAGGTCAGCATCAATAAGGTCTTCGCTTTATTCCAGTCCATTCATCCTCACCCCTCATTCCCGACAGCTTGATTGATCGATTGCCAGACGCCGTCGATTTTGATGAACCACGTCGGCTCAAAGACGGCGTAGCGGCTCGTTGAAATCTTATACGTCATCTCATATCCAATCCGGATTCCACTGATCTCTTTTAAGAGATCAGCACGGCTCAGACGTTCGAGAACCGTTTCAACAGCTGGCACCGTCTCTTCCCGAAGGATGAGCTTCCGCTTCGCTCGGAGCATGCTACGACTGAGCGACCGGACTTGATTTTCCTCATACATGATCTTCAGTGTCGCAAGATCGAACTTCGTCTGCTCGAGTAGCGGACCACTCTCCCCAAATACCGGATACCGGTTCAAGTACAACCGGAACGTCGCCGTCTGTTCCTCACTCTTTTTACTCATCTGATCAAAGTAATACCGGAAACCACTGCGTTGGGTATCTTGATCGAGCCAGCCCCCATGAATGTTGACATAGCTGACGAGCGTGCTGTAATCGACCGTCGAGCTTTGCGTATTCGGCGATAATGTATTGAAACGATACACATTATAGTTTCGGTCATACGTCGAAACGCTGACGCCGTCCGTTAAGACGTCGAGATCATCCCGACTCTTGATTTGCTGGACGTTCGAGTTCTCGGCAAAAAAGGCACTCCGAATGCGGTCGAGTGGTTTCGGCGATTGCCCCACCTCGTCATAGACGAAGACTTGCTCTAGTCGCGTCGTACCGCTCGCGACATACGTATAATCGCCACCTTTGAGTTCGACGCGTGTCATCGGTTTTTTCTTATCATGCGCGAACAGTCGCTTCAGAACCGTCTCATCGCCGACGAGCTTGAAGTCCTTCAGG
The DNA here is from genome assembly GCF_001644945.1 of Exiguobacterium sp. KKBO11. Classification (NCBI taxonomy): domain Bacteria; kingdom Bacillati; phylum Bacillota; class Bacilli; order Caryophanales; genus Exiguobacterium; species Exiguobacterium sp. KKBO11. The sequence goes on from NZ_LUCU01000044.1 coordinate 232,613, forward strand.
CGACCGGTCGCCGACTCGAGACGGAGGATTGGTCCATCATAATCGAGTAAATAGAGTCGTTTGATCGGTTCCGAGAAGGCGATCTGTTTTTCTCCGAGTAACTCTTCAAGAATCGTCGCACTGATCGGTGTCGGGAAGATCATCTCGACACTCCGGTCACCGACCGGGATGTTGTTCGCTTTATCCGTCAAGACGAGGACACCGATGTTAAACGACGCACCGATTCGGTTAAGGAAGGTCCGACCGATGATTTGTGTCTGATAGATCCCTTCCTGATCCGAATAGACGAGTAGTTCCGGGTTGATCAGTTGGTTGCTTTCAATCGTCTTTGAGGCATCGATCTCGTTGAACGAGACCTGTTCCCGCTCGATTGATTCACTGCTTGGATGATAGGTCCAGAGCATCGCTGTCTGAGCGATCGAACCGGCAACAAGCAGGACGAGTAACAGCGAACTCCAGTGTTGTTTCTTCATCCGGCATCCACCTCTTCGATCACCTCATACGGAAGCGTGAAGTAAATCGTCGTGCCGCGTCCCCATTCACTTTCTGCCCAGATGTCGCCACCATGTGCTGAAACGACATCTTTTGCGATCGACAGACCAAGACCGGTGCCGCCGATTTTACGGGCACGGGCTTTATCGACACGATAGAAGCGTTCGAAGATTTTTTGGAGATTCGCTTTCGGGATTCCGACACCTTCATCCTTGATGCTGATGACGATCCGTTTTGCCCGGAGCATCGTCCGGACAGTGATCGTTCCGCCTTCCGGTGAGTACTTGATTGCATTCGTCAGAATGTTGTCTGCGACTTGGATCAATTTATCCTGATCCCCACGGATATAGACTTTCCGCTTCATGATCTTACGACGGAAACGAATTCGTTCCGGTTTCGTCATGTCATGGCGATCGAGAATCTCATTCAGGAACTGAATGTAATCGAAGCGGACCTTGTTCATCTTGTATTCCTTACTGTCCATCTTCGACAGCTGTAAAAGATCGGTGACGAGGCGGATCATCCGCTCCGTCTCGTTTTGTGTCGTCTCAAGGAAACGCGGTGCGAGTTCCTCGTCCTGATACGCTCCTTCTGCCAAGGCTTCGAGATAGCTGCGCATCGTCGTCAGCGGTGTCCGGAGCTCGTGACTGACGTTCGCGACGAATTCGCGACGATCCTGTTCGACTTGCTCCTGTTCCGTGACGTCATGCAGGACGACGATCATCCCGGTAATCGGACCACTGTGTTTCTTGACGGGCGAGAAGAATGCCCGGACGAGGAACAATTCGTCCTCACTACTGAAATCAAGCAGACGCGGTGGCATCGTACCATCTTCCGGAATCATGAAATCGTCACCGAGTGCCAGTAAGTCCTTCAAGTTCGTTCCGACGACGCTCGCATCGTCCGCACCGACGATATCCTTCGCTTGATCGTTCATCAAGATGACGCGCAGTGTTCGATCCGTCGCGATGACGCCATCGGTCATGTTCTCAAGGACGCTCGTCAACTTCCGTCGTTCAGCTTCCGTCGTCGCGTTCGCTTCGAGTAGCTCATCCGTCAATTCGTTGAAGGAACGGGCGAGTTGCCCGATCTCATCGTCCGAATAGACCTTAACCTTCCGCGAGAAGTTCCCGCGTCGCATCTCGATCGCTTGACGCCGCATATCGGAAATCGGACGCGTGATCGTCCGCGACAGCAACACACCGAGAATTGACGTGATGACGAGGGCGATGACCGTTCCGGTCGCAAGAATCCGCGTAACCTGTTGCATCTGCGAATAGATTGACTCCATCGAAGCGCGAACATAAATCATACCGGTCGTTACGCCGTCTCGTTCCGAGGTAACCGGTACGGCAAAGATCCGGATCTTATCCTCTGATTCCGGATCAAGCACGGTGTCTGTCCGGGTCGAGCTCGTTGCCTGCGCTTTTTTAATCAGTGAATTCGTCGCCCGTTGTCCGACTGCTGATTGGTTCTCGTTATCCGATGTCGCCTGGATGATCGAGTCCTGGTCAATGATCTGAACTTCGAGGATGTCGTTCCTTGAGGTGGAGCCATTACTAAACTCAGACAGCAGTTGCCCTAGTGATTGGGACAACTGCCGCTTGGAGGCGTCATCATCGCCTGTTTTATCGAATTCCTTCCCGACGTTATAGGCGACAAGACCTGCTCGGTCCTCGACCGACTTCGAGAAGTTCGTAATGTACTGCTTTTCAAGGGAACGAACGAAATAGACGCCAATGACCTGCATCGCCACTAAAATCAATAAGGCATAGATGACGACGAGTTTCCATTGGATGGATTTAAAGAAGTTCGTTCCTTTTAACATCGTTATTCATTCTCCCCGTCTTGGAGATAATAGCCGACACCACGACGCGTCATGATGTAAACTGGCGTACTTGGGTTATCTTCGACTTTCTCACGGAGACGACGCACCGTTACGTCGACTGTCCGGACGTCACCGAAGTAGTCATAGCCCCAGACCGTTTGCAACAAATGCTCACGTGTCATGACTTGACCGATGTTTTTCGCGAGGTAGTGCAACAATTCGAACTCACGCTGCGTCAGCTCGATCTTTTGATCCTTACGTGTCACCGTATGCGAATTCGTATCGATATACAGTTCTCCGACTTTGAGTGGACCTGGTCCAACCGGTTGTGGTGTAGCTTCCGGACTCGTGTTGCGTAAGTGGACTTTCACGCGGGCAAGTAACTCGCGCGAGCTGAATGGCTTCGTCACGTAATCGTTCGCGCCAAGCTCAAGACCAAGTACCGTATCGATCTCGGAATCCTTCGCTGTCAACATGATGATCGGAATCTTCGACGTCTTCCGGACTTCCCGGCAGACCTCCATCCCGTCCATTAACGGGAGCATGATGTCGAGTAACATCAAATCCGGTTTGAACTCCTCGAATTTCTCTAATGCCTCCACGCCGTCATTTGCGATCGCGACCTGGTAGCCTTCTTTTTCTAATTTAAACTTGAGTATATCTGCAATCGGTAACTCGTCATCGACGACTAGAATTTTGCGTTCCGTCACTGGGTGTGCCCCCTTAAAAATTTCTATTCAATCTATTTTACCTGTTTTTTCGGCATATAGAAAGGTGGCGACGGAAACTCCCGGCGCCACTCTCTCTGCTGTTCGTCGTCTCACGGGAGAGGTTCCACGTGAAACACTGTATTCAGTATACCTGTTTTTGCTTCCGTTTGTGAACCATTTCGCACAAAAAACAGCCTCTTGCGGGAGGCAAGAGGCTGTTGGGACTTATGCTTCTTCGTAGAGATCACGCAAGACGACTGTCTGTTCACGACCCGGTCCGACCGAGAACGTGACGAGCGAGATACCTGTGAGATCCGCAATCCGCTTGACGTAGTTCTGTGCGTTCAACGGTAGATCTTCAAAGCGACGGACACCTGTGATGTCCTCTTTCCAGCCCGGCAGTTCTTCGTAAACTGGAACACATGCTTCGAGATCACGGAAGCTTGCTGGGTACTCATCGATCTGTTTTCCGTTGAATTCGTACGATGTACAGATCTTCAACGTGTCGAGTCCTGTCAAAACGTCGATTGAGTTGAGCGCAAGATCCGTCAACCCACTTGTACGGCGCGAGTGGCGAACGACGACAGAGTCGAACCAACCAACACGACGCGGACGTCCTGTCGTCGTCCCGTATTCACGACCGACTTCACGGATTTGGTGACCGATGTCATCGAACAATTCCGTTGGGAACGGACCGTCACCGACACGTGACGTGTACGCTTTACAGACACCGACGACGTGATCAATCCGAGCTGGACCGACACCGACACCCGATGCGACACCACCGGCAGATGCGTTCGATGATGTAACGAACGGGTACGTTCCGTGGTCAAGGTCGAGTAAGACACCTTGTGCGCCTTCGAACAACACTTTTTCGCCGTGATCGAGGCTATCGTTGACGACGACGGATGTATCGCAGACGTATTTCGCGAACTCTTGTCCATACGCATAGTACTCTTCGAAGATATCGTCGAACGCGATTGGTTCAGCGTCATACATCTTCGTGAACATCCGGTTCTTTTGGTCGAGAACGATCTTCAACTTCTCAGCGAACGTTTCTTTGTCGAGTAAGTCTGCCATCCGGATTCCGATGCGTGCGGCTTTATCCATGTAGCACGGTCCGATTCCTTTTAGCGTCGTTCCGACTTTTGCGTCGCCCTTCGCTTCTTCTTCTAACTGATCCTGCAACTGATGATACGGCAAGATGACATGCGCCCGATTCGAAATTAACAAGTTATCCGTTGAGACACCACGATCGTGCAGATACTTCAATTCCTTGACGAGTGATTTCGGGTTGACGACGAGACCGTTCCCGATGACACATTTCTTATCCGAGTAAAAAATACCTGATGGGATCAAGTGCAATTTGTACGTCTCGTTATTGAATACGATCGTATGTCCTGCATTGTCTCCACCTTGATAACGTGCTACGACGTCGGCTTGTTTCGAGAGAAAATCGGTGATTTTCCCTTTTCCTTCGTCGCCCCACTGTGTTCCGACTACTACTACTGATGACATCTTATCATCCACCTCCACGTACGATTCAAAACCACGACTAAGTGTAACGCGATAAAAAAGAGAAGTCAACCAAATACCGAACAATTAATTGTTACAATTCTCTTTCGTTCGTTTAATTATCGTTTTTGATAAATAAACTGAGAATCTTTAGGTGAAAATAAAAAAAGCTACGCTTTGTCTCCGATCGATCGAAGACAAAGCGTAGCTTGGATTAAGCTGGTGGCGCGTACGAGTTACTTGGCTCGAGATCCACGAACTTGTTGAATTCTTTTCGGAAGGCAAGTTTGACGGTACCGGTTGGACCATTCCGCTGTTTTGCGATGATGATCTCAATCGTGTTCGCATCTTCCGTTTCTTTATTGTAGTAATCGTCACGATACAAGAAGGCGACGATATCGGCATCTTGCTCGATTGCTCCCGATTCCCGGATATCCGACATCATCGGTCGCTTATCTTGACGACTCTCAACCCCACGGGAGAGCTGCGATAAGGCGATGACGGGGACTTCGAGTTCACGCGCGAGTGATTTCAAGGAACGGGAAATTTCCGAGACCTCTTGTTGACGGTTGTCGCTGGAGCGACCATTCCCTTGAATCAGCTGCAAGTAATCGATCATGATCATCCCAAGACCGTGCTCCTGCTTCAAACGACGGCACTTCGCCCGGATATCGTTGACCCGAATCCCTGGTGTATCGTCGATGTAGATGCCGGCTTGAGACAGGTTACTCATCGCAAGCGATAACTTGCCCCAGTCCTCTTCCTCGAGTTGACCAGTCCGCAGACGCTGCGCATCGACGTTTCCTTCGGCACAGAGCATCCGCATGACGAGCTGTTCGGCACCCATCTCAAGACTAAAGATGGCGACGTTCTCGTCAGCGCGTGTCGCGACGTTTTGCGAGATGTTCAAGGCAAACGCCGTCTTCCCGACCGATGGACGTGCTGCGACGATGATTAGATCGTTACGCTGGAAGCCGGCCGTCATTTTATCGAGATCCTGGAAACCGGTCGGAATCCCCGTCGTCTCGCCGCTTTGCTTATGCAATTTATCAATCGTTGCATAGGCACTCGTCAAGACGTCCGAGATTGGAATGAAGCTTGCGCTTCCTTTTCCTTGTGATACTTCGAGAATCTTCCGTTCTGCCTCATTCAGCAGGACATCGACCTCGTTTTGCCGTTCGTATCCGTCAGTGACGATTTCGCCTGCCGTCCGAATGAGACGCCGAAGCGTCGACTTCTGGTCAACGACATTGACGTAGTAATTGATGTTGGCTGCGGTTGGTACACCTTCCGCTAGTTCCGCTAGATACGGTAGACCACCGATCTCATCTAGGATGCCAAGCGTACTGAGCTCGGCTGTCACCGTGACGAGGTCGATCGCTTCGCCTCGGTCGGACAGCACGAGCATCGCTTCGAAGATCCGTTGGTGAGAGGCACGGTAAAAGTCCTGCGGTAACAGACGTTCTGATGCACTGATCAAACGATCCGCATCAATCATGATCGCCCCTAGGACGGCTTGTTCTGCCTCGATACTTTGGGGAGGCATATTTTGCATGACTTCACTCATCACCGTTCCCCTTTTCTACTCACGCCTCTTTGACCTGAACGTTCAGCGTCGCTGTCACTTCGTTGTGTAGCTTCAATGGTACCTTCGTAAAGCCGAGTGCCTTGATTGGGTGCTCGAGCTCGATTTTACGTTTGTCGATTTTGTAACCCATGCTCTTGAGTGCTTCCGCGATCTGTTTGCTTGTGACAGAACCGAAGACACGACCGCCTTCACCGGCTTTCGTCGAGACGACGATCGTCTCTTTTTCGATTTTCTCTTTTAACGCTTGTGCGTCAAGCAAGTTCTGTTTCGCTTCTTCTGCTGCTTTACGTTCATGTGCTTCATGTTGCTTCAAGTTGCCAGTCGTCGCAGGACGCGCCAACTTTTTCTTGAAGAGTACGTTATTTGCATAAGCATCGGCCACGTCTTTGACGTCTCCTGCTTTACCTTGTCCTTTTACATCTTGTAAGAAAATAACCTTCATTCTGATTCCTCTCCTTTTGTCTCATCTTCTAGATATTGATCGATCGCTTTACGCAACGCATCCGCGACCGTGACGACCGATTCTGACATCTGTGTCGCCGCGTTCGTCAAGTGACCGCCGCCTCCGAGCGTCTCCATGATCAACTGGACGTTGACTTCTCCGAGTGAACGGGCACTGATCGCTGTCCGTCCGTCTTGAAGTTCCGCGATGACGAAGGCAGCACGAATGCCTTGAAGCGACAACAATTGATCAGCCGCTTGTGCGATCAAGACTTGATCGTGAATGACGCCAGGTTCCGCTGTCGCAATCGCCATCCCTTTCGTATAGACCTCGGACCGCTCGAGGATATGTGACTGCTCAACGTACGTCTCAAGATCCTGACTGAGGAACTCTTGCACGAGCACCGTGTCAGCACCTTGTGAACGCAAGTAAGATGCAGCATCGAACGTCCGCGAGCCGGTCCGAAGCGCAAAGCCTTTCGTATCGACGATGATTCCGGCAAGTAACGCCGTCGCCTCAAGCATCGATAGCTTCTGATTCGTCGGCTGGTACTCGATTAACTCGGTGACGAGCTCTGACGTCGACGATGCGTAAGGCTCGAGATAAACGAGGACCGCATCTTCGATGAAATCCTCCCCGCGCCGGTGATGATCAATGACGACCATATGCTCGAATCGATCGAGTAACGTCGGTACGACGACGAGCGACGGTTTGTGGGTATCGACGACGACGAGTAACGTCTGATCGTCAATCAACTGATCCGCTTGAAACGCATTGACGAACCGTGTCTCGAGTTGTGGTACTTCAGCGATCTCGTCCATCATCCGGCGAATCCCGCGACCGATTTCTTCTGGCGGTAAGACGATATGCGCTTCCTTATCGTTCATTTCCGCAAGCTTCAAAATCCCGATCGCTGATCCGAGTGCATCCATATCCGGATTCTTATGCCCCATGATCAGGACACGGCTTGATTCCTGCATTAAGTCACGAAGCGAGTTGGCAATGACCCGTGCCCGGACACGTGTCCGTTTTTCTGTCGGGTTCGTCTTGCCACCATAGAAGCGGACTTTCCCGTCGCGTTTGATGACGACTTGGTCGCCTCCCCGTCCTAGCGCGAGATCGAGACTCGATTGAGCCATCAGACCAAGCGAAGGAATCGGATCACTACCGCAACCAATTCCGATCGATAACGTCAACTGGACACCACGCTGACTCGTCTCTTCGCGCACGATATCAAGAATCGTGAACTTCGATCGTTCAAGAATCCGTAGATTCTCTTCTGTCGTGACGATGAAGTATCGATCAGATGCGGTTCGTTTGATATACGTTCCGTGTTCGGCTGCCCAGTGATTCAACAGTTGCGTAACTCGGCTGTTCAACTCACTGCGCAACTGATCTTCGATACCTTGTGTCATCTCATCGTAGTTATCAAGATAGATGACGCCGATGACCGTCTGATTATCGACGAGTTGTTGTTCGACTTGTGCTTCTTCTGTCATATCGAACAGATAGAACGTCCGGTTCTCATGATTTGAAAAGACGCGATATACGGCATCACCGATTTCAAGCGTCGCTTGGTCCTCGTTCGTCGCGACCATCTCGATGAATAAGGGATCGAGCTCATTGAGCGTCTGTCCCATCGCTACATCATCAAAGATGTCCCGCATCGGATCATTGAACCAGGTGACGAGGGTTTCCTCATCGTATAACAAAATCCCGATTGGCATGTTCGTCAACGCATCTTGTCCCGTCTCCTCGACTTGCATCGAGATTCCGGCGACATACGCCTCCCATGCCCTGCGTGCACGGCGTTCTTCGAATAGGTGCAATCCGAAGAGGAGGGCAGTCACGACGGCTCCGATAGCGGAGATGATCGGTTCACGTACAGCGACGACGAGAAGCAGACCGACGATTAATAGATACGGAATGAAGCGAACGATGCGTCGTTCTCGTTCCGGTGATACTTGTTGACCTGACTCCATCGTGTCCTCCTTATATGCTCTATAGGGTTCATTTAAATTTTTAGTAACTTGTTTATTATAACCGAAAAGCAGGAGGGGATGAAAGGGAAGCGAAAAAAAGCACCATCCTCACGTATGAGGATGGTGCTACGAAATCAGTCAGCCACGTATGGGATTAAAGCCATTTGACGTGCGCGTTTGATTGCGATTGTAAGTGGACGTTGGTATTTCGCTGAAGTACCAGTCACACGACGTGGAAGAATCTTACCGCGTTCCGAAATGAAACGTTTGAGAAGTTCTACGTCTTTATAATCGATATGAGTGATGTGGTTCGACGTGAAGTAACATACTTTACGACGACGTTTTCCACCTGGACGACGTGCCATGTGATTAACCTCCTTTTTAACTTGGATTTTTCAGGACGATTTCCTTAGAACGGGAGATCGTCGTCTGAAAGGTCGATCGAACTACCGCCGCTGAACGGATCAGCGCCGAAGCCCGAATTCGATGAAGCGGGTGCTGGCGAGGAAGAGTTGTTCTGCTGTTGCTGTGAACCCCATCCTGCAGCATTCCCGTTTCCACCAGTAGATGAAGCGTAGCCTTCGCTACCATCCGAAGAACGGCTCGCGTTACGTGACTCAAGGAAGCGGACGCTATCAGCGACGACTTCCGCACGATAACGGCGTTGCCCTTCTTTATCGTCGTAGCTGCTAATCTGGAGGCGACCCTCTACACCAGCAAGACTACCTTTCTTCAAATACTGAGCAACGTTCTCTGCTTGCTTGCGCCAAACGACGCAATCGATGAAATCAGCTTCTCGCTTCCCATCTTGCCCTGTGAAAGGACGGTCACATGCGAGTGTGAATCGCGTTACCGCAATCCCGCTCTGCGTATAACGCATTTCCGGGTCACGAGTTAACCGACCGACTAAAACGACGCGGTTAATCATCAGAATCACTCTCCTGTTTCAGCTTATTTCTCGTCTTTTGTGATCATTAAGCGAACGATATCGTCACTGATCTTCATGAGACGGTCAAGTTCTTTTGTAGCTGCTGGTTCAGCAGAAACGTTAAGAAGAACGTAGAACCCTTCACGCATATCATTGATTTCGTAAGCGAAACGACGTTTACCCATTTCAGTTGTTTTATCAACTGTACCACCGTTATCAGTGAGGACTTTGTTGAAACGCTCCACTGTTGCTTTGCGTGCTTCCTCATCAAGTTCCGGACGGATGATGTAAAGTACTTCGTATTTACGCATATCTGTCACCTCCTCTTGGACTGGCGGCTCGAATGTTCGAGCAAGGAGCAATAATTCATTACTCACATTCGTTAATACTACCAAAGTATTTTGCTTTATGCAATAACGATTCGTTTTCGATTAGACGTTGAAGCGGAATGTGACGACATCGCCGTCTTGGAAGACATATTCCTTACCTTCTGAACGGTAACGTCCTTGTTCCTTGACTGTCGCCATGTTGCCTGCTGCTGCTAAATCTTCGTACGAAACGACTTCTGCACGGATGAATCCACGTTCGAAGTCCGAGTGGATGACACCCGCACATTGTGGAGCTTTCATCCCTTTTTTGAACGTCCAAGCGCGTACTTCTTTTTCACCTGCTGTGAAGTATGTCGCAAGACCAAGCGTGCTGTATGCTGCATGGATCAATTGATCAAGACCTGATTCTTCGATTCCGAGATCGACGAGGAACTCTTGACGTTCTTCTGGCTCAAGCTCCGCAATCTCTTCTTCAATCCGAGCACAGATGACGATGACTTCAGAACCTTCTTTTTCTGCGAATTCGCGTACGAGACGGACATTTTCGTTATTGTCCGCATCTGCGACTTCATCTTCGCCGACGTTTGCGACGTAAAGCATCGGTTTCATCGTCAACAATTGGAAGTGTTTGACGAGAGCTGCTTGATCTTCGTTCAATTCAGCGAGACGTGCTGGTTTCTCATCTTCGAGTAATGCTTGCACGATTTCAAGTGCTTCGAGTTCAGCCGCTGCGTTTTTATCGCGTGACTTGACTTGTTTTTGGACACGCTGAATCCGTTTTTCGACTTGCTCGAGGTCTGCGAGGATCAATTCGAGGTTGATCGTCTCGATATCATCGATCGGTGAGACTTTCCCGGCCACGTGTGTGATGTTTTCATCGACGAAACAACGCACGACCTGACAGATCGCATCTACCTCACGAATGTTCGCGAGGAATTTATTTCCGAGACCTTCCCCTTTAGACGCACCTTTTACGATACCTGCGATATCCGTGAATTCGAATGCTGTCGGGATCGTCTTTTTCGGGTTGACGAGTTCCGTCAATTTCCGAAGACGTGCATCTGGTACTTCAACGACACCGACGTTCGGGTCGATCGTTGCGAACGGGTAGTTCGCTGCCTCTACACCTGCTTGTGTGATGGCGTTAAAAAGTGTTGATTTTCCTACGTTTGGTAAGCCAACGATTCCTGCTGTTAATCCCACTTGGAATTCCTCCTTTTCGGTATTTCCTAGGAAATCCGTGCTAGCGGCCGCAGTGGGTAGAATGATTACACCACGTCAGCACATCTTTCACAATTATAGATAGTTCAATTTTTTTAAGCAAGGAGCTCGACCGTCTTTTTTACTCACGTCCTAACCGAACGCAACCGCTCCACTTAGGCAAGACAATGAAAAAGCGAATCTAATCACGAGGATCAGATCCGCTTTTCATCACTCTGGTAAGACTTTTTTCAATCGTTTATCAAAATCACGACGTGGCATCAAGATACTTGCCCCGCAACCTTGACATTTGATTCGGATATCCATGCCGACCCGAATGATTTGCCATCGGTTCGTACCACATGGATGCTGCTTCTTCATCTCAACATAATCATGGAGTTGATACGTTTTTGGAATCATCCGTTTGTCCACCATTCTTTTGTTCTGGATTCATCATGACCATCCGTGGATACGGGATCTTGATGTTCTCTTCTTCGAGTCCTTGCTTCAATTCTTTCCGGATCAGACGACCAGCTTGGAAATGTTGCATCGGTGGTACTTCTGCCATCAAACGATAGACGACTTCAGAAGGACCAAGTGTCTGGACGCCAAGCATCTGGATCGGTTCGACGAACATATCGACATACTTCTTCGTCGTCCGGTCTGCGATCTCATGCAAGACTTGTTCGACCCGCTCGAGATCTTCGTCATAGGAGACTTGGACGTCGACGAGTGCAAAACTGTTGTCGACCGAATAGTTCGTCACTTGCAAAATCTGACCGTTCGGGATGATGTGAATCTCCCCGTTGAGTCCTTTGAGTTTCGTCGTCCGGATCCCAAGTTCCGTGACGACTCCTTCAATCACACCGACGCGTACATAATCTCCGACTTTAAACTGGCGTTCGAAGATGATGAACGCTCCGGTAATGATATCTTGTACCAAGTTCTTCGCACCGAACGAAATCGCAAGACCGGCGATTCCGGCACTGGCAACGAGACCGGTGATGTTGATACCGAACTGACTGAGCACCGTCAACAACATGACGATTCCGAGCACGTAACGGATCGCATTTTGGAGCAACTTCAACAGTGTCTCGTTCTGTCGTTGCGCCAAGTAGTCCTGGTCATTGATTTTCCTGATCGTAAAGAGACGCGAGACTGCCCCAGTCAAAACGCGCGTTAACACATAGAACGCCGCGATGATGATGAGCGCAATCAGTAATTTCATCCCAAAACGAATCCACATATCCGCATCCATTACTTGATTGATTAGTTTATCGACTTGGGCGACGGATTCTTGTACATCTTGATTGGTAGCCATTCTCTCATCCTTTCTTGTTCTCTCTATTACGACAGTATACGTGATTTTAATTGAGTTTCAACCAAAGAGCCGATTTTGACGTTAGATTTTCGGAAAAACCGGGAAAGGAAAATCATCTAAGAACCCTTCACTCTTGCCAATCCACCACGACACCGACACCAAGAGAAGAAAGGATGATTTCGATGAATTTCCGCTTTCATTCGCACGAGCCCAAGCCTTATTCTTTCTTTTTAGAATATACGGAACCGTTCGCGAAAGAACGCTTAGCTGAACAACTATTCGAACAAATCTCCGCAGTCCAAGAAAAACGACCAATCGTACTCGTCTGCATTGGTTCTGATCGTTCGACGGGCGACTCACTCGGTCCACTTGTCGGAACATTCCTTGAAAAACAAGCACCTGCTCATCTCCACGTTTACGGTACACTCGCTAAACCCGTCCATGCACTGAATCTCGCTGAAACGATTCACTCGATCCAAACGACCCATTACCGTCCACTTGTCATCGCAATTGATGCGTGTCTTGGTCGGCTTTCAAGCGTTGGGCATGTCTTTTTCTCGGAAGGACCACTCGCACCCGGTGCTGGCGTCCAAAAAGAATTGCCAGCGGTCGGTGACTTCAACATCAAGGCTGTCGTTAACGTCAGTGGCTTCATGGAGATGATGATTCTCCAAAATACACGGTTACACCTCGTTTATGAACTAGCAGAACTCGTCGCGAACAGTTTCCACATGCTCGATGAGAAACTATCCGCTGAGTCGACACGGACGACGATTTCCTTTACGCCACGCTCGATGTAATCAAAAAGAAGCGAACCGTCACCGGAACGCTTCTTTTTCATTGATCTAATTCGGGTAATAACAAGTCGAGCAACCGATTGAGGTCGTCTTCATCTGCAAAATCAATCTCGAGTTTCCCTGCTTGTTTCCCTTGTTTGATCCGAACCGTCGCTCCGTATTTTTCGCGAAGCGACTCTTCGACGAATTGCACAGCGGTCGCTTGTTGCGGACGCGTGGATTCTTTCCGTTCCCGAAGCGCCTGCTCCAACCGACGGACGTTCCAGTTTTCCGCCATGACGCGTTCTGCCATCTGCTCGATTTTCTTTGGATGCTTTAGCGACAATAGGGCACGGGCATGTCCCATCGATAGCTGCTCATCCATGACGGCTTGTTGAACGAGTAACGGCAATTGTAGTAACCGAAGACTGTTCGTGATGTGCGAACGACTTTTGCCAACACGCTGCGCAAGCTCTGCTTGCGTGATGCCGAATTCCTCGATCATCTCCGCATACGCCATCGCCTCTTCAATCGCGGATAAATCCGCCCGTTGGATGTTTTCGATCAAAGCGAGCTCCATCACGCGTGTCTCGTCTGCTTCGATCACGAGGACCGGTACACGTTCGAATCCTGCGCGACTCGCTGCTTGATACCGTCGTTCGCCGGCGATGATTTCATAATAGCCATCACGTGGTCGGACGACGATCGGTTGGATCATCCCGTGCCGAACGAGCGATTGGGCGAGTTCTTCTAATGCTTTTTCATTGAATCGTTTCCGGGGTTGAGTCGGATTCGGGCGAATCGCCCGAACAGGTAATTCGTTCACTTGCCTTCTCTCCTAAACGTAGCGGAAGGCACGACCGCTTATTCCGGACGTGCCTTCACGATGCGAATCCGCACCTCTACATAGTCTTCACAATCGACTTCTTCTTTTTCAATCGTCAATCCGGTTTGCTCGATCATATCGACGGAATCGCGAAGGGTATTTAACGCAATCCGTGTATCGCGAGCAAAGCTCTTATGACGTTTTTTCTTCGGTGGCTGTGGTGTCATCAATCGTTCCACCCGGCGCTCCGTCTCCTTGACGTTCCATTCCCGTTCCAGAATTTCAGCGAGTACCGTTACTTGTAGCGCTTCATCCTTGAGCGGTAATAACGCACGGGCATGACGCTCCGTGATCGTCCGTTGCTTCAACGCTTCCCGGACATCCGTTGGCAATCGAAGCAAACGCAATTTGTTAGCAATCGTCGATTGACTACGTCCGAGCTTACGAGCTAACACTTCTTGCGTGATGTCTTGTAACGCAAGCAAGCGCTCATAGGCTTCTGCTTCTTCGATTGGTGTCAAATCTTCGCGTTGCAGATTTTCAATCAATGCCAGTGAAGCAGTCGTCTCGTCCGTCATCTCTTTGACGATGGCAGGAATCGTTTCCCAGCCAAGCGAGCGCACTGCCCGGTATCGTCGTTCTCCCGCAATGATTTCGTATCCTGTTCCTTGTTTTCGAACGACGATCGGCTGGAGTAATCCATGCTCTTCGATCGTAACGGCTAGCTCTTCAATTCGGTCCCCATCAAACACTGTCCGTGGTTGGAACTGGTTCGCGACAAGTTCTGTCAATGGTAATTCCTGAACCGTCTCTTGTGGGTCAAGCTCGATCGTAGCAGGTTGCCCTCCCTTACCGAGCAGCTTGGCAATTGCATTTCTCACGTTGGCGCACCTCACCTTTATCAGTCATCGTTTCACGTGAAACGGTGTTTAGCTTAATGGATCTTTTGCAGGCGTACCCGCTTTACGCGGATATTTCCCGGGTGTTGTTCGTTTTTTATCTACAATAACGATATTACGCTCACTTTCCTCGCCTGGCAATTGGAACTGGAAACTTTCCCGTAAATTCCCACCGAGTACTTTTAAGGCAATCGCACCATCCTCGAGCTCTTCACTGACTTTCGCTGCCTTCAAGGCAACGAATTGTCCACCGACTTTCGCAAGCGGTAAGCAATATTCCGCGAGAACGGACATCCGGGCGACCGCACGTGCTGTCACGACATCAAACCGTTCGCGGAATTGTTTATTTTTACCGAACTCTTCGGCGCGTCCATGATGGAACGCGACACCTTCGAGTCCGAGTTCCGTCGCCAAATGATTGAGGAAGCCGATTCGTTTGTTCAGTGAATCGACGATCGTCACTTGGAGATGTGGGAACATGATCTTGATCGGCAGACTCGGGAAACCAGCGCCCGCTCCGACATCACAAACCGTCGTGACCGTCGTGAAATCGAAATAGAACGCTGCTGTGATCGAATCGTAGAAGTGCTTGAGATAGACATCTTCTTCGTTCGTGATCGCTGTCAGGTTCATCTTTTCATTCCACTCGACGAGCAGTTCATAATACCGTTTGAATTGATGCAACTGATGTTCTGAGACCTCAAGTCCCTGTGCTGCCAATGCTGTTACGAATTGCTGTTGGTTCATCTCGTTCACTCCGCAGTCAATGCGTATTGGCCTTGTTCGATATAGACAAGCAGGATCGAGATATCAGACGGGTTAACCCCTGAGATCCGGGATGCTTGTCCGATCGAGAGCGGACGCACTTGGTTTAGTTTTTGTTTCGCTTCAATCGCTAATCCACTGATCGCATCGTAATCGAGACGATCCGGAATCCGTTTTTGCTCCATCCGCATCATTTTTTCGACTTGATCGAGTTGTTTATCGATGTAGCCGGCATATTTGACTTGGATTTCGACTTGTTCTGCTGCTTCTGCAGACAGTGGTGTTTCCGGTGGTGTCATCTGCGCGATCATTGCATACGTGATTTCCGGGCGTTTCAGCAACGTGATCGCATGCAGCGCTTCCTTGAGTGGTGATGCACCAATTGCTTCTAGCTGTGCATTCACGTCCGGTGTCGCCTTGATGACGACCTTCTCAAGACGTTTCATCTCAAGACGGATTTGCTCTTGTTTATCGAGTAACTTCGCTTGGCGTTCTTCCGAGATCAATCCGAGTTCATGTCCGATTTCCGATAGACGAAGATCCGCATTATCATGACGGAGCAACAACCGATACTCGGCACGTGACGTCAAGAGGCGGTACGGTTCGTTCGTACCTTTCGTAACGAGATCATCGATCATGACACCGATATAGCCTTGTGAACGTGACAAGATAAGTGGTTCTTTGCCTTGGACTTGTAGTCCGGCATTGATCCCTGCCATGATCCCTTGTCCTGCCGCTTCCTCATACCCACTTGTTCCGTTGATTTGACCCGCTGTGAATAAACCAGGAACACGTTTTGTCTCGAGCGTTGGCCATAGTTGTGTTGGAACAACGGCATCGTACTCAATCGCATAACCAGGACGCATCATTTCTGAATTCTCAAGCCCTGGAATCGAGCGGAGAATATCGTGTTGGACGTCTTCCGGCAAGCTTGTTGATAATCCTTGCACGTAGACTTCTTCCGTATCGCGACCTTCTGGCTCAAGGAAGATTTGGTGACGCGGTTTATCGTTGAACCGGACGACCTTATCTTCGATCGATGGGCAATAACGTGGACCTGTTCCTTTGATCATTCCAGAGAACATCGGGGAGCGATGCAGGTTCGCATCGATCAATTGATGCGTATACTCCGTCGTATACGTCAACCAGCATGGAATCTGTTCTGTGATCATCTGAGTCGTTTCATGACTAAACGGAAGTGCTACTTCGTCACCTGGTTGGATCTCCGTCTTCGAGTAGTCAATCGTTTTCCCGTCGATTCGCGGTGGTGTACCTGTTTTGAAGCGTGCGAGCTCGAATCCGAGTTCTTCAAGATGTTTCGATAGATTGATCGATGGCATCTGATTGTTCGGACCACTCTCGTATGACAATTCACCGATGATGATTTTTCCACGCATGAACGTTCCTGTCGTGATGACGACCGCTTTTGCCCGGTATTCCGCTCCAGTATTCGTGACGACACCGACGCAGCGTCCTTCGTCGTCAATCAATAACCGTTCGACGAGTGCTTGACGTAAGAGCAAATTCGGCTCATCCTCGAGCGCTTTTTTCATCCGGTTTTGGTATTCGAATTTATCTGCCTGTGCCCGTAATGCTCGCACGGCAGGACCTTTTGACGTGTTTAACATTTTCATTTGAATATACGTTGCATCGATCGCGCGTGCCATTTCACCACCGAGCGCATCGATTTCCCGGACGACGATCCCTTTTGCTGGACCACCGATCGACGGGTTGCAATACATGAATCCGACCATATCGGGATTCATTGTCAGCATGACCGTTTTCGAGCCCATTCGTGCCGCAGCAAGAGAGGCTTCGATGCCGGCATGTCCGGCTCCGACGACGATGACGTCGAATTCACCTGCTTGATAAGCCATAGTACTGGTTCCTCCTTCTTATTCCACACGCAGTCGTCTCGAATTATTTCCCGAGACAGAACTGCGAAAACAACTGATCCAATAAACTATCCTGTGCTGTATCACCATTGATTTCGCCGAGCGTATCCCATGCTCGTCGTAAATCGATCTGTACCATGTCGATCGGCATCGCTGCTTCTGCTGCACCGAGAGCATCTTCAATCATTTGACTCGCTCGTTTGATGAGCTGGATGTGACGCGCATTTGAGACGTACGTCATATCCTGACTTTCGACACCCTGTTCAAAGAACAGACTCGCAATCGCTGCTTCGAGATCGTTAACGCCTGCTTCTTCGAGCAAGGATGTCGTGACGATTGGTCGACCATCAGCAAGCTCCGTGACACGCGCTAAGTCAATCTGTTGCGCCAAGTCACTCTTGTTGACGATGATGATCGCGTTCATCCCTTTGATTGCTTCAAACAGCAAGACGTCCTCATCCGTCAGAACATCATTCCCGTTCAGGACGAGTAAGATTAAATCGGCCGTCTTCAAAGCCTGACGCGACTTTTCAACACCCATCCGTTCGACGATATCTTCCGTCTCGCGAATCCCTGCCGTATCAATCAACTTCAACGGTACACCGCGAACATTGACGTACTCCTCGATCGTATCGCGTGTCGTTCCCGCGATATCCGTGACGATGGCCTTTGCTTCTTGCACCAATGTGTTGAGCAAAGACGACTTTCCGACGTTCGGACGACCGATGATCGCTGTGGATAACCCTTCGCGCAAGATTTTTCCTTGGCGTGCCGTTGTTAATAACTCTGCCAAAATCGCGCGGACAGCACCAGCATCACGTTCGACGATCTGTTGCGTCATCTCTTCTGCATCGTATTCCGGGTAATCGATGTTGACTTCGATCGCAGCAATCGTCTGTAACAATTGTTGACGTAAGTCTTGGACGAGTTTCGAGAGACGTCCTTCAATCTGACTGACGGCGACATGCATCGCTCGGTCCGTCTTCGCCCGGATCAGATCCATGACGGCTTCCGCTTGTGACAAATCGATGCGTCCGTTCAAGAACGCGCGTTTCGTAAATTCACCAGGTTCCGCCAACCGGACTTCTGGTTGGGCGAGGATGAGTTCGAGGACACGATTGACCGCGACGACTCCTCCATGACAATTCAATTCGATGACATCTTCACGTGTAAACGTCTTTGGTGCGCGCATGACACTCACCATCACTTCATCGACGACACGGTCCGCCTCATGGTCGACCAATTTCCCGTAATGAATCGTATGGGTTGGTACTTCCGTCAAGCGGTTGCTCCCTTTATAAATACGGTCGGCTACAGCGACTGCATCAGGACCTGATAAGCGCACGATCGCAATCGCCCCTTCTCCCATCGGCGTCGAAATCGCGGCAATCGTATCAAATTCCATCATCCGTTCTTCCACCTCGTTTTTCTTCTGTCTTTTTATGAGTATTTAATCCTTAATCGTTGCAATGGGTATAACGAAACAACTATACACGAAATGACGCAAAAGAAAAAGAGCGACACTCTGTCAAAACAAAGCGTCGCTCTTCACGTATTAGCGTTTCTTTTTCGATTTTTTAGGAGCCGGTGCTGCTTGTGCCGCTTCTTTTTCACGTTTAGCAGCCATTGTCGCTTCCGTCTGCAACTTAATCTTTTCACGCATTGGCTTCATGATGACGATCGTGACGATGATCGAGAAGATGTAACCGACGACCCAGTAAAGCGAAAGAGCAGATGGGAGTGTAACACCCATGATGAAGATCATGATCGGGAAGACGTAGAGCATGATTTTCATTTGTGGGTTGTCTTCTTGACCTGCCATCGAGATCTTTTGTTGCAGATACGTTAGTACCGCAGACATGATCGGCAAGATGAAGAATGGATCCGGTTTCCCAAGGTCGAACCAGAGGAACGTATGTTGGAAAATAGCCGGTGTATAAATGATGGCATTGTAGAACGCGATCAAAATCGGCATTTGGATCAAGATCGGTAAACAGCCTGCAAGTGGATTGACGTTATGCTCTTGGTAAAGCTTCATCATTTCCTGTTGCAATTTCTGTTGCGTCTCTTGGTCTTTTGAGCTGTATTTCTCACGAAGCTTCATCATTTCCGGTTGAATGACTTGCATTCCACCCATACTCTTCGTTTGTTTAATCATCAATGGAAGGATGACAAGACGAACGAGAAGTGTCGTAATGATGATTCCAATACCGTAATCACCGCTAAAGAACTGTGAAATCTCACGAATCAACCACGCCATCGGCCAAACGAAGTAATGTTTCCAAAAACCTTCTGTGTCTGCTGTGATCGGTTCACCAGTACCATACGAACTAGGTGTACAGCCGGATAATACGATCGCGAGCACGGACATGAGTCCGAGAGTTAACCAAATCTTAGTTCTCTTGTTCATAATTCCTCCTAGAAATTGTTTACGCTTTGTCGAACGCCATCTTCTTCTATAGTAAGGCAAGGAAAGGGAGCGCCGTACAAATCAACAGGATGCATTGCTACGATTCATTTTTTTGATCGCATCCAGACACCGGAACGTTTGAGCACGTGACGGAGACTGTCAGCCACTTCTTGCGCGGTCATCTTCGCGGCCGGATTGCGCGCGATGATCACCAAATCATAATTCGGGGCAATCGAGGCTTCATGCTGCTGGCATGCTTCCCGAAGATACCGTTTTACCTGATTCCGGACGACGGCATTCCCGATTTTCTTACTGACGGATAAACCAACCCGAAAGTGAGTCTGTTGCTCCTTTTTCAAGGCATACACGACAAATTGCCGATTTGCGACAGAGGCTCCTTTAGTAAACACCGCTTGGAACTCCTTGTCTTTCTTGACGCGGTATTCCTTCTTCACCTTATTCACACTCCATCCTGACACTACGAAAATTCGTCGTCTCTCATCATATCATAGAATAAACATGCGACGCGATAGGGCGCATGTGACAAAAGCACGAACACACGAAAAAACATAAAAAAAAATCACCTCGGATCATGCCCGAAGTGATGGATGCATCAATGCATTAGACAGTCAAGGCTTTGCGGCCCTTAAGACGGCGAGCAGCCAAGATACGGCGGCCACTCTTCGTAGCCATACGCGCACGGAATCCGTGAACTTTTTTACGCTTACGGTTGTTTGGGTTGAAAGTTGGTTTCATTCGTCTGCACCTCCTTTAAAAGATCTTTATAACCAATTGTTATTTTCTACTTTAAGGCAGTCTTGTACATTATATAAACTGATTGTGGCATTGTCAATGAAAGTTCAGAAGATTTCTTGTCCTGCTTAATGGAGTTCTAGTTCGAAAACAGGCGATAAGATTCGACTACGTAAACTCTATTACGCGATAGAATACATATGGATCATGGAGGGGATGTTTGTAGACTTATCCACCTATCCACAGACTTATCCACATTATCCACACTTTCCGTGGATAACTCTTCACTTTGTCTACAATAGTATTTTTTAAAATCGACGTCAATCCTCGATTTTCGATTCCTTTTTTCGTCCTCTTTCGTATTTTGTGAATAACTCTTTTTCAACGCTTCCTCTTTCGAAAAGTTATCCACCTCTTATCCACAATTTATCCACACTATCCACAGCTTGTGGGTAACTACCTGTGGACGGTTTAATTTACTTGTGGATAAATCATTCCAACCATTGCCAGGGCTCATTTCTTTTGATACACTAATTGTGCATAACATGATCCTGATTGTTCAGGACAAAACAAGTTATACACACCCTGTGGATAACTTTATACACAGATTCAACTGCCTGTGGATAACGTTATCCACAGTTTTTACGTTATGGGGATAAGTCGAGTTTCTTCATTAACTTTGTCTGTGTATAAGCCTGTGTACAAAAATTTTCTATCTTGATAAAAAAAGGGGGGTATTTATGAAAAACGCTGCCGAACTTTGGCATAATGTCTTATCTGTGATCGAGGAAGAGGAACGAACACCGAAAGCTAGTTATGATATGTGGTTGAAATCCACAGAAGGCGTCACGCTAAATGGAACGACACTACTCGTTTCAGCACCAGCTGCATTTACGGTGACATGGCTCGAGCGCCAGTACTTATCTTTACTCGAAGACACAGTTGAGGAAGTAACAGGAAGCCGACTCGATATTCAGTTCATTGAAGAGGGACAAGCGAAGAAAATGCTCGATCGACAAGAAGAGGAACGTGTTGAGGCAACACCGACTCCGAAATCGCGTCCATCGAACATGCGGAGACCAACAGAGGAATTGACGATGAGTGAACTCGGACAATTAAATGAGAAGTATACGTTCGATACATTCGTCATCGGATCGGGGAACCGTTTTGCGCATGCCGCTTCACTCGCTGTTGCGGAAGCGCCTGCTAAAGCATACAATCCGCTTTTCATCTATGGTGGCGTTGGTCTTGGCAAAACCCATCTGATGCATGCCATCGGACAGTACGTTCAAGATCAAAATCTCGGGACACGGATTGCCTATGTCTCTTCTGAACGCTTTACGAATGACTTCATTAACTCCATCCGCGATAATAAAACGGTTGAGTTTAGAAATAAATACCGTAACATCGATGTCCTCTTAATTGATGACATCCAGTTCCTTGCGGGCAAAGAACAGACGCAAGAAGAGTTTTTCCACACATTCAATGCCCTGCATAACGACCAAAAACAAATCATCATCTCGAGCGATCGACCACCAAAAGAGATTCCAACGCTTGAAGATCGGCTTCGTTCTCGTTTTGAATGGGGATTAATCACCGACATCACGCCACCGGATCTCGAAACACGGATTGCGATTTTACGGAAAAAGGCGAATGCGGAGCAACTTGATGTCTCAAACGAAGTCATGCTCTACATCGCAAGTCAAATTGATACGAATATTCGGGAGCTCGAAGGAGCGTTAACCCGCGTTATCGCCTATGCGAATCTCGTCGGGCGACCAATCGATCCAAATGTCGCTGCAGAAGCCTTGCATAACATCATGCCGGTCGCTGAACCGCGTAAAGTCACGATTCGTGACATCCAGGAGTCGGTCAGTAAACATTTCAACTTACCGTTTGATGATCTGAAGGCGAAGAAACGAACGAAATCGATTGCCTTCCCACGTCAAATCGCGATGTATCTTTCGCGTGAGATGACAGAAAGCTCTTTACCGAAAATCGGAGAAGAATTCGGGGGACGCGACCATACGACCGTCATCCATGCCCATGAAAAGATCAGTATGTTGATCAAATCGGATGGGGAAACTGGGAAAGTCATCGAACAAATCAAACATGAATTGAAGCATTCGTAAAACTGTGGATAAACATGTGGATAAAGTAGGGTAGTTATCCACAACTTATCCACACCGTTTTTGGCTTTATATCAAGTTATCCACCGACTTATCCACACTATCCACAGCCCCTAAGACTATTATTAAAAAAATATATTATTATGTTATGATGGGCGCATGCCCATTATTTTCGAGAGGAGTCTAACGACGATATGCATATCACCATTCAACGCGAAGCTTTAATTCAAGCAGTACAAGATGTAGCCAAAGCGGTCTCATCCCGCACGACGATTCCGATTCTGACAGGAATCAAACTCGAAGCTCATGGAGATGGTATGACGCTGACAGGAAGCGATACAGAAATCTCGATTGAACGGACGATCTATGCAGAAGAGAATGGAACATCTTATGTCACGGTTCACCGTGCAGGTAGTGTCGTCTTGAATGCCCGCTTCTTCGGCGATATCGTCAAAAAGATGCCAAAAGACGAAGTCACACTTGAAGTCTCACCGAACTTCATGACACGGATCCAGTCAGGAACAGCGGAATTCCATTTGAACGGTCTTGATCCAGATGAGTTCCCACGCCTTCCGCAAGTCGATGGGGGACAACGTTTCCGTTTACCGGCTGATCTCTTACGTTCGATGATTCGCCAAACAAGCTTTGCTGTCGCTGTTCAAGAAACACGTCCTGTTCTGACAGGTGTGAACTTCTCAGCCGATAAAGGCATCTTGACGTGTGTCTCAACGGATAGTCACCGTCTAGCCCTTCGTCGTGCTCAATTTGAGACAGATACAGATATCTCGTTCCAGAACGTCATCGTTCCAGGGAAGAGCTTAAATGAATTATCGAAGTTGCTTGGGGATGGTCATGTGGATATCACGATCACAAACCAACAAATCTTATTCAAGATGAAGCACGTCCTCTTCTTCTCGCGTCTACTCGACGGAAACTATCCGGATACATCACGTTTGATTCCAGAAGAGTACCGGACAGCTGTCCGCATGAACGCGAAAGAATTGCTCCAAGCGATCGATCGCGCGTCACTGCTTGCACGTGAGGACCGTAACAACGTCATCAAGTTCGCAGCTGAAGGAACGACAGCGGTCGAGATCTCTTCACATTCACCAGAAGTCGGGAAAGTCTCGGAGCAAGTCAGCATTCTTTCGCTTGAAGGAGAAGAGCTGAAAATCTCGTTCAACTCGAAGTACATGATGGACGCCTTGAAGGCACTTGACGCGACAGATATCGAAATCCAGTTCACGGGTTCGATTCGTCCATTTATCTTGCACCCAGTCGATCAAGATAACGTCCTGCAACTGATTCTTCCAGTCCGGACGGCGTAAGCATAAACACGAAATACGTGATAAGACGGGTTCGATCGTTTCGACATCGGACCCGTCTTTTTCGTATACCGTATATACGTTCGGGGATTTTGCTAAATCGCTCAATGTTTAGTACAATAAAGAGTACGTCATTTATAATATGTAGGTAGGAGGAGTCAATCCATGCAAGAAATCAGAATTACAACGGAATACGTCACATTAGGGCAGTTCCTGAAGCTATCGGATATCATCTCAAGCGGAGGACAAGCCAAACCGTTTTTAGCAGAGGTACCGATTCTAGTCAACGGCGAGGTCGATCAGCGACGTGGTCGTAAATTACGGGATGGAGACATCATTGATGTAGAAGACTACGGTCAGTTCATCATCAAGAACGAGGGCAACTAACGTGCGGCTGGATTCAGTCCGACTCAGTCATTATCGCAACTATGACGCACTCGAACTGTCATTCTCCGAAAAAACAAATGTCCTGATTGGTGAAAATGCACAAGGGAAGACGAACTTACTGGAAGCGATCTATGTTCTTGCTCTCGCGAAGTCGCACCGGACGACGCATGACAAGGAACTGATCGGTTGGGACCAAGAAACAGCGCGCGTCGAAGGACGTGTCGTCAAGCGGACCGGCTCCCATGTCCAAGAGATCGTCATCTCGGGTCGCGGGAAAAAAGCAAAGCTGAATCATCTAGAGCAACGACGCTTGAGTGATTATGTCGGGGCACTGAACATCGTTTTATTCGCCCCGGAAGATTTGCATATCGTCAAAGGCAGTCCACAAGTCCGCCGGCGATTTCTCGATATGGAGATCGGTCAAGTCAGTCCGGTCTATCTGCATGAATTGAGCCAGTACCTGAAAGTGTTGAAGCAGCGGAACGCATTGCTGAAACAACTGTCCATGAAGGGAGGAGACGAGACCTTCCTTGATATCTTGACGGAGCAAATGATTACGCTAGCCGTTAAAATCGTTCAGCGCCGGCATCATTTCATGGCCCAGCTCGAAAAATGGGCACGACCGATTCATGACGGAATCAGTCGTGGACAGGAAGAACTCGCGCTCATCTATCGTTCGGACACATTCGGCGGCGAATTACTCGATGTCGAAGGAATGACTGCGTCCTACACGCGGAAGTTTGGTAAAATAAAAGAAAATGAAATCCGAAGAGGAGTTACGTTGTTTGGACCACATCGCGATGACTTCGAGATGGAAGTCAATGGACGAAACGTCCAAACGTATGGTTCACAAGGACAACAACGGACAGCAGCCCTCTCGTTAAAGCTTGCGGAGATCGAATTGATTCATGAGGAAGTAGGGGAATATCCACTTCTTCTGCTCGACGATGTCTTATCCGAACTTGATGATCATCGTCAAACACATTTGCTCGATACGATGCAACAAAAGGTCCAGACGATCCTGACGACGACAAGCGTCGACGGGATTGCGCATGAAACGATCAACCAAGCGAAGTTGTTCCACGTGAAACAAGGGACGGTCGATTTGGAAGAGACATCATATAAAGAAACAGTAGGTGAGAAAACCGATGAGTAATCATGAAGATATGGAATTGGAACAAGGGTACGGTGCCGATCAGATTCAAGTACTTGAAGGATTAGAAGCAGTTCGTAAACGTCCAGGGATGTATATCGGCTCGACGGCATCAAAGGGTCTCCATCACCTCGTATGGGAGATCGTCGATAACTCGATTGATGAGGCGCTCGCAGGATACTGTGACACGATCAAGGTGACGATCGAACCAGGGAACTCGATCTTAGTCGAGGATAATGGACGCGGTATTCCAGTCGACATTCAAGAGAAGATGGGTCGTCCTGCCGTTGAGGTCATCCTGACAGTCCTCCACGCCGGTGGTAAGTTCGGCGGCGGCGGATATAAAGTATCGGGTGGACTACACGGTGTTGGGGCTTCGGTCGTTAACGCCCTGTCGACGAAACTTGAAGTATTCGTCAAACGGAACGAGAAGCTGTATTACCAAGCGTATCATCGCGGTGTACCAGCGCAAGATCTCGAAGTAATCGGAACATCAGAAGAGACAGGAACGACGATTCGTTTCTTCCCAGACGGTGAGATTTTCCAAGAGACGCTCGAGTATGACTATGATTTGCTAGCGACACGCCTGCGGGAACTTGCTTTCTTAAACAAAGGCTTGAAGATCATCATCACGGACGATCGTGCGGATGAGCCGATGACGCGTAGCTTCCACTACGAAGGTGGGATCAAGTCCTACGTCGAACACTTGAACCGTTCAAAAGAAGTCGTTCATGCGGAACCCGTCTATGTACACGGAACAAAAGACGGCATCGAAGTTGAAGTCGCGCTTCAGTATAACGACGGATTTGCGTCAAACATCTACTCGTTCACGAACAACATCCCGACGCATGAAGGTGGTACGCACGAGACCGGCTTCAAGACGGCTTTGACACGGGTCATCAATGACTACGCGAAGAAGTTCGGTTTGATGAAGGATGCAGACGGTACGTTATCCGGTGAGGACGTACGTGAAGGAATGACAGCGATCGTTTCCGTCAAACACCCGAACCCACAGTTCGAAGGTCAGACGAAAACGAAACTCGGGAACTCCGACGCGCGTACGGTTACGGATTCACTCTTCTCTGGTGCATTTGAGCAGTTCATGCTCGAAAACCCGACGAATGCACGCGCAATCGTCGAAAAAGGGATGATGGCGTCACGCGCCCGGATGGCAGCGAAACGCGCCCGTGAACTGACACGCCGTAAAGGTGTTCTCGAAGTGAGCTCGCTTCCAGGTAAACTGGCCGACTGTTCGTCACGTGATGCCTCGATTTCCGAATTGTACATCGTTGAGGGTGACTCGGCGGGTGGTTCTGCGAAATCTGGACGTGATCGTCATTTCCAAGCCATCTTACCGATTCGCGGTAAAATCTTGAACGTGGAGAAAGCACGTCTCGATAAGATTCTCGGAAGCAATGAGATTCGGACGATCATCACAGCACTCGGAACAAGTATTGGTTCTGAGTTCAATATTGAAAAAGCACGCTATCACAAAGTCATCATCATGACCGATGCCGATGTCGATGGTGCCCACATCCGGACACTCTTGTTGACGTTCTTCTACCGTTACATGCGTCCGCTTGTCGAGCATGGGTATGTCTATATCGCTCAGCCACCGCTATACGGGATCAAACAAGGGAAGAACATCACGTACGTGCATAACGAACGTGAATTGACAGAGGCGCTTGCAGCGCTTCCTGAAAACGCACGGTACGACATTCAGCGCTACAAAGGTCTTGGGGAGATGGATCCAGAGCAACTTTGGGAAACTACGATGGATCCAAGTGGTCGTCAAATGTTGCGTGTCGAGCTTCAAGATGCAATCGAAGCGGATGAAGTCTTTGATATCTTGATGGGAGATCAAGTCGAACCACGACGCGACTTCATTCAATCACACGCACATTACGTCAAGAACCTGGATATTTAACGCTGAACAGAGAGGGTGGCCAGAAGCATGTCCGAACAAAATCACGGAATCATCAAGGATATTAATATCAGTCAAGAGATGCGTACGTCCTTCATGGACTACGCGATGAGCGTCATCGTCGCACGTGCTCTTCCGGACGTACGGGACGGCTTAAAACCCGGACACCGCCGGATTCTCTATGCGATGAACGACCTCGGTATTCGTGCCGATAAACCACATAAAAAGTCTGCCCGTATCGTCGGGGAAGTCATCGGTAAGTATCACCCGCACGGGGATTCTGCCGTCTATGACACGATGGTCCGCATGGCGCAAGACTTCAGCTACCGTTACGAACTCGTCGATGGACACGGAAACTTCGGGTCTGTCGATGGAGACTCGGCGGCAGCGATGCGATATACGGAAGCTCGTATGTCAAAAATCGCGATGGAGATCGTTCGCGATATCAACAAAAACACAGTCGATTTCAAAGATAACTACGATGGTTCGGAACGCGAACCGGAAGTCTTACCGTCACGCTTCCCGAACTTACTCGTCAACGGTTCCAGCGGGATCGCGGTCGGGATGGCAACCAACATTCCACCACATCAGCTTGGCGAAGTCATCGATGGTGTCTTAGCATTATCTCACGATCCAGAAATCACGATCCAAGAACTGATGCAGCACATTCCGGGGCCTGATTTCCCGACAGCTGGTGAAATTCTTGGTCGGAGCGGGATTCGTCGCGCTTATGAGACAGGACGTGGCTCAATCATCGTCCGCGCGAAAGCTGAAATCGAACAGACGAAAAAAGACCGGGAACGGATCATCGTGACGGAGCTGCCTTATCAGGTCAATAAAGCCCGCCTCGTTGAAAAGATTGCCGATCTCGTTCGCGAGAAAAAGATCGAAGGTATCACCGATTTACGAGATGAGTCAGATCGCCGCGGTATGCGCATCGTCATGGAAATCCGTCGTGACGCAAATGCGAGCGTCATCTTAAACAACTTGTATAAGCAGACGTCGATGCAAACGACGTTTGGTGTCAATATGCTAGCGATCGTCGGAGGACGTCCGAAAACATTGACGCTCAAGGAAATGCTTTATCATTACCTCGAGCATCAAAAAGAAATCGTGCGTCGTCGGACACAGTTCGATCTCGAAAAAGCAGAAGCACGTGAACACTTGCTCGCTGGTCTACGGATTGCACTCGATCATTTG
Source organism: Exiguobacterium sp. KKBO11 (assembly GCF_001644945.1). Lineage (NCBI taxonomy): Bacteria > Bacillati > Bacillota > Bacilli > Caryophanales > Exiguobacterium > Exiguobacterium sp. KKBO11. The sequence goes on from NZ_LUCU01000044.1 coordinate 261,390, forward strand.
GATGAAGTCATTCAAATCATCCGCGGGAACCGGACAGCGGACGCAGCACGTGAACAGTTGATGGAGCGTTTTGCGTTATCCGAGAAACAATCACAAGCGATTCTTGATATGCGCTTGCAACGCCTGACAGGTCTTGAGCGGGAGAAAATTGAAGCAGAGTATGACGAAATCATGCAATTGATCGCGGAACTGAACCGCATCCTTGCGAGTGAGGAAGTCTTGCTTGATTTGATCCGGACAGAACTTGAGGAGTTGAAAGAACGTTTCAACGACGAACGTCGGACGGAAATCCGCATGGACCACATCGAATTCGAAGACGAAGATTTGATTCCGGAACAGGATATCATCATCACGTTGACAAGCAGTGGCTACATCAAACGGATGACTACGGATTCGTACCGGACACAACGTCGCGGCGGACGTGGGGTTCAGGGAATCGGAACGAACGACGAAGATTACGTCACGCGTCTCTTGTCTTGTTCGACGCATGATACGATTCTATTCTTTACGAACCGTGGGAAAGTCTACCGGATTCGTGGATATGAAGTACCGGAGATGAGCCGGACATCAAAAGGTGTACCAATCATCAACCTCATCCAAATCGAACGCGACGAAAAGGTCGAGACGATGATTCCAGTCAACTTCAAACGTTATCTCGAGGAGCAACAAGCAACTGAAGCACCTGTCGAGGTGATTGAAGGAGAGATTGAAGAGACGGAAGAAACGCTCGAAACGGAAGAAGTCGTTCAAGATGAGCAAAAATCATTGATCTTCATGACACGTAAAGGACGTGTCAAACGTTCACCGTTGTCTGCGTACGCACGGATCAACAAAAACGGTTTGATCGCGATTCGATTGTTTGAAGACGATGAGTTGACATCGGTTCGTCTCGCATCGACGGACGATGAAGTCTTTGCTGTTTCAACAAGCGGGAAAGCGATTCGTTTCCCAATCACGAATGTCCGCTCGATGGGACGTGGTGCTCGTGGGGTCAAAGCGATGACGTTACGCCCAGACGATTTCGTCGTCGGGATGGAACTTGCACGTGATGCACAAGATGTTCTTGTCATTACGGAAAAAGGATTCGGTAAACGAACACCGATGACCGAGTTCCGTAGCCAGTCTCGTGGTGGTAAAGGATTGATCGCGAGTAAGGTGACGGATCGCGTCGGTCAAATCGTTGCCATGCGAATCGTTGATGTTGATGATGACATCATGATCATGACAGAGAGTGGTATCGTCATTCGGACAGACTCGCAATACATTTCACGTGTCGGCCGGAATACCCAAGGGGTGAAGGTCATTCGAATCGAAGAGGGTGACCGTGTTGCGACGGTTGCCAAACTGAAACGCGAAGAGACTGATGAAATGGAAGAAGACACGAATCTTGTGTCAGAAGAGAATGAGATCGTGTCGGATGCTTCAGAAGAAGCGGAAGAATAAGCAAGACGTCAGCAAGAAAGCAGCAGAGTGATATACTACTCTGCTGCTTTTATCTACATATATAGAAAGAAGAGAAAGGAACGAAGCGATATGCGAGTGGCAAGTGACCAATTACGCATCGGGGATCGTTTGACTGAATCCATCTATTTACATACGGATCATCCGATCGTAGAAGCAGGGAAAAAAATAGGAAGCGATGAGTTACGACGAATCCAACGTTTTTTAATTAAGGAAGTCGTCATTGAAGATCGACCTGATTTCAGTAAAGATGAACAAGTGCAGACTGAAACAGTTGAAGCCCATGTGGAACATCCATTTGAAGAATTTATTCGCTTTTACAATAAAGTCTTCATGTCATGGGAACAGGGAATGAAGCCGAATGTATACGAAGCATTGAGTTGGGTCAAACAGTCCGTTCCAGAACGGATTACGAGACAAGATGTCTTACCATTCTTCCTAGAGCGGGGAACGGAAGCTTATACAGTGCGACATGCCATTTATCGAGGGGCAATTGCGCAAATGCTGGCGGAAGCAGTCGGAAAAGAACGGAAAATGATTCATGAACTATGGACGGCGTCCTATTTTGCGGATTATGGACTAGCACGAATCATGGAATGGCGTCACACGAAACGATATGAAGCGATGCAACAAGAAATTTTTCAACGTCACCCGGCTATGGCGTATCAAGCCTTGCAAAAGGAGACGATCATCTCTGATACAGTCAATCGTTTAATTGTTCAACATCATGAACGTTTAGACGGAACAGGTTACCCTTTAAAGGTAAAAGGAGATAAGATCGCAGATCACACACGATTGTTCATCGTAGCGGACGTCTTTGCTGCAATGACGAGTTGGCGTCCGTACCGAGAAGCATATACGCCGTTTGATGCCTATCGTCATTTAAAAGCAAGACCGATGCAATATTGCTCAAAGTATGTACTATTGCTCGGACAATTACTTCTACCAATAGAAGTTGGTGATCGCGTACTGATGAGTAACGGAAAGATTGCAACCATTACGCGAAAGAATCCAGTCTTTGATCGGCCTGTCATTTCCTATGAAGAACAAGGACGGATGACAATCATTGATTTAATGGAAGAACGACAACATAGTATTATTCAGTTGATGGATTAATAGAGAATACACAGCCTCTTGAGCCAGAATCGTAAGGTTTAAGAGGCTTGTTCATGATTTTAAAAACAATTTTAAAATAAGTGTTGCACAATAATAAAACGCGTGATATATTATTACATGTCCTTAACAACGACAAGCGCTTGAAACAAACGAGAAAACAATTCGAAAAAAGTTGTTGACTTCTTGTTTCAGACTTGGTATTCTAATTGAGTCGCCAAAACAGGCGCGGACGAACTTTGAAAACTGAACGATGAGGCAAAAATCGTATTCTACGGAATACAAAAACGAATGAAGCGCAAGCTTCGTCAATCGTGACTTCGGTCACACAACGAGCAAGTCAAACACTTCATGGAGAGTTTGATCCTGGCTCAGGACGAACGCTGGCGGCGTGCCTAATACATGCAAGTCGAGCGCAGGAAACTGACGGAACTCTTCGGAGGGAAGGCAGTGGAAT
>NZ_LUCU01000034.1:0-390 GCF_001644945.1 Exiguobacterium sp. KKBO11
CGCGCGCTCTGCCCGGATCCGGCCATTGCGCCTTGGGCTTGAGCATGATGTAGGCGTCGGAAATGTTCGGCGGCATCGGGTCCGCGGCGATTTCCGCCGTGCCGGTGCGGGCGAACACCCGCTGCACCTCCGGCACCTGCTGCAGCAGGGCCTTTTCCAGGCGCTGCTGCATCTCCACCGACTGGCTCAGGCTGGTGCCCGGTACGCGCAGTGCCTGCAGGGCCAGGTCGCCCTCGCTGAGGCTGGGGATGAACTCGCTGCCCATGCGGCTGGCCAGGGCGCCGGTCAGCACCACCACGCCCACCGCCGAGGCAAAGGCCAGGTTGCGATGCTTCAGCACCCATCCCAGCACCGGGGCGTAGCCCAGGCGCGCCTTGCGCATGACCAGGC
>NZ_LUCU01000035.1:0-384 GCF_001644945.1 Exiguobacterium sp. KKBO11
TCATAGGTGCGCACGCGTTTGCCGTCCTTATAGACCAGCGAATACTCGTTGGCCTGCAGCCGATGGCCACGTCTCGCGCCGGAAACGGTCGTCTTGCCGGAAATATCCTTGAGAATGCTGGCAAGACCGGCGGCACTGAAGGACCCGGAGATCGAATAATTTGGTCCATCCATGCGAGTCGAAAAACTCGCTTTGGCAATCGGCAAAATGCCGAGATTGATGCTGTATTCGCTTGTGTGGCGCGCTTCGGCAGCGAGCGAGGGGGAGACACCCGCTAACGCCATTGTCGCGGCCACGAAAATGCTTTTTCCTCTGGCAATCATTTCGATATCACCTTAAAAGAGGCGCGGAAGCGGCCTTATCGGGCGATGATATACGCCGACT
>NZ_LUCU01000036.1:0-384 GCF_001644945.1 Exiguobacterium sp. KKBO11
CTTCTGTTATGTTTTCAAAAATACAGCGTCGACATGTCATCGTAGGAATGCTGTTCCTGTGCTGGGTAGTGGGCTTCATCGACAAGACCGCCATCAATATCGCGATCATTCCGATCAGTGAGGAGTTCGGCCTCTCCGCAGATCATCAGGGTATGATCATCAGCGCCTTTTTCCTGGCCTATTCGATGACGCAGCTTATTGGCGGCTATCTGGTGGACCGCTTCGGGGCACGGCGCGTGCTCAGTTCCGCCGTTGCAGTCTGGTCGCTGGGAACGGCCGCGTCGGGTGCCGTCCACAATGCCGTAGGGCTTGCTGCGACACGCGCCATGACTGGCGCCGGTGAGGCCGTCTTTCCCGCGGGCGGCTCCGTGGCAATCACCGAAC
>NZ_LUCU01000037.1:0-382 GCF_001644945.1 Exiguobacterium sp. KKBO11
GACATAGTATTCAGATCATTTCTGGCGCGATAACACTAGGAGAACTGGATTTTTTGGTATTAAACCAAAAGACTCAACAAATTGAGCATTGGGAAGTTGCTTTAAAATATTATTTGGGGGAATGTAAATTAAATTTAGCAGAATGGTATGGCCTCAACCGTGAAGACACTCTCAACAGAAAGCTAAAACATTTTACAGAACGTCAATTCCAATTTTCAGAGGCAAATAACCACATCATTCAACGAAAATTTGCTGTGATGAAAGGTCAACTCTATTTACCTACTAGATATGACATTGCAAGAGCGCACCTTCCGGAATGGATAAATTCGGAACGACGCTTAGGTCGTTGGGGGACTCACCTCCCTCAAACAGATTATCATCG
>NZ_LUCU01000038.1:0-382 GCF_001644945.1 Exiguobacterium sp. KKBO11
AGACCGTTATGATCGCCTTTCGGAAACGCCCTCCTATAAAGGCGTACCGATTACGGTGAGTGCAGCAGCTGTCTGACGAGATAAGGGCCGGTGCGCATTGCAGAAGCCATGGGTGCCTGTGGACGACAGGTCCTGGATGCATATTTTTGCATATGGCCCCGCATCCATTTCCCGCTATCTTTGACGTTAAGATGGCGATGGCAACCAAGACCTATGTATAGGTCAGGTTGTGCTGAAAAAACCGTATTGTCGGCAAAAATCGCATCGGGGGAACAATGTCGATTGCGTCAATGATGTTTCGCGCGAGAGAGCCGGAGGATGGAGCCCACCATCTGTTTTTTGGAGTTGGCGCGCTGGTGCTGGCAGCAGGTGTATTTTACGT
>NZ_LUCU01000039.1:0-382 GCF_001644945.1 Exiguobacterium sp. KKBO11
TTGTGTATTTCGTGCCTTTCAATTTAAAGAGTTTCAAGTTCAGCTTTGTTTTAATGAAGGTGCCCAACATGGTTTATTTTCCACTGTTGTTGAGATTCCCAATAATGAACATCATGCGCAGCGTGTTTGGTCAGCGATACAGCAGCGCTTGAGTCAATCCTCATTAAGACAATTTTATTTTGCCTATTTATCTGAGTCCTTAGATGCGTTTCAGCATTTATTTAATTACTGTATTTACGTTTTTCGTCATCAACATTCTGTTGAAAAAAATTATGCGCATCCGAGTGTATTGGCGATAACACAATGGGCCAAAAAAGTCGGTCGTGAAAAGCATCGTATGGAAGCTTTTGTCCGTTTTAAGAAAACCACAGATGGATTATTT
>NZ_LUCU01000040.1:0-381 GCF_001644945.1 Exiguobacterium sp. KKBO11
TCTGGCGGCAATCCGGCCATCCAGCCGCTTGGGTCGCTGATCGCAAAAGGGCATGGTGAAGGCTATCGTTTCGCGCTGGAAACGCAGGGCAGTATCGCCAAAGACTGGTTTGCCGATCTCGACCATCTGGTTCTGAGCCCCAAGCCGCCATCGAGCGGCATGGAAACGGACTGGCAGGCTTTCGAAGACTGTCTTGCCGCTGCCGGCGAGGGGCCGCAGGTGGCCTTGAAGATCGTGGTCTTTGACGATGCGGATTACGCCTATGCCAAAGCGGCATCCGCGCGTTTCCCGTATTTGCCGGTTTACCTCCAGCCCGGCAACCACACCCCGCCGCCGCCGGATGACGACGATGCGCGTGTCGATATCGATGGGGTGATGGAC
>NZ_LUCU01000041.1:0-381 GCF_001644945.1 Exiguobacterium sp. KKBO11
GCTGGAAGACGATCCGTTCTCCAACTACGTTTCCGTGAATGACAAGGGCGCCATCGTCAAGGGTGTTGTCAAGGAAGTCGACGCCAAGGGCGCCGTCATCACCTTGGCTGACGATATCGAAGCCACTCTGAAAGCTTCCGAAATCAGCCGTGACCGCGTTGAAGACGCGCGCAACGTCCTGAAGGAAGGCGACGAGATCGAAGCCAAGATCATCAGCGTTGACCGCAAGTCCCGCACTCTCAACCTCTCCATCAAGTCGAAAGACGTTGAGGACGAGAAAGAAGTCATGCAGAACATCGCCAAGGCTGCTCCTGAAGCTCCTGGCGCTACCCTGGGTGACCTGCTGCGTGCGGCGCAGGAAGCGGCCAAGCAGAACTAAGT
>NZ_LUCU01000042.1:0-380 GCF_001644945.1 Exiguobacterium sp. KKBO11
AGGTAGGGCGGGCTCGCCGTTTTAGTTGTTAGTCATGCCCTGAACGGCGGAGGACATCAGCTTTCAAGCCGAGACGAATGAAAGTACGTCCTTCCTGGGAGAGCTGCCGTTGAGACGGTAACAGGAACATTTCGCCTTGAAAGGATTCGAACTGTCGGCCCGTCCTTCAGCTTCTTATGTCTTGAAGAGTTCAGCCAATCCAACCAACTACTTGCATTCTCCGAGTAGGGGCTGCTGCGGGCGATACGCGTGCAGCTCGACCGACGCAAAACCACCTATCTGGATTATGTCTCGCGAGAGGACCTTTGCTTTGGCTAGCGTTTGGCTCCATTTCATCAGTTGATACGCTATGACACCACTATCCAGAGCAGCCCATATGC
>NZ_LUCU01000043.1:0-379 GCF_001644945.1 Exiguobacterium sp. KKBO11
GTATAGGTCAGCTTGTCATCCGAAACAGTGTAGTCAGCCATCTGGGGCTGCGGTTTGAAATCGGCATCAAGCGCCAGCAGCGTGTCATAGATCATGTAGCCGTGATTGCGCACGATATGAGCGGTCGTGATGATCGGATCGAGAATACGCAGGCCAGAATGCGGTACGGCCATCATTGTTGTGGCCGAGGCATCCGTTCCAAAGCCCGCAACACAGGCTGAAAGGGCGATGATCGCCGCAACGAGCCGGCTTCTTGCCCGGCTTGCTTTTCTGGTCAACTGAGCGTGCATGATTTCGCTGTTCCCTTTTTTGTTTGGCAGGTAGCGACCGAAACGCGCGGGCATTGGCCCGCACGCAAGCGCACGGCACCCTTCCGATC
>NZ_LUCU01000055.1:0-223669 GCF_001644945.1 Exiguobacterium sp. KKBO11
ATTCCACTGCCTTCCCTCCGAAGAGTTCCGTCAGTTTCCTGCGCTCGACTTGCATGTATTAGGCACGCCGCCAGCGTTCGTCCTGAGCCAGGATCAAACTCTCCATGAAGTGTTTGACTTGCTCGTTGTGTGACCGAAGTCACGATTGACGAAGCTTGCGCTTCATTCGTTTTTGTATTCCGTAGAATACGATTTTTGCCTCATCGTTCAGTTTTCAAAGTTCGTCGTGTCGTTTTCAGCGACTTTAATAAGATATCACGGAATAACTTAAGCGTCAATCCCTTTTTGAAATCTTTTTTCTTTCTCGTCACCGTCCAGTGCGTGTTGCCCTGTCGACACGTATTAATATACTATCTCGGTATAATACCGTCAATAGTTTTTCTAAAAAAACTTTTATAATCTTTTCCCTTCTATATATAGCAAAAAACAATCAAATGGATAAAATAAAGCCGATCGTCATACGACCGGCTCATACGTCACGAGTTCGACCCCTGCTCCTTTAGTTGTTTGATACGAAATCCTGATTAGACCTTTTCGCATGAAGAAATCAATCAGACTACTTAAATCCACTTTGACTTCTTGCAGTCGCTCTTCTTCCATCAATTCATACATCGTCCAAGGACTCGTCCGCTCACGCATGATTTCGAATAAATAGCGTCCTCCCGATAAGACCTTCGACTGCAAAAGATGCTCAAGACCAATCAAGGCGAGGTGAATACGTTGATCTAATGTCTCTTCACTCATCAACAATTGTTCATATAGTTTATAGACATCCGGATCATCCAGTCGTGCTTGTTCCCAGACGACTGTCTCGGGATGTTTTCCTTTTTCAAGGACCGATAATCGCGCGAGATGATGCAAAGCGTGGTGGACGTGTGTATAGGCATCATAATGATGTCCGCGACTGAACAAATTCCTTCCGTCTTGGAAACGACGCAGAAGTTTAGCGAATGAGATCGTCATCTGTAGACATCTTTCCTCATCAGGAAAGTTTAAGAGTTGCCGTTTTAAGTCAACTAAATAATCGTTCCGTTCGAAAACGATCGTTCCTTCTGCAATCCAGTGAATCGCACGTCGATTGGCATTTAACAAAATCCAGCGTGATAAGACATCTTCATGTACGAGGTGTAATGACACCTTTAGTGTATTCAGTCGATAATGTTTGATCGTCCACTCGACTTCTGGGTCTCTCGTGATGACGACAAGAAGTGTATCAAATTGATCCGTCAAGGAATCCCGTGGTTGCCGTTTCTCAACAGCAATGATCCCTTGTGTTTCACGATAAGCCGCGTATTCCGAATAAATCGTTCGTGTTGCTTGTTCCATGTACTTCTCACCCTTCTATACGAACTCGTCGTTACCATTTTCGACAAAAAAACAAGCTTTCCTCCTTCAGACAGTTGCACTTCTTATGCTAGACTGACAACAGGGGGAATTCACTTGAAAAAACAACGTAAAAATAAAATAAACCGCGCGCGAAACCTTGCTATGTTTCTTGTGTTCGGTGGGATGCTCGTCATGTATGGCGGTCTATTACTCAAACAATTTGAAATCATCATGGTCTTACTCATGCTTCTCGGTTTCGTCATGGTTCTTGCCAGTACGGCACTCTATTTCTTGATTGGTCTGACATCAACGAAGGCAGCTGTCGTCACTTGTCCAAACTGCGGAAAAGAAACAAAAGTCCTTGGTCGCGTCGACTTATGTATGCATTGCGATGAACCACTTACGATGGATCCGTCTCTTGAAGGAAAAGAATTTGATGAAAAATATAATAAACACAATAAACGAGCTCCCCGCTAAGGCAGCTCGTTTTTTTATTGGACATTCGATTGACAGTCCGGACAAGTTCCGTACACTTCTAATCGGTGACGATCGACTTTAAAGCCCGTTAAGTGCGCCGCAACCGTTTCGACATCATCGAGCACAGGATAGTTGAAATCAACGATCTTTCCACAGTTCTCACAGATCATGTGGTAATGGCGTGTCGTAACGAAATCGAAGCGACTTGAAGCGTCTCCGTAATTCATTTCCTCAACGATTCCCTTTTCTCGAAACACGCGTAAGTTATTATATACAGTCGCCACACTCATGTTTGGAAATCGATGTTCGAGTGCACGATAAATCTCATCCGCTGTCGGATGAGTGTGTCCCGTCGTTAAATATTCCAAAATCGCGTGACGTTGTGGTGTCATTCGAACGCCTGATTCCCGAAGTGACTTCACGGCGTCATCCAGCATTTCGTTAGCCACGTCCATCCCCTCATTTCTATCTTTCATTGATTATCAGATTGTAATCTTTATAATTAGTCTACCTACAAATAGGCATTCCGTCAACGGCTCTGCATCGGATTTGACGTCCATGATACAATCATATCGTGATATTTTTCACGAATCATCGATTGGAGGAATCCTCATGTCTACCCACACTACACGTCCTACTTCAGAGGCGTTATATGAAATCGCACAAGAGTGTATCGTTGGTGGCGTCAACAGCCCATCCCGTTCATTCAAAGCCGTCGGTGGCGGCGCACCTGTCTATATGGAACGCGGAGAAGGTGCTTACTTTTATGATGTCGATGGCAATCGCTATATCGATTACTTAGCAGCCTATGGTCCGATCATCACGGGACATGGTCATCCTCACATTACGGAAGCGATCACCCATGCTGCCCAAAATGGTCTTCTTTACGGCACACCACACCGTCTAGAAATTGACTTTGCACATAAACTACAAAAAGCGATCCCTTCGCTTGAAAAAGTACGCTTTACGAACTCGGGAACCGAAGCCGTCATGACGACGATTCGTGTCGCACGAGCGTATACGGGTCGTGAGCTCGTCGTGAAGTTCAGTGGTTGTTACCACGGTCACTCGGATCTGATGCTGATTGCAGCAGGAAGCGGACCAGCGACACTTGGTTCCCCAGATTCAGCCGGCGTCACGAAAGCGACGGCAAAAGAAGTCATTACGACACCGTTCAATGATATCGAATCGTATCGTCAAATCATGGAACAATGGGGCGATCAGGTCGCTTGTGTACTCGTCGAACCGATCGTCGGAAACTTCGGTATCGTCGAACCGCAACCTGGATTCCTTGCTGCGGTCAACGAAATCACACATGCTCACGGCGCACTCGTCATCTATGATGAAGTCATCACAGCCTTCCGTTTCACGTACGGCAGTGCACAAGAGTTACTCGATATCCGCCCCGATATGACGGCACTCGGCAAAATCATCGGTGGTGGATTACCAATCGGTGCTTATGGCGGTCGTAAAGAAATCATGGAACACGTCGCGCCACTCGGTCCAGCTTATCAAGCGGGAACGATGGCTGGTAACCCAGCATCGATGGCTGCCGGTATCGCTTGTCTTGAATTACTTGAGCAGCCTGGTGTCTATGAACAACTTGATCACCTTGGTGCCTTACTCGAACAAGGTGTACTTGAAGCAGCAAAACGCCATGACGTCACGATTACGATCAACCGTCTAAAAGGTGCCATGACGGTCTACTTCACGGACGAAACAGTCATCGATTACGATGGTGCAGAACGTGCAGATAGTGAGATGTTCGGACGTTTCTTCAAATTGATGTTGGAAGAAGGCGTCAACCTTGCTCCTTCGAAATACGAAGCGTGGTTCTTGACGACAGAACATACGGAAGCCGACATCACAGAGACGATTGCAGCAGTCGATCGTGCCTTTGCTCGACTCTAAGTCCTCCCACTAAAAAAGCAGCGTCCCTCATGAGGATCGCTGCTTTTTGTGTTATTCGACGAGTTCCAGATTTTGAATGGCATACAGTTCGAAATAAGCGCCTCGTTTTTGCATGAGGACTTCGTGTGTTCCGATTTCCGTAATTTGACCATTTTCGATGACGACGATCTTATCGGCATCGGTAATCGTTGATAAACGGTGCGCGACAGTAAACGTCGTCCGTCCTTTCGCGAGACGTGCTAACGAATCTTGAATCATCGCTTCGCTCTCTAAATCGAGCGCACTCGTTGCCTCATCCAAAATCAGAATCGGCGGGTTCTTCAAGAAGACCCGAGCGATGGCTAGACGTTGCTTTTGACCACCCGATAACTTGACGCCTCGTTCACCGACTGGCGTATGATAACCGTTTGGTAACCGTTCGATGAATTCGTGGGCATTCGCTGCTTTTGCCGCTGCGATGACTTCCTCATCCGTCGCCTCCGGATTCCCCATCTTAATGTTCATCTGAACCGACTCACTGAAGAGAATCGACTCCTGCATGACCATCCCGATCTGATCGCGAAGACCACGCAACTTCAAGTCACGAATATCAACGCCGTCAAGCGTGATCCGACCGGCAGACACATCATAGAAGCGTGGAATTAAACTGACGAGCGTCGATTTCCCACCACCTGACATCCCGACGAAAGCAATCCGTTCACCTGCCTGAACGTCAAGCGTTAAGCGATCAATTGCTAGCTCGCCGCCTTCTTCGTAAGCGAAACTGATGTTTTCGAACTGAACGTTTCCGCGGACATCTTTTGGATCGCGTGCATTCGGTTTTTCCGTGATGTCATACGGCTCATCTAAAAACTCAAACATCCGGTCCATCGAAGCGATCGACTGCGTCAACGTCGTTGAGGAGTTGACGAGACGACCGAGCGGCGCATACAAGCGATCGATATAACCAATGAACGCAACCATCGTCCCGAGTGTCACTTGTCCGTTCAAGACGAAGAACGCCGCTGTCCCGAAAATAAGGATCGGTGCGAAGTCCGTAATCGTCGAGACGACGACGTACGTCCGCGCATTCCAGTTCGTTTGACGCAGCGCCGCTTTTAAGAACCCATCATTTTGATGTTTGAACGCTTTGTTCTCGTGCGGTTCGAGTGCAAAACTACGAATTACTGCCATGCCGTTGACCCGTTCCGTCAAATGACCTTGTAGTTCCGCAAGTGCTGCCGAACGTTCCCGTGTCAATCCGCGTAAGCGACCGTAAAAGAACTTAACGGCGAGGGCGTAGAATGGTAACGGAATAATGGCGACGAGCGTCAACTTCGGATCAATCGTCCACATGATAGCGATCGCAATGAAAATCGTAATCATATCAAGCCATAAGTTCATTAATCCCGTGACGACGAAGTCTTTCGTCTGCTCGACATCATTGATGATTCGCGAGATGACTTCTCCGGTTTTCGTATTCGAATAAAAACGAAGCGATAATTTCTGAACATGATCAAACAATCGATTACGAACGTCAAATAAAATCTTCGACGCTGACCATTGCGCGAGGTATTGACGGACGTATTCAAGCGGTGGCTTGACGATCAGGAAGATGAAGACACCCGCTCCGATCAAATACGCCAATTGTTTACTTTTTTCCGCCATCGGCATCGTGTTTCCAGTTAGGATATTGTCGATGATGTACTTATACAACAACGGAAGTCCAAGTGGGATCGAGAACTTGATGATCCCGACGAAAACCGTCAGGAGAATCTGTTTTTGATACGGCTTGACGAACGCCATATAGCGGCGGATCGAACCTTGTTTCTTACGTTTTGCTTGTGTTGCCACGTGTTTCACTTCCTTCAATTAAAAAAAGACGATGGCGAACCATCATCTCCGATATCTTGTTTCATATTCACGATACCACATATCCACGAAAGCCGGGTTAAATGGACCCTTGCGACTGCGGATCCATTGAATCAGGATTTGGACATTGTCTTTCAAAATACGATCGATCGCCTTCGGATAGTTCATCTCGCGGCGATGCTTCTCATACTCGTCCTCATCGAGGATCATGTAAGACATGTCCGGATACACTTTGATATCTAAATCGTAATCAATGTACTTGACTGCTCGATCTTTCTCATCGAACGTAGAAGGTGATCCAAGATTGCAGTAATAGTAAATGCCATCCTCCCGAATCATACAAATGACATTGAACCAGAGTTCTGTTGAAAAGTAACAGATTGCAGGCTCTCGTGTTCGCCACTGACGACCATCCGATTCACTGACCATGATGCGGTCATTGAACCCAATCAATTCTTCTTCCGTCGATTTCAGCACGAGCGTTTCTTCCCAAACTCTGTGTAAGCTCCCGTTATGTTTGAAACTTTGAATCTCAATCTTGCTACTTTCTTTTGGGAATCGACTCATGTGCTACTCCTTTCTAAAGCGTTTTTCTTCCATTCTGTTATACTCTCGTGCTTATTATACCCATTTTCAGAACGCATGAAAAACGAAAGGGTATTTTTTCAGAAAAATGACGGAATTCAGGCTTGAAAGTGATTCAAAATCGCATTTTTTCGTTGTTTGAACATCGGTTTCAAGATGAATGCTTCAATGACGAAGGCTGGCAAGAAGGATGCGTACGTCACTTCATCCACGAAATAGACGCCAGATTCACGTTCTTCGACTCGGTGCACGTGGCACCATGCCCGGAATGGATACGGAACTTTTGTACCGACATCGACGAAAACATATTCTTCTACGAAAGGAATCCAAGACGTCCACGAGACAAATAGTGGAGGAACACCAACGCGCAGACGAATCGTATTTCCTGCTCGCGTCCGTGTATCACCCGACGTCTTCACTTGCGGAAATACCGTCAATCGACTTAAGGCCTTGGCGTCACTTAAAAACTCCCACGCTTGCTCCTTTGATGTATCGACACGTGTCTCAAAACGAAAAGTATGCATTAGATCTCCCCCTTTAATAGTCGATCAATCTTCATTTGCGCGACAGATACCGGATGTGTCGCATACGTTTCCTGATCAACCAGTATTGTCTGGTCCGGCTGTTCCGTCACGCGATAGACGGCAATTTCCCAAATCCGGTGTGAGAAGATATGTCGGACGTGACCGACAAGCGTCCCATTACGATCTTCTTCTGCTTCTCGAAGTGGGTATTGCCACATACCTGCGAGCAAACCCGTTTCTGCTCGTTGTTCAATTGCGATTTTTCCGTTCGTTTCATAGACGAGAGCATCATACGGAATAATTTGCGTCTTCCCTTTCTTCGTCTTCACAGGTAGTTCTTCCTGTGCATTTCGATCATATGCGAAACAAACGTCTTGAACAGGACAGAGTCCACACATCGGAGACTTTGGCGTACAGACCATCGCACCGAGTTCCATCAAGCCTTGATTGAAACTTGACGGATCAGCCGGATCAATCAATTGATGAACTGCTGCTTCAAACAATTTCCGCGTCTTCGGCGCAGCAATGTCTTCATAAATCCCAAGTACACGCGAGAGGACGCGCATCACGTTTCCGTCTACTGCCGGTTCTGCTTGCCCATAAGCAATCGATAGAACCGCTCCTGTCGTATACGGACCAACGCCCTTCAGCTGACTGAACAATTCCTTTTCGTCCGGAACGATTCCATCATATTTTTCAACAACTTCCTGAACCGCGATTTGAAGATTCTTGACACGGGAATAGTACCCTAAGCCCTCCCAGTGCTTCAGGACTTCACTTTGATCCGCTTCTGCTAAGTCATGCGGTGTCGGAAAACGTTTCGTGAAGCGCTCATAATACGGGATGACTGTATCGACGCGCGTTTGTTGAAGCATGATCTCACTAATCCAGATATGATATGGGTTTTTGGTTCTTCGCCACGGGAGATCCCGCTGTTCACGAAGGAACCAGGTAATCAGTTCTGTGGTAAATTGTGTTTTATTAAAGTTTGTGAAATATTCTTGAACGACAGTCAAAAGGTTACCTCTTTTCTCTTGGATACGATATATTTATTAAAAATTACTCGGCAGAACCTCGATGGATTCACCATCACGATTTTATAGAAGGAGCGAATTCGCATTGGATACTGGTACGCATATCGGCATGGGACTTTGTCTCGCCGCCATCTCGACGCTACACCCTGACGTCGCAGCGAGCACGACGATGTTTGCTGCCGTGACGACGACGGCGCTCGTCGGTTCACACGCACCGGACTTCGATACTGTCTTTAAGTTTAAAGGAAACAGCGCCTACTTGCGTCAACACCGCGGAAAATCGCACGGGTTGATCGCTTTGCTCGCCTGGCCGTTATTACTTTCAATCGTCATCGGCACGTTATTCGGTGTACCTCCGACTTCATTATGGCTGATGGCGCAGATCGCTGTCGCTCTTCATGTCTTCGTCGATCTGTTTAACGCTTACGGAACACAAGCCTTACACCCGTTCAAAAAATCCTGGATCGGTTGGGGTGTCATCAATACATTTGATCCATATCTGTTCACAATGTATTATGCCGCGTTCGGGATTTGGCTACTAACGAGAGCGACGATCGTCATCTTCCCGATTTTAATCGCCATCGTCATTATCTACTACGCTGTTCAATTCAAGTTACGAAACGATGCCCTCGCGACCGCAGCCCGCTATTATCGCGGCGCGCATAAACTGTTCATCTCCCCTGGCATGAAATGGGATGAGTGGCATGTCGCGGCACGTTTACGCGATGAGTATTCCGTCGTTAAGATTAACAGTGGAACCGTCGTCGAATGCGGAAACTTCCGGATCAAGGACGAACCACACGGTGACGCCTTGTACGAAATCGTCAAACAAAACGCGGACTTGCAAGCGTTTCTTGAGTTTTCGAAGATTCATACGTATACGGTCTCACGAAAGGATGGCATTGTCGAATACCGCTTCACCAACCTGCGTTACTTCACGAAGGAAGTATATCCATTCGTTGCCGTCGTCAGAATCGACGCTGCCACACAAGAGATCGTCAGCTCCTATACCGGCTGGGTGTTCAGCGAACGGACCTTGCAGAAAAAACTGTTCATCCCTGCATTATAAAGACAAAGCTCCGCGCAACGGAAATCCCGATGTGCGGAGCTTTTTTTCATTCGACGTTTCGACCTGTCATCAAATGTTTGAATTTTTCGTTCGTCGTATTAAATCGGTGTAACATTGCCCCGTGCTGTTTGATCTGTTGCTCGACGAAATGAACCGCGACGGCTTCACCTTGATATTTCTCACCTGCGCGCGCGAGTGTCGCTTCGAAATCTTCCCACAGCACTTCGACCCACGTCAGTGCTTCTTCCGGGGTTAATACTTCATTCACTTGCAATAATTCTTCAGCCAGTTGCTGAAGGGCTTGTTCTCGATTCGTCATGTCTGTTCTCCCTCTCCTGTGAATAACGCGAGCGGAATCGCGACTTCCTGAGCGGTTCCTTCAAAATGTCCCCAGCCCATGACGCCATTGACGAAGTGTAACTCAAATCGTGCCTCTTCTCCTTCGATTCGGTAAAAGGCTCCCCGTTCGAATCGTGCCGGATCGATCAAATAACTTTTCGCAATGGCGATTTTTCGCGTCACGACTTCCACTTCACTGACGTTCCCGTGTTGCTCCGCTTTTCGTTTTTGTTCACTTAATTTCGTGATCAACATCTCAAGCTCGTATTTCGATAATTGACTCATCCGTGTCTCCATTACAAAAACTCCCCCTCTTCGTTTTTCAGTATAAACGAAAAGGAGGAGAAACTGGATGGATTAGCTTGATTTCAATTCAAGATTCCGTTTACTTTGTAACGCATACATTTTCGCATAAATCCCGGACGTTGCAAGGAGCACATCATGGGATCCTCGCTCGACGATCCGACCATGATCGAGAACAAGAATCTCATCCGCATCCTTGATCGTCGACAAGCGGTGGGCGATGATGAACGTCGTCCGCCCTTTCGTTAACGTCAGCAAAGCATCCTGAATGACCGCTTCCGTTTCCGAGTCAACGCTCGCTGTCGCTTCGTCAAGAACTAGGATCGCAGGGTCGAACGCTAGCGCACGGGCAAAACTGATCAACTGCCGTTCCCCCGCTGATAACGTGGCACCTTTTTCGATGACTGGTTCATCGAGCCCGTTCGGTAAACGATCAATGAACCGATCCGCACCGACAGCTTCAATCGCTTGTCGTACTCGTTCTTCGGAAATATCAGGATTGCCGAGTGTGATGTTCGAGCGAATCGTTCCTGTGAAGAGGAACGGATCCTGTAGGACGATCCCCATATGCTCACGGACCGCTTGTTTCGGTAAAGTCGTCACGTCCTGTCCGTCAATCAACAACTGTCCTTTTGACGGATCATAGAAACGCATCAGCAAGTTCATGATCGAACTTTTCCCACTGCCCGTGTGTCCGACGAGGGCAATCGTCGCGCCAGGACGAGCATCGATTTGAATCTCACGTAATACGGGATTTCCCGCTTCATAACTAAATTCGACGTCCTTGAAGGACACCGCCCCTTTAAACCGAGCAACACGACCTTGTTCGACCGGCTCTCCCTTTTCGTCGAGCAACTGGAACATTCGGTCCGCTGACACGAGTGCTTGTTGTAGCGGTGACAGCTGATTCATGATTTGGGTGACCGGTTCGAATAAACGGGACACGTAATCGATATACGCATATAAGATCCCGAGCGATAAAAACGAGCCGTTCGTCAGACTTTTCCCACCGACGACCCAAATCAACAAGGCGAGCGTCAAGTTTTTCAAAAAGTAGGATAAGTTGTGGGACATCAGGGCATCAAGTCGTAACAACTTTGCCCGTGTCTGATAGTTCTCTTCGTTCTTTTGTTCGAATTCGGCAAGAACTTCCTTCTCACGTGCATAAGCCTGAATGATCGGCATCGTCTGGATGTTCTCATTCAGTTGACCATTCATGTCGGCAACGAGGGATCGGACCTTGAAGTTGTTTTTCGTCGCGAGTTTCTGGAACAGCTGAATCCAGAAATAGACGATTGGAATGATGATCAGCGAGACTAGTCCTAAGCGATAATCGAGGAAGAACATCGCGACCAGAATCCCCGCCATCGTGATGATCCCCGAGAAGACCCGGGCGAGCACACCGAGATATAGATCGCGAATCGTTTCCGTATCATTCGTGACTCGACTGACGATTTTCCCGATCGGTGTCTGGTCGAAATAACGAACCGGTAACCGTTGCAGATGCGTAAAGACATCAAGACGCATCCGTTTAATGATTTTATGAGCAGATCGCTGGAGCAAGATTTGCTGAATCCAGTTCAAACCAGCTGCTACCAGCAGCAAAAGGACATAGATCAAGGACAACCAGCCGATTGCTTTTAAGTCTTTTGAATAAAAATCATAGACCTGTCCTTGTGTCAGTTTTTGAATATTATCATACGTGTAGACGTCGTCTCCACGCGTGACCGTCATCGTATTTCCACTGATTTTCCGCTCTCCTCCACTGACGACTTGTTTCGGTACGAAAAAGTAGCCGTTGGTCGTTTGGACGATCGAGACGGATTGAACGATCTGACTTTTAGAGACGTCTTGTGCTTTGGCGAACTGACGGCCGTCATACGTGACCGCACCGTCCGATTTAACTTCGACCCAGTCCTTCTCAATTGCCACGATATGTTCATCAATGATGACTTTGGCGATATACGGACCTGTCAATTCCGCTCCGACTGCCAGTACGAGTAAAAATAATCCTAAAAAGATCGCTTGTTTCTCATGCATCGCATAGCGGATCAACGAACGGATCGTCGTCTTCCGACGTGCCGGATCGAGTTGGTATAATTCTAATTCATTCATGCAGAGGCACCTCCTTACATCTCTTCACTTTGTCGCTCGAATTGTTGAGCGTACCAGCCATTTTGTGCCATCAGGCTGTCATGTGTTCCTCGTTCAGAAATCATTCCATCTTGCAAGACGATGATTTCGTCCGCATGTGCCACTGCCGACAAACGATGGGCAACAATTAATGTCGTGGATTGGTGACGATTCGATCGAATCGAATCAATGATATGTGATTCCGTTTTCGCGTCTACCGCTGATAGTGAATCATCAAGCAACAGCAACTCTGGTTTTTTTAACATCGCCCGCGCGATCGAGAGACGTTGCTTTTGTCCTCCTGATAACGTGACGCCACGTTCACCGACCATCGTCTCAAGTCCTTGTTCCAGCGTTTCGATATCTTTTTCAAACGATGCGAGACGAATCGCTTCCTGCAATTCTTCTTCTGTCGCTTCACCTGCACCAAACAGAATGTTATCCCGAACAGATTTTGAGAATAGTAAATGTTCTTGTGACACATAACCCGTCCAACCGCGAACCGTCTCTAGCGCAATATCTTCATACGGTACGCCGTTGACCGTCAGCATATCCCGTCCGATTGGATACTCACGTAAGAATTGACGCAAGAACGTCGTTTTCCCGGATCCCGTTGGTCCGACGATACCGATCGTTGATCCTTGTTCGATCGTAATATTCAAATCTCGCAAGACCGGATGGGCTGTCTCTGGATACGTGAACGTCAAATCGTTCATCTCGATCCGCTCGGGATGTTCGACGTGTTCCCGCGGTGTCGAAGCAATCAACGGTTTGACTCGCATCGTTGCTTCTAAGCGGTCAAGACTCGCTGTCCCACGCTGGATGACATTGATTAATTCACCAAAGGCATACATCGGCCAGATCAGCATCCCGAGATAGATGTTAAAGGCGACCAATTGTCCGAGCGTGATGTCGTTCGTAAAGACGAGATATGTCCCGAACGATAAGCCGATCAAGTAACTGAAACCGACGAGCAGCTTGATGATCGGTTCAAACAAGACATCGATTTTTGCGACGTGCATGTTTTTCTCAAAGACATCCGTCGTGACATCGTCGAAGCGTTTAACATCGACTGGTTCTTGTACGAACGAGCGGATGACACGCAGTCCAGAAATCGACTCGACGACCTGGTCATTCATCGTTCCGAATGAATCCTGGGCAGTGATGAAGCGTCCGTGAATTTGACTTCCGAGCTTATTCATCGCGTAGGCGAGAAGTGGCATCGGTAACAAGGCAGCGAGCGTCAGCTTCCAATCGATCGCCACCCCCATGACGACGAGGGTGATCGCTGTCATGTTCAACGAGTCGACGAGCGTCAAGACACCAAATCCAGCTGTCCGCTCGACCGCCTTCAAGTCGTTCGTCGCGAGCGCCATCAAGTCTCCCGTCCGATTCTTTTGGTAGAACGTCGGCGTCAGTTTCAATAAGTGCGTAAAGAAGCGACTCCGAAGTGTCCGTTCTAATAAAAATGCCGTTCCGAATAATTTCGCTAACCACAGATACGTCAAGATGAAGGAAACGATGGAAATGACTGTTAATCCGATGACGTATTGCAAGAGCGTCGCCTGGTCCATCGATCCCGACCGCAATCCGTCGATGACCTTACCGATTAGCCATGGCGGCGTTAAATCGATGAAGCCGGTGATGATCAATAAGACGACTGCTACGAGATACGATGATTTGTGTTCTTTTAGAAACCAACTCAATTGCCGAAATAAACGCATGAGGGTCCCCCCTTTACTGTGAAATGAAGTACTTTTTCCGAGCACGCAAAAAGGCATACGGATTTCCGGATGCAGTCCGAGAATCAGTATGCCTTGAAATGGGCATGATGCATTCTTGTTCGTCTGCGCGCTCGGGAGACGAATCCCCTTGCTCGCACATGAAATGAATTACTTATACGTGCTCAAGAGTCTCCGTCGTATTCAGCTGTTGGATATGAGTGAAACCAATTGGCTTTTTCATAGGACGGTTCCTCCTTTTCTTAGTCTGTGCGTAGAATAGCACAATTGTCGGATAATTGTCAATTTTTCGTCTTGCTTTTATTACTCCGCCTCTTCTTCTTTGACTTGTTCGAGGACTTGAGCGGCTAGACCGTATGGAAATCCTTTTCGGACGAGTGCTTGCTTGACTTTTTGTTCGCGTTCGAACGGTTCAAGTTGTCGGTATTTCGGATAATACTTGCGCGCTTGATAAAGGGCCGCTTGTTCTTCTTCGTCACCTTCTTCAGCTCGAAACACCTCTTCAATGCCCGCTTTAATCAAATCGGACGAAAACCCACGCTGCATGAGCGTTAACTGCAACTTTTGTGTCAGTTCCCGCACGGAACGCCGTTGCAGCTCTTTTTGCTTTTGCCGCAAAAACTTCAGGACTTTTTCGTATTCCTCTTCATCCGTAAACGTCACGATCGCTTCATCAATCGCTGTCTTCGGTATCTTCAATGCCTCAAGGTCGCGGCGAATCCGTCCCGGACCTTGAGGTGTCGTCGCTTTTTTCGTTGCCGTATAAGCAAGTGCGAACTGTTGATCATCCAAATAGCGTTGCTCCGTCAATCGATCGATTGCATGTTTGATCGCATGCTCCGGTGTCTCTTTCTCTGTTAAATAGGCGACGACTTCACTCGTCGCCCGCATGCGGTACGATAAATGATTCAACGAGAGACGATACGCTTTTTGCTGTTCTTCAGCCGTTAACACTTCCTTGACGAAGTCGTCATCCAGTTCCTTATCGCGTTGTAGATTGTATTTAATTAAGATATCGACGTCTACGGCAAAGGCATATTCCTCTTTGCCATCGCGCTCGACATAGATGTTGAATCGTTCGCTGTTCTTTTTCTGCGTCGAGATCCGTTTGATCTTCATTTCGTTCCCTCCCCTAACCTGATTCGGTAGTTCTACGATATCATGAACAGGCAGGTCTATGTTTGAGTGAAACCATGGAACGGGAACAAATGGAAAGAAGCTACTTTTACTTATTTAGGGAGGATGGATTACATGAACATTGCGATTACCGGTGGAACCGGTATGATTGGTCAAGCCTTGACGAAACGTTTACTCGAGCAAGGACATCACATCTTTATCTTAACGCGTCATCCGAAAGCAAATGACGCGCATGTCACATATATCAAGTGGATGACAGAAGACGCAAAACCGGAACAGCACTTAGAAGGCGTCGATGCCTTTATTCATCTTGCTGGTGCTTCGATCAACGACGGACGTTGGACAGATGAACGCAAACGCGTCATTCTCGACAGTCGCGTCAGCACGACGAAGGAGCTCGTGCGAATCGTTGAAGCACTCGATCAAAAACCAAATGTCGTTTTATCTGCTTCTGCAGTTGGCATTTACGGACAAAATCGGCATCAAACCTTCTCTGAAGATCACCCCCTTCCACCGACCGCTGACTTCTTAAGTCATGTCTGTGTCGCGTGGGAAGATCTTGCCCGTCCGATTGCCGACGCTGGCATTCGACTCGTCCATCCACGAATCGGTGTCGTCTTAACGAAAGCCGGTGGCGCTTATCCGTTAATGCGCCTGCCTTATGTCTTGTTTGGTGGTGGGACGATGGGCGACGGAAAACAGTGGGTCTCCTGGGTCCACATCGATGATTTAGTCGATTTATTCCTATTCGCACTTGAGACCCCGACAGTCGAAGGACCGCTGAACATCACTGCGCCTCACCCGGAGACGATGCGGCGTTTTGGACAGACAATCGGAAAAGTCTTACATCGCCCACACTGGCTCCCGGCGCCACGCTTCGCGTTAGAGCTCGCACTCGGTGAAAAGAGTACGATTGTACTAGAAGGAGCTCGTGTCATCCCGAAAAAAGCGCTCGAAAACGGATACAAGTTTCGGTATGCTGAACTAAAGGATGCATTGCGAGCAATCGAGCATTCAAACTAGTACAGGGGTGGACGATACTTGGATATCTTAATTCGAAATGCACATATCTATCCGATTACTTCGGACAGTTTTTACGGGGACATCCGTATTCGTGATGGAAAAATCATTGAAATCGGTGAATTACTGGATCATTTAGACAACGATCAAGTCATTGAAGCAGAAGGTCACTTTTTATTGCCCGGTTTCATCGATGCCCACACGCATCTCGGATTATATGACGAAGGCACCGGAACCGTCGGAAATGATGCGAATGAGACGATTTTCGCGATGACTCCTCATCTGCGTGCCATTGATGGCGTCTATCCGCTGGATGAAGGCTTTAAGGAAGCCGTCGAACATGGGATCACGACCGTTCAAGTCATGCCTGGTAGCATGAACATCATCGGTGGCGTCACGAGTGTCATCAAGACGCACGGACGGTTCATCGATGATATGATTCTTCGAAAGTATGCGGGTCTGAAGGTGGCGCTCGGTGAAAACCCGAAGCGTGTCCATAGTGCTGGTCGTGCCGGTGAACTGACACGGATGGGCATCATGGGGATGTTGCGCGAAGCCTTTCTTGAAGTTCGGACACAACGAGTTTCCGAAACGTTCGCCCATCAGATGATCAAACGGGTCCTTGATCATAAAATGCCGCTTCGTGTACATGCGCACCGAGCAGATGATATCCTTTCTGCCATCCGTTTTGCGGAAGAGTTCGATCTTGATTTACGTATTGAACATTGTACCGAAGGTCATCTCGTCGCAAAAGAGATGGAGTTGCTACCGATCGAAAAAGTGACGGTCGGACCCACCTTCACGCGAAAGTCTAAAATCGAACTGAAGAATAAGACATGGGAAACGTACCGGATTCTTCATGAGCATGGTCTCGAAATCTCGATTACGACCGATCATCCGTACACTCCTGTCCAGTACTTGAATCTCTGTGCCGGTCTAGCTGCACGAGAAGGTCTACCAGTCGATGTCGCCTTGCGCGCGATCACGATTCATCCAGCCCGCTCGCTCGGTGTGGACGATCGCGTCGGATCGATCGAGGTCGGAAAAGACGCGGATCTCGTCCTATGGAGTCACTTCCCACTCGACTATTTAGCGAAGCCGCTCATGACGATGATTGACGGAAAAATCATTTTTGAACACGCTCAACTGAACTTGACTTAACCCCACCCCCGCCAGGTGTTTTTTGCACCTTTCGGGGGTTTTAGACGCTTACGGAAAACATCTTGTTTTTGTATCTTTTTTCACAAAAATTATTTTCTTGCAATTTTAAAAAAAGAAGGTAATATTATCTTATCCGACAACTGAAGAAGGCATACCATGCGCGGTTCAAACGAGTCAGACAGGTAGCTTTCGACAATCATTCTTGCGGTCCTAAAAGGAGGAATGGAAGTATGCTCAAGCAACGGGAGCTGAGCGACTGCGCTGATTTGTTCGAACTGATGCAGCATCAAGACGTATATCCGTACGTCCGCCAAAAAACACGGTACTTTGATGAATTTCTGTTTACTACAAAGCAGGCAATCGAAGAGGAAGAACGTGGTGAAATCGTATCACGTACCATCCTAGATGAATTCGATCAACCGATTGGTACGATTAGTTTACTCGATATCGAAGGACAATATGGGTTTCTCGGTACATGGTTAGGTAAACCGTATCATGGTAAAGGATACAATCATTTAGCGAAAGAAGCCTTCTTCTCTGAGCTGTTCTTCGAGCTTGGATATGAGAGTGTCTTCATGAAAATTCGCAAAAGCAATATTCGGTCACAAAAAGCAGCTGAAAAATTGCCGTATGCGTTCTGTGCGGATGAGTTGCGCCCTGCGCTTCTTGAGCAATTGAATGCCGGTGAGACACAGTTCACCCTATATGAAGTCTCTAAATCTAGTTTCCACATGTACATTCATGGTCGGGAACTCGAAACACTATACGATCACCAACAACTCGAAGCATGAGAGCCTTGTCTCTCATGCTTTTTTGTGTCCACGCATGCGCTTCTAAAGTTTGAAATGGTATGATAAATAAGAAAACTCATCTTTATGGAAGAAACACTTTCTTCTACAGGAAATGGAGCGAAGACTAATGCCAGAATCGTTTAACATTCTCGTAGTAGATGATGAAGCACAAATGCGTGACCTTCTCGTCTCGAATCTTGAAAAAGAACACTACACGACGATGACAGCTTCTAACGGACAAGAAGCGATCCATCTCATTCAACAAAATACATTCCATCTCGTTCTACTCGATGTCATGATGCCGGAAATGGACGGCTTGACAGCATGTATGCGCATCCGTGAATTCTCAAACGTTCCGATCATCATGCTGACGGCACGTTCGGATGAACTCGATCGCATTCACGGGCTGAAAATCGGAGCTGATGACTATATTACAAAACCATTCAGCCCTCGAGAACTGCTTGCTCGCATCGAAGCGACGCTTCGTCGTTCTCACCGCTTTACAGTTGATCAATCGGCTACTTTAACGCTCGGAATGCTCGAACTCGATACCGAAAGTCGGAGTGTCCACGTCAATGGCAAACCGGTCAGTCTGACGCGTAAGGAATTTGATTTGTTGCATCTGTTCGCTCAAAACAATGATAAGGTCTTTTCTCGTGAACAGTTACTCGATCAAATCTGGGGTGCGGATTATATCGGGAACTTACGGACGGTCGATACACACATCAAAACACTTCGCTTAAAGCTCGGGGAAGCTGGTGGCTCGATTCAAACGGTCTGGGGCATCGGTTATAAATTCGAGGAAGTATGATTAAGCGCTATACGATCCGGCGCCGGATTTGGATCACGATTTGGTTCACAAGCGTTTTTTCCGCTATTTTATTCGTCCTGCTGACGTTCTATCTCTACGACCGGTTCTATCTTCAAACGCAGGAAGATATCTTATTGAACCGAGGCGAAAAGCTGATCAACATTTATGAATCTGAAGGATTATCTGGTGCTTTTTACGATGGAATGACTTATACGAATGAGTTGACGGAATCGAAAGTCTTCTTTATCGATTTCCTGAAGAAAAATCCAGCTGGACTGCGCTTTTTGACGAATGCGGATATCGAAGAACTTCGAAACGGTGAAACCGTCGTCTCCAGTCGGACCCATCCGATTGAAGGAACGGACATTTTGATGACCGGATTTCCGATCATCGAAAACAATCGACTGGTCGGTACATTGATTTTATATCTAGAACTCGGTCAAATCAGTGAACCATTCCGCCCACTCCGCCTGATGATCTTCTTCATGATCGGACTGATCGTCTTGAATCTCGTCATCTTCGGACGACAAATCATCGATACGATCATCCGTCCGTTGATCGACATGAAGCGCGCCTCGACTGTTTATGCACAAGGTGACTTTGATTATCGGATTCCGATTCAATCGGACGATGAGATCGGGGAACTCGCAGAAACATTAAATAAGATGGCGGAATCGCTCGGAGAAGTCGACGAGCAGCGGAAGGAGTTCCTCGCGAACGTCAGTCATGAATTGCGGACACCGCTCTCCTACATCCGTGGCTATACGGAGATGATGCAGGATGATTCGCTCGAGGAAGAAAAGCGTGCGCAGTATTACCAAATCATCGAGCGGGAAACGGAGCGTCTGCAACGTCTCGTCAATGATTTGCTAGATCTCGCTCAACTTGAACGCGATTCCTATCCGATGTCGAAACAACCACTTGTCTTCAGCCAAGTACTTGAAGATGTCATTTACCGGATGGAACCCATCGCCCAGTCAAAAGGAGTCACGTTCGTGATGAATCTCGATCCGGATCAAATCGTCTTAGGCGATACAGACCGCCTTGAGCAAGTCTTCGGCAATTTACTCGATAACGCCTTACGGTACACACCGCCTGGTAAACAGATTTTCTTATCGACTGAAACGATCGGCGACCGGACGCATTGTCTTATCCGGGACGAAGGAGAAGGCATTCCGGAAGAGCATCTTGATCGACTGACAAAACGTTTTTACCGTGTCGATAAATCACGGACGCGTAAAGATGGCGGAACCGGTCTTGGTCTTGCCATCACGAAACACATCATCGATCGTCATGATGGGACAATCCGGTTCGACTCCGTTCTTGGAGAAGGAACGACTGTCCACATCGAGTTACCGCTTCTTCCGGATGAAGAGGATGGATTCGAATGATGGAACATCATGTCATCCAAACCTTTGAACTCTTCGGACCGTTCGCTCCGTTCGTTAGTGTCTTAGTCGGCGTCGTCGTCAGTGTACTTGGTGTCCTACCGAGTACGTTCGTCACCGCTGCGAATCTCGTCTATTTCGGTCTATGGATGGGCACATTGCTCTCTTTCATCGGTGAAGTCCTAGGTGCGGTTTGTGCGTTTCTACTTTACCGAAAAGGACTGCGGTATGCCCTTCGTCGCCCACTTCCGGATCGATTCGCTCGTTTGCAACAAAAACTACAAGCACAACAAGGACGCGAAGCTTTTTTGACGATCATCTTGCTGCGGCTGTTACCGTTCGTCCCGTCTGGCATCGTCAACATCGTCAGTGCTGCTAGTGGTATTTCCATCCTACTTTTCCTGACTGCGAGTACGATCGGAAAAATTCCAGCCATGTTAATCGAAGTGTTCGCCGTCCATCAGTTCATGCAATCCTCATCCATCATCCAATGGTCGATTGCAGGCGTGGCACTCGTTGGTTATCTGGCCTATCGTATTCAACAAAAACGAGCATCATCGATATAAAACTACAGGTTTTCTGAAAGGAAGTATCGTTCATGGAGTTAAGACGTTTTGGAACATCCGACCTACTCGTATCCCCGCTTGGGTTCGGAGCTGGTCACATCGGCGCAGAACAGATGACGGATCGCGAAGCAGTTTATTTACTCGAACAAGCACGTGATCTCGGCATCAATCTGATCGATACAGCACGCGGCTATGGCTTATCGGAGCAACGCGTCGGACAATTTCTAAAGAATCGTCGTCACGACGTCATTCTGTCGACGAAAGTCGGCTATGATGTTCCCGGTACGCAGGACTGGACCTTTGAAGCGGTCCATGGTGGCATCGATCAAGCCTTACAGACGATGCAAACGGATTATCTCGACATCGTACACCTCCATTCTTGTAGTCGAGAAATTCTCGCCCAGGGAGATGTCATCGAAGCGCTTGACCAAGCAAAACAAGCTGGAAAAGTCCGCGTCATCGCTTATTCCGGTGATCGGGAAGACTTAACATATGCTATCGAAACGAATCGCTTCGACAGTTTCCAAACGTCATTCAATCTATTTGATCAACGTGTCGATGAAGTCCTGCCCACCCTTCTAGATCACGGTGTCATCGCCAAGCGTCCAATCGGTAACGCCCCGTGGCGATTCACGGAGCGTCCGGTCGGACAGTACGTCGAGCCCTACTGGGAACGTGCGCAACAACTCGCTTATCCACTCGAGGAATCGAGTTGGCTTGAAACTGCCCTTCGTTTCACGGTCTTTGAGCCAGGGATCACGACAGCCATCATCGGTACGTCTCGACCAGAACACCTCGCTTTGAATCAGCAATTAATTGAGCGCGGTCCACTTCCTGCTGATCGTGTTGCCCGGTTGAAGGAACGCTTCGCTGAGTGTGACGCGACGTTCGGTTATCTTTCGCAAACATGATAAAAAGCCTGTATGTCCACTCGTTCAAAGAGTGCATACGGGCTTGTTACTTAGAACTTTTTCTTTTTCTTTTTTTCGAGCACGACGATCGCTTCGACGTGCGCTGTTTGTGGGAACATATCGTACGGTTGAATGTACGATACCTTGTATCCCGCTTTCATCAAGTGATCGCAATCGCGCGCAAGCGTCTGCGGGTTACACGAGACATAGATGATTTTTTTCGCTTTAGACGAGATCATCGCGTTCAACAATTGTGTATCGCAACCTGAGCGTGGTGGGTCGACGATGAAGACATCTGGAATCCAGCCTTCCTTTACCCAACGCGGAATCCAGGCTTCTGCCTTACCGACGACGTAGTGGGCATGGTCGAATCCGTATTGCTTCATGTGCGCATTGGCATCTTCGACAGCTTCTTCAATGATTTCCATGCCGCGGACTTCTTTTGCTCCTTTAGCGATCCAAAGTCCGATTGAACCAACACCTGCGTATGCATCAACGACACGTTCTTCGCCTGTCAAAGCAGCAGCACGCGCAATTTCTTCATACATCCGCTCTGCTTGTTCCGGATTCAATTGGAAGAAGGCACGCGGAGACAATTGATACGTGAATTCCCCCATCTCTTCCTCGATCCGTTCAACGCCACGCAAGACTTCCGTCTCTTCTCCGAAGACACGTGATGTCAACTTATCATTGATGTTCAGTGCAACCGAGACGACACCTGGAATGTCCATGATATCGCGCGATAAGCCCTCTAGATCACGGAAGCCGTCTTTAAAGGCAACGAGCACGACTTGAATTTCGCCCGTTTTGATTCCTGTCCGGACGACGATATGGCGCATGACACCGTCTTGTTTTGATGCATGGTAAACGGGTACTTTATAGTCATTGAGTAATTTCGTGACAGCTTGGTTGACGCGAAGCGTATCCTTATTTTGGACGACACAATCATCGATCGCGACCAAACGATTCGAATTCGCAGAATAGAGACCGCTAACGATTTCATTGCCTTGTTTACCGACGACGAATTGCGACTTGTTGCGGTATCCCCACTCCTTCGAACCGATCGTCGGGCGGATATCGGCTTTTTCGACATTCAACTTCGTTGATTTCAAGAAAGCGTTGCGAAGCATTTCTTCCTTATAACGCAATTGTCCATCGTAACTCATGTGTTGTAATTGACAGCCCCCACAGACACTATAGACCGGACAAAGTGGAGTAACACGGTCTGGTGAACGATCGTCACGCTTTAAGATTTTTGCATTCGCATAGTTCGCATGAATTTCCGTGATCTCGATCTGTGCCGTCTCACCGACGAGTAGACCTGGGATGAAGACGATTTGTCGTTCAAGTGTTGCGATCCCTTCACCGTTGATTCCCATTCGTAAACAAGTGACCGAACGGACCTCACCCGTCTGTAATTTGATTTTTGTTGCCATTGATTTCATCCTTTCTCTTTACGCAAATGAAAAAGCGGTCTCAATCTACCGCTTTTTTCGTTTCTTCTTGTTCTTTCATATCCTTCGCATATCGAACGACCTTCGCCTTGAGTTGATCCAGTGATACGATTAGTCGTTCCAAATCTTCGATATCTGATGATTCATCGAGTGAATCGATTGTATGACAGAGAAGCTGCATTCTTGATTTTAGCACATTCATTTGACCAAGTTTATCAGTTCTTGCTTTTCCCATTATTCAGACTTCCTTTCTTCCGCTGGATTCCGACGTTATTTTAGCATACGATACGAAGTGGAGCACTAAAAAGGAGGAGTATCTATGTCACATTCATCACCCATCACGATTGCGAACGATCCGTGGGAAGCTTATCGCGACATTGAACAATACGGCACGGTCCGTTTGACGAACATTGAAGTCACGACAACAAAACTGTGTAACATGCGCTGCGAACATTGCGCCGTCGGTTACATGTTATCCAGTAGCGAGTCACCCGAGATTCCAGTCGAGCTACTTATTCAACGTCTGGATGAAATCGAACATCTGCGTGCCTTCTCAATCACCGGCGGCGAACCGATGCTTTCAATGAAGTCCATCAAGGAATATGTCGTCCCTTTACTTAAGTATGCCCACGAACGTGGTGCTAAAACCCAAATCAACTCAAATTTAACACTTCCGTTATCTCGCTACGAATTAATCATTCCTTATCTAGATATCTTGCACATCTCACATAACTGGGGAACAGCTGATGATTTCATCGATGGTGGCTTTGCGATGATGGAACGAAAACCGTCACGTGAAGCACGGACGAAGCTTTTCGAGACGATGAAAGAGAATGCCCGTGTTCTAAATGCACGTGGTGTCATCGTTTCTGCAGAGACGATGATCAATAAACGGACATTACCACACCTTGAAGCGATTCATAAGGAAATCGTCGACATGGGGTGTGTCCGCCACGAGGTGCATCCGATGTACCCCGCTGACTTCGCGTCGATGATCGAAGCAGCTAGCTTGCCCGAAATTCGCGACGGGATCCATCGTTTGCTTGACGTCCGGGATCCGAACGTCTGGATGTTATTCGGAACACTCCCCTTCTATGCTTGTTCGATGGAAGAGGCGGATTTAGAACTTCATCGTCGCTTGCGTCAAGAGAAAAACGTCTCTGTTCGCAATGACCCTGATGGACGTTCCCGTCTCAACGTCAACATCTTTGATGGCGAGATCATCGTGACGGATTTCGGTGACGAACTTGCTTCGCTAGGTACGATTCATGAGACATCCTTCAATGATGCTTATGCTGAGTGGCAAGAGACAGAACTGAATAAAAGCTTGTCATGTCACTGCCCTGCGGTGCAATGCCTTGGACCGAACGCGCTTGTGAAAAACGCATATTACCCTGAGATTGATTTCACAAAACAGTCCAGCCGGCTTTAAAACTAAAAAAAAGGTTTTGAACGATGGCATCCCGGGAAAAATGTCACAAAGTAGACACATTCTGTTTTTCTAAAAGGGGTGACCGGGATGGAATGGCTCGTAGGTATTGTCGCAATCATCGGTACGTTCAGTATGGTCTTGTTCGTCATGATGGTTGGTATTCGCGCTTCACACAGCATCGAACATGATGAAGTATTCGACCAGACAGACTGGGACGAACATCTTCTGCATATGCCGCGTCCGACACGTTTTGAACAAGAAAATAAATGAAGCACGCCCCGGTCTCCCGTTTCATAGACCGGGGCGTGTTATGCTAAAAGAAAAAAGAAAGGTCGTCGTTACTTGTGTCACGTCGTTTTGCTCTTATCTTATCGATCGTCTTCATTTCCGGATTCACGCAAGGTCTGCTGATTCCACTGTTATCCATTTTACTTGAACGCCAAGGAACCCCCGCTTTCATCAACGGTCTCAGCGCTGCCGTTCTCTATATCGGTGTCATCGTCGCCGCCCCTCTCATGGAAGGTCCACTACGACGACGTGGTTATATTCCGGTCATCTCGTTTGGACTCGCTCTTGTTGCAGTGGCGGTTTTCTTATTTCCACTCCTTCCAAGCGTCATTGCTTGGATGATTTTACGGTTCCTAGTCGGATTTGGTGATCAGACGTTACACTATGGATCACAGGTTTGGGTGACGTCCATTACCCCAAATGAACGGTTAGGACGAACGATGTCACTATACGGGATGGCATTCGGTCTCGGTTTTGCTCTCGGTCCTCTTGCGGCACCTCTCGTCGATGTCATCAACTGGCTACCATTCGTGTTGACTGGTACATTGACTGTCATCGTCCTGATCTTGTTATCGCGTATGCCGAACGAAAAACCGTCCTCCGTCATGCCGGAGGAGCTGCAAAGCGCCGCCTCACGGTATAAACTTGTCCTATCAACTGCTTGGTTCACGTTACTTCCTGGCTTTACATATGGTTTTCTCGAAGCCACACTGAATGCCAGTTTTCCCGTTTTTGCGACGCGTAACGGGTACGGTCTATCTGAGACGAGTACCTTGATCACGACATTCGTCGTCAGCTCGTTGATCATGCAACTTCCACTTGGACGACTTGCTGATCACTTCGGAAAACGTCGGACGTTAGTAACCGTTCTTTCGATTGGCTCCGTTGCTTTCCTTATCGCTTGCTTCGTCTTCGAACGATACGGTTGGTTATTCGCGATTTTTGCTATTAGCGGGATGGCACTTGGCTCGACGTACTCGCTCGGTGTCGCCTATATGACGGAACAGTTACCGCGACACCTTCTTCCGACGGGCAACTTGCTTGCAGGGATTGCCTTTAGTCTTGGTTCGATCCTTGGACCGATTGCTGGCAGCTTGTTCGTTCTGCTTCCAGCTATGCTTTATTTCAGTCTATTCGTTCTGGTTCTAGCGACACTTGCGTTTCTCTTACGATATGCGAAACGTCACGAATCATCCCGGATCTAAAACAAAGGATCTTGCGCTAATGATGCGCAAGATCCTTTGTTTTATTTCACGATTCCTTCTTGCCGAAAACTCCGCCAGAGCTTATCGTCGATCGCATACGGCTGTTCTTTTGCACGCTTCAGCTCTTCTGTCTCGAGCAGCACGACGACCTCTCGACCGTTGATTGACCACACTGAATCGTAACCTCTCTCCGCCTCGATGATTTCCACATCCACATCTCCATGGGTTTCCTTCAACTGCTGACTGACGCACGTTACGACGAACCGGGCAAACTCATCACGTGGACGACGAGTGGCAATGATCTTTCGAACGATCTCATTCCGTTCCATTCGTTTTCATCTCCTTCCGTTTTATAGTCGCACTAGCCTTTCAGACAAGGCCGAATCGGTCTTCACTTGACCGTACAGAAAAAAGCCGAACGGGTCGGCTTGAGCAACGAACGATTGGGAGTTACTTTGATTGAAACTATTTTTGCACGATTCTGAATCTTCGTCAACCTCGCTTTTGAAACCATACAGGAAGGTACGTCGAGACTAAAATACCACTGACGACGAAGAGTAACCCAAGCAACGCTTGCGGTGGAATCGTCTCGCCGAGAATCAAGGCCGATAAACTGACACCATAGATCGGTACGAAGAACATGAACAACGACACTTTACTGACTGGATTATATTTCATTAGTAAGTTCCAAAGCGTAAATCCAGTCGCTGATAAGAAGGCAAGATACACGAGCATCCAAGCACTTGTCGTTGAAAAGGTAAACGGTGCGACATGACCATCGAGAATGACTCCTGCGATAAAGAGACCGATTGATCCAATGACCATCGCCCATCCTGTCATCGGCGCCACCGGATAACGTGCTGAGTATTCTTTCGCGATCAAGTTACCGAACGCCCCGGAAACCATTGCCGCAATCAACAGCCCTTCCCCTATACCGAACGAGACACCTTGTCCACCTTGCGGCCAGTTGGCCAAGATGACACCTGTGAATCCAAGGAATAAGGCGAGTCCTTTAAATCGATTCAGTCGATCGTCTTCGTATCGAAAATGAGCAAGTAACATCTGGAAGAATGAGGTCGATCCAGCGATGATTGATCCTTGCACTCCCGTCGATAAGGAGAGACCAATATAGAAGAAGACATACTGCAAGAACGTCAAAAAGAAGCCGAGACGACTATAGGCATAGGTCCGCTCCTTCAGTGTAATCGTCTGTTTGAAGACGAAGACACTGACGACAAGTAATAACACACCTGCTAAAAAGAAACGATAGCTTGCAAACAGCAATTGCTCTCCGTATTCCGAAGATGTGATCTGTAATAAGTCATAACTTTTTTTAATGAAGGGAAATGCACTGCCCCACAAAAAAGTCGTCATTAACGCAAAGACGACGAGTCCAATCCGATGGGTTAAAATTTTTTGCATCTTTCTAGTTCCTTTCCTGTTCCTTTTCACTGAAGCATGGTATAGTAATTCTACAGATAATAATAATTATAATCTAGAGACAATGAAACTCATTATCAATCAGTTAAACTCATTGATATATCACATTCTCATTCTCTTTCTATAATGATTTCATTTCTCATTTACATTTTGAAAGGAGTTTTAATATGACGACTTCCACTACTACCGATGTTCAACAGCGTTCCGTATTCCGTCATGCTTGGGATGAGCATCACGAATTGATTCTAGCATTGTTTAGCGGAATATTGATTTTAGTTGCTTACGGACTTGAAAAATTCAATGCGGCATCTGCCGTATATGTCACATTGTACTTATCGGCTTATGTAATCGGAGGATATGCGAAAGCAAAGGAAGGATTGACGGAGACGTATCAAGAAAAAACGTTGAATGTTGAATTGTTGATGATTTTAGCAGCTATCGGTGCTGCTGCTATCGGCTACTGGATGGAAGGTGCGATCCTCATCTTCATCTTTGCGTTATCCGGTGCCCTTGAGACATACACGATGAATAAGAACGAACGTGCCTTGCAAAGCTTGATGTCCTTACAACCAGAGGAAGCAACACGTCTGAATACAAACGGTCAACTCGAAGTCGTCGGAATCGAACAATTAGCGATTGGTAACCTCGTCTATGTTCGTCCTGGGGAACGGATTCCGGTTGATGGTGTCATCGTACGCGGTCAAGCCGCGATCGAAGAAGCATCGATTACAGGAGAATCGATTCCGGTTGAAAAACAAACAGGTGATACCGTTTATAACTCGACTGTCAACATGAATGGTGTCTTGACGATTGAGATGACGAAAGCTGCTGACGAATCGTTGTTCCAAAAAATCATTCATATGGTCCAAAACGCACAAAGTGAACAGTCTCCATCTGCTCAGTTCATCGAACGTTTCGAAAGCCGTTATGTCAAAATCGTCCTCCTCGTCGTTGCACTAATGATGGTCCTCCCTCATTACGTCGTTGGCTGGACATTTGAGACAAGTATTTACCGCGCGATGATTCTTCTCGTCGTCGCCTCACCTTGTGCCCTTGTTGCGTCGATTACACCTGCTGCCTTATCTGCAATTGCCGCATCTGCGAAAAATGGCGTTCTTTTTAAAGGAGGCGCCCACATTGAGACGCTCGGTCAAGTCGATACGATCGTCTTCGATAAAACGGGAACACTGACAACAGGGAAACCCGTCGTCACTGAAAGTCGTTACGCGGAAGGCATGGACGTCCGAACAGTCCAACAAGCGGTCGCTTCCATCGAAGCGCAGTCGAACCATCCACTCGCACAAGCAATCGTCGATCACTTAAAAACCGATGTCCGCGAACCATCAACGTTTAAAGATGTGACAGGATACGGGATTGAAGCAACTGTCGATGGTGTCACGTATCGTATCGGTAAACGGGCGTTCCATGATGGTTTAGACGATCCATTCGTCGCGATCGAACAGTCATTGAAAGAGCAAGGGCATACGATCGTTTATGTCAGCAATGGAGCACAGATCGTAGCGCTTTATGCGTTACGTGATACGATTCGTCCGGAAGCCAAAACAGCGATTGCTGCCTTAAATGATCTCGGCATCGCAACGATCATGTTAACTGGTGATAATCCGGTCACGGCAGCTGCTATTTCGCGTGAAGCAGGATTAACGGATTTCGTCGCTGAGTGCCTACCGGAAGATAAAGTCCGCTACATCAAACAATACCAAACAGAAGGTCGGACCGTCGCGATGGTCGGTGACGGCATTAACGATGCCCCAGCCCTTGCATTAGCACATGTCGGGATTGCGATGGGTGAAGGAACGGACGCTGCGCTTGAGACCGCTGACGTCGTCTTGATGAAAAATGATTTAGGTCGTCTTGCCTATGCTGTGCATAAAGCCCGGAAGATGAACCGGATCGTCAAACAAAACATCACGCTTGCGATCGGTGTCATTCTCTTATTGATCGTATCGAACTTGTCACAATTCTTGATCATGCCGTTCGCTGTCGTTGGACACGAAGGATCAACGATTCTCGTCATCCTGAACGGTTTACGCCTTCTTCAACAGGATGCTTTACCAAGTCTTCCACAGCGTTCATCTGAAAAACGATTAGCTGCTTAACACGAAAAAACGTCTGATTGCCGGAAGGCAGTCAGACGTTTTTTCGTATCTTCATCCGAACGTATTCGTCGGAATCGCATCAAGTTCAGCTTGTTCCTTCAAGCGTTTCTCTTCCATCTTCTTTGGATCCGCTTTTTTCATGAATCGTTCCCATGATGCGTTCAATTCAGAACCGAGTAAGATGATCAGCCCTGTGAAGTAGAGCCATAATAACAAGATGACGACACTACCGAGCGAACCGTACGTTTGATTGTAATTCGAGAAGTTCGAGACGTAAAATCCGAATCCAACCGATAATAATTGCCAGACGATGACACCAAAAACGGCTCCTGGAATTGCTTCTTTGAATGTAATCGGGCGCTTTGGTGCGACGCGGTAAAAAATCGACAGGATACCAATCAATAGAATCGTCGACACGACATACCGTAAGACCGTCAGTAGGATTTTTTGCCCCATATCGATCGGCAGGACGAAATTGGCAAGATACGTGATGATCGGACCACCGAGAACATTCAAGACGATCAGCAACAACATCCCGATTCCGAGCACGATTGTGAGCAACAAGGCAATCCCACGTGCTGCGACAAAACCACGGGGAGAGAAGTCTCCATAGGCATGGTTCGCCGTCGTGATCAAACGATCGACTCCTTTTGAGGCGGACCAGACGGCAAGAATCGCACCGATCGATAACAATCCACCTTGTGGTTCCTTGATAGCTTGGAAAATCGTATCGGTGAATGTGTTGACGGCTCCACCTGGCGCTAAGTCGCGAATTTGTGATTCGAGCGTCTGACGATCGATGTCAAAGAAAGATAAGACGGAAATGACGAAAATGATACCTGGGAAAATGGATAAAAACCAGTAATAAGCGAGTGTCCCTGCATAATCCGTGATGTTATGATCGGACATTCGTTGCTTTAAGTTCAGGGCAAGCCCTTTTGGATCGCGTGAATGCGCCATCGTCATCTCTCCTTCATGAAAAAGAGGCAGTCGAAGACCACCTCATTGTTTTAATATACTTTTCCCATTTTATTTCAACTAAAACCTCATTCGTTTTCAGAAAGGATCAATCCATAGAATGGTTCTGTCATTTCTGCCAGCTGTTTGGCAAGTGACGGTGGACGAATCGGTAACGAAGGTAGCTCCGAACGCTTGATCCAGACCGGTGTATAACCCGATCCTTCCTCTTCGAACTCTTCACCCGTACCCGTGCCAAAGCGACCCCCAATTGTTTTCGCCCAAAAATAAGGATTGTCGAATCCATTAAAACGGACGATGGCGGCAATACCGGTCAACTCCACATCGATTCCAAGTTCTTCATGTGCTTCACGAATCGCTGTTTCTTCTAACGATTCTCCGTTATCTTTCCCACCGCCTGGAAAGACATAATACGTTTCGTTCGGTTTATCCCGTCGGATCAACGCAATTTCATCCTGTTCGTTTCGTAAAATGATTGCACTTCGTTGAATCGGCATGACGCCACCTCCCCTTTTATCATTTCTACTTATCGAAGAGCATCCAGCATTTCAGGAACGAGTCCGTTTTCTGTCGAAGCGATGACTTCCGCTGCAACCTTCATGCCAAGCTTCAAGGCTTCTTCTGCCGGTCTCTCTTGTGTCAATTCAGACAAGACAGCAGAGAAGAATGAGTCGCCTGCTCCCGTTGAGTCAACGACCTTCACTTTTTTCGTTCCGACGTGACCTGATGTCGCTGTACGACGATCAACGTAGACCGCCCCGAGTTCACTCATCGTCACGACCGTGAATGGAGCACCTTTTTTCGCTAGCTCATTTGCTACATGAATCGCATCTTCAACCGTCACGATCGACAGATCAGACAGAATTTCCGCCTCTTCTCGGCTACAAATGAATCCAGTGAACCCTTGTAGCAGATGACGATTTCGTTCGATGACGCTCAAGTGACCACAAACACCAAACAACGGCAACTCCATTTTGCGACATAAATGAATCAAACGTTCTAAGACCGTAACGGACAAATCAAGATCGATTGCAACGGCATCGACTCCATCGAGTGCATAGACCGATTGACGTAAAATCGCCTCTTCGAGCAACTTCGCATCCGGTTGTTTCGAGATCGATGTTTGCAAATCACCTTCGTTATCCATGACAGCTAGCCACATGCCCATTCCATGATCTTCTAACATTTCGACATGATCCACATTTGCACCGTAAGATTTCAGCTCATCGAGCACTCCCACGCCAATCTGATCATTCGTAACCGTCGAGATAAAGCGAACTTCATTCCCGAGGACGGCTAGATTTTGTGCTACGTTGCGTCCTGTTCCTCCATTTGAAAACGTGATGTCTCCTACGTTTTTCGCATCCTTATGCAAAGGAGCGAACGAAGTTCCTTTTATGTCGACGAATACTTTTCCGATTACCGCGATTTTATTCATTTCAGTTCCACCTCTAACCATATTTCCTGATTTCCGACCTTGTTTGATCTTTCAGGCACATTGCTTCAATTATAGTAAAATTTTAAATCAGTGACAACCGAAGTACTTTTTTTCTAACTGTTCGCTATCTTCACGTTAAAAAAGCAGCAAGCGGATCGCCTGCTGCTTTGATTAAAGATTAGATATTCGCGATCACGAGACTGATTGCGAGTAAGAGTCCGAAAATCGTGTTC
Organism: Exiguobacterium sp. KKBO11; assembly: GCF_001644945.1. Lineage (NCBI taxonomy): Bacteria > Bacillati > Bacillota > Bacilli > Caryophanales > Exiguobacterium > Exiguobacterium sp. KKBO11. The sequence continues at coordinate 31,665 of NZ_LUCU01000055.1, forward strand.
ACTTTACCGGTCTGTGCCATGCCAGGCATCAGCTTTTCCGGTGGCAAGTCTTCCCAGAAGAGACGGACCGCTTTGATCATGAGCGGAATACTCAATAACGCGAGTAACGCAAACCATGAGACTTCGAATGCGAGTACAGCAATAATGAGAGACAGGACAGCTGCCGCAAAAAATCCGATCAAGACGTACACGGCACGGCGATGTCCGACGAGACAGGCAATCGTTTTTCGTCCGTTGACCTTATCATTATCCAAGTCCCGAATGTTATTCGCAAGTAGGATTGAACCAATCAAGATGGCGACTGGTACCGAAATCGCAACGGCTTCTGTCGGAACATAACCAATTTGCAAGTACGCCGAAATCGCGATGATGATATACCCCATGAAAAAGCCTGCAACGACTTCTCCAAACGGTGTATAGGCAATCGGAAACGGTCCTCCTGTATAGATATATCCGACGAACATCGAAATGAGTCCTACGACAAGTAACCACCACGATGTCTCGATGCACAGATACACACCGAGTAATGCCGAGATGCCATACAATGTAAGTGCGAACGCTAGAATCGTCCCCGGCTTGAATCCGTCACGAACGATCGATCCACCGATTCCGACCGACTCCTCCGTATCTAAACCACGTTTGTAATCGTAGTATTCATTGAACAGATTCGTTGCGATTTGAATCAACATCGATGCGATCAACATCGCCACGAACAAATCCAAGCGTATCGATTCCACGCGTGGTGCGACAACTGCCGTACCGACGACGACCGGAACAAAACTTGCTGTCAGTGTATGCGGTCGTGTCATTCGCCAATAGACAGCGATTGATTTATTCATATAATAACCCCTTTCCTGTCTAAGTGTATCGGGTTTCGTTTTTTGCTGTCAATGTTCAATCCAAGATAGCTTATTCCTTCTTTTTTGTCCGCAAAAAGTTTACACTTAGATTAAGTGAAACATATCACAGTATCTACAGACTAGGGGGCAATGAGCGGTATGGCTTACGCTCAACAAGAGCTAAAACAGTGTATCGAACAGGCCGTCAGTCAGGCGAACGCCTCACAACGACCTATACTCGCTTCGTATTCATGGGAAATCGAAGCAACTGACATGCGTTCCCTCGAACAGGGTATCGAGGAACGATTTTATTTCGCGACACCTGATCGCTCGATGCGGGCCATCGGGTTTGGCATCGTACAACAACTTCAGGCTTCAGGAACGGATCGTTTTTTACGAATTCAATCGCAATGGGCAAACTTGAATCGCGATCATGTCGGTCATGATTTATTTGCGTTCAGCGGATTTTCGTTTACCGAACTTAAACAACCGGATTATCGTTGGTCTTCCTTCGGAGACGCTTCGATGACGATTCCGAAGTTTTTATTTCTAGAACAAGATGGCAAGACACGTGTGACGATTTTTGCTCGCGTCGAGCCAATGGATCAAGTCGATTCTATCTTAAATGAACTCTCACTCGATTTCGCCAAAGTCAATCAACCGCAACCATCGACTGCGGCAGGCGTCACGCGCTTACGACTATCGCGAGATGGGAATGAAGCCTTTGAAGCTTCGTTCCATCAAGCTATGCACTACTTGGAGACGACACTTGAAAAAATCGTCCTGGCGCGCGAAGTCGTCTATGAGCTGGATCGTCCACTCGACGTAGCCGCTGTCGTCGCTGAACTCGAAGATACGCAGCCCGGCAGCTACGTCTTCTGTTTCCAACCAAATCCGGAAGAAGCCTTTATCGGCGCTACACCGGAACGACTCGTCTTAAAACGTGGACGTCGTCTTGAAACGGCAGCCGTCGCTGGTTCTGCACCACGCCACGCAACGGATGAGATGGACGAAGCACTCGGTCAATCGTTATTACAAGATCAAAAGAATCGGGTGGAGCACGGAATCGTCGCGGATTCGATCGAACGGACATTATCTGTTTTTTCAGAGGAACTGGATTGTCCGGATACGCCGATTCTCTTGAAGAATCGCCATATTCAACATCTTTATACACCGATCACAGCTCATTTAAAAGAAGATGTGACGTTATTCCAATTAATCGAAAAACTGCATCCGACACCTGCGCTTGGAGGCGAACCCAAGCAGTTAGCAGTCGATGCTATCCAAGAAATTGAGACGTTCGAACGAGGATGGTACGGTTCACCTGTTGGTTGGATGAACGGACAGGATGACGGGGAATTCATCGTTGCCATTCGATCTGGATTGTTTACAGAACGGGCGGTCATTCTTTACGCCGGTTGCGGTCTCGTCGAAGGCTCTCATCTCGATAGTGAACTGGCAGAGACGGAAACTAAACTATCACCGATGGTACAAGCACTTGGACACATCGGTTCGATTGAAAAGGATGATATTTATGTTGACTAAGTGGATGCACACGTTAATTGATACGCTCGTCGCTTCTGGTGTCCGGGACTTCGTCATCAGTCCCGGTTCCCGTTCGACACCACTTGCCATTGCTGCTTTTCTGCATCCTTCTAGCCGTACCCACGTCCTTGTTGACGAACGGTCGGCTAGTTTTTTTGCTTTAGGTCTAACACGGACGGAAGAACGCGTTCGTCCCGTTGCGTTGATTTGTACAAGCGGTACCGCTGCAACGAACTATTATTCAGCAGTGACCGAAGCGAATATTTTTGAACTTCCGCTGATCGTCTTGACCGCCGATCGACCACATGAATTACGGAATGTCGGTGCGCCACAAGCTATTGATCAGGTTGGTCTGTACGGGAAGCAGGTTCGGCATGCGTTTGATCTTCCGTTAGCAGAAGAAGCGAGCCTTCCTTACGTCGCTCATGTTGCACAACGTGCAACCCTACTCTCTCTGACGGAACCAGCTGGCCCGGTTCAAATCAATGTTCCGTTACGTGAACCGCTCGTGCCGGAACTCGATCTCTTACGGACAGGGCGTCCGGTCGGTGTTTTACCTGAACCGACACCGGGCGTAAACAACGCTTTAGCGACCGCACTTCAAGAAGAGCGTCTTCTTTTTGTGCTTGGACCACAACTTACTGCGGCGGACAGTCAGGTTGTCATCTCGTATGCGAAACAAGCAGGGATTCCGGTGTTGGCGGATCCACTCAGTCAAGGACGACAATCGCATGATGCTCACGTTTTTGCCTATTACGATACATGGCTCAAACATCCCGCTACCGCTCAGCACGTCCGACCAGACCGAATCATTCGTTTCGGTGCTATGCCGACGTCAAAACCTTATCTGCTTTGGTCTCGGGAGATTCCGACGACGGTCGTCGGTCATCCAGGAAACTGGCGCGATCCACAGCTTCATTCGGATTTCGTAATTGGTCACGCGCGACAACTCGCGCATCATGAATCTGTTCCGCACGACCCTGCGTATCTGACACTGTTGCAACAGGCGGAGCGACGCGTCGCCGCTGCTTTTGCGACAATCGATCAAGAGGAGATGACGGAATATAACGTCGTCCGTGCATTGGCGACGTTACAGGACGGAAGTCTCTTTGTTTCGAACAGTATGCCAATCCGGGATGTCGATACGTTCCTACCGACAGGAACATCCCTTCGTCTACTCGCGAACCGAGGAGCGAACGGAATTGACGGCATTCTCTCAAGCGCTCTAGGAGCAACGTTTGATGCCACACATCGCTACTTACTCGTCGGTGACTTGGCGTTCATTCATGATATCAACGGTCTGATGACAGCACGGACGCTTCCGTTAACGATCATTCTCGTCAACAATGCAGGTGGTGGTATCTTTAGCTTTTTACCGCAACAACGACTTGAGCAAGAGGTATTCGAACCACTCTTCGGTACACCTCAGCATCTCGACTTCGCTTCTCTCGCTTCCGGATACGGTGTAACCTATCAGGCGATCGATTCCATTGCCGCGTTACGTCAAGCACTTGCGGAAGAGACGAACGTCACTCGGATTCTTGAAGTCAAGACGACACGAACAGAAAACGTACAGATGCACCGTTCGATCTGGGACGTGACGCATCATGCGTTAGCCGAGGTGTTCCAATGATTTTGCGTGGGCATACGTATCATGTGAAAATCGAGGGATCGGGTCCACCGCTCCTATTGCTTCATGGTTTTACAGGCTCCCTCTCGACGTGGGACATGCTAAGTGAGCATTTATCGACTCACTTCACCGTCTATCGCCTCGATTTGATGGGACATGGAAAAACGACACCGGCGTCTGAGCAACGAATGCGTTTGACGCAACAGGTCAAGGATCTCGAGGCACTGCTCGCTATGCGATCCGAGCCATGGATCGTCCTCGGATATTCGATGGGTGGACGAATCGCTTTAATGCTGAGCGTCGTCTCTGAGCAAATCGCTCGGACGATCGCTGTTAGTACGACACCGGGTATCGAGACGGCAATCGAGCGAAAAGTACGTCGTACATCGGATCGATTGCTTGCGGAGCGACTCGAAAAAGGCGGACTCGAAGCTTTCATCGATCACTGGGAGACACTTGGACTATTTAAACCCCAAGCCCTTCTCCCGGAATCGCAACGTACGCGACTGCGTCAGGAGCGCCTGTCCCAAACGGTGGAAGGTCTGAGTGCTTCGTTACGTGCACAAGGTACAGGAAGCATGCCATCCCTATGGTCATGCCTTCCGAAAGAGATTGATTGGATCGTCGGGGCAGAGGATGAAAAATTCCGTGCCATCGCTTCACGAGCGGCATCACCTGAAAAAATTCACGTGATTTTGCACGCTTCGCACGCCCCACATATCGACCAACCGCAAAAGTTTGTTACAATGGTAGAGAATCTACTTATTCATTACTAACATATTGGGGGAATTCACATGAAATATGCTCCGGAATGGGTATCAGCCCGCAGCTATGAAGACATCAAATATGAACAATGGAACGGGATCGCGAAAATCACGATCAACCGTCCTGAAGTTCGCAATGCGTTCCGACCACACACGGTCCACGAACTCATCGACGCATTTTCACGTGCACGTGACGATCAAAATGTCGGCGTCATCATCTTAACAGGTGAAGGCGATCTCGCATTCTGTTCTGGCGGAGATCAAAAGGTACGTGGACATGGTGGATATGTCGGTGACGATGAAATTCCACGCTTGAACGTTCTTGATCTTCAACGTTTGATTCGTGTCATCCCAAAACCAGTCATCGCTATGGTCGCAGGTTATGCGATTGGCGGCGGACACGTCCTTCACCTCGTGTGTGACTTGACGATCGCTGCAGACAACGCCCGCTTCGGACAAACTGGTCCAAAAGTTGGTTCATTCGATGCTGGATATGGCTCTGGTTACCTCGCACGCGTTGTTGGACACAAGAAAGCGCGTGAAATCTGGTACCTCTGCCGTCAATATGACGCACAGCAAGCACTTGATATGGGACTCGTCAACACGGTCGTTCCACTCGCAGATCTCGAGCAAGAAACGATTCAATGGTGTGCTGAAATCCTTCAACATTCACCAACGGCTCTTCGTTTCCTTAAAGCGGCATTCAATGCTGATTCAGATGGTCTTGCAGGGATTCAGCAACTCGCAGGAGATGCAACGTTGTTGTACTACACAACGGACGAAGCAAAAGAAGGACGCGATGCGTTCAAAGAAAAACGCAACCCGGACTTCGGACAGTTCCCGCGTTTCCCATAATGAAAAAAAGGTTCAATCGTCTTACGACATTGAACCTTTTTCGTATATTCATCTCAAAAGGAAGTGACTATTTTGTATCCTTGGATCTATACACGGGCAAAAGAACAGCCGGATGACATCGCACTCATTACGGAAACAGAGCGTTGGTCGTGGTCCGAACTATATGCACGCGCGCATCGCTTAGCGAGTACTTGGGCGACGATCGTGACACGCGGAGACCGGATCGCCCTGTACGGTCCATCGAGTGCGCGCTACATCGTCGCACTTCACGCAGCTCAATTGCTCGAACTGACCGTCGTCCCGATCAACACACGTTTGACGCAAACGGAAGTATTACGTCAATTCAAGCAGGCAGATGTACGGCTCATCGTGACGGACCGGACACTTGATACAAGGATCCGGTGCGTGGCTTTCTCTTATGAAAAAGAAGCACCTGACCTCTTAATACGCCATATGCCCAAGCAATACGTCCAATCGATGCTCTTTACGAGTGGTACGACCGGACATCCGAAAGCCGTCGAACAAACGATGTTGAATCATTTTTCGAGTGCGACGAACGCCGCGCGTCATATCGGATCACTGCCAGAGGATCGTTTTTTGATCGTCACGCCGCTGTTCCATATGAGTGGATTAGCTGTCGTCTATCGGGCAGTCATCTATGGAGTACCGATCATTCTTGAGCCACATTTTTCACCAGAACGCGCCTTGCACTGGATTACGACGGAAAAGATCACCCACGTCTCACTCGTCTCGGTCATGCTTGATCGACTGCTCGAAGCCGGGCTACGTCGCCACGCGCTTCGCGTCGTACTGACAGGAGGCGGTCCTGTACCATTACCGATTCTGACGCGTGCACTCGACCGCAATATCCCGGTCATGCAGACATACGGGATGACAGAAACGGCTTCTCAAATCGCAACCCTCTTGCCTGAGGATGCCTTACGAAAGATTGGATCGGCCGGACAAGCGATTCATCCGACACAAATTCGCATTACACGTCATCAAGAAATCGAAGTCAAAGGACCGACGATCATGAAAGGCTATTTTCATGAGGAAGAGAAAACGGCAGAAGCGTTTACGGCAGACGGTTTTTTCAAGACTGGTGACTTAGGACGCTTGGACGCCGATGGATACCTCTACGTCCTCGATCGTCGAAGCGACCTCATCATCTCAGGTGGGGAAAACATTTATCCAGCTGAAGTCGAATCAGCACTTCTCTCGATTGATGGAATTCAAGAAGCAGGTGTCGTCGGACGATTTGATGCTAAATGGGGACAGGTTCCGGTCGCCTTCATCGTCAGCACACTCGATGAAGTCATCGTCCGAACGGAAATCAGTCAATTGCTCGCTAAATATAAATGTCCGGTTGATTATATCTATCATAGCGCGCTGCCACGCAATGCAAATGGTAAACTATTGCGGAAGCAACTGAAGGAGTCATTATGAGTATCACTCTCCGGTCTGCCGAACTGTTCGATGTTCCGCTCGTCTTTCGTCATCCGATGCAAACCGCCCTCTCGACGCTGACAGTACGTCGGACAACGATTTTGCGTCTGACTGATTCGGAAGGACGAATCGGTTACGGGGAAGGTGTCGCGTTTGATACACCGTGGTATACATCGGAAACGCAGCACTCTCTTCAAGGAATCGCTCCGCTGCTGTATCGATTACTTGAACAACCGCTCCATCATCCAGCAGACGTTACGGATCGCTTCCACATCGTGCAAGGTAATCCGATGGCAAAGGCGATGTTCGAAGGAGCGATCTATGAATTATTCGCAGCAGCTACCGGTCAATCGCTTGCCACGTATCTCGGAGGTGATGAATCATCTCTCGTACCTTGCGGGAAAGCACTCGGACGGGCTTCCGCAGCACAGACCGTCGAAGCCGTCGGACAAGCGATTGCCTCCGGGTATGGACGGATCAAGCTGAAGCTCGCTCCGACGGATACCGTCGTTCTTGAGCAAGTACGTGCCGCTTTCCCTGATGCGCCCTTGATGTTTGACGCCAACGGCAGCTTTACTGAAGCAGACTTTCCTCTATTACAACAGTGGGATTCATTCGGTCTCGTTATGATGGAACAGCCGCTCGCAGCGTCGGATTGGTCCGGACATCAACGTCTCGCTAGACTCTTACAGACACCGATTTGTCTGGATGAATCCATCGTCGCTCCAGCAGATGCCGAGTTGATGAAGACGCTCCACGCTGGTCAGATTCTGAACATCAAGCCGGCACGCGTCGGTGGACTGACGAACGCTTTGTCCCTTCGAACAAAAGCACCCTACTGGCTCGGTGGGATGTTCGAGAGCGGTATCGGGCGTCGTCAGACCCTTGCTTTTGCAACACTGCCTGGACTCGCTTATCCGATCGATATGGCAAGTACTGCCGATTATTTCGAAGAAGATTTGCTTGAGACCCCGTATCATGTCGAACACGGACACATTCGTTATTCCGCTCCAGCCGTATCCGAGTCACAGTTAAACAAATTGGCAACGTCCCGGATATCCTTATAATAGGAGCACTACGACGAAAAAGAAGGCTGACTCAAAAAAGAATGACGCGTCTTTTCACGCCCTTTCCTCAGTCGAGACACAAGCCAGCTTTCCTGCCTTATTCAAGCAGGAAAGCTAGCTTGTTTGTCTCTGACAGCGCAAAGATGCGCTTTTTCCTGTAGGAGTTGCGTGAAACGCGTCATTCTTTTTGTTATGAAATAAGGGTGGCAGATTATCATTCTGCCACCCTTACCTTTGTGGAAACTGACTTTTGAGTCAGCCCCCTTCTCGTGTTTTACTATATGAGCTTTTCTTAGAACGATTCTTTGCCTTCGACTTTCGTCAAAATCTCATACCCGTCCTTCAAGACGACGACCGTGTGCTCGAATTGTGAGACGAGGCTCCGGTTCGGTGTGTATAACGTCCAACCGTCCCGCTCATCTTCGATACAGAACTCATCTCCTGTTGAAATGAACGTCTCGACAGCGATGACTTGGCCTTCCTTCAACAAATCATTCTCTTCACGATTGAAGTAGTTCGAGATGGATTCTGGCTCACCATGAAGTGTCTTACCGAGACCATGTCCCGCTAAGTTACGGATGACCGTGAAACCACTCTTACGTGTTTCAGCATAGATTGCTTTTCCGATCTGGTTGACCTTCGTTCCGGCTTTGACTTTTTCAAGTCCTTTCTCAAGCGCCGTCAATGACACTTCAACGAGTCGGACATCTTCCGGACGTTTTGCTTCTCCTGCGATGACCGTCTTCCCTGTGTCCGAGTAGTAACCGTTCTTCACAGCCGAGACATCGACATTGACGATATCACCTTCTTGAATGACATACTTCCCTGGGATACCGTGTGCTGCGATATCGTTGACACTGATACATGTCGCTCCTGGGAAATCGTACATGACGATTGGAGCAGACTCTGCTCCCTGTTCCTTCAGGATGCGTGCTCCGATGTCATCGAGTTCCTTCGTCGTGATTCCCGGTTTGACGGCATCCGCCATCTCATCGCGTGCCATGGCGACGATTCGTCCAATTTCTCGTAATGCCTCGTAATCATAATCTAACACTTTCATTTCCTCCTCATTCACTCAATCGTTCTTGATATAGATAATCTGCAGAGATATCCGCAAATAAGAACATCCCATTACTGAGCGGCATACTAAATGTCCGCGTTTGTTCACTCGAGCTGAAGTCGACGTACCGTTCGGACAAATATCCACTATGTCGTCGTTCCATCGCTACCGTCGTCCGGATGAAGTAAGGACGGAAACTCCAGTTGTATCCTTTGTAGAAGGAATACAGTTTCCACTCCCCACTCTTTTTACTGACGTTTGAAGATTGTTGGAATCCATTCGCATCCGTGATATAAAACCGGATGAATTCCGGCTCCATCTTCCGGGCGAGCGTCAGCAACCATTGATCGAGATCTTGCTCCGGCTTCAAGGACTGACAATCTTCATTAAATCGAACCGTCCAGTCTTGCTCTAGCTGAAACAAGCGATTCATCTGCTCGCGATCATATTTATAGAACATCGGGACTTCATGAATCAACACTTCCATACCAGGACAGGTCATGACCCATTCAGGTGATGCTTCTCCAAGTAGATTCCCCATGTAGTAACGTCCTCCGTGCTGCCACGCATACCGAAGTTGACCGAGATGACTGATGTTCTTATACAAAAGTGGCGCTCCAAGCTGGTCGCAAAGATGCTCCATCGTCTGTAAGAGATGTGGATACGACGCTGAGACGGTCTTTTTTTCAATCATGGAGGATAAATCGACGATCAACATATCCGGTGACATCGAAAAGACACGTTCAAGACTCGTTGCTTCCGCACGGTCCAGCGCTACCTTCAGTCCAGAGTTCTGGTAATACGCGACGATCCGACCCAGACGGTCAAAATCATCGACTTGGACATCCGTCAAAGTAACGTACATCCGCTCTTTTGGAAACGACGAGTCGACCGTCCGTAAGACATGCAAGAAGTCCTCCCCACCGTTTTCAAACAGCCAAGCTGGACGGCAACGGATCAGAATAAACGCTTGTGCATCGGAGGGTACTTTTTGGAATGCTTGACGGACGACATGCCCCATGACTTCGAGTTGATACTCGATTGGAACATCGTCTTCCTGAAAAAATGGTTTTAACGGTTCACCACGAAAATGGGACTGGATTTCATACCCTTCCACCTTAAAAGGGGCAGCGCCTACGATCGGTTGAAACCACGCCTCTATCTCTTCGGGATGAACGATGACATCTAATGCATCCATTCTATTCCCCCCTTGTACTCTTGTTCTATCTTAACAAAAAAAGAGCCTCTCTGTAACGAGAGAGCCCCTGTTTTACGATAACGTCGTATCTTTCCGCAATGCGATATACAAGTACACACCGAATGTCGCCGTCAAGTAGATGATACTCAGGACACCGTATTGGATTCCGACGGCTCCGCCCTTACCGATGGCTAGCACAAGAAAGATGATACCGCCAAATAATAAGGTCGCCAACGGAATATAACGAAAATGTCCTTTTGTCGTCCGCTCACAAATCTTTTTCGTCGCGACGATCAGTGCAACGAGACAGACGGATGCTGCTACATAAATGGTATACACGAATGATTCAGCCCTCTCCCTATCGTTCATGGCTCATTTTATCATGACCGCTCAGATAAATCATAAAAAAGAACCGACTTGTCTGTGACAAATCGGTTCGAATCGTTTACTTTTCAAAACGTGGTTTACGTCCACCACGGTTACGATCGCTTTCGCTACGGTTGCTACGTCCAGCATAACCGCCTTCACGACGATCTGATGAAGAAGATGAACGACCACCTTCACGACGCTCGCCACCGCGTGGGTTGTTTCCACGGTATCCGCCACTGCGGTTGCCGCTTCCACTTCCACCTTTGTTTCCGTAAGGACGACGGTTTCCACCACCGTTGCTACCGAAACGTTTCACGCGGATTGGTTCGATTGAAGAGATTTGGACTGGTGTTGCATCCGGCTCTTTCGTCAATCCTTTAAGTGCTGCTGAAAGAAGTTCCACTGCTTCGTACTCTTCTAAGAGTTCTTGTGCAAGTGTCGTATATTCTTTTGAGTCTTTTGCTTCAACGCGTTTGATGAGTTCTTGTGCAGCAAGCTTCAAGTTGCCTTCTAAGATTTCATCAAGTGTTGGTGCATGACGACGTGACATTTTTTTGTTCGTGACACGTTCGATTGTTTTGATTTGACCGAATTCACGTGGTGTAACGAATGTGACAGCCGATCCTGTTTTACCAGCACGACCCGTACGACCGATCCGGTGAACATAGCTCTCTGGATCTTGTGGGACGTCAAAGTTGTAGACGTGTGTGACACCAGAGATGTCAAGACCACGTGCTGCAACGTCTGTCGCGACGAGGATATCAATCGTTCCTTTTTTGAAACGACGGATGACTTGGTCACGTTTTGCTTGTGTTAAGTCACCGTGTAAACCGTCAGCTGTGTATCCACGTTGGATCAAACCTTCAGTCATTTCGTCAACACGTTTTTTCGTACGACCGAAGATGATTGAGAGTTCCGGAGAATCCGTGTCGATCAAACGGCAAAGAACGTCGAATTTTTGGCTTTCTTTCAATTCGATGAATGACTGGTCGATGTTTTCAACTGTCATTTCTTTTGCTTTGACTTTGATGTGTGTCGGAGTCGTCATGAAACGATCTGCGATTTTACGAATTTGTGGTGGCATCGTTGCTGAGAATAAGAGTGTTTGACGTGTTTCAGGAAGTGCACCGAGGATTTTCTCGATGTCTTCGACGAATCCCATGTTCAACATCTCATCTGCTTCGTCAAGGATGACCGTTTGAACGTGATCGAGGTTCAACGTCTTACGGTTCATGTGGTCCATCAAACGTCCTGGTGTCGCAACAACGATTTGTGGATTTTTGCGAAGTGCGCGGATTTGACGATCGATTTGCTGACCGCCGTAAACAGGAAGTGCATGAACGCGTTTTACTTCACCGATCCGGTTCAATTCTTCTGCTACTTGGATTGCGAGCTCACGTGTTGGAGCAAGAATCAACGCTTGGATGTTGCGTGATTTTGCGTCAAGACGCTCGATTGTTGGGATACCGAATGCTGCAGTTTTACCAGTACCTGTTTGTGCTTGACCAATTAAGTCAACGCCGCTGAGTCCGACTGGAATTGTTTCTGCTTGGATTGGTGTTGCTTCTTCGAAGCCCATTTTTAGGACACCTTTGATAAGTGCCTCACTAAGATTTAATTCACGAAATGTTGTCAATGCTAAATACTCTCCTTTGTCATATGAAAAGCGTCTGCCACTAAACAGACGCTACCGTAACGAATACAATCGACTACCTATTATAACAGAATCTATCACATAAAGATAGAGTGGTTTCTCTTATAATAATGTTTAGGGAAGTCACCATCATAATCGTTGCCATAAGGGCGAGGGAAAGGCGAAGTGCCCGGACCGTGCGATGTACGTCATCGCGTGCCCCCACTAGTGATGGGGTATATTCAGTAAATGGTCGCCGGTAATCAAACCAGCCGCAACCACCAAAATGATGAATTCCTTACTATCTATTCGAAACGCAGGCTTACTCGGTCCGATTATTTCGTCAACCGAATACCCGTTTCATTTTTTTCTATTTTTTTATCTTTCAACAGGCGACCGAGCGCTCGTTTGAATGCTGCCTTACTGAGACCGAATACTTCATCGATCGTCTCGGGAGCTGTCTTATCACCATACGGCATCTGGCCATCATGTTCAAGTAGATGGTTCAGAATCAACTCCGCGTCTGTATCAATGGCTTCAAAGGCACGTGGTCGTGCTGAAAGTAATACTGTACCATCTGGTTTTACATTTGTCACTCGTAATTTCAAGACTTCTCCAAGACGCGGCCAGCGTTCCATCTCACGTTCATGTAAGAATCCGATCGATTGATCGTTGACCCAGACGTTAACGCCTGGTTCGCGTTGTGAGAAGACGAGACCTTCAACGTCCATGTTGTTCCACTCTTCTGGAGCTGGCTTCGCACGTAAGTTGAAGTATGCATAAGGTGCAGGGTCTCCGAGTAACCGAAGCTTCTGATCATGTTTCAGACGAATGAAGAGTTGATCGCCTTCTTCTGGCCAGAACATCCGGCGCTGCGGCAAATCGTCGAGTGAGACGAGAACGTCTTTTTGAATGCCGATATTCGCGAACACTCCTGTGTTATAGCGTGTTCCATTAACCGTCGTCTTGACATAGTCTTCAAATGAAGCTTCTGGAATCGTCATTGATGATGCTAGACGCCCTTCATTATCTTGATACAAGAAGACTTCTACCTCTTCATCGAGGGCTACTTTCCGTGTTTGTTCATTGTTATGCAACAACACGTCTTCATTTCCATCTGTCAGAAACACTCCAAACTCTGCTTCGCGTTCTACTTTTAATGTGACAACCTGTCCTGCGCGTAATCCCATTTCGGGTCATCTCCTCTCTGTATTTGAATCGATTCCAGTCCTTGTGAATCGTTCTGCTGTTCTTTCCCTACCATACTATACTCTTTTTTCATTCATCTCTGATATCGACACAACGATGACAGTTGTGACATATTTGTGAACGGAACACATTTGCGTGATTTTTTTGAAAAAAAGATATATGATTAAATAACAGGAAAAAGAAGGTTTAGTTTAGGTAAATATGGGGGATAAAAATGTTTCATAACATTCAATCGCGTTCGTTCGCACGACGCTTCACGAAAACATTGGTTTTTGCATTTTTTGCGTTCCTTGCTACGATTGGAATCGTCTTCGCAGAAGGATCGAACAGTACGGATATGACACCGAAGACACCAGCGCTTCAGCAAATCGATCGCCCTTAAAATCTACACCTTCCGTGTGGATTTTTTATTTTTTCCGGACATTTACAGGACGATAAAGGAAAATCACGACTTACCTCGAATTGTAATGGACATACCATTATTTTAATTTCGAGGAGGAAACGGACGTGCTCTTCTACTTATTCACGACGATTGCGGGTCTCATCACTACATATTTAAGTTTTGTTACCGGTTATTATACGAGTTCGATCGGTGTGTTCGTCTTTACGCTAGCGATTTGTCTGTCACTATCATCAATCCGCCAGCTGATACGTACGTCCTATCTGACTTACATTGAATACATCCAACACCGTCGTGTCAAAAAACAATACGAACGGATGAAAAAGCGTGAACTTTCTTATCAAGTCTCCTATCCTCAACAAGATTCCAGCACACCACTTGCATTCTCCGCGACAGACCAGCATGATAAGTAAAGAACACGATTTCATCATCTAGGAGGAACAGATTCATTATGAACGAAATCCCTTTATCAAACGGTTGGACACTTCGCTACTCCCCTGTCATCGATTTATGGTTGAAGGAAGATGGCGTACTGCTCGTAGATCACGAAGATAAGGTCCGCTTGACTCTCATTTTGGATGAGGAAACGATGGAAATCAAACAGATCGACAATACGAACGCTACGTTCTCTGTTGATCCAACGACACGTCGCCTCACCTTTGAACTAGGAGAAAGCGAAGAGGAATCTGAACCTCGTTACTGGGAATAATCACGCAGACCGGGTGCGACGCCCGGTCTTTTTTTGTACAATAACATCAGTAATGAAAAAAGGAGCTGTCACTTCACCATGATACGTACTGTCATATGGTTCATTTATTTTGGACTTGTCTTACCCTGTACCTTACCGTTTTTACCTAGTGCAAAACGTCGAACTCACCTCGCGCGCTATGCGTTCGTCCAGCGTGTAGCAAGCGCCTGGGCAAACTCTCTTCTCCGACTCGCTGGCGTTCGTGTCAACGTAACAGGTCGTGAACACATCCCAGCAAACGAACCCGTCGTTTTCATCTCGAATCACCAAGGGAACTTCGATGTTCCGATTCTACTTGGAACAATCGATAAACCGAAAGCATTCATCTCAAAAATCGAAGTGAATAAAATTCCAATCGTCAATGTTTGGATGAATCTGATGGGATGTGTCATGATCGATCGAAAAGATCGACGCCAATCGCTGAAAGCGATTCGTTCTGGTGTCGAGACGATCAAGGACGGACAATCGATGATCATCTTCCCGGAAGGAACACGCTCCAAAGGCGGTCCAATGGCGGAGTTCAAAGCGGGTAGCTTCACACTTGCGACCTCAAGTGGCGCTCGCGTCGTACCCGTCGCAATTTCGGGAAGTTATCGTGTCATGGAGGAAACGGGTAAAATTCGCCCTGCCACGGTCGACGTTACGATCTTACCGTCGATTGATCCAAGTACGATGACACAGAAAGAACTCGTCCAGACAGTCGAACAGCAAATCAAACAGATTGTAGAAGGTGTCTAATATGTTAATGAAAGCAGAAAATCTCAAAAAAGAATTCGCCGATAAAATCGTCTTCGAAGATGTGACATTCTCCGTCTCACCTGGCGACCGGATTGGCATCATCGGCGTCAATGGGACCGGTAAGTCGACACTCCTGCATATCTTGGCAGGTAAAGAGACGGCAGACGCTGGTACGATGCATCACCCGAATGATTATCGGATTCGCTTGCTATCGCAAACGACCGATTATCCGGAAGACCAAACGGTCATGGAAGTATTGTTGTCTGGTGATACACCAACAATTAACGCGTTACGTCACTATGAAACAGCGCGTCTAGCACTCGAACAAGATCCGACGAGTGAAACACTACTCAATCGCTTCATCACAGCTCAGACAGAAGTCGATGCTGCGCAAGCTTGGGACACGGAATCACGCTTAAAGATGATTTTAAACAAACTCGGCATCCTCGACTTGAACGCGCTGATCGGCTCTCTTTCCGGAGGACAACGCAAGCGTGTCGGACTCGCTGAAGCTTTACTTGATGAAGCCGATCTTCTCCTGCTCGATGAGCCGACGAACGAACTCGATGCTGAGACGATCAGTTGGCTTGAGACTCAAATCAAGGAATACCGTGGTGCGATTCTACTGATTACCCACGATCGCTATTTCTTGAATCGTGTGACGAATCATATGATGGAAATCGCGAACGGTACGGCTTATTTCTATGTCGGAAACTATGAATCGTTTCTTGAGAAACGTGCCGAACGTCGTGAACGGACGGCTTCTATGGAAGAAAAACGTCAAAACATCCTCCGTCGTGAACTCGCCTGGTTGCGCCGCGGAGCAAAGGCGCGGACGACGAAACAAAAAGCTCGGATCCAGCGCGTGGATGCTTTACAAGACCTCTCGTACGAGGAAGAAGAATCGACACTCGAAGTACAAGTCGGTTCGACCCGTCTTGGTAAAAAGGTCATCGAAGCGCATGATGTCTCGCATCGATTTGGTGAACGGACTCTTTTTGAATCGTTTAACGCTCTGATCGGACGGAAAGAACGGTATGGTATCGTCGGGCGAAACGGGAGCGGAAAATCAACACTTCTTTCAATCCTTGCGAAACGCTTAGAACCAACAACCGGTGAAATCATTCACGGCGAAACGGTGAAGATTGGCTTTTATGGGCAATTTGCCGAGTTCACGCATCCCGAACGCCGTGTCATCGATGAGGTCGAACGGATTGCAAAAGTCATCACGACACTTGCTGGCGAGGAGATCACGGCAAGTCAGATGCTCGAACAGTTTCTCTTTAAACCGGAAGCCCAATATAAACAAATCGGTAAGCTTTCCGGCGGCGAAAAACGACGTCTGAAATTGTTGACGATTTTGATGGAAGAACCGAACGTCCTCTTCCTTGATGAGCCGACGAATGACTTGGATACTGAGACGTTATCCGTACTCGAAGATTATTTAGAATCATTCCCAGGCACCGTCATCACGGTCAGCCACGATCGCTACTTCCTCGACCGGGTCGTCGATCGTCTGATTGCTTTCGAAGATGCGAATATCGTTTTCTATTACGGACAATATACAGACTATCTTGAGCAAATGACAGCACCCGTTCCATCAATCGTTGTTGAAAAGACGGTTGAGGTTGCTACAGCACCAAAGATAGAGACGCCAAAGAAACTAAGTTATCAGGAACAACAAGATTGGGCAATCATTGAACAACAAATCGAAGAAAGTGAGGCAGAACTGGAGCAATTAGAAGCCGAACTTGCTTCGGCAGGAAGCGATCTTGGTAAAGTCAATGAACTGTATCAAGCCATTGAAAAAACGAAAGCGATGCTTGATGAACGGATGGAGTATTGGACGTACCTTTCTGAAAAAATCGAGGCATTTGAAAACTATCGTCAATCTAATCAATAATTTCGATAAGCGGAGTTCTTCCTTAAAGAAGAACCCTGCTTTTTTCATGAAATGGGAATTGCCTCTTATTTTCATTTTAAATCTGAAAATAAATGTGAATTCAAACTAGATATCGGGTAATGTTATAGCATATTTCATTTTCATGGAAGGCTTGCGAAAGGAGGAGTTCCGGTGAAACGGATCGTTCAAAACATCTACCCTACCGTCGCATTCTACTTAGTCGTCACGTACACTCTGCTCTGGCTATTGCCACAAGATCGCTCGTTACAACTTTCAGCGATCATTAGTCTGATCGGTTCTTTCTTCATTTTCCTACTTAGTCAATCGAAGGCTTTCAAACAACCCTCTATTCCATATAAATGGTTATCCATCGCCTTTTTCTCGTATTTTCTAGGCGATCTCCTCAATATGATTGGTCGTCTTTTTCAATGGAACGCTGTTAACCTGAACGTCTTACTGGATCTGCCTTATACGGTTCATTTAACGATGATGGTCATCTTCTTATTTCGGCAGTTGGATTTGACTTTGTTTCAAAAGCAAAAATTATTGATTCTTGATTCTTTAACATTGTTCACTGTATCGATGATTGCTGGATACATCGCTATTTTCCGCTTTGTCCCCTCTTATACGCGAACGGTGCTCGAGCAAATCAGTTGGACCTTCTATGCCTTCTTGACGATTCTGTTGACGCTGTTCTTTTTCTTACTTTATGCTTCTGGACTAAAGCGAAACGTATCGAGATTAGGGTTCCTCTTCCTAGTACTCGGAACGTTCGTGCTCGGTATGACGAACTTTATTTTTTATACGTTGTTATTGAACGGTGAACCGCGAATAGCTGGTTTATTGCTTCCGCTATACCCACTCAGCGGACTCTTCATCCTTGCCTTCATGAATACTCGCGCTCTTCCCATCAGTCATGAACAACAAGCAACTCTTATTCGGGTCGAAACACTTACGCGTTCCTTGATGTCGTACATCTTATTATCTGTACTGATTCTCTATATTACATTCTTCCCTGTCTCCCAAACCTTCTTCTCACTTTCCGTCGGCATTACGTTTTTATTATTTTTAACACGACAGCTTTTTTCATATCAGGAAAATCTGCGGTTGTTACAGGAAACAACAGCACTGCAAACGAATCTAGAAGACATCGTCCATCAAAAGACAGCACTCTTACAGTTACGCGAAAAAGAACTAACGTCGCTTTTTCTATCTTATCCAGAAGTTGTTCTTGAAATCGATGCTACGTATCAGATTCGATCTGTCAATCCAGCTGCTGTCGAAGCTGGATGGAGCGATTTACCGCTCGGACCGAGCCAACGGCTACAACTCGATCGACTCATTCCATTACTTCAACAAGCGCAGCTGATTTATCCCTCTCACTTGCTACATGTACCGGCCACGGAGGAACATCCGGAAAGCTTTTTGAATACGACAATCATCGATATCCCGGATCAACAACGCTATTTCGTCATCTTGGCGGATATCACGGAAGATTATCAACAGGAAGTATGGCTAGAACGTATGGGGTACCATGATTCGCTCACGCATTTGCCAAACCGGCGTTACTTCGAGGAACAACTTTATCTGACTCTGCCGACGTTAGAATACGGCTCCTTACTATTCATTGATTTAGACGGTTTCAAACAAATCAATGACACTTATGGGCATGATGTTGGTGACCTCGTGTTACAAGAGACGGCGAGCCGCCTTCAATCGATGACGACGTCAACTGATCTCGTTGCACGTCTTGGCGGAGATGAGTTTTTGATTTTCATTCAAGCATCTACTTCGGAAACACGCCAGTTTGCCGAACACGTTCTCGAAGTTCTAAATCATCCGTTCTATATTCAGACACATACGCTTCAAGTCACACCATCAATCGGAATTTCCTTATATCCTGAAGATGGTAAAAGCTCTGAACAATTATTGATTCGAGCAGATGAAGCCATGTACCATATTAAGAAGACCGAAAAAAACAATTTTTTGTTCGCTACTCAAATTAAACGTTAGGAGGGAGTCCATGCTTAAATCGAACTATTTCATCCGTTGGTTTCCTGCCATGCTCTTGATCTCATTCGCCTTAATGATCCTTGCCACATGGACCCCTTCCATCTCTAATCGGATCGTTGAACAAGTACTACAGTATGCCTCTCTTGGATTAATTGCTTATTTTATTCTTACTGCTTATCGTAAGGAACAAGCATTAGTCGTACCAAGACGAAAATTCTGGCTGATTGCTTTAGGATCACTGGTTTTATCCTGTATCGGTTCCGTTCTTGAGACATTACATTTCTTCAATCCAGACTTTCCAGTTCCATCTATTTATAGCCTAATTTTATTTTCAATATCCCATTACGTATTCTTATACGCGATTTTTTACCGAATCATCACAAAACGGACACTCGGACAACACGTACTCGCTTTCGTCGACGCCGCGATCATCGTCGTTTTCATTGGACTTGTCGCGTTTCACGTCCTCAATGAATTGACGAATCCTGGACTGCAAACTGTTCCTTATGCCATCATCGTCATCACGAATACATCACTCGGTTTATTCGTTTTATTCTATTTCACGTTCATCCAAGAAACCCATTGGGTATCAAGGATGGCATTGTTCTTATTGTTTTTATCCATTTTTATTCGCGGTATCTACGAAGTCTCAAGTGTTTATTTTCCGGACTTCTCAGCGAATTATCTGCTGTTTTTCCCGATCTTGATCCGTTTGGCGCAAAGTGCAGCTATTCTATGGCATATTGATCATATCGAAGAAGGAACCACTCGAACGACGGTCATTCCCCGTTCCTGGCTCCCTCTACTGGCCGTTCCTTTATTTATTCATTACATGGTGGAACGAGAAGGCGGAAAGCTCGATATCTTCATCATTTTAGTTTTACTAATCATTCGACAAATCTTGATTGCTCGTCAGCATGGGTTGATCGTCGCACAATTACACGAACGGAATGAACAACTCGCTTCACGCATCGAGCACCGAAAACAACAAATCAAAGATAGTGAACAGCAAGTCATTCCACTCTTTCTCGGTCATCCTGACCCGATGATTCGACTCGATCAATCCGGAACGGCACTATACGCAAATTTAGCTGCCCAACGTCTGTTTCATTTACCCGACATGACGATTGAACATATTCCACGTACGATGCGTCACTTATTAGAAACACTTGAGACAGATATCGATGAGTATGAAGATGAACAACATAGACGATATGAGATCATTGATATTCCGATTCAAATTGCCACCACCTCGATGGGACGTTTCACGATTTTACATGACGTCACTGAACGAAAGCTCCGGCAAAAACGTATCGAATACCACGCCTACCATGACGCCTTGACAAGTATCGGAAACCGTCGTTCGTTAGAGCGAGATTTTTCGAACCATCTCCTCGAGATGAATTATCTTGCGGTAGTCGATTTAGACGGTTTTAAACAAGTCAATGATACGTATGGTCATGAAGCAGGTGATTACGTATTGATCGAGGTCGCGAAACGATTGAGCGAGCATACGAATTCTTTAGAACAGGTGTATCGACTTGGTGGAGATGAGTTCGCGATCCTCTTACACGCCGATGATGAACTGTCCTTACGTCGAAAATGCAAATCCTTCTTACACTTTTTAAGACGTCCTTACGTTTATAAAGGACAATCCTTATTCGTTTCTGCAAGCATCGGTGTGACCGCGTGTCATAAGGCTGATCTTGAAACATGCTTAAAGCAAGCCGACCTTGCCATGTATCGCGTGAAACATCGGGATAAAAACGATGTCGCCCTATATCGAGCAGATTCTTGAAAAAAAACCTAGAACACATTGATCATAATCGGTCATGTGTCCTAGGTTTTTTCGATTATTCTTCTGGTCTCGGCGCAATGTTGCCTTCTTCGATATCGAGGAGTAAGTCGATCAATTCCGCACAAAACTCAGGGTACTGGCGAAGCAACGCGTCTTCTCCTACTTCATCCACGAAGTCCGTCAACAAAGCGAGGACTTCTGGTACCAGTGCGCGCGCTACTTTCATATAGGCAATCGCAAAGCGCCATTTCCCAGAAATGTAGAGCAGTTTCCCAATCAACAAATCACCTGGTTCGACTTCAATCTCAGACAAATCCGTTTGATACGTCTGTTTTGACATTAAATCAACGACACCATCCGCCTCGACTTGAAACAACGAAGGCATCGGGTCCGCTAATCCACGCAAGGCACGGTAGAGGCTAGGCGATAACTCTTCTTTGACCTGCTCAAGAAAACGACCGTGCGGCGTTTTTCCTTGATCATCCGTCTCATAGAAGATTGCCCAATCTACGAATAAGTCCCGGAACAATTCAGCATCTTTTAAATACCAACGTCCCTCCGTCGCAATCTCTTCAATGAAAGCGACCCAATCCGTACTACGCGCTGTCGCTGCTTCTTGATACATCTTCTTCAAGGCTGCATTCATTTCCGCTTCAGAAACCGTCGTCGGAAACGGAATTACTTTTCGATCGTTCTTCATTTCGATCGCCCTTTCCGGTGAGGAGTAGCCGGTCGTTTAATCGTCTGAGGTGCTGTGAATTCACGTTTTGGAATGACTTCCCCACGGTAAATTTCCATCGCTTCCATCTCGACGCCCATTTGCTTCGCAAGTGTTTTTAAGTGTTTTAAGTCTTGATCCGTAACAAGAGCAAGTACCATTCCGTTCGCGTTTCCACGTCCCGTCCGACCTGAACGGTGTACGAAATCGTCAAGCGACTCCGGCAAATCATAATGGACGACATGCGTGACTGCTTCGATATCTAACCCACGTGCCGCAAGACCTGTCGTGACGAGTAAAGGAAACTCTCCCTTTTTATAAGAACGCAATGTCTCCATCCGCTCTCGTTTGCCTTTTTCAGCGTCTAAAATCCGGTATTTCAATGAGTATTTACTCAACTCGCCATTCAATGGTCCGAGGAAGGAACGGTTATTAATGAATGTCAGTACTTTTGATCCTTGCATGTTCGCCAGACGACGTAACAATTCCGGCTTCTGACGACGTGAAGTCTCCAAATAACCAAATGTCACTTGTGTGCTGACGGCACGCTCAACACGAATTGTCTCAGGATTATTCGCAAGCGTCCGTCCCCATTCTGCTGTCCGTTCCGGTAATGTAGCTGAGACGAATGCCAGTTGTCGATCGCGTAGTGCACTGTTTGCGATCCGCGTCGCCGAGTCACTCATACCACTCTCATAGATTTGATCCGCTTCGTCCAAGACGATCAATTTCACCTTATGCATCTTCAACTTCTTCGAATCAATCAACTCAACGAGACGCCCTGGCGTTCCGACGATGATTTGTGGTTTTTTCTTTAATCGTTCATATTGTCGTTTTAATTCAACACCACCAATGAATGCACCGGATTTGATACCACTTCCTTGGGCAAACAATTGAATGACTTGATGAATTTGCATGACGAGTTCCCGTGTTGGTGCCGTGATCACGACTTGCACGTGTGGTTCTTCTACTTCAATCTTTTCTAAAGCTGGAATGACATAGGCAAGCGTCTTCCCTGTTCCTGTCGGCGCTTCAGCCAGGACATCTTTTCCTTCGCGCAACAATGGAATCGCTTGTTCTTGAACAGGCATCAACTCGGTAAAGCGTGCGCGCTCCCATGCTTCCTGTAAAAATGGTTTTGTAAAGTTCATAACGATTTCTCCTACTCTCTTAATTCCATCATGCCGTTACGTATTCGACATGATCTCCTGATGCATCACGGTAACCCCGTAATGTCTGTGTATATTCATTTCCTGCATCGAGCAATCGAATGTGGAACCGGATCTCTCCTTCACCGGCTTCTTCTTCTAGAATCTCGAATCCTTGGATGACACGATCCTGTAATTCTGCAGCGAGTGCCGGGTACTCCGCAAGACTCGCATACGTCGATTTTACGTCAACCGGACGACGAACAAGCGCAATCCAATACGATTCATCATAGCCGATAAAGTCCTCATAATCAAAATCATCTTCAAACCGAATCCAGAATCCATCATTTTCGAATTCCGTGATCATTCCCGTTCGCGTTGAACCGTCCGATCCGATTTTCAGTGAGACCCAGTCTCCTGACTGATACTCTCCTTGTTGTGTTAATGATACATACTCCATTTGGCACACCTCCACGTTCTATATTCCCTTTTTCATTGTCAACGATACGTCTTAAAAATACAAGGCACCGTAGCGTGACATTCCTCACAGTTTCAACTGTTCTAGTAAATCTTTTTCAAATCAACTCATACAGTTTCTAAAAAACCTTGAATTAGCAATCTAAAACTGTTTTTTTTAAACTATTCTCATATGAATACAGAAATAAAGAAAGCCCATCATATCAACGTTTGTTCACTTGTTAAAACATTCACATGAACGTAAAGGGAATCACCCCTTCCTTTTGTTACACTATTCACATAAGGAACTGATGATTAGCTCAATATTAAAGGAGTGGTATCCATGTTATTAGAAAAAACGAGTGCCTGGACGAACTTTACGTCTGGTGAATGGGTAAAGACGATCGATGTCGCAGACTTCATCCGACTCAATCGCACGGAATATACAGGAGATGATCACTTTTTAGTCGGTCCGACGCAAGCAACGGAACGTCTCTGGCAACAAATTCTACAGCTGACGAATGAAGAGCGACAACGTGGTGGTGTGTATGCCGTCGATGCTAAAACACCATCAACGATCCTCTCGCATGATGCAGGGTATCTGAATCGCTCACTCGAAAAAATCGTCGGTTTACAGACAGACGAACCGTTTAAACGTTCGATTCATCCGAACGGTGGGATTCGGATGGTGAATGATGCCCTAGCTGCGTATGGCTTTGAAGCAGACGAGACCGTCACGAAAACCTTCAGCGAGTACCGGAAGACACATAACCAAGGGGTTTTCGATGCCTATACCCCTGAGATGCGCGCTGCACGTAAAGCCGGTATTATCACCGGATTACCTGATGCTTATGGTCGCGGACGGATCATCGGTGACTATCGTCGTGTTGCTTTGTACGGAACGGCACGCTTGATCGAAGAACGTAAGCAGGATTTAAAGGCACGTGGCGGGTTCTTATCTGAATCGATGATTCGCGACCGTGAAGAGATGAATGAACAGTTGCGCGCATTAACGGAATTGACCGAGCTTGGAGCTCGCTATGGTTTCGATCTCTCCCGCCCTGCAGAAACAGCACAAGAAGCATTCCAGTGGGTCTATCTTGCCTATCTTGCTGCCATCAAAGAGCAAAACGGGGCAGCCATGTCACTCGGTCGAGTCTCGACGTTCCTTGATATTTATGTCGAACGTGATCTTGCGGCTGGTCGCTTGACGGAAGAGACTGCACAAGAACTCGTCGATCATTTCGTCATGAAGCTTCGGATCGTTAAGTTCTTACGGACACCAGACTACAACGATCTGTTCTCAGGTGATCCGACGTGGGTAACGGAATCAATCGGTGGAATGAGTGAAGATGGGCGATCAAACGTCACGAAAAGTTCATTCCGCTTCTTACACACTCTCTCGACACTTGGTCCGGCACCGGAACCGAATCTAACCGTTCTCTGGTCTACTCAGCTTCCACGCGGATTCAAGGAATTCTGTGCGAAGATGTCGATCGTTTCAAGCTCGATTCAATATGAAAACGATGATTTGATGTTACCGGTTTATGGAGATGATTACGGCATCGCTTGTTGTGTCTCCGCGATGAAGATCGGGAAACAGATGCAGTTCTTCGGTGCGCGAGCAAACCTGGCAAAAGCATTACTTTATACGATCAATGGCGGAATGGACGAGAAGCTCAAAATCCAAGTTGCCCCAGCTACACCACTAATGCTCGACGAAGTACTCGATTACGAAACCGTCATGGCGGCTTATGATCGTCAACTCGATTGGCTCGCAGAACTGTACGTCAACACACTGAATGTCATCCACTACATGCATGATAAGTACAGCTACGAACGGATTGAAATGGCTTTACATGATCCAGAAATCTTACGGACGATGGCATGCGGTATCGCTGGTTTATCGGTCGTCGCTGACAGTCTATCCGCCATCCGTTACGCAACAGTTCGTCCAATCCGAGATGCGGATGGGATTGCAGTTGATTTTAAAATCGAAGGCGAGTTTCCGAAGTTCGGGAATAACGATGAACGGGTGGATCAGATGGCGGTCGATCTCGTCACACTGTTCATGGAGAAAATCCGTAAACATCCAACGTATCGCAATGCCCTTCCGACGCAGTCTGTCCTGACGATTACTTCAAACGTCGTCTATGGTAAAAAAACAGGAAATACGCCAGATGGACGCCGTGCGGGTGAACCATTCGCACCGGGTGCTAACCCGATGCATGGACGTGACACTAGAGGAGCTGTCGCCGCACTGACATCTGTCGGAAAATTACCATATGAACATGCGCTCGACGGGATTTCCTACACGTTCTCGATTGTTCCAAAAGCACTTGGTAAGGATGAGACCACACGTATTCGCAATACGGTCGGATTACTTGACGGATATATGGGTGGTACGACTTCAAAAGGACACCATTTGAATGTCAACGTCTTTGACCGTGAGACGTTACTCGATGCCATGGAGCATCCAGAACAATATCCACAGTTAACGATTCGGGTATCCGGTTATGCCGTTAACTTCATTAAACTGACGCGTGAACAACAGATCGATGTCATCAATCGAACGTTCCACGGTTCTCTCTAAAATGATGTGTAGTATGTGAAAGGAAGTGAGCAGTATGACCTATGGTATGATCCATTCCGTTGAATCATGTGGAACAGTCGATGGTCCTGGCATTCGATTCATCGTCTTTACGCAAGGATGTCCACTACGGTGTCAATACTGTCATAACGTGGATACATGGGAGTTCGGTTGCGGACGGCGTGTCTCGGCAGACGAAGTCGTAAAAGAAGCGATCAGCTATCGCTCCTTTTTCGAGGCCACGGGTGGCGGAATCACCTTCTCTGGAGGTGAACCGCTCGCTCAGCCAGAATTCTTGGAGGCTGCTTTAACAGAAGCAAAACGCCATGGACTGCATACGGTCATCGATACCGCGGGATCCGTCGTCCCGAAAAACATCGATGCGATTCTCGATGCGACGGATCTAGTACTACTCGATATCAAACATATCGACGATGCCGCTTGTCGCGTCTTGACTGGACGGAGTAACGCCAATACACTCGCCTTCGCAAAACGCCTAGCCGAGCGAAACATTCCCGTCTGGATTCGCCACGTCCTCGTTCCAGGTATTACGATGTCAGAACATTTCCTCCGTCAGACCGGCGAGTTCATCCGGACGCTCGGAAACGTCGAGCGCGTCGAAGTACTTCCGTATCATCAACTCGGTGTCTATAAGTGGGAAAACCTCGGTCTTGCATATCCGTTAACTGATGTGCTTCCCCCTTCATCAGAAGAAACGGATACTGCGCAAACATTACTTGAATCGTACTTGTGTTAACGTTTCCATTTTGTTACAATGACGGCATAGACTATGAACAGGAGGTACAACACCGAAATGAAGCAATCACTCGTACACGTCGCTTGATGAATGAAATCATCTCTTTCGCAATGCAGTTGCGGATGTCTGACGCTACGAGTCTGCTCTTTTTCGGTGTGACCAACCTCTGGCCAGCACCTTCTTTGAGTTACACTCCGGCACACCATCCGCTCGCTTCGGATGGTGTGTTTTTCATTTCATCTTATCGGAAATGAACACTAAAGGAGCTGCTTTTATGCCTACTGAAACACTTACGATCCAACACCTATCGATGGACTACGACGAACGACGCCTTTTCTCGGACGTTTCTTTTCATATTCATACCGGTGAACATGTCGCCTTAATCGGTCCGAACGGCATCGGAAAAACGACACTGTTACACTTGATCGCTGATCAACTTCAACCGACTGACGGTTCGATCAAGCGTCATTACAAAAAACTCGGTCTACTATCACAACACTTCGTGGCGGGCGATCACACCGTTCTTGATGTCGTCGAACGAGCGGATGCGGTTCGTTATCAACTTCGCACTAATGCCATGAATGGTGACTTGACGATTTATCAACAAGCAATCGATCAGGACGCCTTCTCGCTGGAAGCAGATGCAGCACGCGTCTTAAAAGAAGTCAAATTAGAGGAAGCACTCTGGACACACAAAGCATCCAGTTTAAGCGGTGGTGAACAGACGCGCCTCCAACTTGCCTGTCTGCTTCTATCACGACCTGATTTCATCATTCTCGATGAACCGACGAATCATCTGGATCAAGAGACACTCGAGTGGCTCACGGAATGGGTCAACATGTCACGGACCTCGATTCTCTATGTCTCACACGAACGATTCTTCATCGACGCAACGGCTGATGCCGTCATTGAATTATCCGAATCAGGGGCAACGCGATACAGCGGAAACTATCAGTCCTATAAAGAACAAAAGGAACATCAAGCTCTGTCGCAACAACGAGCGTACGAAAAACAAGAACGCACCCGTAAAGAGCTGACACGCATGATTCAGGGTTATCGGCAATGGCATCAAAAAGCCTCGAATCAAGCGAGTGAACGGGATCCGTATGCGAAAAAGAAGGCTGCTAAACATGCGACGAAGGTCAAGGCAAAAGAGCAGCAACTCGAGCGTCTACTCGAGGATCGTGTACAAAAACCACAGGTTGCACCGACTGTTCACGTCGCATTCGAACATGAAGCGATTCGTGCGAAACGACTGATTTCGTTTGAACGTGTCTCTTTCATGCATGAGACGAAACCGATCCTAAAGGATGTTTCGTTTACGGTAGAACGTGGTGACCGAATTGCTGTCATCGGACCGAATGGAAGCGGGAAAACGACCTTACTGCGTCTCATCGAGGGCGAATATGCTCCTCATCAAGGGAACGTAATCCGTCACCCTCGATTGAAGACCGGCTATTTTTCACAAGCCCTTTCCCACTTACCGACATCCGGTACGTTGTTAGAGGCATTACTTGAGTACGGCACGATGAGTGAAACGGACGCCCGGACGTTGCTCGCCTGTTTTTTATTCCGTCGCGATGATGTTTACCGGTCGATTTCCGACGCCAGTATGGGTGAGAAATGTCGGATCGCTTTCTTACGTCTGTATTTTTCTGGTGCTCACTTGCTTATTCTCGATGAACCAACGAACTATTTGGACCTTGCGACTCGTGAACAAATCGAAGCCGCCCTCGATGTTTTCCCTGGTGAGCTCCTCTTCGTCTCTCACGATCGTTATTTTACCGATCGGCTGTCGAATCGGACGTTTGATTTAACGACTGGATTCAACGATCATCCGGTCGGAACGGCCACGGTACGAAACGCGCGCCGAAGTGACCCTGAAGCGATTCAATCCGACTTACATCGTCTTGATGCGTTGACGGGTAACGTGCCGTTCCATACAGAAACAAATGAATTCCTTTCAAAAGAATAACGAGAAAAAAGCATCTGCATAGAAAAAGAGACTCCTTTTTCCGTTGCAGATGCTTTTCATATTTCAGTCGTATTATCGCTTTTGATACTTCACTTTCGTATGCGCTTGGGCCTGCTTGTGGATTTTTTTCCACTTTTCTTTCTCCGCCGCCTGCAACGCCACATTTTGCTTGCGTTCCGCATAGGCGATTTCTCGTTTTAGCTTGACGAAGCTGTTCCAGCGCTCAGCAGTTAGTGTACCATCTTCTAAAGCTGTCCGAACGGCACAGCCCGGTTCCTTATCATGTTCACAGTCTCGGAAACGACAGTTTTCAGCAAGCTCCTCAATATCGGAAAACGTCGACGATAAACCGTCACTGCCATCCCATAAGGCCAATTCTCGCATCCCCGGTGTATCAACAAGCAATAGACCGTTCGATAGTCGTTTCAGTTCGCGATGTGTCGTCGTGTGACGTCCACGTTCATCGTCTTCTCGTACGCCACCCGTCTCCATTAACTGTTCTCCAGCTAAAGCATTGACGAGCGTCGACTTCCCGACGCCGGACGACCCAACTAACACGATTGTCTGCTTGATTTGTAACTGTTCACGCAACTCCTCTAATCCGTCACCCGTCAAGGAATCAACGGCAAGGATTGGTGTTCCGAACGCGATCGCTTCGACAGCCTGTATTTCCGTTTCAATCGACGGCATCAGACTTTTTTTCGTCAGGACGATGATTGGTGTCACCCCTGCATCCCAAGCAACCGTTAAATAACGTTCCAGTCGACGGACGTTGAAGTCATGTCCAAAAGCCATGACGAGCAAGGCGACGTCAACATTCGCGCAGATGATTTGTTCCTCGGTCTCCGTTCCTGCCGCTTTTCGGGAAAATTGAGAAGATCGTGGCAAGACACGTTCGATCCGTCCTTTGCCTGGCTCTCGCTCTGTTTGGATGATCCAGTCTCCAACCGCTGGCAATTCAGCTTTCTTTCCCGATTGAAAACGCAATTTACCAGACAGTTCGCTCAGCGATTCTCCTGTTTCCGTCATGACACGATAATGCGTTTGATAGACGGCTATGATCCGTCCTAATCGTTCTGTTCCTGTCGTTTCGTAGACAGGTGGTGTACCCCATTCGTTCAAATGGTTTCCTCCTCTGATTTAAGGGAGGGAAACCCCTCCCTGGTTTCCGACACATGTTACTTTTTTAGCGTTGATTGTTGCACTCATCAACATCACTCCTCTCGATTCGATTCCCTTATAGAGTATCATATGAATCATTGGTTCTGATAGCGCTTCCCTTAAAGTCAGACCTTCTCTCCGCCTTAAGCCCGAGAGCAAATACGGTCCAAAGAGTGTCGTAGGAATAGAAGGACTCCCGTATCATAAAGGTATCAACACAAGGGAGGCTTCCTCATGAAGCAATCGAAAGGAAAACAATTGGTGATGATTCTCGCCGGACTGGCGTTACTTGCCGTCGTCATCGGAACATTACCGCATATGATCGGACTTGGCTTAGGGGCGTTACTCGCGTTCTATTCGATCAGTAAGTTCATGCAATCGAACAAATGGCCAGCGAAACTCGGCTTCGGATTCCTAGCAGCCATCGGAATCGGACTTGCCCTTTCGAACATCTGGGCAGTCATTGGAATCGCAGCAGCCATCGCATTGTACGTCGGTTACATGCGTATGAAACTACAACGTGTCAATGTTCAAGATCTCTTTAACCGTCGCCGTACATCAACGACACATTTCGAAGCAGACTGGAAAGACCTAGACGAAAAACGTTTCTAATCAAAATGTGTGACCCGATATCATTCGCCATTTCCAAGGAGGAATTTTTCATGAAAAACGTATTTGATCAACTCAACGATTTTGCGACACAAATGATGACAGAAGTCAAAAAAGCAGCCGAACAGGGTGAAGTACCTGCTAAAAAGCTCGTTCGTCATATTCGATCTACAGAAGCTGATTTAAAAGAGATTGATCGACTACTCGAGCGTCAACGGACATTGCTGCAAGAATTAACGCATAAACAAGAAGAAGCGAAGGATTTAGCAGATAAACGCTTCAAGCAAGTCGAGATCGCGAACGAAGCCGGTGAACAACAACTGGCTGAGCGTGCAGCCATCGAATCGAAGCATTACGGGGAGCAATACCGCTTCTTCGAAGAACTCGTCGCTGAGACGAAACGCGAGCTGAACGAATTGGAACGTGAAGCCCTCGAGTTGAAGTTGAAGCTCGAAGATCTACAAAACAAACGGTACGAATGGATGATGCGTGAAAACGTCTCGAACTTAAAAAACAAGATGAACCAGGTGCTAGATCGCGAACCAAATGCTACTATAAAAGAAGAAGCACATCCGTTCACGGCGGAAGAGCCTGAAGCAAAACAGCCAGCCGTTGATGAAGATGATATCGATGCGCGTATCGCTGAACTCGAGCGTCGCATTCACCAATAAGCAGTCAATGATGAAGGAGGCGTATGCCTCCCTTTGTCATGTTAGAAAGGAGATTGATCGTGCGACGATTAAGTACGAAACAACTGGTCGGTTACGTATCGATCCTGTTCGCCCTCGGTCTGTTCTATGACCTATTGTCCGGTGCAGGAAATGTATTGTTTGGTGTCTTATTTCCGTTCCTGCTGTATTATGTCGGGATTCATTTCCGACGACGCAATCATGAAAAATTAGCAATCCTCTTCTACATCGTCGGTACGATCATTCTTGCTGGCGTCGTCCTTAGTTCGGCTGCCATCGGTTTTGTCATTGCTGGTATCTTGCTCTATCTTGGGATCATTCTCGTGACACGACATTCTGTCCGCGAATTTTTATTTTCACGGATTGCTCCGCATCAATATGAAGAGGAAGGGATCAAGATTCAACCCGCTTACTCCTTCTCGACTCAAGCCGATGCACCGTACGTCTTACAGGATTTGAGTGAACAGTTCATCGTCAAGGATTTAGAAATCGATTTGACGCACGCTTACGTCCCGGAAGGTGAGACCTTGATCGTCGTCAGTGGTGTCGTCGGGGACGTCCGAATTCTTTTACCGTCCGGCTACGACTATACACTCGACACGTCAATCGGCTTCGGAAGCGTCAAGACGGACATCCGCCGGATTCCGACCTTCTTTAATCGACGCATTCAATTCCGGGCACCGGAATACGGTGAAGCAACGCGGAAGGTTCGCATTCATGTCATGCTCGGTATTGGCAACGTGGAGGTGTCTTCGATATGAAGCGTGATCAATTCCCGCTTGGTGTCATTGCCCTCCAAGTCATGACGGGCTTTTTGACGGCTGTCATGACAACGTTGTTATTCTTAAGTACACGACAAGTCGATTGGCATGTCCTATTCGTCCGTCAACAAGATTTCCCTGTCCTTCTACTCGTCATCGGACTCTCGTTATTACTACCGCTTGCCATCGGTAGCATGCATTACTTTTTCTTGCGACGTGACTTCAAACGTGTCACGACTGCCATCATTGAACTCGAGCAAGGAAAAGATGTGACGATCGTTCCGGGTCCCTACTTTCATACGTTGACACGCTTGTCGCGGATTGGAAAACGTATCGACGAACAAGTCGAGACCGTCCAAAAAATCAGTACACGTCCGCAACATGTTGAACAAGTAAGAGTTCAAGCCGTCACGGAAGAACGAAAACGACTCGCACGTGATTTACACGATTCCGTTTCGCAACAGCTCTATGCCATCTCCATGATGACGACAGCAGCTAAACAGACGATTCTGTCTCAACCTGAAGCTGCTGCCAAACAGATTGAGATGGTCGAGACGATGGCGCAAACGGCGCAGTCTGAAATGCGCTCCCTCTTACTTCAGCTTCGCCCTGTCGAACTCGAAGGAATGACGTTACAACAAGGACTTTCTCAACTGCTCGAAGAATTATCTAGAAAGCAGTCCACACAATTGAGTTGGAAGTTAGAAGAGATGTCACTTCCACGACAAATTGAAAACGAGTTATTCCGGATCGTTCAAGAAGGATTGACGAATGCATTACGTCACGCGAAAGCGTCTCATATGGATATCGAACTCCGACAATTCAACGAAACGATCATTCTGAGCATGAATGATGATGGTGTTGGATTCGTCGTTGATGAAAAAAAACTTGCCTCTTATGGCATTAATTCGATGCGGGAACGGACGGCTGAGATGGGCGGAACGATTCGTCTCGTCAGCGTTCCGGGACAAGGAACCCAAATCGAAGTCAAACTTAGAAAAGATCGGATGGTGCAAGTATGATACGCGTATTATTAGTAGATGACCACGAGATGGTCCGGGCCGGTGTGTCTGCTTTCCTTTCCACACAACCAGACATCGAGGTCGTCGCCGAAGCGTCGGATGGTCAAGCAGGAGCCTTGCTTGCGCTTGAACACCGACCGGATGTCATCTTGATGGATTTAGTAATGGAGCCAGTTGATGGCGTCGAAGGAACGCGACTGATCCGCAAAGACTGGCCGGAAGCAAAAATTCTCGTCGTGACGAGTTTTCTTGATGACGAGAAAGTCTATCCTGTCATTGAAGCGGGTGCGATGAGTTATGTTTTAAAGACCGCTAGCGCCTTTGACATCGCAGAAGCGATCCGCAAGACGGCAAACGGTCAATCCGTCATGGCAGCACAAGTGACCGGTAAAATGATGGAACGTCTTCGTCGTCCTACGACACACTTGCATGATGATTTGACGGAACGTGAGCAGGAAGTTCTTCAATTGATGGCTCGTGGTATGGCGAACCAAGAAATCGCAGACGAATTATTCATTTCTTTAAAAACCGTTAAGACACACGTCTCGAACATCTTATCGAAACTCGATGTCGTGGATCGTACGCAAGCGGTTGTCTATGCCTTCAAGCATAATCTCGTCAAATAAGATTTAGCCCTTCATTACTTATTCCTTAAGCTCACGCAAATAAGGGGCTGACTCAAAAGTCAGTCTCTACAAAGATAAGGGAGGCAGATTGATGATCTGCCTCCCTTATCTCGTAATAAAAAGAATGACGCGTCACACGCAACTCCTACAGGAAAAACGCATTTATGCGTTGTCAGAGACGAACAAGACCCGCTTTCCTGCTTAAATGAAGCAGGAAAACTGGCTTGTATCTCGCCTGAGGAAAGGGCGTGTACAGACGCGTCATTCTTTTTTTGAGTCAGCCCCTTCTTCTTTGTCTTACCAGAGTCTCCATCCGGGAGCTCCTGGAGGGGCATTTTCAATCATATGCCAAATCGGCACTGTATACGCAAACGCAATCAAAGCGAACGTTACGAAAATCCATAACTTCCAATTTTCAAAGAAGAGTGGCGTTGCCATCGCCTCTTCTTCCGTTTCAGCAATCGGAAATTCTTCCGTTCCTTTTGGCGTGCGGAAGGCAAGTTGGAACATCGCATAGAGGAATAGCAGAATCGAGATGAATAAAATCGTTCCGCCGATCGCCATTGCGACATGATATGGAATCCAGTCAGCGACGATGGAATCCTTGAAGTAGGCGGCTGGACCCGTCCGTCGTGGATTACCGAGTAGTCCTGAGATGTGCATCGCCGTCGACATGAAGAGCATTCCGATCGTCCAGGCAGCCGTTTGAATAAGCCCGAGACGATTCATTGCCGCTGTTAACGTCCGACCACGTAAGAGCGGGACAAGCCAGTAGGCTGTTCCGAAGAACGTCAGTGCGACAGCAGCACCGACCGTGATATGAAAGTGTCCCGTGACCCACAATGTGTTGTGAACGATGATGTTCAGCTGATGCGATGCATTAATGACACCACCTGCACCTGCTGGAATGAAGAACAACATCCCGATGAACGGTGCAAGGAACCGGACATCCCGATATGGCATTTTCTTCACCCAACCAAATATGCCAGTTGCCCCCTTCCGGCGACCCGCCAACTCAAAAGTCGCAAACATCGAGAAAGCAGTCATCAATGATGGAATGATGACGAGGAATGTCAAGACGACTTGGACATACTTCCAAAATGCAGAAATCCCCGGCTCTAACAATTGATGGTGAAAACCAACAGGGAATGAAAAGAGTAGGAATAACAAGAACGACATACGTGCTAACGCATCAGAAAAAATCTTCCCCCCAACAATTTTCGGAATGACCGTATACCAAACGATATAAGCAGGTAATAACCAAAAATAGACGAGTGGGTGACCAAAGTACCAAAATAGCGTCCGAGATAGTTCGATCCCGACCTTATCCGTCCAACCAAGAGATAAAGGAAGGAGTTGAAAGAGAATCGTTGCCGCTACGCCGAGTGTCGCAACCACCCATAACAAGGCAGTCATAATGCTCATGTAGGCTTGAAGCGGTGGATGAACACCAGGGTGTTCCCGCTTATAATCAGCATACATTCGGAACATGGCACCAGACGCGATCCACGTTCCGACGACGAAGATGACGAGTCCGATATAAAATACAGGATGTGCCTTGAGTGGTGCATAGAACGTATAGAGGACGGAAGCTTCACCTGCAAGCACCATCCACGTGACGAGGACGACACCAAGAATCATGAACCAGAACCCGACCCATCCGAGACG
Organism: Exiguobacterium sp. KKBO11; assembly: GCF_001644945.1. Taxonomy (NCBI): domain Bacteria; kingdom Bacillati; phylum Bacillota; class Bacilli; order Caryophanales; genus Exiguobacterium; species Exiguobacterium sp. KKBO11. The sequence continues at coordinate 67,060 of NZ_LUCU01000055.1, forward strand.
TCGCGGAAACTCTTCGAAGCGTCCGAACGATTGACCTAAAAATGAGAACAATAATCCGAAAATGAATAACGTCGTAAAGACGATTGCAAGCATCAATCCGTGAGCAGTCAGAAGCTCATAGTATCCGATTCCAGCGATTTCTGGAATAGCACCTGTCCGTACCATCGTTTGTAGTAATCCACATAGACCACCGATCAATAAGGCGACAAGTGAAAAACTAACATGTGCAAAGGCCAGTTTCGCTTCCTTGACTCCGATGACGGTAGCGGGTAGACCACGCTCCATCTCGAACTGTCTTAGTTTATTTGATATAGCATTCATCTTATTCCACCACCTTGATTTTCGTTGCCATCATATGATGGGCATTACCACAATATTCATTACAGACGACGAGATATTCGCCTGCTTCCTTGAACGTATACTCAATCGAATTAATATGTCCGGGAACGACCATCATGTTGACGTTCGTCTTAACGATTTCAAATCCATGAACGACGTCCTTCGATGTCACGAGAAAATCGACTGTCGCCCCTTTAGGTATGACCATATCTTTTGGTGTAAACTGAAAAGCTTGTGAAACGATGACCGCTTCGTATCGGTCATCATCAATCTTTTTTAGTCCTGGCTTATCAAACGGTTTCGTTTGATCGACTTTCGTCGGATCAATCAATGTCGCATCGGATGGTGGTTGATTGCCCGATGCAAAAGCGGATACACCGATGATGGTCAAGAAGACCGCTAGCATCGCTACTCCGAAGATCAGCCAAATTTTTTCTAAACGATGAATGTGCATCGTGATTCCCCCTTAACGTGATATGAACAATAGAAAGATTGAACTCCACATCCCGATGATGACACCTGCTACAATCAGGACGGCAACGAATGTTCCTTTTAGGTTCGATTCTGTCTTTTGACTCATCGTGATTACTCCTTTCCTACTCTGAACTTGTCTTTATTGTAAGAATTCAGCAAGTCTGGAAACTGTGATAAATATCACTTTAAATATGAAGATTCCGCACTTTTCATTTCGAAAACACACAGAAAGTTCACATCTAAACGAGCGTAGAAAAAACTTTTATACATAAAAATAACGCGAGACAGGAAAGTCCTGTTTCGCGTCGGGATGATTCGTACATCTTAAATTCGACAAACACCTGCCGGACACCCTTCACAATGACACAAATCCCGGAGATATTGCGGATCGTGAATGATGATTTCTTTTGCAGTCATCGAAATGACCCCTTCTTTTTTCCACTGAGAAAACATACGATTAACGGTCTCACGTGGTGCACCAATCAATTGACCAAACTCACCGTCGGATGGTCGCTTCGCAAGACGATACGTTTCTCCCACTTGTTCCCCTTCCATCGCAATCAAGCGAAGTAACGTCGAAGCTAATGCCCCTGGTTTTCCAAACAGTAGTAAGTCACGTAATTTCGTTTCCGTTTGCTTCCGCATTAATGCTTGCCATCGCATGATCTCAAGCGCAAAGGCACCATCTTTTTTCATAAGCTCTTCTAATTGGTTTTTCGATAAGAATCCGATGATGCTATCTTCCATCGTTTCAATACTGTAGGAACTCGGAAAAGCTTCTCCTACATCAAATTCGCCAAACAAATCTCCTTTGAAATATAAAAACATGAGTAATGGACTGCCTTTTTTCGTCAACTTCGATAGTTTGACGCCTCCTTGTTTCACATAAAACAACTTATCGTTCATTTCCCCTTCCCAACAGACAATGGAATCCTTTTTGAACGTCGTTTCTGTCATGAAGCTCTCAAGCAACGTTCGCGTTTCGGGTGATAAGACGAACGTATTGGCTTCAGTCGTTCCACAAGTTAGCATATCCATTTCTCCTCTCCTCTTCTTCTGCTTTTAGTATAGAACATCACAGTCGAAAAGAATGGATTTTCAAAAGATTGTCAAACTTTGTTCAACATTTCACATTACTATTTTTAAAATGACCTGACGACTACTTTTAAGAATACAAAAGAAATCGTCAGGAGTGATGTCATGGATTTATACCATAGTAATGATGAACAATTCGATTGACTGCTTGACCCGGTGTCTGATCATACCAGCTCTGTTGGAACTTCTGCATGTGTTGACGACATTCTTCAAGTATCACATCAGACGTGATCCACTCCATCAACTGCTCCATCCGTTCTGTCTGTCGGACAGGTAGCGGTTTCGGATACTGATCCACGAGCCCTGGTAGTTGTCGGTATGTGTCGATGTCCGGTGTATACAAGAACGCCGGAATGTTGAGGAGACAGCTTTCAAATGGAATCGAAGAATAATCAGTTACGAGCACATCTGTGATCAGCAAGTAATCATTGATCTGATACGTATCGTCCAAAAGATGGATATGGTTAGAACGATAGGTAGAAAGAGACCGAATCGTTGGATGTAATTTAACGAGAATCGTCCATCCCGCTTGAGCAAGTTGTTCGAACTGTTGAATCGTATGATCTTCTGTTCCTTTGTATTCCCGGTATGTCGGTGCATACAATAATATTCGACGATCAGTCTTTACATATTGTTTTCTTAATTCCAATGTTTTCTGCTTTCGTTGCTTCTCATCAAACCAATAGTCCGTTCGCGGCATGCCGAATGGTTTAAAGTGAGACCGTTTTAAGTCGTGTGGTGCCATGAACTGTGTCGCACAGCGCATCCCTGGTACGATGAAATCACCATATTCCTGATAAACACGTCGAAAACGATTTCGTACTCGTTCTGATACGAACAGACTTTTGGAGGAGGTCAGTCCAAACTGCTTTAATGTTCCTGCCGCATGCCATAGCTGGATACGTCGTGTTCCTCGTCGCGTTGTTGCGACACTGAATTCGGCGACATAATTATCGACGAAGACCGTCCGGGAGGTCGCAAGCAAATACGCCAATCGGACGAATCGTAAACGACGAAAGCGAAGAGTCCGATCTGACTTCCACAGATCCGGCTGCTTCATGAAATGATGATCATATACCAGATACCGTTTCTCACTTGGCAATTCCTGCGCTAAGCGATCATTAACAGGTTTCGCGTTATCACCATACGTCATCCAAAACAAAGTGACTGGTCGAAGCGGTAGCAATCGAAAGACACCATAACAAATACGAAACAACAATAAATAGACCCATACGATACCTTCTCTAACCACTTTCATCCTGCCCTTCTACGAAGAAAGACCGCACGTCGATCGTGTGGTCTCCTCTTCAATCACTTCGAAGCTAATTCCGTTTTAATCTGGCTTGTAGAGATGCCTTCAGTCCGACTGAGGTAAACGACTTCACAGTGCTCCTTCAAGAAGTCGAACTCGCCTTTCCAGTCGTCACCCATGACGAAGAGATCAACATCATGTTTTTTCACATCTTCTACTTTTTGATCCCAGCTGTTTTCTGGAATAACTTCATCCACATAACGGATGGCTTCAAGGATCATCTTCCGATTCTCAAAGTTATGGTAAGACTGTTTATGTTTTAAACGATTGAATTCGTCTGTCGAAATCGCGACGATGAGGTAATCGCCCATCTCTTTGGCACGTTTTAAGATGTTGATATGACCCCAGTGCAATAAATCAAATGTTCCGTACGTAATAACCTTCTTCATGATTTTGCTCTCCCTTTTATCCGTAAATTCTCTTTATGATCGTCTTCATCGCCCGTTCTGAAGCCTGCCCATCATCCCATTGACAATACGTCTCTTGGAACGCTCGGAATGCTGACGCATACCGTGTGTGCCAATCATCCAACTGATTGAGTTCTTCAAATAGTGCTGTCTCAGTGGATAATAATGGTCCCGGTGCCTCCTGTTCAAAATCGAAGTAAAATCCGCGCAACTGATCGCGATAATGTTCTAAGTCATACGTATAGAATAAAATCGGACGCGATAAATGCGCAAAATCGAACATGACAGAAGAATAATCCGTGATCAAAGCGTCTGACGCCATATAGAGCTCCGCGATATCCGGGTAGTTCGATGCATTTCGAACGGATGGATAAGCAGTGACGTCGAGACGACTTCCGACTAAATAGTGCATTCGAATAAGCAGGACATATTCATCCCCGAATCGCTTTTCAAATTCCTCTAACGAAAAGGGCAGCTCAAATGAATATTTCCCTTGACCTTCGAACGCATTATCTCGCCAAGTAGGTGCATACAGCAAGACTTTTTTCGAAGAATCAATCTCATAGTGGCGATAAACCGTTTCTTTGATTTTAGCATGCCGTGCCTCTTGATAAAATATATCATTTCGAGGGTATCCAATTTCTAGCATCTCACCTTCAAAAGCAAATGCTCGCCGAAAGATTGAACTAGAGTAGGCATTCGGGGAAATTAAGCCGGACCATTTTGCAGTCTCTTGCTTAAATCCTTGTTTGTACCGCTCCGTCGTCGTATTCGCCATTTGGACATCATCCATATCAAGCGCGAGCTTTTTGAGCGGTGTGCCGTGCCATGTTTGGAGATAATACGTTTTTTTCGGTTTGATCAACCAACCCGGTAACCGACTATTTGATACCCAGACCCGTGACGTCGCGAGCAAATAAATCCAGCGAAACGTCAACCGATCTACCGTCTTGACGTCTCGTGGAAACGTAACACCTCGTTGTTTACTAAAAATCAACTCACATTCCGGGTGCATCGTACGCATCAATTCGTAGATGGCACGCGGACTGTCACTATATTGCTTTCCGAGAAAACTCTCGAAAAGGACTCGATTTGATTTTTGTGGCAACCACGTAAAGACTTTCATGATGGTTCGCAGACTGCGTTCAATCAAGCCTGTTCGTTTCATCCACTGTTTTACTTGATCTTTCAAGTGAAGAGCTCCTTCTTAAGTCAATTAATCACAGCTCATCATAACAAAAAGCGCATCCATTTGGAATTGCTATTTGTTCGCATGTAGCGGAAAGGTAAATCGAACGCCGTCGTGTTTTTGACGATTCCTTTACGATGGCTGAACGTCTCGAAACTATACTTGCCATGATATCCACCCATGCCACTCGCCCCGACTCCACCAAATGGTAGATGATGCTGTGCGACGTGCATCAATGTGTCATTGACACATCCGCCACCGAATGAAATCCGTTCAAGGATACGATGTTCGACGGCTTTGTTCTCTGTGAACAGATAAAGTGCAAGCGGTTTGTCACGATCATTGACGAACGCGATGACCTCTTCGATTTCACGGTAGGTCAATACCGGCAGGATCGGTCCGAAGATTTCGTCTTGCATCACTGGAGCATCCACCGCTACATTCGTCATGACGGTCGGCGCCATCTTACGCGTTTCCGGATCGACTTGTCCACCGAATTCGATCGTCCCTTGCGACAAGTAACTGCTGAGGCGATTCAGATGATCGTCCGATACGATTTTGACGTAGGATGAGACGCCGATGCCATTCCCGTACTGTTTGAAGGCTTCTTCTTCAATCAACTGCAAGAAACGTTCTTTGACGTCTTCATGGATCAATACGTAATCCGGGGCAATACATGTTTGTCCAGCATTCAGCCATTTTCCCCATGCGATCCGCTTCGCTGCTAGACGAAGATCCGCATCCTTGTGAACGATCGTCGGTGATTTCCCACCCAGTTCAAGTGTGACCGGTGTTAAATGCTTCGCCGCAGCCTGATGCACGATTTTTCCGACGCGTGTGGAACCCGTAAAGAAGATATAATCAAAACGTTCGTTTAATAAGGTGCTACTGACTTCAGCATCTCCTTCTATGACGATTCCGAATCGTTCATGGAATGCCGTTTCAAAGACTTCTCGTAATACACGAGAGACATTCGGTGTCAGCTCGGATGGTTTAAGGACGACCGTATTCCCCGCCGCAATCGCACCAATGACCGGAGCAAGTGCGAGCTGGAAAGGATAGTTCCATGGTGCGATGACAAGAACGTTGCCATAGGGTTCGTACTGGATTTCACTTTTTGAGCCGATATGCAGAAGCGGTGTTGCGACACGCTTCGGGCGTGCCAGTCGACGGAGTTGTCGCTCCATCCGTTGAATCTCTCCGTAGACGAAACCGATTTCCGTCGTAAAAGCATCATGCTGTCCTTTATTGAGATCTTGTTTTAATGCCTCATAGATCGCGGCTTCATGCGTTTCAATCGCTTGGCGTAAGAACGTCAGCATGCTTAAGCGAAAAGCTAGACTACGTGTTGCACCTGTTTGGAAAAAGTGACGCTGTGTCTCAAGGCGCTCTGAAAGCACTGTCTCTGTCATCGTTGTCTCCATCCGAAAATCTCCCCTTTAACTGATCTATAACACTGCCTTTATCTTACCATATCTCTTTTTCGACTATGAAAAAAGACGGAGAGGCTTCTCCGTCTTACTTCTTATAATTGAATCGCTGTTTCAAGCGCAACTTTCATCATATCGTTGAATGTCGTCTGACGCTCTTCCGATGTCGTTTCTTCACCTGTCAACAGATGATCTGAAATCGTCAGGATCGTCAGTGCGTTTACTTTATGTTTTGCTGCAAGTGTGTAAAGACCTGCCGCTTCCATCTCGATTGCGAGACATCCGAAATCCGCCCATTTTTTGAAGTGATGGAAATCATCTTGATAGAACTGATCCGTCGTGAAGATTTGACCGACTTTTGCATCGATACCTTGTTCTTTAGCTGCTGTATATGCTTTATGCAACAGATCAAAAGAAGCTGTCGGTGCGTAGTCTAGTCCATTAAAACGGACACGGTTCTGTGCCATGTCATGCGAAGCACTCATCGCGATGACGACGTCACGAACTTTAACGTCTGGAGTGATCCCACCGGCAGTTCCGACACGGATCAGGTTCTTCGCACCGTATGACTGAACGAGTTCGTTCGCATAGATCGACATCGATGGTACACCCATACCTGTTCCTTGAACCGAAACTTTTTTACCTTTGTAAGTACCTGTGAAGCCATACATGCCTCGAACTTCGTTATAAAGAACGACATCTTCTAAAAACGTCTCGGCGATGTATTTAGCACGTAACGGATCTCCTGGAAGTAAGACCGTTTCGGCGATTTGTCCTTCAGCTGCGTTAATGTGTACACTCATGTACGATTCCTCCTCGATAGTCGTTTAAATCGACAACAATTCACGAAACTCATTCGGCGTCATACCGAATTGTTTTTTGAACACTTTCCGAAAATACTTATCGTCCTGATACCCGACTTCAAGTGCGATTTCGTAGATGCGCGCTTCCGTCTCACTCAATAATTCCTTCGCCCGATTCAAGCGAATCGTTTGGATGTAATCAGATAAGTTAACGGAAAAACGCTGTTTGAAGCGTCGTGATATATACTCTCGGCTCAAGTAAAACCGTTCGCTCATGAATTGCAGTGTCAATTCTTCCGCATAATGCGTTTCGATGTATTTGGCGATTTGATCAATCGCTTCCCCTGATTCCACTACCGGATGGATACATTCCATCGCGCGGGACAAGGCATCATTGAGTACATCTGGATCAACCGGCTTCAATAAATAATCAAAGGATTGATGCAAAATAGCACGTCGCATATACGTATAATCATCATACCCTGTCAGCACGATCGTGACGACCTTTGGATGATGATTTTTTGTCCATTCTAGTAATGTTAGTCCGTCGAGTCCTGGCATTTCGACATCTGTCAGCATTAAATCGATCGTTCCAGTATCCAGTAATCGTTTCGCTTCTTCCCCATGTTCCGCCTCGTAAATATGTGAGACCTGCCAACTGTCCCATTCTCCGAGCAATTTGACCGCTTCCCGTACATGTTGTTCATCGTCTACGATCAACACGTTCATGCCAAGTCCCCCTTCTCATATGGAATCCGAATCACGATTTTGAATCCTCCCTCTACAGCTGAAGAAGAGAGCGTCATATTTGCTTGTTCTCCGTAAAAAATCAAGAGCCGTTCATAAATATTATGGAGACCAATCCCACTCGTCTCGAGATCTTCTGGGTTACGATGCATGCGCATTTTTCGATCAATCTCTTCAAGTCGTCCTGTTTCAAGAATGGCGCCGCTATTCTCGATTTGAATGATGAGACGTCCACCATCCGTCCGGACTTTGTAGGCGAGATAGTTTTCCGTCGCTGCTAATTGCTGTCGAAAGCCGTGTTTAAAGTAATTTTCAGCGAACGGTTGCAAGATCATCTTCGGCACTTCAATGTCATTGAGATGCCACGGGACGTCAACGATATAACGGAACCGTTCCGGAAAACGTTGCTGTTGCAAACGAATATACGCCTGAAGATGGTCAACTTCTTGTTTTAACGTTACGATCGTCTGCTCATTATTCATCGAATAACGCATCATTTGCGATAATCCGGTGATCGAGCGGTACGCAATCTTACGGTCCCCTTGTAACGTCGTCGTTCCGATGGATTGTAAGGCATTGAATAAGAAGTGCGGATTGAGCTGGGATTGTAATGCCCGTAGCTCATTCGTCCGATTTTCAAGTGCCAGTCGATAGTCCCGTTTGATTAAACGGTCAATCCGTTGAATCATGCGTTGGAACTGTCGATTGAGTAATCCAATCTCATCATTCGTCGTCGCAACGAATGGTGCTGATAAATCCCCTTGTTCGACTCGCCAGACGTTTGCTGTCAACTGTTTGATTGGTTTCGTGATCTGCATGGCAACGAGACTTGCGGAAATGATCATGACGAACAGTGAGACTAAACCAATCAAAACAAGAATCAATGCCGTTTCATTCGCCCCTTGGATGACTGACGCATACGGAATCCGTTTGACTAGTATGAGTGGAACTCCATTCGTCATCGTCTTCGAGTAGACGATGAACGATTTTCCGACACGTAAACTCCCACTCTGCCCAGTGAATTGATCGACCGGTAGTTCCATCTCTGCCCCAGTCTGTGCCAAAATATGTTGTTCTGTCATCAACCATAACGACTCTTCCGGATCATTCTCGAACAGTTTCAACTGTTGTTCAAATACACGGACTGGAATATCCACTGAAAGGAAGCCGAGCGGCTCATCTGTTTCGACACGATCAATGCGATAACGAAAACTAACGACTTGTTTCTCATCAAGAATCATCGTGTGGACATTATATGGTTCAATCGTGTGCGCTCCGTCAATCAACCAGCCACTTTTTTGTTTCATCAATCGAAAATAATCCGTTTCTTGCATCCAATCAAACGTTCCCCGACTCGTCGTTTTCATATTGTAGACCGAATACTCCGAATAACCATTTAAGATGACGAAATGTAACTGTTCGATATCCTGACGTGATAAAAACAGACCTAACATCGCCCGCGAAACGACTCCATCGGATTCGTCTAGTTCCTGATCTGCTCCGACGCGCATGATGTTCATCAACGAACGATTCGCATACAGACTTGTCGAGAGACGGCGGATATCCTCTATGTAATGGGTCACCTGTGTATTTCCCCGTGTCAACACGTTCAGGCTAGAACGTTCTGCCTGTTCAATGTTTTGGTGCCGCACATACAAGTAGGAAATCGATGTCGCGAGGGCTGTCGGAATCAAGATCGCCAGGACGACGAGACGAATCAAACGCGTCCGGATACTTTTCATAAAAGGCGCCCCCATCCTTTTTCTTGTAATCAATCGTATCATAACCTTGAATCCGCTTACATCATTTCCTGATATTCTCTTTCTTGATTCCTATAAAAAATTCTTTTTTGTTTCGACTTGATTCCGAATGAATTTTACTATAATATCATCAATGTTCGTTTTTTAATCAATTTGTTATGAAGGTGGTCCTTTTATCCATGTTTAAACTTGCCGCACATCAAACAACCGTAAAACGTGAAATCCAAGCTGGATTCGTGACGTTCATTACGATGGCATATATTCTGCTCGTCAATCCGACGATTTTAGCAGATGCCGGTATCCCCCAAGCCCAAGCTTTTTCTGCGACGATCATCGCGACATTGATCGGTACACTCCTGATGGGGCTGTATGCGAATCTACCAATCGCAGTCGCACCCGGAATGGGACTCAATGCGTATTTTACTTATACACTTGTCGTTGGTGAGAAGATTCCATATCAGACAGCACTCTCAGTTGTCTTCGTCGCTGGTGTCATTTTCTTATTGTTATCCCTCTCACCGATTCGTACGAAGCTGATTGAAATCATTCCGATGACATTAAAGCTTGCTATCACAGGTGGAATCGGTCTTTTCATTGCTTCACTCGGTCTCAAGATGTCAGGAATTCTCGTCGCTAGTGAAGATACACTCGTCACGATTGGCGCATTGACATCACCAGAAGCATTGATCACACTCATCGGACTATTAGTTGCAGCTATTTTGACGATCAAACGTGTACCAGGTGCTATTTTGTATGCCATGATCCTCGCTGGATTGATTGCATTCTTGACAGGTGAATTGAAGTTTTCCAATTCCTTCGTTGCGTTACCGACGTTACCAGAAGGATTGATCATCACGAATCCGTTCAACGCCATTCAAGACGTGTTCCAATACGGTCTGTTCAGCGGTGTCCTCTCCTTCGTTCTCGTGACGATGTTTGACACGACAGGTACGATGGTCGCTGTTGGAGAACAGGCTGGTTTGATTGAAGAAGATGGATCATTGAAAAACAGCGAACGTGCCCTATTATCTGATTCGACTGCGATGGTCGCTGGTTCATTGTTCGGAACGAGCCCAACAACCGCTTACGTAGAATCTGCAGCGGGTGTCGCTGCTGGTGGACGGACTGGACTCACGTCCGTGACGGTCGGAATTCTATTCGCATTATCGGCCGTCTTTGGACCGTTCGTTCAATCGATTTCGAGCGTTCCGGCAATCACTGCGCCAGCATTGATTTTAGTCGGTGCCTTCATGATTCAAAACATCAAACAGATTCCATGGGATGACTTCAGCGAAGCTTTCACGGCTTTCCTCGTCATCTTGATCATGCCATTATCCGGTAGCATCGCAACCGGTATCGCATTCGGTTTCATCGTCTATCCGATCATGAAAGCTATCCAAAAAGAGCGTGTCCATCCACTCATCTATGTGTTCGCGCTTCTCTTCTTCATCCAATTATTCTTCTTATCATAAAAAAACATGCCTATTCCGTCAGTTAATCGGAACAGGCATGTTTTTTTGAATCACTTCTTATTTTTTCATTTTATCCCATGTCTTCGTGAAGTCCTGCAGCATCTCATCAGCTGTTTTTTGCTTACCAACATATGCTTGCATAATCGCTCCGAACTCGTTTACAGCACCATCCGGATACTTGAACCAGTTCCATGAGATGGTTTTTCCGTCTTTCGAGTACGCTTGAATATCATCTGCAAGCGGTCCTAAATCCTTCGCTTCGATTGATTTGAAGGCAGGGATGAATTTAAATTTATTGACCATGTAGTCTTTTCCTGTGTCAGACGTCGCCATCCACTCGAGGAATTTTTTCGCTTCTGCTTTGTTCTTCGAGTTCTTATTGACGACCCAGTTGTTTGGTACGCCAACAGGAAGACGATCCATTTTTTCTTTATCATCATTGATTGGCATCGGGATGAAGCCCATGTTGATGTCCGGATTGACGTCCGTGATCAATTGTTGTGCCCAGTTCCCTTGTTGAAGCATCGCTGTCTTACCTTCAGCAAACTGAGAGACTTGTGTGTTGTAATCCGTCGTTAACGGATTTTTATTACCGTACTCAATCGTTAAATCAAATAGATTCATGAAATCCTTGAACTGTTTATTGTCCTCGAACTTCGCTTTTCCAGAGTTAAGATCCGCGATGAACTGATCTGGATCATCCTGCTGTGCAACCGGAATGTTCAAAAGGTGATTACCGAGAATCCACCACTCCCCGTACCCAATCGAGAATGGCGTCACTCCGTCTGCCTTCAGCTTCTTAGAAGCTTCCGTCAATTCAGTTAATGTTTTCGGAAGTTCCGTGATACCTGCTTTTTTGAAGATATCTTTATTGTAGATAAAGCCATAGCCCTCAAGGTTCATTGGCATACCATACAATTTACCATCGATCGTCATTGGCTCTTTTGATAGGTCCGTTAGATCACCGACCCACTTTTCATCTGACAAATCTTCTAACTTATCCTGCCATGTCTTTGCTTCCGTAAAGCCACCGTTATTAAAGACATCTGGTTCATTACCTGAAGCGAACTGTGATTTCAGAGCCGCGCCATAGTCCGATCCACCACCGACTGTTTGCACGACGACTTTCGTCCCGGTTTCCTTTTCATACGCTTTTGCCATCTTTTCCATGTCTTTTGCGATTTCAGCCTTGAATTGGAATACGTTGAGCGTCTTACCGTCTTTTGAACCACTATCTTTCGAGTCATCGCTATTCAATGTACCGCCACCACATGCTGCCAAAGCGACGACCATCGCCGTCGTGACGACAGGTAATGCTGCCCATCTTCTTTTACGCATTCGGATTCCCTCCCTGATTTCGTTTCATTTCGTGCTACATCTTCACAATAAATGAAAACGCTTGCAATGAAGAGAGAGAAAGTTGTCCGGTGTGGTGGAAAATATTGAACAATCGTTATCCGAGTCTTTTCGTCGGAATTGTTGTATCATGAAACTAGAGATTCTTTTATGAATAGGAGTTTGATGCCATGTCCTTGCAACTCACGATTTTATTGATTGGTATATTGCTGTTTGCCGCCGTCTGGACGACGAAGTTATCAAGTCGTCTGAATATTCCTGCTCTACTGATTTTTATCGCTCTTGGTATGATTGCCGGAAGCGACATTACGGGGTTCATTCGTTTTGACGATGCAGAACTGGCTCAGCTTCTTGGAACTGTCGCCCTCATCATCATCTTATTCGAAGGTGGTCTGCAAACGGTTTGGAAGGAAGTGCGTCATGAATTAGCCCCTTCCCTCTCGCTTGCGACGTTCGGGGTCTTCATCGCTACATCCATCGTTGCCGTTGCTTCCCATTATATTCTGGGCTTCAGTTGGGCGAATGCTTTTTTACTCGGGGCAATCGTTGGTTCGACGGATGCCGCTGCTATCTTTTCTGTCTTGAGTGGTCAGCCGATTCGACGGAAAGTCGGATCAACACTCGAAGTCGAGTCCGGTACGAATGACCCGATGGCCGTCTTTTTGACTGTCTTGTTCCTTGAGTTCGTAACAAACCCTGAAGAAGCATCACTCTTATCGGGACTTGGATCACTCGTTTGGGAAATGGCGATGGGACTTCTGATTGGTTTGTTCATCGGATGGGCAGCTTCGACCTTGATCAATCGGATCGATTTGTCCTCTTCTAGCTTTTATCCGATCATGCTCATGTCGTTTGCTTTCCTGTCTTTCGGTTTAGCTGATACGTTCCATGCCAGTGGATTTTTAGCCGTTTATGTCACAGCGATCTACATCAGTAATCATGAACTCGTCTACCGACAGACACTCGTTCGTTTTACGATGAGTATGGCGCATCTTGCCCAAATCGGAATGTTCATCGTGCTCGGTCTGCTCGTCTTTCCGAAACAATTGCTCGATGTCCAGGTCATCCTGTCTTCCATTGCGTTGGCGCTGATCTTAATTTTCATCGCTCGTCCTTTGTCAGTCTGGGTGAGTCTTCTTCCGTTTCGTTATTCGTGGCAAGAGAAGGTCTTCATTTCTTTTGCTGGTCTAAAAGGAGCGGTACCGATCATTCTCGCGACATATCCTCTCGTTGCGGATATCGAGAATGCATCGATGATCTTCAATATCGTGTTTTTCACAGTCTTATTATCAACGCTAATTCAAGGAAGTATGTTGACGTTCCTTTCTGAGCGGTTACGACTGAACGAAACACAGACTACTGCTATCCATACCGTCATTGAATTCATGTCAATCGGTAAACCGAATGCGGAAATCATTGAATTGACGTTACCGATGTCCCATCCATTCATTGGAACGACGATCTCAGAGATTGATTTGCCTCAGGAATTTTTGATCACGGCCATCATCCGTGATGATCAAATCATTACACCACGTGGGGACACTGCCCTAGAAGGCAATGATCAGTTACTACTCCTTACCCCAAAACATCGGATCAAGACACTGAAGCGATTCCTGTTTCCTCCCGCTTGATCTGTTCATGAAACAACGCAGTGGATCCTGAAGATCCACTGCGTTGTTTTTTTATATATTCATGAATCTTGTTGTTTCGTTTGAGCGTCTTGCTTCTGTTCTTTACGCTTCGCTTTAGCACGACGATAGAGAACGTATCCACCAAGAATCACGACGATTCCACCTAAGATCCACCATAACTCCTGTTCTAATCCTTTTAGCATGGATTCAGCACGTTCTACTCCGAATCGTTCACCGACCCAGATGTAAAAGAAGGAAACCGGAAAAAGTCCAATACTTGAAGCGAGTAAATAGCGTTTGAACGAAAGACCAAACAAACCACACGGAATCGAGACGACCGAGCGCACGACGGGGAAAAAGCGGCCGAACAAAGCAGACCATGTTCCGTATTTCCCGACGATGCGCTCCCCTTGCTCAATTTCTTTTTCTTTAATCAGTAACCATTTGCCGTACCGGATAAGTATCGGACGACCTGCATAACGACCTAGAAGATAAAAGACCGTCGCGCCCATCAGACTTCCTAAAAAACCGACCAGAACAGCAGCTGTCCAGCTGACCGTTCCGTTCGACACATATAGACCGAGCAACGGTAAGCCCACTTCTGCCGGAATCAATTCTGTTCCAAGACCAACGATCATAATTCCTAAAAACAGCCAGAGATTGGATTCTCCGGCTGAAAACAACCATTCCAACATACGGGTAACCCTCCGTTCATCCTCTCGCTGGACGGAGGAGATAATAAATGATGACGACTAACGTCGTCCAGACGCCTGTGAAGATTCCGATAATCCCGACAATGAAGAAACCGAGTGCAACGATTGAGCCTGTCTGTTTATAATCCCGCCACATTGTCCGTAATCCTTTAATGTTGAACCAAAGGAATACGAGGAATAATACAGGGATGAGTAATCCTACGATCAATAAAGAAGACATGTCTTCACCTCTTTCTTATTTATTGTTATCCCCATTCTATCAGGAATCGACACGTCTTTCCTCCGCCTGAGGTCTTACGAACCTAAAAAAAAGAACACGCTTCTGAATCGAAGCATGCCCTTTGCTTTATAAAACATCCTGTTTTGACGCTTTCTTACTATATATATGTCAGAGCAATTGGATGCCTTCCGCTTGGAGACTTTTACGCGTCTCTTCTGACCAGACAGAAGCTTGGACTTCACCGATGTGACGTTTTTTCAATAAGAACATCGCCATACGGGATTGACCGATTCCTCCACCCATCGTTAACGGTAGACGCTCTTCGAGCACACCTTGATGGAACGGGAATGCCAATTTATCCTCTTCTTGAGCAATCGCTGTCTGTTTTAAAAGTGCTTCACGATCAACGCGAATTCCCATTGAAGACAATTCGAATGCTCCGATTTCTGGGTGGTGTACTAAAATGTCACCGTTGAGTGTCCAGTCATCGTAGTCAGCCGCTCGACCATCGTGCTTCTCACCTGAAGCCAGTGCGCCACCGATTTGCATGAGGAAAACAGCACCATATGCTTTCGTGACTTCTGTTTCACGTTCTTTCGTCGAAAGTGTCGGATACGCATCTTCTAGTTCTTGTGTCGTCATGAAATGAATCGTTTCCGGTAAGATCGCTGAAATACCATACTCCGCTTCTACTTCTTGTTCGACTTGGCGAATCGTTGCATAGATCGCTTGTACCGTTTCTTGTAAATAAGCACTCGTCCGTTGTTCTTTCGTAATGATCCGTTCCCAATCCCACTGATCGACGTGAATGGAGTGTGTCGCATCCAGCATCTCATCGCGACGAATCGCATGCATCAACGTGTATAATCCTTCTCCTGCTTCAAATCCGTACGTATGAAGCGCTTGACGCTTCCATTTCGCAAGGGATTGTACGATTTCAAGATCTGCTGTGTGGTCCAAGGCATCGAAGCGAATGATGCGCTCTACGCCGTTTAGATGATCGTTGACACCGAGTGTGCTTTCTACGAACAATGGTGCTTCGACACGTGTCAATCCGAGTGTCGTCGAAAAGCGTTCTTCAAAGCGTTTCTTTACGAGTGTGATCGCTTCCTGTGTGTGTTTCATCGATACGAGTGTTGTCATGGTGGTGTTCCTCCTCAATTGTGTTTTGAAAAAGAAGCCATAAAAAAGAGCCCTTCTTTCCCAAGAATATGGGACGAAAGACTCGGTTCCGCGGTACCACCCATGTTAGCAACGATGTTGCTCACTCAAAAGACGAATCACTTCATCTTCGGCCATATGATAACGGACAGGCAACTCCGGCTACGCCTACTGACATTCGGGTTCGGGTAGCGACTCCGGGAGGTTCTTCGCATCTTGCTTCCGACTGGGCTCTCACCATCCCCAGCTCGCTATACGGTCGTACAAGGTGTTACTCTTCCCTTCAACGTCGTTGTTACAATTGAATTGAGAACATCGTACAACAGGTCGCAAGTGTTTGAAAAGACTTTTTTTCAAAAAAAATAAAAGTTGTCAGATTAATCTGACGTGTGAATCATGAAAAAAGCGTTCTCGCAGAAGCGAGAACGCGCTTACAAAAATTATTTGATGGATCCACTTGTAATTCCTTGAATGATCTGTTTTTGCAAGGCAAAGAAGAACAACAATAACGGAATGATCCCGAGGACGAGTCCGGCAAGTGCTAAGTCCCACTGCTTCGTATACTGACCGAAGAAATAGAACGTCGCAAGTGGAATCGTCCGTAAATCGACGTCTCGTAACATCAGCGATGGCAGTAGGAAATCGTTCCAAATCCAAAGCGTGTTCAAGATGATGATCGTCACCGTGATGGGCTTGAGTAATGGGAACACGATGCGCCAGAACACACCCCATTGTGAACAACCATCAATGATGGCCGCCTCCTCGATTTCTTCAGGAATCGACTTCATGAATCCATGGTATAAGAAGATTGATAATCCAGATCCAAAACCAAGGTACATCAGAATCAATCCCCAATAACTGTTCTGCAATCCGAGATCACCAGACAGTTTTGATAAGGGAATCATGATTGACTGGAATGGAATGATCATCGCGGCAACAAATAAGAAAAAGATGATCGTCGACAAGCGTGTTTTCGTCCGGACGAGTTTCCAAGCTGCCATCGAACAAAAGATGATGATGACCGCGTTAGCGCCGACTGTAATGATGACGGAGTTTAAAAAGACTTTTCCGAAGTTCATGGCTTCCCATGCTTCTGAATAGTTGGACGTCATCCATTCCTTTGGTAGGCCAGATGTATTCGTAAAGATATCTCCCTGCGTCTTGAATGAATTCGAGACGACGTAATAAAACGGAATCATATACAGAAGCCCCATCAATAAGGCTGCTAGTTCGACTGTTCCAAGACGGAATGAATAACGACCTCTCGTCTTTTTAGAGCGCTTCGGTTTCTCCTCTTGCGGAGTGGGTAACGGTTGTGCCGTACTCATGCTTCCACCTCCCGTTTTTTCGTCAGATAGACTTGAGTGACTGTAATCGCCGCAACGACAACGAAGAAGATGATTGCCTTCGCTGACCCGAGTCCAAGATTATTGTTCGTAAACGATTCCTTGTAAATGTTTAAAGCAAGCATTTCGGTCGATTTGAATGGTCCACCATTCGTTAGCGATAAGTTCGTATCGAATAACTTGAAGGACCATGAAATCGTCAAGAACAAACAGATCGTGACCGACGGCATGATTAGTGGCAACGTAATGTTCCGTAACGTCGAGAGACGATTGGCACCATCGATTTTTGCTGCTTCAATCAGCTCTTGTGGCACGTTTTGTAGAGCTGCGATATAGATGACCATGATGTAACCGCCACCTTGCCAAATCGAAACGATAACGATACCCCAGAATCCTGTCCGGGCATCTCCTAACCATGGAAGTTCAAATATACTCCACCCTGTCAATTCACCAATCGATGCGAAGCCTTTGACATAGATGAACTGCCAAACGAACCCGAGGATCAACCCACCGATCAAGTTCGGCATGAAGAAAATCGTTCGTAAGAAATTACGCGTGCGAATATTTTGTGTCAATAAGAACGCCAAGATGAAACCGACGACATTCGTTAAGATGACGGCGACGACCGTATATTTCGTCGTCAACCAAAATGACTGCTGGAACTGCTCGTCACTCGTAAAGAGACGGACATAGTTATCAAAGCCGATCCAATTTAATTCTCCGGTTACACCGTTCCAATCCGTGAACGAATACATGACGCCATTGAAAAACGGTACAAGCACGATCACTGCGAATACAAGAAAGACCGGTCCGACGAAGAGCCAAAAATCAAGACCGCGTTTCCACTTCTTTTGTCCAGATGTCATTGTTTCATCCCTCCTCCACTCTACAGTACGTCTTTCTCCAACACTTGAACACGTCACCATTTGACCCATTGGGTGGAAAATATTGAACGTTTTCCTTTGGCGCGTTCGCATCAGATAGGCTACTATTAGAAAAAAGAGAGATCCAATCAAAGAGGGAGTCGATACCATGGAAAAGACCATTCGTTCGGACTTAGAAATCGCACAACAAACCGTCTTACGCCCGATTCGAGAAATTGCAGACCGGATCGGTTTGCAAGAAGAGGATTTTGATACGTACGGAAAGTATAAAGCGAAGTTGACAGACGGACTGTTGAACCGATTGGCAACGAAATCTGACGGTAAACTGATTCTTGTCACTGCCATCAATCCGACAGCCGCCGGTGAAGGAAAATCAACTGTCACTGTCGGACTCGGACAGGCGTTGCATCGGGCAAAACATAAGACGATGATTTGTTTACGGGAACCCTCACTCGGTCCAACGATGGGCTTAAAAGGTGGCGCGTGTGGTGGTGGCTATAGCCAAGTCCTACCGATGGAAGAGATCAATCTGCATTTCACAGGCGATATGCATGCGATCACATCTGCTCATAATACAATCAGTGCTTTGCTCGACAATCACCTGCATCAAGGTAACATCCTTGGCATCGATCCGCGTCGTATCGTCTGGAAACGCGTTCTTGATTTGAATGACCGTGCCTTGCGCCAAGTCACGATTGGTCTCGGTGGTCCTGCTCATGGCGTACCGCGTCAAGATGGGTTCGATATCACGGTCGCTTCCGAGATCATGGCGGTCCTCTGTCTAGCAGACTCTATCACGGATCTCGAACGACGCTTGAGCCGCATCGTCGTCGCGTATACGTACGATCAACAGCCGGTTACGGTCAAAGATATTCAGGCGTCAGGAGCTGCGACGTTGCTTCTAAAAGATGCGTTTCGTCCGAACCTCGTTCAAACCGTCGAAGGAACACCGGCACTGATTCACGGTGGACCGTTCGCGAACATCGCACATGGTTGTAACTCTTTGATTGCAACGCAAACTGCACTGAAGCTAAGCGATTACGTTGTCACAGAAGCAGGATTCGGAGCCGATTTAGGTGCCGAAAAGTTCTTCAACATCAAATCACGGATTGGCGGACTCCACCCGGATGCCGTCGTTATCGTCGCTACGGTTCGTGCCTTGAAGATGCACGGAGGTGTAGACAAAACGCAACTCAGCGAAGAAAATCTCGCTGCTTTAACAGATGGTCTTGCGTTACTTGAAAAACACGTCGAGACGATGAGTCTGTTCGGCGTCCCTGCCGTTGTTGCCTTGAACCGTTTCTTCACCGACACGGAAGCAGAACGGAACATGATCCTAGAATGGTGTCAGGATCGTAATATTCGCGTCGCGGAAAGTGAAGTCTTCAGTAAAGGGGGGGCTGGCGGTGAAGCACTCGTCACGGAAGTCATGCAAGCTCTTGAGGAACCGAGCCAGTTCCGCCCTCTGTATCCTGACGTCTTACCGCTTCGTCAAAAGATCGAGCGTATCGCAAAGCGTGTCTACGGTGCAGCCGACGTTCATTTTGAAGACAAAGCACTCCGCGAACTCGAACGGTGTACGGAGATGGGGTTGAATGAGTTACCGATTTGTATGGCAAAAACACCATTTTCTTTAACCGATGACCCTGCTCGTTATGGTCGTGTCGAAGACTTCACGATCACGGTCCGCGAAATCCGACCATCGGTTGGTGCAGGGTTCATCGTTGCATTGACTGGGAATGTATTAACGATGCCAGGATTACCCGCAGTTCCCGCCGCCTTCCACATGGGCGTTTCGGAAGACGGACAGGTATTCGGACTTTCTTGATGAGAGGATGAGTTACATGACGATTGATCATTCACATTGGATAGCCTCTGACGGCTATACTACGACATTGCATAGCCTCGAAGCCCATGACCCTAAAGGAGTCGTGATCGTCTTTCACGGGATGATGGAGCATGGCGCACGGTATGAGGAATTCGCAGAATTCCTCTATGCTCATCATTACCACACGATCATCGCAGACTTACGCTGTTTCGGAACCCGAGCAGCACAGCTCGGAACGCTCGGACACCTCGAGCCGAATCAAGGGTTTAAACAATTGATGCAGGACGCAGAAGAACTCGTCTCTGACATCAAAGAGCGTTATCCGACATTGCCGGTGTTCATTTTTGGTCATAGTTTTGGTTCGTTGATCGCTCGCCGGATTGGTCAAACACTCGGTCATACAGTAGCTGGAATCATCGCGAGTGGCCCTCCGACTAGCACAGGCTTACTCGGTGATGTCAGCCAAAAACTCGTCGAACGTCAAATCCATCAGCTGTCAGCAACACACCCTGCTGAGCGGTTCGGACAACTCGTGTTCGGGCGGTATAACTTACGCTTCTTCCCAGCACTTTCTAAAAATGCTTGGCTCTCTTCGGATCCTCAATCCGTCATGCGCTATGATGCAGATCCATTGTCCGGTCAAACGGTCACGCTTGGGTTCTTCCACGAACTCTTGCATGCAACGAAGCTCGTCAACGCACTTGCTTCCGTCTATCAGCATCCACGTCACTTACCCCTCTTATTGCTTGCTGGTGGGGATGACGCGGTCGCGTTCGATGGAAAAGGTATCCATCATCTATTTGACATGTATAATCGTGTTCGTGTCGATGCTGTACAGCTGACGATTTATCGAGGGTTACGTCATGAGCTCTTCCATGAGTTTGAACGCATCCGCGTTTTTGCCGATATCGCGAGCTGGTTGAATAAGCAAGTCAACCCTGCAGCTAAACAGTCATCTTCCCGTTCTTCTTAAGCCACACCGATCAATATAAAAAAAGGCAGCGGATCCTTGCGATCCGCTGCCTTTTGCACTTCTATCGTATCCTTCATTGAATCCAAGTCAGTGAAGAAATCATTGCTTCGATTTCCTCGATTTCAAGCGTCTCGCGTTCAGCAGAGTACGTCAATAAGACTAACCGTTCCCCGTCCGAATACGCGTAGATCCGTAAGAAGATATCTTCTTCTTTCCCATCTACCGCAAGCAATGCTTCTTTTGTTGAATTACGACGGACTTCAAGTGCTCCTGTTAGTTCGATGCCGAACTCTTCCACCAACAGGTTGATTTCTTGTTCCGCCGCCTCATACGGTGTCAATTCTTCTGAATCGGACTCATAAATGGATAATTGGAGCGTTCCCATTGCATTTTCATCCGTCGAATAAAAACTAACATATGTCTCTTCTTCTTGATATTCGAATACCTTTGGATATTCTAGCGTGATCCAATGATCGACTGTGTACTGTTTCATTTGAATTCCTCCATTCGTTGTATCTCTTCAAAGCGGATACCCGTCACAGCCATACGCTCGAATTGGCGAGCGAGTTGAGCAGATACGAACATGCGATGCGTGCGTTCATCTCGCATAAGATGATGCGGACAAACCGAATCGCTGATTCGTCGCTCTGTCAAAAAATAGACACGTCGTCTCGGTACCAGACGGAATACATCCGTCGTATGTAGATGTTCGATCCGACTGACAGATAAGAGATTGAGAAGATAGTACGGAACCACTCCGTCCTTCGTCTCAAGATGTACCTTGAGACATTGTACAGAAAAAGGCGCGTATGCTGCAATGACGCGTTGCACACGTTCCGAGACGAGCGGCAGATCGAATGTGTTTGGAAGGACATCCGGTAGCAAATCCGCATCTTGATTGATGGAAAAAGCAAGTACACCTACGTTATGGAACCACTCTCCTATCAATAAGCGATGACGATCGAATTGGTGGTGACAAATCGCTTCCCATCCTTTTCCCATCGATTGTTCGCTCCAAACTCGCACTTCATTCACCAGACACTCTCTCCTCTACCCAACTTTACCCATATTGCAAATCAAGATTACCATTGGAAACGATTAACTAGTATTATTGTACACCGAATCTTAAAAGAAATTGCTTTTTTTCATAAAAGTTATGGAAATGCTCTCTTTGCTATGCTACTATATTTCATGTAGCCGATACGCGGGTGTAGTTTAATGGTAAAACCTCAGCCTTCCAAGCTGATGACGAGAGTTCGATTCTCTTCACCCGCTCCAATTATGACATAACATAGGTCTAGGACCATTTCCCTCTAGAGGGCAGGCGACTCGCGACGTGCGAGTCGTCTTTTTTATTGATTCTGCTGATGATTCCAACGAATTTATGGGTATACAACGATATAGATAGAGATTCGTAAAGGAGGATTCGTATGATTCAGATGAAAATGCCCGGCGTGACGATTTATCAAAGTACACTCATGAAAACGACTTCGACATTAATCGAGACGCCTGATTGTCTGATCGTCGTCGACCCTGGCTGGCTTCCCGATGAGATTGCAACGATTCGTCGAGACGTCGAAATCGTGCGTCGCGAACGACCATTATACGTCGTCTATACGCATGCCCATTTCGATCATATTTTAGGTGCCTATGCCTTTACGGATGCCATCGTCATCGCTTCGAAACCGTTCATCGATGTCGACCGACAAGAAGCGCTAAAAGCCGTCCAAGATTTTAATGATGAGTTCTATATCGATTCTCCCGTCCTTTTCCCAGACGTGACACATGTCATCCATGAGTCTGAGACGATATTGACGATCGGACAAACGAAGTTAATCTTCTTTTTAACGCCCGGTCATGAAGCGACTCACCTTTCCTTCATCGTCATGCCACTTCACTTGTTAGTCTGCGGCGACTATGCTTCAGACGTTGAAATCCCCTTGATCGAACACGATTCCTCTGAGTATTTGACGACGCTCGAGTTACTCGAGTCGTTCATTTATGAATATGAAGTCAAACTCTTGATTCCCGGACACGGTCACATTTGTGATGTCCGAACAGAGATGATCGAACGACTTCATCAGAGCTATGACTATATTCTTGCCCTCCGTGCCGGAAAAGAATCCGACTGGGCTCCGTCTTGGCAAACGACCCCTTTTATGAAACGTCTGCATGAAAAAAATAAGCGACAAGTCAAAAAAGAACAAGAAGAACGATTAGCCCGACGCCATTATGATTAACTTCGCTCAACCAAAAGACTCGGTCGCCAAATTGGCGACCGAGTCTTTTATGGTTATCCAAGTAATGTGACGAGCAACGCTTTTTGTGCGTGGAGGCGATTCTCAGCTTGATCGAAGATGACCGATTGCTTGCCATCGATGACGTCCTCCGTGACTTCCTCCCCGCGATGCGCCGGAAGGCAATGCAAGAAAATAGCTTCATCATTTGCTTGATTCATAATATTGGCATTAACCTGATATCCTTCAAATGCTTGCAGACGCATCGTCGCTTCTTCTTCTTGTCCCATACTCGCGAAGACATCCGTATACACGACGTCTGTACCACTTGCCGCTTCCTCGGGATCCGTCATGACGATGATGTTTCCACCCGTTTCCTTCGCAATGACTTGTGCCTCATGAACGATTTGTGGATCAGGAGCATACGCCTCCGGCGCACAGATGCGAACTTCCATTCCACTGAGCGCTCCACCAATCATCAGCGAATGCGCCATGTTATTTCCGTCCCCGATATATGTCAAAATCTTCCCAGACCGGGTTCCAAATGTCTCTTCGATCGTCAGCAAGTCAGCAAGGACTTGGCACGGATGGTGTAGATCCGTCAATCCATTGATGATTGGAATCGTACCATGTGCCGCAAGTGTGTCGACGATCTCATGACCGAACGTCCGAATCATCAGGGCATCGACGTAACGGCTCATGACTTGAATCGTATCTGAGAGCGGCTCCCCCCGCCCGATTTGCATGTCTGCTCCACTTAGCACGATCGGATGTCCACCGAGTTCGACGACACCCACCTCAAACGATAGACGTGTTCGCGTCGATGCCTTTTCAAACAATAAGGCCACTTTTTTATGGCTTAATGCGTTTTGGTAGACACTCGGCTGATGCTTGATGTCTTTCGCGAGTGCCAACAACTCCGTCAGTGCTTCCGGCGTCAGTTCCGCCATCGTCAAGAAATGCTTTAGTTGTTGCATCGTCTTCATTTTACTTCCTCCTTGATCGGCTCTGTCCATGTATGAAGTGGCTTCACAGCATAAGGGGACTTTTCTGTCGCTTGTAGATGATAATGTGCTAGTTCAGGTTCTGTCAGAACTTGTACCCCGGCAGCAAGCGCTGCTTCGCGACTCGCTTTTTCTTCTGTCACGTGCGAATAGAAAATCGCACATTGTGCCCAGTCAATCGTTTCATCTAATGCTACACCCGTTCCGAAAGCCTCTGTATCTGCTCCAGCAACGATGATGTCTCTCGTCGTCAAATGTCGTTTTGTCGTCTCATCGAAAATGAAACGTTCCAGCGCCAGTCCGTCTGTCGTCCATTGCAGCGTTTCACCTGTCGAACGCATGACGGGACCTGTTTTCGGATCAACACCTTGTAGTTTCAACGTTGAAAAAACAGGGGTCTTGACGGCATGGAAATCAAGTTTCGTCTGTTCCGTTGGTAGTGCGACCGCTTGACCGACCGCTGCTTGGACTGCCCAATGCAAGATCGGTTGACCTGTTACTTTGGCGACGATCGGTAACGTACGGGAGGCACGTGGATTGATTTCTAGCACGTAGACTTGATCGTCATGCAAGACGAATTGGATATTGTACGCTCCTTTATAATCCATTCGTTGCCCGATCATCTGTGCAATTCGCTCGATTTCGCTCTGAACGGTATCGCTGAGCGATACAGGTGGCAGAATCATCGTCGAATCTCCAGAGTGAACTCCTGCCCGTTCCAATTGCTCCATCAAAATCGGAACGTACGTCGTTGTTCCGTCTGTAATGCAGTCGACTTCAATTTCCTTTCCTTGGAGGTAGGCATCCACGAGGACAGGGAATGCTAATTCGGAAACGATCGTCTCTAATTGCTCTTGATCGTGGATGATATGCATTCCCTTACCTCCGATGACATAGGAAGGACGAATCATGACCGGGTAACCGATCGTTGTTGCGACTTCTATCATTTGTTCGTGCGTCGCCACTTCTTGTCCCGGAATACGATCGATACCAATGTCATCTAAAAATTGATAGAACCGCTCACGGTCTTCCATTTGATCGATGACATCTGCCGTCGTTCCGAGAAGATGATAACCGGCTTTCTCCAAACCAGACGCAAGCGCAATCCCTGTTTGTCCTCCGAACTGGACTAAAACGTCTTCGCAATCCTCTGCTTCTAGCACATGCATGACGTCTTCAAGTGTCAACGGCTCGACATACAGGCGATCTGCGACTTCGAAGTCGGTCGAGACGGTCTCCGGGTTATTGTTGATCATGATTGTTTCGTAACCGGATGCTTGTAATGCACGTACCGCGTGAACGGAACAATAATCAAATTCGATTCCTTGACCGATCCGAATTGGTCCCGCACCGATGACAGCAACTTTCTTTTTCGTCGATGCTGTGACTTCCGTTTGACCACTCCAGTTTCCGTAGAAATAAGGCGTCGCACTCTTGAACTCACCTGCACATGTATCGATCATATGATAGACAGGGAGGATGCCTTTTTCTTTACGTAAGTGCTCGATCTCTACAGCACTGACACCCGTCAGAAGCGCAATCTGTTCATCCGTAAAGCCCATCATTTTGGTTTGCTTTAGAGAACTTTCATTCGATACATCGATTTTTTGTTGCTGATCGACAAGACGTTGAAGTACTTTGACGAATAAAGCTTGTACTTTCGTCTGTTCAACGAGTTCTTCGACGGTCGTCTCCTTGCGATCGAGTAGTGCGAGCATCGCAAGCAAGCGACGGTCCGTCGGAGCCTTTATTTCTTTCCACAATACGTCAGCCTCCGCTGTTTTCATCCATGTCGGATAAAGAGGTGATTGCTCAACTCCCGCACCGCGCCACGCCTTTTGTAACGCTTCTTCTAGCGTCTTCCCCATCGCCATGCTCTCACCCGTCGCCTTCATTTGTGTTCCAAGCGTCCGGTTACTGCCGGTAAATAGATCAAATGGGAAACAAGGCACTTTTGCCGTGATATAATCCATCGTCGGTTCAAAACTCGCCATCGTCTCTTTCGTGACAGGATTGATGCAATCGTCGAGTCGCTCACCGAGCGCAAGACGTGTCGCTAATTTTGCGATCGGATATCCCGTCGCCTTGGAAGCAAGTGCCGAAGAACGACTGACACGCGGATTGACTTCAATGACGAAATAACGTTCTTCCGTCGGATGGATCGCGAATTGTATGTTGCATCCACCGATGACACCGAGATGCGATACGATTTTACGCGCTTCCGTCCGCAATTGTTGATTCATTCGATCCGAAATCGACTGAATCGGTGCAAAGACGACCGAGTCCCCGGTATGGACACCGACAGGATCGATGTTTTCCATGTTACAAACGATGATCGTCGTATCTGCGCTGTCACGCATGACTTCGTATTCGACTTCTTTATAGCCAGCGATACTCACTTCAACTAAACACTGTGAAATTGGACTCGCTTGTAAGCCGTTCTGCGCTAACAGACGTGCCTCGTCCTTCGTCACTGCGATTCCGCCGCCCGTTCCACCGAGCGTAAAGGCTGGTCGGATGACGAGTGGTACCCCGTGTACTGCCATGAATTCCTCAAGCTCTGCTAACGACTCGATCGTTTGACTTTCCGGGAGCGGTTGCGCGAGTTCGATCATCTTTTGCTTGAATCGTTCACGATCTTCTCCGTCTCGGATCGTCTCAAGCGAAGTTCCTAGAAGTTCGACACCGTATTGTTCAAGTACGCCTGCTTCTTCGAGTGACATCGCAAGATTGAGTGCCGTTTGACCGCCGACCGTCGCTAGGAGATGGGATGGTCGATCTTGTTCGATGATGGCCGTTGCTTTTTCAAGAGTCATCGCCTCAATATAGACATGATCTGCCGTGCTCGGATCCGTCATGATAGTAGCCGGATTCGAATTCATTAAGATGACCTCGCATCCCGCTTCTCGAAGCGCCTGACAGGCTTGTGTGCCGGAATAATCAAATTCTGCTGCTTGCCCGATGACGATTGGACCCGAACCGATGACGAGTACTTTCTGTTTATCCCACATATGCTACCTCCTGATGTAATACGCTATTTACGAATTGATCGAAGACGACCATCGCCTCTGTTGGTCCTGGGCTCGCTTCTGGGTGAAACTGGACTGTCATGATTGGCAGAGCCGGATGAATCAATCCTTCAACGGACCCATCATTGATGTGTTCGTACGCAAGTTCCATCTCAGACGCTTCGATGCTTTTAACATCAACGGCATAGCCATGATTCTGAGATGTCATGAACACTTGCCCGGATGCTAGATGACGTACGGGATGGTTCGCTCCTCGGTGTCCATGATGTTGTTTTAATAAGGTACAACCAAACGCATGAGCGAGAACCTGATGTCCCATACAAATACCAAGTGTCGGATAGCTCGTCGCCAGTTCATGGATTCCTGAAAGGAACGGGTCTAGTTGCGTCGGATCACCAGGTCCGTTGGAAAACAGTAGACCATCTGGCGCCAGCGCTTGAATCCGTTCCGGTGTCGTATCATATGGCACGACCGTTACACGCATATGGCGTTCAAGCAAAGCATCAATCATCGATTGTTTCACGCCGTAATCGATACAGACGATGTGCCCCTGTTCGACTTCCGGTACGTATTCGATGTTTGAAGTCGTTGATACGGAAGCGATGTATGCTGTGTCGATTGACGCAGTGACAGTCATATCTACTTGCATCATGTCACCGAATTGATCGCCTTCCGTCCGTAATAGATGCACAAGAGAACGCGTATCGACTCCCGACAAAATCGGCACATTTGCTTCACCCAACCAACTCGAGAGCGATGTTCCTTCCCCGTCCTCAGCCAAAGTTTGAACGATGACACCAGCGACTTGAATCTGGTTGCTTTCTGACGCTTCCGCTTGAATACCGTATTGACCGATCAACGGGTATGTGAAGACAAGAATTTGTCCTTGATAAGATGGATCCGTCAAGACTTCCTGATATCCTGTCATTCCTGTAAAAAAGACGACCTCTCCTTTGACTGGAGCTGTTCCTTGCCACGAACCGGTAAACGTCGTTCCGTTCGCAAGCGTTAGTTTTCCGGATTGTTTCATACGATGACCTCCTGTTGACAAACGAGTTGTATTTTTTCGATGGCGTCCATGAGTTCCTGTTCCGTTACGAACAATGATGGCAATAAGCGAATGACATGAGGACCAGCCGATACGACGAGAAGACCATTCTCACGTAAGGCGTCAATCAGCGGTGCAACAGGCATCACACACTCGATACCAATCATCAAGCCACGTCCACGAATAGAACTCACGATCGACTTGGGTAATTTATTTTCTAGTTGTTGACGTAAATATTCGCCTTTTCTTTGAACGTCTGCCATGACAGTGTCATTTAACAAAAGGTCAAGTGTGGCTTCCGCAGCTGTCATCGCGAGTGGATTTCCACCAAAGGTCGAACCATGCGATCCAGGTGTGAATACTTCCGCCGCCTCCTCCGTCGCGAGTAACGCACCAACCGCGAGTCCACTTCCAAGTCCTTTCGCAAGAGTGATGATATCCGGTACGAGGGGTGTCTGCTCAAATGCAAAACGAGATCCCGTCCGACCGATGCCGGTCTGTACTTCGTCGACGATGATTTTGACATCGTATTGTTGCGCCTTCTTCATCAACGCTTCTAGCCACGCATCGTCGGCGACGACGACTCCGCCCTCTCCTTGAATGATTTCGAGCCATACGGCAGCAGTTTGCTCCGTAATCGCTGATAGGCTCTCCATCTCGTTAAACGATAGATGTTTGAAGCCATTCACCATCTCACCGTATCCCGCTTTGATTTTCTCCTGTCCTGTTGCGCCCATCATCGCAAATGTCCGCCCGTGGAAAGATTGTTTAAATGTGACGACTTCCGTTTTCCCTGTCCATTTTCGAACGAGTTTGTACGCCGCCTCGTTTGCTTCCGCACCACTATTACAAAAGAAGGCATGACTGAGATGACTGTTTTCCGTCAGTCGCTCGGCGACCCGCTCTTGTGCCGCGATTTGAAACAGATTCGACGTATGCCAAATTTGATTCAATTGTTCCTCTAGCCGTTGCTGAATATAAGGATGACGGTGTCCTGTGTTGCATACAGCGATTCCCATGATGAAATCAAGATACGTCTTGCCTGTCGCATCTTCTACGATCGACCCTTGTCCTTTGACCAATTCCACATCAGTACGTTGATAAGTGGGTAGTAGTGCACTCATGTAATTCCTCCTTGATTCGTGTCCCTGCAGCTAACGCATTTTTCCCAGACCGAATGACGACCTCTGGAATACCATGCTGAGTGGCCTGCATCATCGCTTCGACCTTCGGAATCATTCCTCCGTAGATTTCCCCCGACGCTATCGCAGCTTCGATGGCTGCAGACGTGATTTCTGATTGATAGTCACCGTTTACTTTTACACCCTCAACATCCGTCAACAATTCAAATCGGTCGACAGACCAAGCCTTCGCGACAGCAATGGCGCACGCGTCCCCGTTACTGTTCAATACACCTTGTTCTCCTGTGACAAGGGATGTGACGACAGGCACATAACCATTCGTACTCAACACCGTGAATAATCGTGGATGAATGTGCGTGATCTGACCGACTGCCCCGAGTCCTTTGACTTTTTTACCATGGACGCTTGCTCCGTCTAACCCGCTCATCCCGACGGCAGGAATCCCTGCTTGATTCAACTGCTGGACGATCCCGGATTGGACTTCCCCTGCTAAGATCCGTCGTGCCCCGAGTAAGACACCATCCGTCGTCACACGGACACCGTTTCGAAACACGGGTTTGATTCCCTCTTGTTCACAGTAACTCGATAGAAGAGGACCGCCCCCATGGACGATCAATAATTCGTTACCGGTTTCGACCCACGCTTTCCATTCCTCGAAATACCGAGCATCCAGTTGCTCCCACACACTACCACCTAGTTTGATGACTTTTCGTTTCGTCATGTCCGGTAACTCGCATTGATTTTGACGTAATCGTACGTCAGGTCACAGCCGTAAGCGTGTCCTTGTCCTACTCCATCATGCAAATCAATGTGAATCTGTACCTCCTGCTGTGCTAGATCCTGCGATGCAATCGTTTCATCAAATAAAGCAGGCATGCTCTGTTGCAACACCCACTGCGAACCAATTTTGATGTCAACGTTTGATACATCGAGTGGCTCCTTGATACTTCCGACAGCAGCGATAATTCTTCCCCAGTTCGCATCTTCCCCAAAGATGGCTGTTTTGACGAGAGACGATCCGACGACTTGTTTGGCGACCATCCGTGCTACTTCATCGGTTTGTGTTCCCTCTACCGTCACTTCGATCAACTTCGTCGCACCTTCACCGTCCCGCGCAATCTGTTTCGCTAAATCTTGACAAACCGTTTCGACGGCCTGTTCGAATGCCACTGCTTCTTCTGTCCCTTCAAGAATCGTTGCTCCTCCTGCAGCTCCACTTGCTAGAATCATGACCATGTCATTTGTCGAACTATCGCCGTCT
This sequence comes from Exiguobacterium sp. KKBO11, assembly GCF_001644945.1. Taxonomy (NCBI): domain Bacteria; kingdom Bacillati; phylum Bacillota; class Bacilli; order Caryophanales; genus Exiguobacterium; species Exiguobacterium sp. KKBO11. The sequence goes on from NZ_LUCU01000055.1 coordinate 97,921, forward strand.
ACGGTAATGCAGTTGAACGTCCGATGAATCGTCCGGCGCAACAGTGTCTGTAAGACATCCGGTTCAATCGTTGCATCGGTCGTCAAGAAACCAAGCATCGTTGCCATGTTCGGATGAATCATCCCTGATCCTTTCGCCACGCCACAGACTGAAATTTGGACATCCCCTTGCATGTATTGTTGACCAGCTGTTTTCGTACCAGTATCGGTCGTCAGGATCGCATGAGCAAAATCATCCGCGGCATCCTTGTCATTTGTAGGCATCAGCTGTGGAATACCTGCCAGTAACGTATCAATGGCTAACGGTTGACCGATTATCCCTGTTGAAGCAATCGCGACTTGTTCTGGAGCAACATTTAAACTTTTCGCCATCGCTTGTTGCGACATATACGCATGGGATAACCCTAGTTCCCCTGTACACGCATTCGCGTTCCCGCTGTTGACGAGGACGGCATGAATACGTCCTTGTGACGCCTGAATCGCTTGTTTCGTCACAGTGATTGGTGCTGCTTGCACCTGATTCGTCGTATAGACAGCTGCAGCGCTTGCTCCTGCTTCACACCAGATCAGACCTAAATCCTTCCGCTTTCGTTTCAGACCCACATGAATTCCCGATGCTTGAAATCCCTTCGGTGTCGTGATTGTCAATGGGGTCTCTACTTGTACTTGCCACACAGGCGTTCCTCCTCTTTTTTCTCTTGATTAAATGTAGATCGGCTGTTGCGTTAAACCGGATGTCTCATCAAAACCAGCTAGAATGTTGGCATTTTGAACGGCTTGTCCGGCAGCTCCTTTTTGCATGTTATCGATGACTGAAACGATGGTCATTCGCCCTGTCCGATCATCCTTATAAACGGTCAAATCACAGTGATTACTCCCGACGACGGATTTGATTTCCGGATCAGCCTGTTGGATTCGGACGAATGGTTCCGTTGCATACTGGTCCGTCAACCAGGATCGCCACTCCGTTTCCGATAAATCAATCAACGGCTGAACCGTCATAATCGCCATGATGCCTCGATTGATCGGTAGTAGTTGAGTCGAGAACGTAATCGGATGCGATGATCCGGTCCATTCGAAAAGCGCCTGCTCAATTTCCGGGATGTGCTGATGCTGATTCACTTTATACAAGCGAACGTTTTCGCTTGAATGGACATGATGCGTTTGTGCCGTCAACGTTTTCCCTGCTCCCGTCAGACCAGAAGAAGCTTGAATGATGATTTGAGATGGATCGATTTTTTTCTCTTTTAAGAATGGTGTTAGTCCAAGCAAAACTGCTGTCGCGTAACAGCCTGGATTCGCAATCCATTTGCTCGCTGTAACAGCTTGACGATTCCATTCTGGTAATCCATAAGTTGCTCTTTGTTGTAACTGGGCATCAATGGGTTCCTTGTCATACCACGTTGCATATGCTTCAGCTGGAAGTCTCAAATCGCCACTTAAATCAATGACGTAACCGGACCAGTTTTGAAGTTGTTCTAAGTAATGCTTCGAAATCCCACTCGGTGTCGCTAAGAACACCATGTCCGTCTCGGTTTCCATCAAATGCTCCACCGAAAAGGAAGATAACGAGGAATATGTTTTTTTATTCATAAATGGGAATACGTCATGCATGGATTCCCCCGCCATCGAGTCACTCATCAAACAGATGATCTCAAATGAAGGATGTGATTCTAGTAGGCGAATCAGTTCAATTCCGGTGTATCCTGTTGCTCCGATGATGGTACATTTCATATCTGTACGCTCCCCTTCAAAGAATGTTATACCGATTTAAACATATGTATATTTATACTGTCAATTGAATTTTTATTAGTTTTTATACAAAAAAAGAAGCGTTGAAGCGATTGTCTTCTATAAGACAGTCCCTTCAACGCTTCTTTTACACGCATCTACTTAACGCTTTTCCGCACGTTGCGCTACGACATGATCAATCCCAAATACGCCTGCACCCATGATCGCGACTACTACTACAAAAATCAATGTAAACATATGTATCCTCCTCATCGTTCACAAAAATGTCATTTGATACTTCTTATTGTGCAAGATTTGAGCTAAAAAAGAAAGCGTTTACGACAAAAAATCGTCACAACTTCGATTTTTTATATTTTTCATCGACACTCTTATGGTTGACGTCCTCCATAATATTCGTTAGTATTACGTTTGTTCAATGCTTTTGTGCATAAAAGCGTGTTAGTAACAGAGCGTTATCATACTTTCATATTCATATAAGGAGGTGGAAGCATGCGCATGTCATTCCGTGAATCCGCAGCTATCCTAGGAATCAGTATCATCATCTTATTGTCCGCGTTATTCGGTGCTAAAGCCGAACCGCATCTTGCCATCTTGTCTAGTCTTATTTTCGTCTCAGGATATGCCGTTTACCGCGGCTTTAAGTTCGAGGACGTCGAACACCATATGATTCAAGGTATTCGTGAAGCGATCAAACCGATCCTGATCATGTTGCTCGTCGGTATGACGATCGCGGTCTGGATGATGAGTGGCGCAGTGCCGACCCTTCTTCATTTTGGGTTATCTACCCTTTCAGCGACTTGGTTCGCACCGAGCGCTCTTCTGATCGCGATGGTCGTCTCGACCTTTACAGGCAGTTCGTTTACAACGATTGGTACGGTCGGTGTTGCCTTGATGGGAATCGCGATCGCACTGGGCGTTAATCCTGCGCTTGCAGCAGGTGCCATCATCAGTGGAGCTTGTTTCGGAGATAAGATGTCACCTTTATCAGATACGACGAATTTCGCGCCCGGAATCGTCAATGTGTCTGTGTTCGATCATATTCGTTTCATGATGGGAACGACGATTCCCGCTATCACGATCACATTTATCTTATTCTTCATTTTCGGACGTAGTAGTGGAAATGTCGATTCGTCTGCTGTTCAAACGACACAACAAGAGTTAGCTCGTTTGTTCGACTTGTCACCTTGGACATTGCTTTCACCGTTGCTCGTCATGGTATTAGCATTACGTAAGATGCCGGTCGTTCCAACACTTGTTGCTGGCGTTTTAAGTGGATTGTTGTTAACAGGTCTTGTACAAGGAAACTGGAATATCTCGAACTGGATGGCCGTCATTCAGAACGGATTAAAACTAGAATCTTCTAGTGAGACGGTCACATCCATCATTAGTAAAGGTGGATTGCAATCGATGATGTGGTCGGTGTCGCTCGTCATGCTCGCCCTTGCGTTCGGTGGTGTCTTACGTGGCATCGGTGTCATTGACGTGGTCATTGAACGGACCGTTTCTAAACTAAAACGTGATGGTAGCATCATTTCATCCGTCGCCTTATCGTCTATCGGTGTAAACTTGATGGCTGGAGAACAATACTTGTCCATCTTGCTTCCGGGTCAAGCATTCAAGAAAATCTTTGAAGAGCGTCAGATTGATCCGCGCTTCCTCTCTCGTTCACTCGAGGATGGAGGAACACTCGTCAATCCGCTTATTCCGTGGGGTGTTTCTGGGGCGTTCTTCGCTTCGACACTCGGTGTCCCAGTAACAGCATACGTTCCGTTCGCATTCTTTTTACTCCTTTCACCATTGTTTACGTTTTTACTCGCATTTCTTCGTCCAACGAAAATCGAAACAAAACAATCTCTCGCTTCTTGAGCCTATTTCATTTTAAAGATCCGATATGTCCTATCGGGTCTTTTTTTCTTTCCAATATCTCCTTTATTTCCTGTTAAATACGTCAGATTTAAGACGAAAACGGCTTGGAATCACGTTTTTTTAAAGAATCATGTGTAAAGATGAAATGAACTGGGAATATACCAAACATAAGATTAAAAATTACAGAGAATGATAGAGAGAGAGTACGTTCCTGATCGACCGAGGGATGACTTCGATGTAATTGTGGGAGGAGTTAATATGATCAAACGTGGTACGCTGGAGCGACTTGACGGCAAGTATGCTGTCCTACTATGGGAAAATGGTTCAAGTTTCATTCCACGACGTTATTTACCACCTGAAGCAAGGTTAGGCGATACGATTATTTTTGACGGTACAACCTATACGTTAGATGTCAGTAATTCATCACCCTCTTCCTTTCAAACATTTTCGTTTCGGCAAATGGGTTGATGATCGATAAAAAGCCATTCCGTATCATGCATTGACTATGGAGAAGGAATTTCTCTCATCAGTCTTTCATGAAATGAATGGCTTTTTCGCTTTATCTACGCACATATAGGGAGTGACCATCACACGATGGACAAGGAAAGTGATCAATATCGGATATTTCGATTCGTTCCAGTTCCGTCTGATCATGTGGGCATTCGTAAAGTGGTTGAACGACATCTAGTTGCAAAAATAGGGCACACCAAAATCGATTCGAAAATCGGTGACAAGTCGGACAGTAGTATAAATCCAATTGATACGGTACCCAACCATCCGCTAATTCCTCCTGATGGAGTTGATAGTGCTGAATTAATCGAAATCGATTCCAGTCGTCTACATACGTCCGCTGTAAAATCGGTTCATGCATCGACGGAACGAACCAAAGCGGGAGACCTGTCATGAACGCTTCGACCCCTTGCGTCAAGACAGCAGGAAATGTCGGCCAACCCTCTAGTTGACCGAGTTGGAATGTTTGTTGAAAGGAGCAGTTGCGGCATAGGAGTTCCATTGTCATCCTCCTGTTCGTTTCACCATCTCTTTTAACATCTGTTCCGTTACAGGACCGATGTGTTTCGAAAGAATCGTTCCTTTCCGGTCTAATACATATGTTGCTGGCATTGCTACGAGACGATAAGCATCTTCTGACGTTCCCTTTCGGTCATATAACACAGGGTATTCAACAGGTGTCTGCTTCAGAAAATCAGCAACATCCGAAACACGTCGTTCTGATGTCGTGACATTGATTCCGTAGACGGGTATATCTGTATGTCGTGCAAAGGCATTTAGTTCTGGAATCTCTTGTTTACACGGTGGACACCACGTTGCCCAAAAATTAATGACAAAGACATCATGATTGATTTCGTCTAGATCGACAGTTTTTCCTTCTTGACGCAAGGATAGATTCGGGGCTTTCATCCCGACTTCGAGACCACCTTGTGATGCTTGTTTTTGTTGTTGCTCCACTTTTTTTTGTTTTGCATCATATGTTTGATAACTTTGATAGGCAATGCCGATAATAGCAATCGCTAGGATCAGATAGATCAACGGTTTTTTCACATCTAACCCCCTCCTTCTTTGTTCAGTGTAGCAGACTTCCTCTTTTCGACTATCTACTTTTATCAACAAAAAAGCGAACTCTTCCGTCTTATACGCGGAAATGAGTTCGCTTTATTTTAGAGAATTCACGTTTTAACGAGACAAACGGTTAGTTAAAACGTGGTAATTGTTTTTTGACTTGACGGTTATCTTTAACGCTACCTACAGCTTCCGCTCCCCCTAAGGCCTCATTCAAGGATGTCTTTCCTTCCTTGACTTCTAGACGTCGATTGAATACCGATCGATTATCGACAGAAGCAACGAGGATCGATGCGACATCCGTTTCCGAAATCGTCGCGTCCTTCGTGTCCTTCAAATCTTCATCGGCTTCAATCAAGCCACGCCCTTCACCTGTTGTGATAGAAACTGGACAAATGATCGTATACGTCAAACCACTATGTTCAATCTGTTCCTCTGCTGCATTCTTAGCAGCATAGAACGGATAGACATCTTTCTTGAATTGCTCAGGTCGATCTGCACCATAAGCGCTCAGTAGCACGAAATGACGTACTCGCGCTTTTTTAGCTGCATCAATTGTTTTCAAAGCGACTGTTCGATCCAGCAGTTCGATTTCAGTTGCTTCGCCGTCTACTCCTGCGGTCGCCGCACAAATGACTGCATCCTGCCCTGCGACTCCGTGCTCAATGACTTTTTCGAGTTCTGTTTCGATATCGACGTAATGCGCCTTGACACCGAGTTTTTCGAATCGTTCCACCAGATGTTCATGACGAACGATGACCGTGACCTGATGACCCTTGGCAAGCGATTTGACGACGCGCGCTCCAATCGTACCGGATGCACCTACGACTAGTACTTTCATATGGGGGGTCCCTCCTCGATAAGTTAGTCACCTTCGTGGAATGTCATGATGTCATGTCCAAAAATCGTCGATTTCAGAGATAACCTAAAACAATCCACCAAAGGAGCAACGTACATCAATTTATACCCGCAATGACCGGAAGGAAACCCCTCCCCTTTAGTTCTTCAATGTGCCATAAAACGTCGTATCGAGCTGATCACGTAGTTCTTGCAGTGCCTTCTCATTCGGTAAGTCATAGAAAATCCCGTTCAGTCGTTGGCTGACGGCTTCGATTTCATAATGTTTTCGTTCTGACATCAAGGCAATCGATAACCCCGCCGTTGCCATCTCGCGGACACTTAAATCAAGGTTCATCTCTTCTTTCATATACGTGTGCGCTGCTGGAATTTTCGACCATCCAGTCGGCTTCATCAAGTGTGTCGCGACGGCTTGGATGACTTCCGACTGACGATTCGCGCGCGCTCCGTCATTATCCGTTTTTCGATGTCTCGAATAGGCAAGTGCCATCGCACCATCCATATGATATTCCTTCCCCTTTTGGAATGAATACTGATTTGCTTTCCCACTCGCATCCTGCTCGGAGAACGTTCCTGTCGAGACAAGGTCGATTCCGCCGATTTGATCCACTAATCCGATGAAACTATCGAAGGAGATGACGATCTTTCCATCGATTTCTTCATCAAGTAGACCCGAAACAGCATCTTGCGTACATTCTTCTCCACCGAAGGCAAAGGCATGTGTGATTTTATCCTTCTTTCCATTCTCACAGGAAATCGGTGTATACGTGTCTCGAGGAATCGACGTCAACTGAATCGTTCGAGAAAGTGGAATGAATTGCATGACCGACAGGGAGTCTGAACGTGATCCACGCAACGATTCTCCAGGTCGTGCATCACTACCAATCAACAAGAACGTGAATGGTTGTGAAGCAAAAAGAACGAATGCGATGAGCAACAATAAAAATAGTCCAAGAAGCTTTCGTTTAAAACGACGTTTTTTCTTGATTTTTTTAGGATGAGCTTCGCGTGAAGAGACATCAGGAGTCTGCTGTACCGATTGCTCTGATCGCCCCGCCTTCCTCGAGCGTCTCGAGCGTTCCCGATTAGCAAACAACCGTGATCCGGCACTCCCGATCATCTGTGCGACCTGTTTAAGCATGCCGCTCCCGGAACGACGCGATGTACTTTTTCGATCTCGCGGTTGCTCTTCGACATACCGATGATACGTAGCCGGTTCTTGCTGCTTCTCAAAGGATTGTTGAGAAAATGATTCGTCCGGCGCGTACGCTTTCGAAAAAGCTTCTTCTTGTCTAGCTTGCTCTTCTAACTGCATACGTCGTCGCTCCAAGCGAGAGCGGTGTGGTTGATGTTCTGGCATTCATATACCTCCGTATCAATCTTTTGCGATCTGTTTCTCTTTCAAGAACTCGCGGAGATACGTCCGTTTCGGTTCGTGCATCGAGGCAGCCATCTGTTTGACCCACCCTTCTGTCCGTTGACCACCGGTCCGTTCTCCGTAATACGATGACGTTGACTCTTCGTATCCTGTCAGTAACTCACGCATCGTATCGTCATCAGTATACGTATTCCGGTGGAAGACCGCATCCATCGGAAGGCGGGGTTTTTTACCCGGTTGTTGATCTGGAAGACCGACCGCGACTCCAAATAATGGTACGACGTGATCTGGAAGTTGTAAGAGTTCGCTGACACGACGAGCATCATTTCGTAGTGAACCGATGTAGACCGTTCCGTAGCCGAGCGACTCGGCAGCTACGACTAAATTTTGAGCGGCAAGTCCCGCATCGACAGCCCCTACGACAAGCGCTTCCGTCGTCTCGATCGTCCGGCTCACGTCGCCTCCTGCTAGTTCTGCCGCTAACGTATGTTTGTGGTAATCCATACAAAAGACGAAGAAGTAACTGTTTTCTGCCACATATTGTTGACCACTTGCAACGTCGACTAATTGTCGTTTCAATCCTTCATCTTCGACACCGATGATTGCATAAGCTTGCTGATAAGAGGATGTCGAGGCAGCCTGTGCGGCTTTTATGAGTGTTTCAATCGTCTCTTCGTCTAATTGATGTTGTTTGAATTTCCGGATTGACCGGTGGTTGAGTAAATGTTGAATGGTTTCATTCATGTGTAATCGTCCCCTTCTGTAATGAGTCTTCTTATTTAAGATAGTCGTCTCTGACTAAAAAGCGCAAATGAAGAGGTTCGGTTTATGAAAAAAGCGGGAATTGAATAGTGTTGTACTGTGCTTTTCTTGCGAAGGAGGGCGATCATGAGAATACGGAAACTGCGACTCTTACTAGAACAATATGGCGATACGACCCTTCGCGATATCATCGTCGAAATCTATCGTCAACTCCCGAGACAAGTCATCGAAGAGAAAGAGTTTGACGCCATGTTGACACAGTTCATGAAGTATAAGGATTTGCAAAAAGAACAGGAACAACCGACCGTCGAACAGACGATTGCTCAGACGGAACGGTTTATTCAATTAGCATACGATCTCCAGTACCTTGAGCCGAATCCGATCGTACCGCTTCGCGAACAAAAGAATTGGTATATCACCGCCAAACGCCTGCTTAAGCATTTACGCCACTATGCTCATCGTAAAAACGGAACCCGTATTGCCTTTGAGGAATTTTTCTTTCTTCTTTCGTCGGCTGCCGGGGAAGAACCTTTATTTTTAAGTAATGATCCGTTTCGATTATTGAAAGTCTCGCAAGTCGATTTTTTTCAAGAATTAGTCGGCTATTATAAAAATGATAGTCATGGTGTCGAATGGATGGAACGCGCCCTCTATACAGCGTTGAAGGTTCCGATGGACGTCGATACTGAGCGCAGTGATCTTTTGCTTGCTGTACTTGCCCATTGCGAGAAACCAGAACATCAAGAAGCATATATCCATTGTTTGAACGCGCATGCAAAAAAACTACAGTCGCATGTTCGGATTGATGCAGACGCTTTATCCACCTATCAAGAAATTCGTTTCGCAGAGCTACATGCTCTCATTTCCTTACGCGCGTTAGAACGAGCGGAGACGATGCTGTTCACTGAATACATCCCATATTTTTCGCATCGCTCGACTCCGTTTCGTTATTATCTCGATCTCCTCGAACGAGCCGGACTCGAACAAGAACACGAACGAATGGCACGCGTTGGTCGAAAAAAACGAATTCATTTCTAAGAGTAGATTCTTCTTGTTCACACGTAGTAGACAATAAAAGGCAAGTGACGATGGATTCGTCACTTGCCTTTTATTAGTCAGATTCATTTCAATCGGAGGCATTGACGATGCCAAGTCCGACTGTTGCGAGTAATGCAATACAAGCGAATAGGAATGCCATGTCGTTCGGTGAATCGAATCCTTCATAAATCGGTTCCTTCCGATCAACGATGATATGATCCTCCGCGCCGTAATTCCCATATGTCGTCGAACTGCTTACACCCGGTCCATCGTGATCACGCGCTTCGGCTACCAATATATCCGCGCTGAGTAACCAGCCCGATAAACCGATGACGATCCAGAGATACTTCATGATAATTTTGCCTCGATTCTTTCTTATCTTCAGGAATCCATCTACTTTTTGTTTGAAACAGAAGATATAAATACCTTTTATTTCCTGTAATATAAAAGCAAGATATTTTCAACTTCACTTTGCTAAAGGAGGAACTTAATTTGCCTATTGTGTATTACGATCAATTGTCTCATGTTCAAAGGCGACACGTCCATCAACTTCTACAGTACCATCAAAAGGCACATGATTTTTCATTTTTTCAGCCGCTTGAAGATTGTCAATGGGTCTACCTCGAATCCGGTCAGGTGAAAGCGACGCTTGGATATCATGTCGTGCATGACGTCGTTCACTTTATGAACGGCGCCTTCCTTGATATCAAAGCCTTTCGTAGTCTGGCTATTTTGCTACACTTACATGCCGTTCGACAAGGATGCCGGCATATTCATGTACAAGTCTCTCCGCCGCATGATCTTTCTCTAACTTCGATTTGGAAAGAGCTTGGTTATAGTTTATATGCCGAACAGTTTCGTTTAATTGGCCTCTCAGAGGGACAGCCTGCTACGCTGCGTTTGAAAGCTGTTCATGCACAGAATCAAGATACTTACCTTGCACTTCGTAACGATGCCCTTCAAGGAACACATCACTTTTTTCCTTATCAGGTATCTGATTTAGACAAGTTGATTCAACGAAAAGCGATTCCTTACTTAGTCTATGATAAGCAACTAATCGTCGGTACACTATTATTTCAAAAGCAGGGACAGAATATTCGTCTTCTTGAAATCACGTGCCTACCTGAACTGAGACGTCAAGGATACGGTAGCCGCATCCTCCATGCATTTCAAGAAAAGTTAAGACGTGCAAACATCCAGACGTTTGAAGTCTTTTTTCTCTCAACACAACAAGATGTATTACGCCTGTATCAGCCCTCGATGTTTTGCGATATCCAGTTAACCTCTCATTGGCATACGTTCAGTACGGATCAGCCTCCGTTAATCATTTAGGCGATTGACGATTCCCTTGTATTCAGGCAACACATACTCCTCATCCATTTCTCGAAAATCAACATGACCCGTTTTACGAAGCACTAGCCCCATCTCGTATAACTGTTCGATATAGGCATCTCCCCATGTCAAGGCAAGTCCGGGTTGGTGGTTATGAAAAGCAAGCAAGGCATCTTCAATAATTTCAGAAGCAATGGATGCTTGCATCACACGGTTCAATAAAGATTGGAACAGTACGGTTTGCCGTCCGATCAGCGCATAAAACGGGAAATAATGTTTAGCATAAACAAACGTCGGCAAATAGGCATCCGCCTTAATCGTCTTTAGTAGCAATGGTGAAGCGGGACGTTGTAATCGTTCTGCAAGTCCAACGGTCGCCTTGCATTCGCACAGCTGATCAAGCACTCGAATCGTCAACTCTTCTTCGATATCGAGCAATAAGACGAGATCCAGCAGATTCAATTCATGCGTCTCCATGAATTGATCACTGCGTTGAAGATGCATCGTATAAGTAAAGTCCAGCTTTTCAGCAACAAGTGCCCACAACTCGGAATGGCGCGCCGCATATAGACCTACCGGAAAGTGAAGGGGTTGGCGGACGATCGAGCGATGCCCTTCAAGTGTATAGACTTGATTGACGTCCAGACCGTCTGCTAGCAGCATTTCGAGTAACTGCTGACGATTTTGACACGTGACGAGTGTTTGAAACAGACGATCAACCTCGACGAGTGGTTGTTTCATTTCAAGCGCTATTTTCAAATGAGCAGGTGAATCCTGCTCTAGCGCACGCTTAATGAATTGTAAGGCCTGTTGTTCCGCATCGTTCAGTTGGGCAACATGTGTCCGAAACATTTCGATGTCAAGTTCCCGGAAGGCTTGTAACGCCGGTGCAATTGATTGATTTTTTATAAAGGGTTTCCACATGATTCCCTCGACCTCCTCATTCCAGTATCTCTTCGTAGTGTACGCAATATCCTATCGTCTTGAAAGCAAAAAATGGAGAATCTTCCGTCGTTTCAGGAAGATCCTCCACTTTTTATTTTTTACCAACTTTTAAATGAGCGTTTCGAAAGACAGCATCTTGTTTTCCTGTCTTTTCAACACTTGTTCCGACAGACCCCAGGTATTCGAGTTCATCCTTTGGTTGAATGAACTCGTATGTGATGGCAGGTTCGCCCCGAAGTCGAACGTGTATGATTTGTCGATGTCGTAAAGAGAATGATGCGCGCACTTCAAGAAAGGAGGAAGCTGATAAATCATGTTGCCGCTCTAAAATCGTCATCAACTCTTTTTCAGAGTCACGATAGTTTCCCTGCAATTGAGCATACGAAATACCGACTCCTAAAGATAGGATGCCAATTAGACTAAGAGCGAAAATGACCAGCACTTTCTTCATGACTGATCCACCTCCGAAAAAAGTTCATTCTACTTATTCATCGGTTCATCCATCGTTGACGTGAAGTCTTTTTTCGAATCCTTTACGTGAAACTGCATGTCCACATGTGGAATATCATCTTCTAAATAAGGTTCGGATACGGTTTCGAAACCAAACGATCCGTAAAACCCTTCTAGGTGTGCTTGTGCCTGTAAGTAGATCGCAGCTTCTTTCTGCAAATGAACCATCGCTTTCTCCATCATTTGTCTCGCTAACCCAACCGACCGGTGTGCACGATGAACGGCTACCCGTCCAATCGCTATTCCTTTTGTCGGATGATCGTATATCCGAAGACATCCGACGATTTGACCGCTCTCACTCCGTACGACCAGGTGCGTCGCTTGTTGATCTTGATCATCTAGCTCCGGATACGCGCACTCCTGCTCGACGACGAAGATATCCGTGCGTAATTTCAAAAGTGCATATAAGGTATCAGGTGTCATGTGATGAAAAGACTCGAATTCAAATTCGTACATAAAAAGCTCTCCTCTTTAGTTACGACAAAGTCGTGATAATTGTCCTGCGTAGATCGTGACGGGAATACCTCTAAAAATCGTATCTTTTTCCCAGTTCAGCCCGTTGGCACGAGCGACATTTTGCGAAGCACGATTATCGGGATGAATGATCGAGATGATTCGATCATGCCCTCGGTTGAACGCCTCCATCATTAGTTGTTTCGCTGCTTCACGACCATAACCGACTTTCCAGTGCTTCGGTTCAAGCCAATAACCGACTTCTAATTCTTCAATTCCATCCACTTCCTGCATCAATAATCCGGCGAAACCAATCGGTTCATTCGTTTCTTTTTTGAACAACAGTAAAAAACCAGTTTGTCGTTCATCCGAGTATCGCTCCAATTGCCGTTCGAACCACTCTCGTGCTTCATCTTCACTCAGGGCAGTACCTCCATTGATATAACGCATGACTTGCTCATTTTGGACAAGCGACTTATAAAAACTGAAATCCTCTTCTTCGAACGGTCGCATCCATAAACGTTCACTTTCCATCGTCATCGCCTCCTTCTATACTTCTCTTTTCCCGAGTTCTTTTCGCTTCATTCCTCTTCCTGACTCTGCTTTCCTTGTGACATTTTTCATTACTAATCGATGACATTCACTCCCTAGTGCTTGCAATTCCCGGCATAAGTCGGTATTTTGGGAACAGTATGTTGAACAACGACCGCACGATTAATGTTAAAATATATTTTGAGCGCATGAGCGCTGAGTAGGAATTCACGAAAAGGACTGAGACCATAATGACTGAACAAGTAATGACAGGACTGTATGAAGGGATTTCAAAAGAGTCCGTACTAATCAATGAACCTTTAAAATATCATACGTATACAAAAATGGGAGGAATCGCGGATTTATTCATCATTCCAACCTCTTATGAAGAAACGGCTTTTGTCGTCCGATATGCTTACGAACAAGGTATTCCCTTGACCTTGCTTGGAAACGGATCGAATCTTGTCGTTCGTGATGGTGGCATCCGTGGCATTGTCCTCTCCTTTGAGAAGTTAACCGACATCTCGGTCGAAGGACATGAACTCGTCGCTCAAAGTGGCGCAGCAATCATCGAAGCTTCTCGTGTAGCTTACGCGCATCAGCTCAGCGGTCTTGAATTCGCTTGTGGGATTCCAGGAACGATTGGTGGCGCATTGATCATGAATGCGGGAGCATACGGTGGTGAAGTCAAGGATTGCCTCCAGAGCGCTACTGTATTGACACGACAAGGAGAACTGTTGAACATTTCGCATGATGAACTCGAACTGGGATACCGGACAAGTTGCTTCTCGAAGAAAGAATACATCATCCTCGAAGGTCGATTTGCGTTAACAGAGGGTGACCCAGCATTGATCAAGGAAGTCATGGATGATTTGACGCATAAGCGAGAAACGAAACAACCACTCGAGTACCCTTCTTGTGGTAGCGTCTTTAAACGTCCAGAAGGCTATTTTGCAGGTAAGCTGATTCAAGATAGTAACTTACAGGGAACACGCATCGGTGGCGCTGAAGTGTCGAAGAAACACGCTGGCTTCATCGTCAACGTCGAGAATGCGTCAGCATCCGACTATATCGCGCTCATTCGTCATGTCCAAGAAACCGTTCAAGAAAAATTCGGTATCTTACTTGAGACAGAAGTGAAAATCATCGGTGAAGAAGCATAATCAATCATTTTACGAAAAAGGTGAGCTCCGTATTCGGACTCACCTTTTTGTTCGTTTAGATCGACCAGTTTCCGTCACGCATGACTGATTCACGCGTTCCGTCTGCAAGTTCTCCTTCAATCGATAGATCCGCTGATCCAATCATGAAGTCGACATGCGTCATCGAGTCGTTCGCGCCTTGTGCTTCTAGTTCTTCTGCTGAAAGGCTTGGACCATTTTCGAGACATGTCGAGTACGCACGACCAATCGCTAAGTGGCATGAAGCATTTTCATCGAACAATGTATTATAGAATAGAATACCCGAGTCAGAAATCGGCGAGCGGTGTGGTACGAGCGCAACTTCTCCGAGATAACGTGCACCTTCATCAAGTGAAATCAAGTCATCTAATGCTTCTTGACCCTGTTTTGCTTCCGCTTTAACGATTTTTCCGTTCTCGAACCAGAGTGTGAACTCATCAATCAAGTTCCCACTATAGCTAAGTGGTTTTGTGCTCGAGACGTGTCCGTTGACTCCTGTCTTTTTCGGCAATGTGAACACTTCTTCTGTCGGCAGATTCGCGATGAAATCAACACCATCTGCATTCGGACCACCGCCACCTAACCAAACATGACGTTCTGGTAATTCGATTGATAATTCTGTTCCTGGAGCTGTGTAGTGCAATGTTTTGTATTTCTTCTCTGTCAGGAATTTTGCTTTTGAACGCAGATTATGATCGTGATCCGCCCATGCAGCGACCGGATCTGCTTGATCGGCACGTGTTGCTTTCAAAATAGCTGACCAGAGCTCTTCAACGGCATTCTCTGAATCAGGGAATACTTTCTTCGCCCAGCTTTCAGAAGGTGCTGCTACGACACACCAGCTGACATTGTCACTCATGACGAACTTCCGCCAATTAGCAAGAGCGACACCGGCTGCTTTATTCGCACGTGCGATTCGGCTCGAGTCAACGCCATTCAATAAATCTGGATCTTCACTAACGACCGATAAGAACGCAGTCTTTTCTTCTGCCAGTTGGTCGTAACGTGCTTTTAACCAATCTGGGAACGTATCAAACGACTCTTCCGGTGCATCGAAATAACGGATTTTCGTCATCTCATCATCCGACCATTGTACATATACTTGCGTAGCTCCTACTTCGTAGGCGACACGCGTGATTTCACGAACGAGCGGCAAATTTTCGATTCCTGCACGAACCTCGAGTTGTTGTCCTGGTTGTAGATTAATTCCCGTACGCACGGCTAAAGACGCGTATTGTTGTAATTCTGCTTGTGTCGGCATTATGTAATCCCCTTTCTTGTATCTTTATTTTCACGAAATAGTTGCAATTTTGCAAGAAATAAGGCGAAACTAGAAAGAGAAGAGAAGGAGGCATCACCATGGAATTCACACCCGGCGATTTTAAATCGGCTTATACGTATTTTCACCGACAGGCACTCGACCTCGTTGGTGATGAAAAAGCACAGCAAGAATTGTTAGTTCGAGCAGAAATCGGACTTGCGCACTTGACGCAAGATATTGCGTCTACAGAAAGCTCGGACATCGAACGCGAGGCAGAACTCGTCCTTTATTTTCAATTAAAACAACTGCTTGAAATGCTTCGTGCTCTCTATCAGAAAAAATTCGAAATGCATGCGGAGCAGGAACAATTGTTATTGACGGCCGTTCTGTACTTCACGTCTCCTGTTGACGCCTTACCGGACGATAACGTCCTCGGGCTCTTCGATGATGCACAGATCGTCGAAACGATTTATGAAGAACTGGCTGCAGACGTCGATCGCTTTCAACATATGGAATAAAAATAGGCAGCTGTCGCAACAGCTGCCCTTTTTTATGCGTTTTGCTTCGAAGCGATATGAACAGGTGTCGTGGATTGACGTGATTCATCTACCTCTAGTTTTTCTTTATTCAACCACGTATAGATCATTCCCATGAAGACAGCTCCACCAATGATGTTTCCAGCTAGAGCGGGTAACAGGTTATGCATCGCTCCGGCAAATGTGATCGTATCCGGGTGTGGTACGACTAACGCAATGGAGAACAATGCCATATTGGCGATGACGTGATCAAATCCAGATGCGAAGAATACTGCAACAAGTACCATCATCATCATGATTTGCGCTAATTCATTCTTCATATTTTTCGGAATGAAAATCGCTAAACAGACCATCCAGTTACAGAAGATAGCTCGTGTGAAGATTTCCCACGTCGTATGGTGGATCTTCGTCTCTGAGACAGAAAATAACCAGTTGTTCATACCAAGCTCTTGGATGATTCCTGTTTGGGAAAAGAGTAGCGCAAACGCTAATCCGCCAAGTCCATTTCCGATTAGACAGATCAACCAGACCTTCATCGTATCCATCTTCGTCGTATAGCCACGCATCGTCGCCGTCGTGAAATACATCGTATTTCCTGTGAACAGCTCTGCCCCACCGTAAACGATCAGGACAAGCGCCACTCCGAAGGTCAGTCCACCGACAAGTGTCGCAACAGGTGACTCCGCCATATATAGACCGTTAATTGCTTTTAAGGTAAAAATAATTGCAAATCCAATGAAAATTCCCGCTAACATGGCACGAACTAAGTACTCGAGAGGACGCATTTGTAGCATGCGCGTCGACTTGATTGCTTTATTCCGTAATCCTTCTAATGCTTCTACCTCGTTCATCGTAGAAACCTCTCTTTCTTTTGTTCAACACTTCACAATGTTTGTTCATTTATTATCATACTTCCATCTTAAAAGATGTTCAAGTATTGAATAGACCTGTTTTATCGTTTTTATAAAAGAACGAGATGTAAACGATATCATTGTGTCGAGATTGTGAAAAATGCCTTTTCTTGCTTTATACAACTAATTAGTTTGGATCTGTAGTCGTGATGCGAAGCGTTCAAAGAAGGTGTTTCGTCTTGAGGCATCGAGCACATAACCATCAATGACGACACGATTAAAGCGTCTAGAAGAGGAAGTAGCTCGTTCGATATCGGTCGGAGTGTAGGCGTCGAATGTTTTCCGGTCCATCGTAAAATCTGCATCTGAATACGGATCCGTGTAGTGAATTTCGAGATTGGTCAAATCAGGAATCGTTGAAAATAAAACAAGCGTATGATGCATCAGAATTTTAGATAACCGAGCCTTTAAAAAATCCTGATTCACCTGTAGTGTCCCGGTATCGGTACCAATCCAAGCTTGTCGCTCTTTTCCTGTCACTTCATAGGCAAGACGTAACGATTCTCCTTCGACATCTACCTGTTTTAATTCTGATGAGAACGGAAGTTGTTCGGCTAATTGACGAACCGCTACCGTATTCATCATCGAGGCACCCACTTGTCTCGCTACAAGATCACCATCATGCCAAATGGATGATTGATTTTTTTCATTGGGTTGTTCGAAAAGACGAATCCCAACTAGTATTCCTAAGCAGATACAACCAAGAATCCATAACATTTTCTTCATTTTCATCACCTTCCTAAAAAAACATACCCTTTTTCATCTTTTTTCATAAGAAGGGTTGAAATTTTATGCATATGAGCGTACTCTTGCATGCAGATACTCACAGAAGGAGGAGCATGAGGTCACTCATCATATTGCCATGACTACAACACACCCACAGAAAAAGAGAGTTGAAAAAATCAGTTTCTTAATCATTGGTACGTTGCTGTATTCCCTTTACATCAGCCTACTACTATCTCCAAATGATATCGGATCAGGCGGTATCATGGGGATCACGCTCATTATTCAAGAGCTCTTCCACACGCCAATCGGATTAACGCAATTGCTCTTAAACATTCCCCTCTTCCTTTTAGGTTTCCGTTTCCTACGCAAACGATTCATGTTCTTATCTGGAATTATTGTCATTGCTTCTTCCTTTTTAATTGACTGGATCCCGACTCAAATCGTTCCGGAATCTCTAAACGATCCGCTCGTCGCTTCCATCTTTGCTGGTCTAGTCTCTGGTCTTGCAATGGCATTGATCTTCTTCGGTGGTGCTTCAACTGGAGGGCTTGATATTCTTGGAAAGTTTTTCTTTGCTCGTTTTCATAACTGGCCACTTCCTCGTATATTTCTGATGCAAGATCTTGTCATTTACATCCTTGTATGGTGGGTATTCGATCTTAAACACGTTATGTATGCTCTCATCATGAGCTTTGTTCGTGCGAAAGCCCTTCAGACGGTTTACAGTTTCTATTCTGCTTCTAAGCAATGTATCATCATTTGTGAGAAAGCAGATGAAATCAATGAAGTCATTACAAAAGAACTCGGTCGTGGTGTCACGATTCTCGATGCACGTGGAGGATACTCCAACCGAACGAAAAAAATGGTCTATGTCGTCGTTCAAAATAACGAAATCGTCCGTTTGCAAGAAATCGTCTCTTCTGTCGAGCCGAATGCATTCGTTACATTTTCGGAAATCCATACTGTTTTTGGCAATTACAAAGAACATTCGTATTCGTTTTAACACCAAGCGCAGCTTAGCTGTGCTTTTTTCATCTTCTTAAAACAGCTTCTCGTATTGCATCATCTTTCCTGCTTTTTTATTAGTATTATTCAGTTTTTCAGTCATTATCCCTATTCAAAAAATAGACAGGCTTCACTTTTTTTACGATAGTAGTTAAGCTTATGACATGTCTTTTATTTAAAGGAATGATTGCATGCACTCTCTTTGGCGTCAGCGTATTCTGCTGATTTTCTTGATCAGCTTATTCGCCTCTATCCCGATCATCTATGCTTTATCCGGTTATCGGACGATTGCAACGATGACCGAGCAAATGAAGGATCATGATATACCGTTAATCAATCAGGTAGATCAGTTGGTCGAACACAATCGAGATCGTGCCAATGCGGTTCGTGGTCTCTTATTGTATGAAGATAATCGTTATATCGAACAATATTACTTTTCAACGTCTAAAATCCATGATTTGCGCAATAGTCTGAACCAATCGTCGACTACTCCAGGGACGATTAAGGATCTCCTTCGCCGCAACAATGTCTGGGAGTCTGAAATTGAACGCGTGTTTGTCGTCTATGAACGTCAAAGTCCAACAGCCGCAAAACGTCTTGCTAGACAATCGACTCAGACGACTCAAACGATTCTCGAAGACTTATCCCGTGTGAAAGATGATTTGTATAAAACGCTTCAAGCCAAATTACAACAATCAGATACTTTAATCGCTACATATAAATGGATGTGTCTCGCTCTCTCCATCCTGTCCTTTTTATTGATTAGTGCCACGGTCTTTTTCTTCCACCACTTCGCTCCAAAAGGATCAGAACAATCGTCTTTAGAATAAACGAAAAGCGCAGCTAAAGCTGCGCTTTTCGTTTATTCTAAAGACTCATTCAGGCATTGCTTTTCCCTCTTGTACATGTTCCATCGCCATATGTACAAGCGATGACACATGATGGTCATCCAAGGAATAATAGACGACTTTACCGTCTTTTCGAAACTTGACGAGTCCTTGTTTCAACAAAGATCGAAGATGATGCGACGCTGTCGCGATCGAACAGTCGACAGAGGCCGAGACATCACAAACGCATAGTTCTTCTTCGATCGTCAGCGCATAAACGATTCGCAGTCGTGTCGCATCCGAAAGAATCTTAAATAGCTTTCCGATTTCAAGCGTCGGAATCGTATCAACGATATGTCCGATTTCAGACGCACGTTGTTCATCAATCGCAATCGTTTCACAACGGGGAATGTCCATGTCCGTCACCTCGTTTCTACTTATATTGCACCATGAGAAACGGGACATTGCAAGTTCAGCGCATTCGTCTGCGAATGAGCCAAAACACGAACCATCCTCCTACGTAATCTCCGATATCCCAGACAATTCGATTTTGATCGACAGCGCGTACGCCGATGTCAATGATTTTCGTGCTTTCTAATCGGTTCGTATAACGTTGACGAAGCCGAGTCGGAATCGGTAGACGAAGAAGTGCCCGGTAATAAATATCTAAATGAGTATGTCCCCAAATTTCCGTCGCAATCGAGCTCGTTTTAATATACAACGGACGTTTGTAGCGTCTTTCATACTTTTCTTTCAATAAAAGGGCCATCTCATAAGATATACGATTAGGATGTGGAAATAAGACTTTTCCTAGATGGTAGATCCCCTGATTATCGACTCGAATGATTTGTGGTTCTAACCGATATCGAATCCAATAGCCGCGAAAACGGATTGTCTGCCATTTCAATACAATCACCTCTGAACGGATTATACCCTGTTCTGAAGTGATTGATGCCATTCACGCACAGCATCTGTCATTTGCTGCGCAGCGAGTTGCCGATCTTCTTTAGCGAAAATTTCTGAGATGACGGCATACCCTTCCAACGGGATGGGCAGAGAGGAGACATTCGTTGCTGTGATTCCACCAATACCGATTAGAGGTAATCGTACAGCTTCCCGAATCGCCTGAAGCATCGTATGCGACATGGAATTAGCGTCCGCTTTGGATGACGTCGCAAATAGAGAGCCTACGCCTAAATAAGATGCTCCGTCTCGTTCTGCTTCAATCGCTTGTGCAACGGTTGCTACCGACACACCAATCACGGCATCTGGTAAAAGGCGACGTGCTGCGGTTAAAGGAATGTCTTCTTGTCCGATATGCAAACCAGCTCCGACGAGTAACGCGATATCAATCCGATCATTGATGATCAAAGGAATGTCGTGTCGATCCGTGAGTGCTTTCAACCGAACTGCCTGATCGAAGAATTCCTTTCCTTGCGCTGTTTTTTCCCGTAATTGCACGATCGTTGTACCACCTAAAATGGCTTCCTCAACGACCGTCTCGATCGCGACTCCAGGATGGTACCGACGATCCGTCACTGCATAGATGGAGTAATTAATTGACACGTTCTGTCACCTCCACCAGATCTTGCACCGTCATGAGGCTGATGGCATTGAACAACTCTCGTTTAAAATCACCAAGACCTTGCGCGGAGGCTGCTTGTTCTCCTGCTTTTCCCATGACGAATGTCCCGTGGACAGCCGCCTCAAATGCCGTATATCCTGCACCGAGGAAGCTCGCAATCAAGGAGGCCGTCATGCAGCCTGTACCCGTGATGTCTCCCAGACGTGGTGTTCCTACATGTAATTCCATTTCGCGCGTTCCATCTGTGATGTAGTCGTTCGGACCTGTCACGACGAGGACAGATTGGTGTTTGCGAGCGAATGCACGAATACTTTCTCGATCCATCATTGCATCTCCCGCAGCATCGACTCCCTTAGTTCGCCCATCTTCCCCAAGTAACGTCTTGATTTCAGAAGCATTTCCTTTAATGACCGTACACCCGAGATCAATGAGTTCTTTAGAAAAGGCAGTACGTAATGCCGTTGCCCCTGCTCCAACTGGATCAAGAACGATCGGGACATTCAAACGTCCCGCTTCACGTGCTGCGAGTCGTTGAGCTGCTTGCATGTCTGCATCGATCGTACCAATGTTTAAGACAAGAGCTTGCGCGAGTCTAATCATCTCTTCTACTTCACGAATGTCTTCCGCCATAACGGGTGATGCTCCAACAGCGAGTGTGACGTTCGCGCAGTCGTTGATCGTAACCGTGTTCGTCAGATGGTGAATGAGTGGTTTGTGTTCAAGAATGGTCGTAAACATGTGTATCCCTCCAAAGTGAGTGAAAATGATGTGTCGGTCCAATACCTTGTCCGAGAGCAAATCCATGACGAATTGCCTCCGTGACATAGCTCTTTGCCTGTCTTACGCTATCTGTTAAATCTTCTCCAAGCGCCATCCGCGCCGCAATCGCCGCAGATAAGGTACAACCAGTTCCATGAGTATGTTGATTGTCTAACCGTTCCGATGTGAAGCGGTGTTCCACTTCCCCATCAAACAACAAATCCGTCGCAGCTCCTGAGAGATGTCCACCTTTTAGTAATACTGCCCCTGTCTGTGTAGCCAATTGATGCATCGCCAATCGCATTTCATCTAGATTGGTCACTGATCGTCCTGTTAAACGCTCCGCTTCCGGTAAATTCGGTGTGACGAGTGTCGCAAGCGGTAGAAGTTCTGAAATCAATGCTTGTTCAGCTTCCGTCCGCAATAGGGCATGACCACCTTTAGCGACCATGACGGGATCTAATATGATCGGAACTGTCTGTTTGCGGAGATGTGTAGCAATGACACGAATCGTATGCGCATTCGAGACCATTCCAATTTTAATCGCATCGACACGAATGTCTGAAAAAATCGACGTTAACTGGGCATCTACGATTTCTGGGGATAACTCTTCCACCGCTTGAACACCCAACGTATTTTGCGCCGTGACGGCTGTCAGGACGCTCATTCCATAAACGCCTAAAGCCGAAAATGTTTTTAAATCTGCTTGAATCCCAGCCCCACCACCGGAGTCGGATCCCGCAATCGTCAGTACATGTTTCATGTTCTTTTCACCTTCCCATCGAGCAATGTAAGGGAGTCGTGACCGACAAAAAAAGCGTCGACCGCTGTAAAAAAGCAGTCGACGCTATACGAAAGCGTTATACACGCATTCCGGTATCCGTTCGGCTCAACTTTCCTACGCTGGTATTATCCAGTTCAGGTAATAGGGTCGAAAACAGATTGGTTTTCCTCTCAGCCGGATTCCTCCAGCTCCCCTAGTTGCTCAAGTATTCGTTTCGCCTTTACTGTAGCATAGAGAAGAAAAAAAAACGAGCCGAAGCCCGTTTTGATTACAGATATGCCAATGGATTGACTGCATTCAGAGGAGAAGAGGCACTGTATTGATAGCCTCCGACATGTAGTTCGAAATGTAAGTGTGGTCCTGTTGAATTCCCTGTACTACCAAGTGTCCCGACTTGTTGACCTTGAGAGACCGTTTGTCCTGCACGAACCGATAATGAACTCATATGTGCGTAGACAGTCGTGTACACTTGTCCATCGAGGAAGTGAGAAATCATGACATGATTGCCGTAAGGTCCACCACCTGATGCTGTAATGACCGTTCCAGCTGCTGCAGCGACGATTGGAGACCCGACCGAACCACTGAAATCAACACCGTTGTGGAACGTATAACCGTTCGCGCCGCTTGCTGGTCCGAATCCTTGCGACACTCCACCAGAAGATGGTCGAACGAATTTCCCTCCACTCGAAACAACGGGCGGGGCAACAGAATCAGTTGACTCCGAACTCTTACCTACTTGTTTTGCTGTTTGAGCATTCGCTTTAGCGGCTTTTTCGGCTGCCGCTTTCTCCGCTGCTGCTTTTTCAGCCGCTGCTTTAGCGGCTGCCTTCGCTGCCGCAATTGCACGTTCTTGCGCTTCGAGAGTCGCTTGAAGTTCTTTTGCGTCTAACAGTTCTGTCGTGAACTTGGTCTTCCCTTTTCGTAATTTCTTCAGCGTGGCACTACGTTCTTTCATTTGAAGCTTTAACGCTTTCTTTTGTTCAAGCAATACTTTCTTTTCTTGCATTTGCTCCGCTTTTTTCTCAACGAGCGCTTGTTTTGCTTCTGCTAATTTTTGTTGCGTTGCGATGTAATCCGAAATCATTTTATCGTCTTGCTCAGCGATTTTTTTCCCCGCCATGACACGGCTGAATAAATCACCTAAATCCTTCGATCCAAAAATGACTTCTTCCCATTTAATCGAGTTTCCATCGTTCTCTTGGAAAACACGCAAACGATCACCGAGTAGTTCTTCCTGTTTCTGTAACATTTCTTCGTAACGGACGATGTCTGCCTTTAACTCATCGATTCGAACGTTCAACTGTTCGATTTGTTTATTTTTTTCAGAGACTTGGAAAATCTTTTCGTTGATTGCTGCGTCAATTTGATTGATTTGACGTTGCTCTTTTGAGATTTTAGCTTCTTGTTTTTTGATCGCTTTTTCAAGTTTACGTTGTTCAGCGGCATTTTCAGCCTTTTTTTCTTTAATGGTCGCTGCTGCGATCGGTTGCGTTCCTGTTATAAGTAATGCTCCTAAAACAATGGTAGAAATTAGTTTTTTTAGCATATATCGTTTTCCTCACTTATATTTTTTTCATATTTTATTATAGTATTCAAGTTTCTCTCATATCTGAAATAGATTATAGCACCGTAATCGTTTCAAAAAAATTTCATTTACATTTCAAATGAAAACGGTTTTTTGTAATATATGATTTGTTTTTTGAAAATGACAAAAAAAAGAACCGTTGCATATGCAACGATTCTTTACGATTAAAACATCGACATTGGATTGACTGAGTTAGCTGGACCTGTTGCACTGTAGCTGTATCCACCAACGTGAATTTCGAAGTGTAAGTGTGGACCTGTTGAGTTTCCTGTGCTACCACGTGTACCGATTTGTTGACCTTGGCTGACACGTTGACCTGCACTAGCGTTCAATGAACTCATATGTGCATAGACTGTCGTATAGGTCTTCCCGTTCAATTGGTGAGCGATCATGATGTGATTTCCGTAAGGTCCGCCACCTGATGCTGTAATGACTGTACCAGTTGCAGCTGCCACGATTGGCGTGCCAACTGGACCACCGAAGTCAATCCCGTTATGGAACGTATAACCGTTCTCTCCGCCTGCAGAACCATACCCTTGTGTCACAGCACCAGCAGTTGGATGAATGAAGAGTCCGCCTGATGATGGTGACGGTTTAGGTGTCGCAGGAGCTGACGGCGCTGGAGCAGGTGCAGCTGGTGCTGGTGTAGATGGTTTTGGTGCAGATTGTTTCGTCGAACTAGAAGGTTTTGCTGACTGCGCTGCCTTCTCTTGTGCTGCTTGCTGAGCTGCTGCTTCTTTAGCGGCTTGCTCTTCTGCTGCTTTTTGTGCTGCTGCTTGCGCTGCTTCAGCCTCTGCTCTTGCTTTCGCTTCACGTGCAGCCTGAGCTTGACGTTCTTTTTCGATTCGAGCTTCACGTTCACGCGCTGCTTTTTCAGCTGCAATCGCTTTTTCTTGCGCAATCAAAATTTGTTGGACTTCTTTTGCATCCATCAATTGTGTTTCGAACTTTTCTTTTTTCTTACGTAGTTCTTTTAAGCGTTTGTTCCGCTCTTTTAATTGTGATTCAAGATCCGCTTGTTGACGTTTTAATTCTTGTTTCTCAACGACCAACTGCGCTTTCTTTTCTTTTACTTCTTGTTGCGCATCCGCTAATTGCTTTTGCGTATTTTGATAATCCGTGATCATTTTATCATCTTGTTTTGAAATGGATTTCCCTGCCATGACACGGCTTACGAGGTCACCAACGTTTTTAGCGCCAAAGATGACTTCCTCCCATTTAATCGAGTTTCCATCATTCTCTTGCATGACACGAAGACGATCACCAAGTAATTTTTCTTGGCGTTTTAGTTTCGCTTTATATTTCTCGATTTCTTTTCCAAGTTCAACGATTTCACGTTCTGTTGCTTTGATTTGACGATCTTTTGTTTCGACAGCAAAGATTTTTTCGTTCAAAGCTTCGTCTAGTCGATTGACTTCTTGTTGTGTTTTAGAGATTTTTTGACCTTCTTGATTAACAGAAGACTCTAAGTTTTTTTGCTTTTTAGCATTGTCTTGTTGCTGTTGTTCGTTTTTGGCTTTCTGTTCACTTAAATCGTCAGCTGCTGCAAAATGAGGTGCTGATGAAAGAACCAGTGCGGAAACGATGAGCGACGCGAACGTTTTTTTCATGTAGTATTCCCTCTTTTTCTGTAGTGTATGTTTTATGATTTATCGTAGAGTATTTGAGTTAAATTTAAATTCTGTAATAGTTTTTCTTTTTTATAAGAACGTTTTTGATTATAGCATTCATTCCTCTTCCATAATATTTCAGTGATATTTCATTTTAAATAAATCTTTCCTCTTCTATGTAATAGAAACATTTGGAAGGTAACTCATCGTTGCAACTTTGAAGTGTTTTTGGGAAACTGAAGCGAATAGAAGGAGGATATCATATGAAATTAGACCACACTGGAATTGCTGTTCGCGACATGCAGGAAGCCATTTCATTTTATACAAACGTACTTGGAGGAACTTTAACAAAAGAGTACTCGAATCCTGCGCCTGGTGTCGCTTCCAATATTGCGGTCATCGAGTTCGATGATGCGCACATCGAGTTGTTAACGCCAACAAGTCCGGATAGTCCGATCGCACGTTTTTTAAAACAACGCGGGAAAGGTGTCCATCACATTGCTTATCGTGTAGAGGATTTAGATCAAGCGATTGAAGAAGCAAAACAACAAGGATTAACATTTTTAGAAGATACGTATCGAACGACGCCGTTCGGGCGACGACTGATTTATATGAATCCCCGGCATTCACACGGCGTCATTACAGAACTCTGTGATTATCCAGAAAATCTATAAAAAATCAGCACTGCGATAGCGCAGTGCTGATTTTTCGTTTTATGGTATTAGCCGAGTTTAGCTACGATTTCCCGATTGAACGCAGGAATGTCATCTGGTTGACGACTTGAGACGAAATTATCGTCGACGACGACTTCTTCATCTGCAAAGTCCACACCAGCATTTTCTAAATCGATTCGAATCGATTTATAACCTGTCATTTTTCTTCCTTTGACGATTTTTGCATTAATCATCAATTGTGGTCCATGGCAGATCGAGAAAATCGGTTTTTTCGACATATCGAATTCTTCAACGAATGAGACGAAACGCTCGTCTTCCCGTAATAGATCCGGTGAAAATCCGCCTGGAATCAGGAGAGCATCGTAGTCTGCTGCTGAAGTCTCATCAATCGAGAGATCAACATTTACTTTTGCCTCTTCCTGCTTCCCAACGAGTTCTGCACCTTTTTTGGCACCAATGACAGTGATTTCATGCCCTGCTTCTTTTAATGCATCAACCGGTCCTGTGAATTCTACATCTTCAAAATGATCGGCGAGTACAACGGCTACTTTTTTAGACATGTGATTCATCCCCCAAGTTGTTTGATTTAGATTGGATCTTCTCCGCGATCTCGTGGAGAAACCGTATCATCTGGCATTTCGTCTTTTCCTTTTAGGATTTCCTTTTGCTGCTCCTCTGTCAGTTTCCGTTCTTTATCCGACAGACGATCCCGTTCATCTTCAAACTCTTCATTTGGACGATCGGTTTCTTTCGGTGCCATGGAAAACCCTCCTTATGATCCGTCGCTTATACTTATAATGAATCGACGACTTTAACAGAAAGATCGACATCAATGTTGCCACGTGTCGCTTTCGAGTACGGGCAGAAGTTGTGTGTCTTCTCTAGTAAGTCTTCGGCTTCTTCTTGCGATACGCCAACGACCTCGACGACGAGTTTCGCTGCAATTTTTACACCGTTATCCGCTTCGTCCTGTAAGAGGCTGACTTCTGAATTCGTCCGCGTCTCGACTCGTTTTTTTGCTTGGCGCGCCATTAAATTATAGGCACCATCAAAACAAGCGGCATATCCTGCTGCGAATAACTGTTCCGGGTTTGATGTCGGAATGTCTTCTTTGCCTTTTGTTCCTGGCATGACTAAATCGAGATTAATGACGTTATCGTCTGAAGCAACTTTCCCGTCGCGACCACCGACTGCAGATGCACGTGAAGTAAGAATGACGTTTGACATAATAAAAAACCCCTTTTCCTGTTGAATTAAAAAATGCTTTTTTGCCACATAGACAGTAATACCCGTCAGTGAGGGAGATAAACACAAGAGGTGTCTATCACCTTAGCTG
Organism: Exiguobacterium sp. KKBO11; assembly: GCF_001644945.1. NCBI lineage: Bacteria > Bacillati > Bacillota > Bacilli > Caryophanales > Exiguobacterium > Exiguobacterium sp. KKBO11. The sequence goes on from NZ_LUCU01000055.1 coordinate 125,703, forward strand.
ATTCATTTTTTAGTAGACAAAAAAAGACGATGAACTCGAAGTCCATCGTCCTGCACATTCTATTTCTTATCCGATCTCTTCTGTTGCAGTTTCTTCTCGATCAGGCAATTGAAGATAAATTGATTTGACTTGATGATTATCGACTTCCATGACTTTGATCGTGTATTCCTGATAGCGGAATTCTTGGCCACTCGACACTTCCGTATCCTGTGCCATGACCCAGCCACCAATCGTATCGATGTCTTCTTCTTCTATTCCTAGGTTAAAGCGTTCATTTAGGTCATCAATCAAGACACGGCCTGAGATCCGGTATAATCGCTCATGAATTTGTTCGATATCTGCTTTCTCATCCTTATCGAATTCATCTCGGATTTCTCCAACGATTTCTTCCAATATGTCTTCCATCGTAATCACACCGGCTGTACCACCATACTCATCAATGACGAGTGCCATTGGCGTCCGTTCCACCTGCATTTTCAACATAGCATCTTGAAGCGGTGAATACTCGGATACAATCGGCAAGTTGTGGATGTAATAGCTTAATGCTTTTCCTTTGTTAGCCATATGATCCGTAAATAATTGTTTTGCATTGATGAATCCAAGGATTTTATCCTTATCTCCTTCTTCCGCTACTGGGTAACGTGTGAACTGATACTCTTCAACGAGACGAATGATGTCCTCCATCGATGCATCGTTCGAGATCGTGATTAAGTCCGTCCGCGGTAACATGATATCTTTCGCGATCCGCTCATCGAACGAGAAGATGTTCTGCATGTAAGAAAGCTCAGTCTGGTTGATTTCTCCACTCTTATAACTCTGTGTCATGATGATTTTAATCTCTTCTTCAGAATGGACTTCTTCGTGTCCCGCTGGCTCGACACCAAATAACCGAAGGATGATTCGTGCTGAACCGTTCAATGTCCAGATGAAAGGTTTCATGATTTTACCGAACCAATAAAGTGGTGGCGCGAGTAGCATCGTGATGGCTTCCGTTTTTTGAATCGCCAAAGACTTTGGAGCAAGCTCTCCAAGTACGACATGAAGAAACGTTACAATCGAGAATGCAAGAACGAACGAAATGATCGTCGAGACGGAGTTCGGAATATCAATTTCTTCGAACAACATACCGAGAATCGCACCTACCGTTGATTCTCCTAACCATCCGAGACCAAGCGCTGTCACGGTAATTCCAAGTTGACAGGCCGATAAATAATAATCCAAATTCTCAAGTAGCCTCTTCGCCACTTTCGCAGTCTTGCTTCCTTCTGTAATCAACTGATCGATTCGAGACATTCGCATTTTGACGACCGAAAATTCGGCAGCTACAAAAAAAGCTGTTAAGACGATGAGTAGTGCAATGACGAGTAGTCGAATGATGATCGTCGTCGTGTCGAATGTCTCCATTGAGTGTGTACTGTCCAATCGTTTCCCCGAAAAAAGGGGATTCACCTCCATTAATATAAAGCCAGATGCCGAGGCATCTGGTGGTTTACAGCAAAAAGAAGCTTCAAACTTTCAAAGCTTCCCTACTTTTTCATATTCATACTATAACGGAACTTTCATAAAATGTGTACTTGAAGACATCATTTCAATTCATCAGACGACATAGAGAATAAAGATCACGATCATGAGTAACATCGCGATTCCCTTTAACAATGCACTTGATAAGATACCAAGGACTGTTCCGATCCCGACTGAAACCGAGGTTTGCCATGTCTTTTTACTAATGATTTTTTCCGTCAAGATGGCAAAGACGAACGGGAAAATTAATAATCCGATTCCTGGCAAAATAAATGGTCCCGCAATCAATCCGACTGTCGTCGCAATCTTAGCTGCTTGTGAGCCTCCCCGTCGATCGACGGTGTAGGCGCTAACGAGATAATCGAGTGTGAATAAGAGAATGATGAATATCGCTTGAATCACCCAAAAACTAATCGATAATTCAGAGAACCCGAATCCGAATCCATAAATCAAAAAGCCCACTACTAAAATCGGTGCACTTGGGATGATCGGATAAACGAGACCTGCAAAAGCGACTAGAAAACAGACGACGATCAGACTCCATAACAAGATTGTCACTTTCTATCCCTCCCTTCTTTTGATTCTCTTGCCCTTATTACGATGAAGGGGAGACAAAAGTTTCATTCAACGCCCGATGGATTTGATTTTTTAAAAAATCTCGATCCCAGTCGTTCATTGTTTCAAAACGCACTTCCGAACAGATATATGGAATGAACCGTTGAATGGTTTCATAGTGAGCAGGTAAGGATTGCCGCTTCATTGTTCCAAGCGATTCGAGCATCGTCGCGAGAACCGAAATATCCTCTGCTCCATAATGTCGTAGTTGATAAAACGTCGTGTACAACAATTGTTGGTAAGTTTCCCGGACGATGACGTGCTGCTTGTCATCGCCAACAACCAGCACACCATCTGGTATTACGGCATACTGTCGCATTAAGTCACCAATGATCCGAATCGCATGTCTTGCTGTATTTGGATCATTGATCCCTGGAGAAATAGCACGTAAAGCAACTTCACTTAATTTTTCAAGAACGAATGCAAAATCCTGTTCTGAAGATTTCGTCGGCCCAATCAAGATACTTTCATTGATATCCCGGCAAGTTGCCCGTCCGATGGCTTCTCCCTCTGTTACGAATGAGCCGACCGTTCGATCAATATACACGCGGTCTTTCTGATCAAAAGCATCATAATCGACTGCTTGAATATATCCGGTTCGTGTTGCCTGAATAAGATGTGGATAATTTGTCGTCATCTTTCTTTCAGTAATCTTCTGTTCTCCTGATTCTAGATGTTCGATTTGACGTTTTAACAATTCGTTCCCTTCTTCGTGTAATCGATCAAGTAATGTCGTCACGCGAATCGACTGACTAACGATATGAATGAATGCTACAAAAGCGGCAATCGAAATCAATACGACTATTACGGCCACAGCAGAAGAAACGATGCTCATTTTCAAAGCAGGTCGAAGGAAAAAAAGCATCGTGATAGAATAACTGACAGCACCAATGAAGATACCAAAAATATGTTGCACTTGTCGGTTTTCAATAAAATTAGGTAATGTGCGCGGTGAAAATTGTGAAGAATACGTTGTTAGGACGACCAAAATGGTTGAGAAAGTGAATGTCATCATAGCGAGCAGTCCTGTGAAGACTGAGCTATGAATCGCTTGTGCTAAATCAAGTGTTGTCTTCCAAGTGACGGGAAACCACTTCGATACATAAGAATCGATCCAAATAACGATCCCGGTCAGTCCTATACCGATGAGCCCATAAAGTAGTGGCCACCACCAATTGATTTCTCGAGACAGGACTTTCAGCTTCTTCAAAATAAAATTCCTCCTTTTTATAGCACTATATTGATTGTTTTCCTGATTCAGAGCTCTTTAAAACCAGCATTCCTTATCTGATTTTGAGCAATAAATTTGGTCGAAGTGCACGGATGTGTTTTACTTCTTTTCATAACGTGAATAACTTAATTGTTATGAAAACGAATGGGAGATGAAATGATATGGCTCAACAAAACGAAGCAACATTGCATACAGATTTCACGAAGATTTATATTGACGGTCAGTGGCGCACAGGCGCAAGTGACAGCAACATGACGAACACGAATCCTTTTACGGGTGAAGAACTCTTCACGATCTCTGCAGCGAATCAACAAGATTTAGATGACGCATATGAAGCGGCTCAAGTCGCTCAAAAAGACTGGGCAAAAGTTCCTGCCTTAAAACGTCAAGGTCTCATCGAAAACTTCTTGAAAGTCTTGTACGAGGAGAAAGAAACGATTATCGAATGGTTGATTAAAGAGTCCGGAAGTACACGCATCAAAGCGGAAGGTGAATTCCTTGCTTCTGTCTTGATCGTCAAGGAAGCTGCGACATTCCCACTTCGGATGCACGGTGAAATTCGTCCATCGGTTATACCAGGCAAGGAAAACCGGATTTACCGTAAAGCACTTGGCGTCATCGGTGTCATCAGCCCATGGAACTTCCCGTTCCACTTAGCTGTACGGTCGATCGCTACTGCCATTGCTATCGGGAACGCAGTCGTTGTTAAACCAGCTACGGACACACCTGTTTCAGGCGGATTGATTTTTGCTAGTCTATTTGAAAAAGCTGGATTGCCAAGAGGTGTCTTGAATGTCATCGTCGGTCGCGGTTCAGAAATCGGTGATGCTATCGTCGAACATCCTGTACCACGCTTGATTTCATTCACAGGATCAACTGAAGTTGGTCGTCATATCGGTGAACTTGCTGGTAAACACCTGAAGAAAACAGCGCTTGAACTTGGCGGAAACAACGTCTTCGTCGTACTTGATGATGCTGATCTCGATCGTGCGGTCGAATCTGCTGTCTACAGTAAGTTCTATCACCAAGGTCAAATTTGTATGTCGACGAACCGAATTCTCGTCGCTTCTTCGATTCATGATGAATTCGTCGAAAAATACGTCGCTCGTGTAAAAGAGCTACAATACGGTGATCCATCACATGATCGGACACAAGTCGGACCGCTCATCAACCAATCACAAGTTGAACGGATTCTTGAAGATCTCGAGAAAACAAAAGCTGCGGGTGCAACCGTTCGTGTCGGCGGCGAAGCAAAAGATAACGTCATCGCACCTACTGTCGTGACTGGTGTTACGAATGATATGCCACTCGCTAAAAATGAAATCTTCGGACCGGTCGCTGTCATCATCCCGTTCGATACGGATGAAGAGGCACTCGAAATCGCAAACTCACTTCCATACGGATTGAGTGGTGCTGTCCATGGTTCTTCTATCGAACGCGCGACTGCTTTTGCACTTGAAGTCGAGACAGGTATGATTCACATCAACGACCAATCAGTCAATGATGAGCCGCATATGCCATTTGGTGGTGAAAAAGATTCAGGGCTCGGTCGCTTTAACGGCGAGTGGGTACTTGAAGAATTCTCGACTGTCCAATGGTTGTCTGTCATGCACGATCGTCGTCAATACAAACCATTCTTTGAGTAATATAAGAGTAGGGTACTCCCCTACTCTACATAATTTTGTTAAGGAGTGATTTCACATGCCGTTATTACGATTCGACGTCATTGAAGGACGTTCAGAAGAAGAGTTAAAAACGTTACTCGACACCGCACACGATGCGATGGTCGAAGCATTTGATGTGCCGGAGCGCGATCGCTATCAAATCGTGCATACGCATAAAACGCATGAGATGGTCATTCAAGATACAGGTCTCGGATTTGAACGGAGTAAAGATATCGTTCTTATCAGTGTGACGAGTAAAACGCGGACGGAAGAGAAAAAACAACGTCTCTACCAATTACTCGCCGAACGCTTACAAGCAAACTGCGGACTCGCACCGACTGATTTGATGGTTTCAATCGTCGAAAATGATGCGGCCGACTGGAGCTTCGGTCTTGGCGAAGCACAGTTTTTAACGGGCAAACTTTGATGGTCTGTAAGTAGAACAAAAAGGGAAGTATGTTATCGGTAATGTCCGGTAACATACTTCCCTTTTTTGTTCTTACTTCATTAAACAAGAGAGAACCTTCATATGACTTACTCCTTCGTTTCTTCCGCCTTCTCTCGTGGATTTTCCCGTTGCAGCGGTGCTTTCCAACTAAATTGATCGGGTTCTGGAACGAAGTCAAGACCACCTGGGTGGAACGGTTGGCACCGTAACAATCGACGCGTCGTCAAATAACTACCTTTTACCGCACCATGACGTTCTATCGCCTCCATACCGTAATGGGAGCACGTTGGATAGAATCGACATGTAGCTGGTTTCATGGGAGAGATGACTTTTTGATAAAAACGAATTCCTCCCATTAAAACACGCTTCATACTGTCCCTTCTTTCATCTTTTTTTCTAGTGTAACGCATCTGGCCATCATTTTCAGATGTTCTGCCTTATACTAAAAGCAGATTTAAAAGAAGGATGTGTTGAGATGAAGGCATTAACTTTCCACGAATTCGGAGGTTCTGATGTATTACGCTTCGAAGACGTACCAACGCCAACAATTACTGAACAGGAAGTTCTGATTGAAATGAAAGCGATCGGTCTGAATTTTGCAGACATCTATCGCCGAAAAGGAAACTATCATTTAGAAGGTGAGCCTCCCTATATTTTAGGTTACGAAGGTTCAGGCATCATCACTGCGGTCGGTACAGCTGTTTCAACGTTCCACGTAGGTCAACGAGTTGCTTTTGCGGACGTTCCGCTTGCGAATGCTGAGTACGTCGCAGCACCCGTTGATAAATTGATTCCGCTTCCTGACGATATCTCATACGAAACAGCAGCTTCTGTCTTATTACAAGGGTTAACAGCGCATTATTTAACTCGAGATAGCTATCATGTCCAACCGGGAGATGTCGTCTTAGTGCATGCAGCTGCCGGTGGCGTTGGTCAGTTGTTGACACAGCTCATTCGTTTACTTGGAGCAACTCCGATTGGATTGACGTCTTCTCCTGAGAAAGCACAGATCGCTAAAACTGCGGGCTGTGAATCTGTCTATTTATATTCTGAGAACTGGGTCGAGCATGTGCTCGCGCAAACTTCTGGTAAAGGGGTTGATGTGGTCTACGAATCCATTGGTTCTACCTTAATGGATAGTTTCCATGTGACAAAAGTCCATGGAACGGTTGTCTTCTATGGTATGGCAGGCGGCGATCCCGCATCTGTCGACCCTCGCTTCTTGATGGATACATCCAAAACATTGACGGGTGGTGACCTTTGGAACGTATTAACATCTTCTGAAGAACGAATCCGTAGATCCGGTGAATTATTTGATTGGATTCTATCCAATCATCTCACCCTGTCTTCTCCTACAACATTCAGATTATCTGATGGCAAAGCAGCACATGACTTTTTAGAAAGTCGACGCAGTACAGGAAAACTACTTTTGCTTCCTTAACTCGTTTTTTCCAAGACGGCTCCCTGCGAGTCGTCTTTTTTATGTGAAATTAGAATTATCGATTGATTTTTTTTAATGAAGAGAGTAAAGTAAATCTCATCAAAACCTAAAACTCAAATAAGTTTTGAGTTTTAGAAAGGGGATTTGTATTTATGTTTCGCTCAGAATGGAAGAAATTGAAGAGTCCGATGATGATTGTCGTCATTCTCGCCCTCATCCTCGTACCATTTCTCTACAACTCCATCTTCTTATCTGCATTCTGGGACCCATACGGTCAAACAGAAGATATTAAGGTCGCTATCGTCAACGAAGACAAGGCGACGAAGTTTAAAGGAGAGAAAGTCGACATCGGGGATCAATTCGTCGACAAACTCAAAAAAAATGATGATTTTGATTGGCAGTTCTTATCTAAGGACAAAGCCGAAAAAGAACTACGTGACGGCAAAATCTATATGACGGTCGTCATCCCGAAGAACTTCTCTAAAAATGCAACGACACTACTCGATGATCATCCGAAGAAGATTGAGTTGGAGTATTACTTGAATCCAGCCAAAAACTACTCGGGGACACAAATTTCGAGTACGGCTGCAAAACAATTAAACGAAAAGATCCGAAAATCCGTGACGAAACAATATAGTAGTGCGATCTTCGGTGCGTTAAAGAAAATCGCAAACGGTATGGAAAAGGCATCGGACGGTTCTTCTAAACTAGAAGATGGCAACCACAAAACAGCGGATGGTGCGAAAACACTGGCAACGAACCTTGGAAAACTTGCGGATGGCAGTCTGACACTGTCCGAAAAACTCGGGGAAGCAAATCAAGGTTCTAAAAAACTCAGTGATGGCGTCACGACACTTGACGAAAAGACTGCCCTCTTCGCCCAAAAAACGGGTGAGTTGTCTTCTGGGTTGAACACGCTAGACGAAAATGGTGGCAAATTACAAGCCGGTGCTGCACAACTCGAAGACGGAGCAACGAAACTCAGTGGTGGCTCGACACAAGTCCGTCAAGGAGCAGAGCAATTGGCTGCAGGTACGGCCCAGCTTAATGAAAAAATCCCTCAATTGACGGATGGATTAAATCAATTGGATGAAAAAGCACAAGCTGCCAACGCCTTTTTAACACAACTCAATCAAGATGCTGAAAAAGCGAAACAAGATTTACGAGCGCGTCGTGAAGCACTTGAAGCAAACGTCGCGCAACTAAAAGAAGTCATTTCTGCTTCTGAACAGTTATCGGATGAAGAAAAACAAACGTTACTCGCTTCTATCGGTTCATTAGAAGAAAATATTCAAAACCTTGCTGCCCAAGAAGGTGCAATTGATCAGAGTCTTGCTCAAGCAACAGAAGCAACGAAGAAAATCGGTCAACTCGCTGCAGGTGGTCAACAAGTCGAATCAGCTGTATCACAACTGAACGCAGGTCAAGTGAAACTCGTCGACGGTGCGAAACAAGTCGAGTCTGGTGCACAACAATTAGCAAGTGGTCAACAAACATTCAATGAAAAACTCGGTCAATATACTGCAGGTGTGCATAAAGCTGCAACAGGTGGCGCACAACTGGCTGATGGGGCTAATCAGCTTTCAGATGGCACACATCAACTCCAAACAGGTGCTAGCGCGTTAAATAACGGGTTAGGACAATTGGCTTCTGGTTCAACTACGATTACGGACGGAATCGGCAAAACGACCGATGGGGCTTCAAAAATCGCGGATGCCAATACTAAACTTGAAGATGGGGCTAAAACATTGAAGGACGAGCTCAGCAAAGGAGCTAAAGACGCAACCGTCAAGCCGACTAAAGAGCGGGATAATATGCTGGCAGAACCTGTCGTCTTAAAAGAACATGACTATTCGACGGTCAACAACTACGGTTCTGGTTTATCAGCTTACATCCTTAGTATCGCCTTATTCGCAGGCGCCTTGATGTTCTCGTCTGTCTACCAGATTCGTCCAGAACATGGTGAAAGTCTGACATGGCGATTCCTTGTCGGTAAATTATCACTCATCTTACCGATTGGAGCCTTACAAGGTGTCGCAGCGGCCACAGCCATCGTCTATGTCCTCGATGCTGATGTCGCGAGTGTTCCTGCGCTCTATGGATTTGCTGCCTTAACAGGGATGACGTTCATTACGATTCTGTTCACGCTCGCGATGCTACTCGGTCGCGTCGGACAGTTCCTTGCCTTCCTACTACTCCTATTACAAATCGGTGGTAGTGGTGGTACGTTCCCAGTCGAGATGACGCCAAGCTTCTTCCAAGCCATCCATACGTTCTTACCAATGACGTATTCAGTCGGCGGATTCCGCGAAGCGCTTGGACTTGGTGTGACAGACGCCCTCATCTCAAACAGTCAAGTCCTTGCGACTATCTTAGTCGTCGCATTGATCATCAGCTTCGTTGGAGGGCTCGGAGCCAAGCGGATTTTACTCTCAACGAAAGTGAGACGAAAACAACATGACACAGTCTGATAAAGAAACACTGATACTAGACTCAGCGATGGCTTGCTTTTCTGAACTTGGTTATAAAGGTACGACGATCGAGCGTGTCGCCCGACGCGCTCACGTCGGAAAACCGACTGTCTATCAACTGTTTGAAAGTAAACTCAACCTGTTCGAATCGCTCGTAACACGTGTGCTGCAAGAAATGAAAGAAGAAGCAGAACGCGCTTACGTCGAACATGCGACGGTAGAAGAAAATAAACAAGCAATGATCGACGCTATCGTCTATCATCAGCAACAACATTTGTTCATTCTTCAAATCATCGAAGAAACACGTAATCTTAAATTACAAGAAATGCAAGAACTACGGACACGGATCGAACGGCATGTCGTCGAATATCTTAAAACGCTACTCGAGACTCGCCTTGGACAAGATGATCGTGACGTACCAGTCGATGTCACCGCCTTTCTGATTTTCCGGACGTACATTGCGTTAATTGCCGAATGGCCATTGATTGCTCGACCGTTGGAATTAGATACGATTCGTCGTGCCATGCTACGCATTTTATGAATCAAAAAACCGCCGATCAGCTGATTGGCGGTTTTTCATATTCTCGATTTTTTTCTAAATTCCGTGCCGTTTGACTAGAAGTAACTGTTTTCTCATCTTTCAAAGTGCCAAACAACCAGTCCCCCATCGGATTTGATACACCAAACCAATAGTGTTCATTTTTGAAATGATGTAATAGATGCGTCTTTTTCATCCATTTTCCAAAGCGTGTTCTCGGTTTCAGCGGAACGTGTGCCACGTAATGTTTCCATTCATACACAAGCAACATGACGATCAATCCACTCGCGGCTGCAGCTGTCGAAACGACAGATTGCGTCAGAAGATAGGTCAGAGCCGCAAAGAAACCAAGATTCGGCAAGGAATACCAGACCGGTAAAAACAACAGATGCAGTTCATTCGGATGCGCATGATGATCGTAATGAAGTCGCTTCAACAACTTTCGTCCAAGCATATTTTTAGGCGGTGGTAAATGGAACAAAAAACGATGCGTCAGGTATTCACTGAAACTAAAGACGATCAGTCCAAGACAAAAGAACAGTAAAATCGACCAATGAAACGGCTGAGCAATGGTATAACTACTTATTCCAATCAGTAGTACGAGCATGATCAAAATATCCGGAAATAGAAAAAAACGGCGATAGATGTCTGACATAGATGCCCTCTCCTTTCTTTTTTCGTTACAGCGTCTAATCGTACGTTCATCGATTCGTCATGTTTTTTACTTCAAGTCGTGTAATCATTCTCACTCTTTCCCTTATACTAAATAGGGAATGGAGTGATGATCGCTTTGAGTTTATCGACCGGAATCATCTTCGTGTTACTCGCCTATACACTCATGTCGCTCTACGACATGTGGCAGGTATATCGGACTACTAGCAAGCTTTGGATGTTTGTATTATTTCTTGCAACATTGATCAGTCTCATCGTTGCCTTTTTTGTGGCCCCTGTCCTTGCGCTATTCTTTTACTGGTCACGCCATCCATTGAAACGAAACATCGGTATCGTGTTACTGATTGTCGTGTGCCTCATCTCAATTACGACGAAGCTATCTGCTTAATCGACTTCCTTCATGAACTACTCATGAAGGTTTTTTCATGTCCTACTACCGAAGAAGAGACGGCGCATCAACTCACGTTCCGGCATCTCCGTCGTATTGAGGACGTCTAAAAATGGTCGATCATCATATGGAATCTTCAGGATTTCTGAACGGACTTGATCCTTCTCCCAATCGATAATTGCTACTGGAGCAATAGCTGTTTCCTGACATCCAAGTGCACCTGGATTAATAAAGAGCGTTTGATCTGTCTCGACTTGTTGCGCTGGATGATGATGACCGAATCCAATGATCCGCGCCTCACTTCCAGCAAACAGGACGGATAAGTTTTCTTTCGTTCCATCCACCGCTTGCTTTAACGGCTCTTCACCAATCTTCTTCGTCTGGTCGGCATAAGCATAGTGCGTCAGGTGCATCGTTTGTTCCTGATGCATGATATTTAAGACACGCGGTAATCGTTCCAAATACTTTTGATTTTCTTGCGTCAACGTATCCGCAATCCATTGGTGGTGCTCTTTCGCATGGCGGTAACTATCGGGATAGTTCTCCCCATGGATTAAAGCAAGGACACATTCATCATGATTCCCAGAAATCGTTTGAATATCAGGACGTTGCTTCAATAGATCAATGACTTCATTATGCTCTGGTCCAATGCCGACAAGATCACCGAGACAATAGACGGCATCGATATCTGGTTGTTGATCAAGATAGGACAATACCGCACGTAATGCTGATGCATTGCCATGAATATCTGTAAAAAGCATCACTTTCATGTAAACGCCTCCATTGTTGGTACATTAGGATTTCCCGATGATACCGTGAATTCCTGTCAGATTTCAGGAAAAAATAAATTGTCAGAAAATATTGATTATTAATCAAGAGCGTGTTAGGCTTAGAAAAATTCACAGAGAGGGGCACGATCGAATGATTCCGACGCAACAGCCATTTAACCAAGTTGGACGACTGATTATTCTATGCATGAGGGACTGAAAACTTTTCCGATGATGAAACGGAAATGATTTTTGGGCCCTTCTTTCGATGCATCGAATGAGGCGCCCGCACAGAATGAGTGGCGCCTATCCCAAAAACGGATAGGCTTTTTTCATGGCAAAAAATAGAGATAGATAGAGAGGATGACAACGTTGAAAGAATATGCGATGGATCGAATGGTAAAAGTATCAGCTGGAATGGCAAATGCCGTTCTTGTAACACTCGGTGTCGGACTCCTGATTGAGACGCTCGGAAATCTTCTACATATCCAAATGCTACTGACGATTGGTGGTGTCGCAAAAGTACTACTCGCCCCTGCGCTTGGTGCCGGTATTGCCTTTCAGCTCGGAGGAAACACACTTGTCCTGTTCAGCGCGATGATCGCAGCGACGATTGGTGGTGCCGCTCTTCAATCGACTGCTTCTGGACTCGTTCTTGTACCCGGTCAGCCGATCAGCGCGTTACTCGCAGCTGCTGTCGCTGTATACGTCGGAAAACGCATGACTGGAAAAACGAAATTTGACATGATGGTCATCCCGATGAGTGCTGTCCTTGCTGGCGGCGTGACTGGAATCGGTGCTGCTGCCGTCACGACACCACTCCTTACAAAATTCAGTGCCATGATCACGGCTTCAGTCGAGTCTTCTCCTATTGCTACATCTCTTGTCATTGCACTCATCTTTAGTGTCTTATTGATGTCTCCTGCTTCGTCCGCTGCACTGGCTATCGCTTTGCAACTTGATCCTGTAGCAAGTGCCGCTGCACTGATTGGCTGTTCCGCTCAATTCGTCGGCTTTACGTTGATGGCATACCGTCAGACGGATCCAGGTGGTTTGATTGCTTCATTCTTTGTAACACCTAAAGTACAATTCCCGAATATCGTTAAAAATCCACGTCTTGTCGTTGCACCGTTTCTCGCAGCGATGATTTCAGCTCCTGTCGCGACGCTCCTTCTCTCTTTGAAAGTACCGTACGAACTCGCAGGACTTGGATTAAATTCGATGATTGCCCCACTCAATATCTTCGTCAACCAAGGTCCTCAGGCGTTCCTCGTCTTCTTCTTGACTGGTGTCGTTCTACCTGGCGTCTTGACGCTCGTCTTCTATCGATTGACGACCGTCGCAGGGTGGACGAAGCGCGGCGATCTTCATCTCGAAATTCAATAAAACAATTTACCTCCCTTCCAACTATTCCTGATTGATTTCGGGAATAGTTTTTTTAACGCAAAAAAAAATCGCTCCTTCAAAAAGGAACGATTTCGGTATGATTCTGACTGGGCTCGAACCAGCGACCTCTACCCTGTCAAGGTAGCGCTCTCCCAGCTGAGCTACAGAATCATGCTGTGTTGTTACTGGGTATGTTTTTATTATAGCAGCATATCGAAAAGTGTAAAGCCTTTTTAACAAAAAAAATTTATCTTTTTTCAAAAAGATCTTTTTAAATAAAAACAGTTTTAAAGTTGCGGGTTCTATGAGTGTCCTCTACTATGTAAATAAGCACATATAAAAAGAAAGGAGCGTTCATATGAACTTTTTAACCCGATTTAGTTTGAAGAACTCGGTTGCTGTCTTCATCATTGCAATCCTATTGATTTTAGGAGGCGTGTATTCCTTCTCACAATTAAAAGTCGATCAGTTCCCAGAAATCGAGTTTCCTCAGATTTCAATCGAAGCGGTTTACCCTGGTGCATCTCCTGACGATGTCGATAAACAAGTCGTCTCAAAGCTTGAAACTTCCCTTAAAGGAATTGAAGGGGCTACCAAGCTAACGAGTTCTTCTTATGAAAGTATCGGTATCTTAAACATCGAATTCCCGTTCGATACCGATATGGATAAGGTCGAACAACAAATCGATGCTGCAATCCAAGATGCGAATCTACCGGAGGAAGCAACGACGAAATTGAATCGTTTGTCATTTGGTTCATTCCCGATCTATAACATCTCTTTCTTTAGTAAGGATGGTAAAGACATCGAAAAAATCCTAAAGGAAGATATCGAACCTGAACTTAATAAGATTCCAGGAATCAACAGCGTTTCGGTTGGTGGCTATAAGGATGATCTCGTTCAAATCACCGTCGATAAGGAGAAAGCGACGGAAGCGGGTCTCTCGCTCTCGAGCATCAAGGAACAAATCAATGGAAAGTATGTCTCGTTCCCATCTGGTCAGCTATCAGAAAACGATTCGAAAATTCCGATTCGCGTTGAGGAAAAACTAGAAAATCTAGATAAACTAAAAAATCTACAATTGACACCTGCTGCAGGTGCGACTAGTTCATCAAGTAACGGTCAAACAGGTGGTTCATCTGCTGGCGGTCCACCACAAGGTGCAACGCAAGGTCCACCAAGTACAACAGGTGGAGCAGCTGCAGATCAGGCGTCTGAACCTGCAGAACCGATTCGCCTAGAGGATATCGCAAAAATCGAAGCCGTCTCACAACAAAGTGAAAAAACGCGTTACGATTTAAAAGATTCCTTATCGATGGCAATCACGAAAAAACAAGATGCCAATACAGTCGAAATCGCAGATGAAGTCACGAAGATTCTCAATAAATATGACGACCAAGTCGACTATACGATTGGGATTGATTCAGCGAAGGATATCGAGGAGTCCGTTGCGACACTCGTCAAAGAAGGATTACTTGGTGCCCTCTTCGCATCACTCGCTGTACTCTTGTTCTTACGGAACCTCCGCGCGACGATCATCGCCATCGTCTCGATTCCATTATCATTACTCATCGCTGCTATCTTCTTGAACTGGCAAGATATCTCCCTGAACATCATGACACTTGGTGGGATGGCTGTTGCAGTCGGTCGTGTCGTCGATGATAGTATCGTTGTCATCGAGAACATCTTCCGACGCGTCCGAAAATCCGAATCCGGTATGACGGATGAGATCATCGAACAATCGACAAAAGAGATTCTAAAAGCAATCACGTCATCGACGCTGACGACCGTCGTCGTCTTCCTGCCGATCGGATTTGTCGGTGGGATTACTGGTAAGTTCTTCTTACCGTTCGCTTTGACGATTATTTTCTCATTACTTGCTTCACTACTCGTTGCGATCACGATCGTACCGATTCTCGCGAAGTTTGCATTCAAGAAGGTACCAGCGGAAGAAAAAGAAGGCGCTCTCCAACGGTGGTATGGCAAGCTGATTGAAAAATCACTCTCGCACAAGGCGATCATCTTGGTCGTATCGTTCATCCTTCTCGGTGGTTCTCTGGCGATCGTACCGCGTCTCGGCTTTACGTTCATTCCGAACGAAGCATCGAAGACCTTGACGGCATCGCTTGAGCTTCCAGCTGCCACATCACTTGAAAAAACAAGTGACGTCTCGTTTGAGATGGAAAAAATGTTTGATAAAGAAAAAGCCATTGCTGACGTGACGACTTCTGTCGGAGCGCGTGACTTCACGACAGGCTTACGTCTCGATAATAAAGCAAGTTACTTCTTGAATCTAAAAGACGGTGTAAACGTCGAAAAAACGATCAAGTCACTTGAAACACAGATGGAAGACATCGCTCAAGATGAAAACGTCGATGTCAAAATCAGTGTGGCTGAACTATCAACAGGTGGTCCTCCGTCGAATAACAACGTCGATGTCGACTTGTTCTCGAACGACCTCGAAGCCCTTCAAGAGGCGGCAAAACTCGTCGAGGATAACATGTCGAAAAATAATGATTTGAAATATATCACGAACAACTTCAGCGAAAAACAAAAGCAGTATCTCGTAGAAATCGATCCTGAGAAAGCAAGTGATCGCGGACTATCTGGTTTCCAGATTCTCGGTACCGTTAACGATCAAACGAAGCCTGTCACGGTCGGAACGCTCAATCTCGACAATAAGGATCAAGACGTACAATTATCTTATGAAGAAGGACTCGTCTCGAAAGAAGATCTCGAAGACGTCCAACTCTTCTCAGCAAACGGTCCTGTCGCATTGAAAGATGTCGCGAACGTCAATGAAGTTGAGACTTTCACATCGATTCAGAAACTCGACGGAAAAGTATATGCTCGCGTATCTGGACAAGTTAAAGGAGACGACGTTCAAAACGTATCGAACGCTGTAAAAGCTGACGTCGAAAAAATCGATTTACCAGACGGTGTCTCACTGACAAGTGGTGGTGGAAATGATGATACGGTCGAAATCTTCCAATCACTCGGAATTGCGATTGTCGTTGCCATCGGACTTGTTTACCTGACAATGTTGATCACGTTCGGAAAAGCTCGTATTCCATTCATCATCTTGTCCTCTCTGATCTTTGTTCCAATCGGTTCACTCGTCACGCTCTTCCTTGCGAATGAACCATTGTCTGTCAGTGTCATGATCGGCTTCCTGATGTTGATCGGAATCGTCACCACGAACGCAATCGTTCTCGTCGACCGCATCGGTCAAAACGTCGGACGCGGTATGCCGATTCGCGAATCATTGATTGAAGCTGGTAAAACGCGATTACGCCCAATCCTGATGACCGCATTTGCAACAATCATGGCATTGGTGCCTCTCGCATTAACCACTTCTTCAGGAACATTGATCTCAAAAGGTCTTGCCTTGACGGTCATCGGTGGATTAACGACCTCTACGTTGTTAACACTCATCATCGTTCCTGTCGTCTATGAATTGTTCTTCTTCAAAAAAGCAAAAAAAGAACGTACGACTAAGTAAATGCACATGAAAAGGAGCCTATCGCGATCCAAGCGATAGGCTCCTTTCATTCTATAAGACCTTACGACTCTAACTGTTCATCCGTTCGTTCCAACGTACCATCATGTTGCTCCACTAATCCGTCGAGGACGGATGGTTCAAACTCTTCACCGATCGCGATGATTCCTGTTTGTCCAGGCGGAATGACACCGAGTGTTCGTTTGAATGTCTCTTGGATTTCTTGATTTTCCTTCATGTCTTTCGATCCACCAATCAGCATACCCGTCATCGAACCAAGCAAGATGCCGAATGGGCCTCCTAGAATACCCACCGCCATTCCAATTAACGACCCTTTGACGGCGCGATTCGATCCACTTAGGTCTACAGCATCTTCAAACGAAAAAGCACCATTCTCATTTCGCTTGATGACGGCAATCTGTTCGAAATCGACTTGACCTCGCGCATGATATTTCTTCAATTCACTGAACACTTGATAGGATGTCGCTTCTTCTTTGAACGTAAACGTCATGATGTGATGTTTCGCATCTTTTTTTGCCATCCGTTCCACCTCTTTCACCTGAGACGAATAACCGACTAAGTCAACATCCTCTATTTACCATGTTTTTAAGAAGTCGAAACCTTTACTGGTTTCCATGGTGCGAGATGGAAATACTCCTCCATCGTCAATCCACTGACTTTTAGACGAGCGGCAAGCGTTGCTCCGACATACCGATAGTGCCAGCTCTCATACGTATAACCCGTCCAAGATTCTTTACCAGATGGATAGCGGAGATGGAAACCGTAGCGGTGAGCATTCGCAAACAACCATTTTGCCTCTTTTGTTTTTGAAAAGCTAAACGTGGCGTATTTTGTTGAATCAGCGCCTCCAATATCAAACGCAAGACCTGTTTGGTGTTCACTTTTCCCAGGTTCCGCACTATACGTACTCGCCTTCTCATATCCATCACGCGCAACATATTTATCAAACAACGTTTTTTGATAGGCATAGGAGCGATATGTACTAAACGCAACGAGCGTAATCCCCGCTTTTTTAGCCGCTACACGCATTTTCTCAAACGCTGCTCTTGCTTGTTGATTCTCACCAGGAGCGTACGTCGAACGGAGCGCTAAGTTCTTATTCGCGATGAGGGTCTTACCGATCCGTTTTCCACCGATTTGTTCATCCGTCAGTAGATACTTCGTACTCGCATAACCAATCTTCGTACCATATTGTACTTTTGACCACGTACCGACTTTTGAAAGCTCCGTCACATAGATCCCCGTCGGAATAACCGCAAGACTCGGTTGATCAATCGATGCTCCCTTACGCAAATGAAGGGATGTCTTTGCTTGCCGATAAGTAGAAGTCGATGCTTCGACCGTTGGTATATACACTGACGTACAGGCCGCTGTTAATGTCAACGTCGTGATGAGTGTCGTGATGTATTTCATGAATCGTATATCTCCTTTATGCATGTTCTAACCTGCATCCATATTTTAGATTAGAATACCATTCTTTTTTTCAAACAGGGTTCTTTCGGAATGCTTGTCATGAAAATGAAGTATTTCTGAAGTTTTCTAAATGTAGCTTAAGGACGAATTACAATGGGTAAATAACGATGTATGCGTTTTCGAAACATGATTCTGATGCAGAAAGGAGTAGCGTACGTGTCACTTTGGGAATGGATCTTCAGTATCGGTAGCATCTGTTGGATCGGTGAGATGATTCGTTTCCGGAATCGCTCTGAGTCCAAGTCAGGCGCAGCAGAACAAGTTAGTTTTTATTTGATTTTCCTTGTCCTAAGCGGAACGATCGTCTGCGCTTTCCTCTTTGCGAATGAGGGAGTTTCTACATTCATGCGCATCTCTTCATGCATTCTGTTGTGGTGTGGCGTTTCCTTACGTCTGTGGGGAATTCTTCACTTAAAACAACAATTCACACGTCATGTCGTCGTGGCATCTGGTGATCAGCTCGTCAGCAGTGGTCCTTACCGCTTTTTACGTCACCCATTATATAGTGGATTGTTATTGATTACGATGAGCTTCCCCCTCTTCACCGGTCAGTCCGGACTTTTTGTTCTCTCTGGACTTCTGATGTTCTTTTTCTTACTTTACCGGATTCGAATCGAGGAAGCGATGTTAACGAAAGGTTTTGGACCTGCCTATACGGTATGGGCTGCGAAACGAAAGCGATTGATTCCATTCATCTACTAAAAGGAGAAGTGATTCATTTGAAGAAACGCGCAATTGTCATTGGAGCAGGTCTTGCTGGTATGTCTGCCGCCATTCGTTTGGCTGGAGATGGTTATGCAGTCACGATGCTTGAAAAGAATGCAAACGTCGGAGGGAAACTGAATCAACGTAGTGGAAAGGGATTTACTTTCGATACCGGTCCTTCCATCTTAACGATGCCTTGGGTACTCGAACAACTCTTCTCAAGCGTTCATCGTAACTTGGATGATTACTTAGAAATCGAGCGCATTGAACCGCAATGGCGTACATTCTTTGAAGATGGAACAAAAATCGATGTCAAAGGTGACTTACCTGGAATGCTTGAAGAAGTCGAACAAGTCTCGTCACGAGCTGATTTCGTCGAATTGTTCCGGTACTCCAAACAAATGTACGACTTGTGCCTCGACAGTTTTTATAAATACAGTCTCGAAGATTTAAAGGACTTAAAAAAATACCATACGATGTCTGATTTATTAAAGATGGATCCGATGAATACCGTTGCGACTGGAACAAAGAAACATCTCAATGATCCGTATCTCGAACAGCTGTTCAACTATATGGTCATGTATGTTGGTTCCAATCCTTATCAGGCACCTGCTGTCTTCAATCAGATGATTTACGTTCAAATGGGACTCGGCATCTATTATGTCAAAGGTGGCATGTACCAAATCGCGCGTGCCATGAAACGGTTGCTTGATGAGCTCCGTGTCACGGTTCATCTCAACTCACCCGTTGAACAAATCGTCCTTGAAAATAAAAAAGCGGTTGGCGTCTTATCAAACGGAACATTCCATGTAGCCGATATCGTCGTCTCAAATCTCGAGGTCATTCCGACTTATGAACGGATCGTACCGGAGAAAAAAGCCCGGAAGCAGGCCAAAAAATTACAGGCGTCGTTCGCTCCTTCCGTTTCAGGTCTTGTCCTGCTGCTCGGTGTAAATCGCGAGTATCGCGGGCTAGCGCATCATAATTTCTTTTTCTCGGAAAATCCAGAGCGTGAATTCGCCCAAATGTTCAAAGAAGGTACCCCTCCTGAGGATCCGACGATTTACGTTGGTGTCTCGTCAAAATCCGACGCTTCCCAAGCTCCTGAAGGGAAGGATAACTTATTCGTCTTAACGCATGTTCCACCGCTAACACTTCAAAAAGGTGAGGTCGACTGGGATGCGTACCGCGAAGTCGTTCTCGATAAACTGGAGCGGATGGGACTTCACGGACTTCGTGAATCAATCGAGTTTGAATATCGCTTCACCCCAGAAGATTTGAAGGAATTATACGGTCCAAACGGTGGATCGATTTATGGTGTCGCAGCCGATCGGAAGAAAAATGGTGGATTCAAGATTCCATCGAAGAGTGACTTGTACGAAGGACTTTATTTCGTCGGTGGTTCGACACACCCAGGCGGCGGTGTACCGATGGTCACCTTGTCTGGTCAATTAACAGCGGATTTGATCCGAAAACATGAAGGTGCCGTTCCTACGCCTTAACATTTCTCCAATTACAAAAGAGACGGAAACTGATTCACTCATCAGTTCCGTCTCTTTTTTTACTTTGTATTCGTCAAAAGTGGTACGACATGAATGTCCGCTTTTTCTCCTAATCTCACATCCATTCGACATACGGCTGGCATCGGTAAGGATTTCCAAAATGCGTAATCAAACGTCGGATCAAATGTTTCTAAGAGTAACACCATGATGTTTCCGTGTGTTCCAAGAACGACTGTTTCGTCAGGATGCTTCTCCACTAGTTCGTCGATGAATTGCCGAATGCGTTGTGACGCTTCGTTGTTCGTTTCGCCTCCATACGGATTTTCATTCGGATGTTGCCATACATATGTGACCGCTGCTTGAAAATCGTCAAGCTCTCCCGGTGCTAACAATCGCTCTCGTAGTTCCTCTACCTCAATGATTGGTTGTTGACGTGCCTTCGCGAGCGGTGCAATCGTCTCGATTGCCCGTTGATACGGACTGCTGTAGAACCTGTCGATTGGAATTTCTTGAAACGTTTCAAGTAAACGTATCGCATCTGCCTGTCCTGCATCGGAAAGTGGCCGCTTCCGTTCATCTGGTGAATATGTCGAGTGTGCGTGCCGTACGAAATAGAGTGTCGTCATATTTTGATTTTCCCCTTTATTGGTGTGTCCAGCGGTATCCGATTCCGCGAACTGTTTCGAGATGCTGTTCAATCGGAAAACCGCAAACACGTAGTTTTTCTCTTAAATGTCTGATATGCGAGTCGATCGTCCGCTCGTCTACAGACGCTTCCGCTCCCCATAATATTGTTGTCAGCTGATCCCGTGTCCAAACACGTCGTGGAGAATCTAAAAATACACCTAACAACTCAAATTCCGTTTTCGTTAACGAAATCTTTTGTTGGAGGTAACTACAACGATAGCTTTCCCGGTCATAGGATAGACCATCATACTGTTGCTGTAATAAAACTTCCATTCGCCCGATCAGTTCCCCTTCTTGAATCGGTTTTGATATGTAATCATTCGCTCCTACTTCTCGTGTCCGAATGATGTCTTCCCGTTGATTCCGAGCCGTAACCATCAAGATCGGGATGTTAGAGTGTTCTCGAATGAGACGACAACATGTCCAGCCATCCATATCCGGCATCATGACATCTAGTAAAATCAGGTCGAATACGTGCTGACGGCAGAGATCAAGAGCTTGTTGCGCAGAATCCACAAGCTGACACGTGTACCCATACGGCTGAATATACAGTTTGAGCAGTTCAAGCATTCTTGGTTCATCATCTACGATCAATACATGCGGCATTTTATTTCTCCTTCCACTGCAGTGTCACTTGTGTTCCATGTCCAAGTTGACTCTTGATGTTCAATTCTGCACCATGTGTCTGAGCAATTGCTTCAACGATGGAGAGTCCGATTCCAGTTCCTCCATGTTTTCGAGAACGAGATGCTTCCGTTCGGTAGAGCCGTTTCGTTACATGAGGTAAAGATTCTGCAGCGATCCCTTCTCCTGTATCTTCGATTTGAATGAAAGCCCCTACTGCGTTGACACCATAACGAACGATAATTTTTCCTGACGTCGTATGTCGCCGTGCATTTTCAATGATATTCACGATCATCTGACGGAGCTGCTGAGCGTCACCCATCACTTCTAATCGCTCACCTTCTATCTCGAACGAAACATTTTCTTGTTCGATGTCTGGACGCATCAATCGTATCACTTGATGAATCAAGTCTTCGACATCGACAGGTTTTCGCTCCATCATAAAAGCATTGGCGTCAATTCGTGCTAGCCAAAACAATTGCTCAATCCATTCATTCATTTGCTGACTTTCTTCTCGAATGATCGTAATGTAGCGTTGTTGCTCATCCGGCGTCAACGTTTGGCGTTCGAGAATATCCGCGTATCCCTTTATATATGTCAATGGTGTTCGTAGTTCATGAGATACGGTTGCTAAAAATTCGGATCGTTCCCGATTCAAAAAATCGAGATCTTGTTTTAATTGCTGAATCGAACGCGCCAATTGTCCCAGTTCATCTTTTCGATCAATCGGCAACTCTCCACCTTCCCCATCCAATAGACGCGCTGTCGCTTTTTCCATCTGAATCAACGGACGAGAAATGAGTCGGGTCGTCCAAATGCTTGCCGCACCTGCTAATAAAAGCGCTAGCAGACCCACTTGGAAAAACTGCTGTTTCAACGGATCAAGTACGTGATCTACGATTTCTTTAGAGGCGAACATGAATACATGACCACGATGTTCCCCGTCAATGGTGATGGGACTGTCCGTCATTAAAAAGTCACGCATCGTCACGATTTTTCCTTGTTGACGGTAATCAAAATCCGTATGCTCTAACATGCTCTTCATCTCATTCGACAAAGGTCGTGACGCTTCTAGTTGTTTTCCATCTGCATCAGTGATCACCACAGTAAACGATGAATCTGCTTCCATCATGCTGACATGGCGCATCGTCGTTTGGTCATAGGAATCGACAAGGACATCACGGTGTGTATTTCCTCGGTTCAGTAAACCGTCTACTACTTCCTGCGTTCGTGTTTGAGACAACTGATAATACAATGTCCCAAACAACACACTGCCACAAATTAAAAATGCCGCAAGCACGATTCCTCCGACTGAGTATGAAATATGACGCATGACGATTCCTCCTTTTTCTCTCCACTTTTAGTATAGCTAAAAAAAACGCGATCGACGCAGGCAAACGAAACTGTCACCTCATCTGCACACGATTTGCATATACGCTGGGTATAGTAAAGAAGACTAGTGACTTCAGGAGGGTTTTATATGAAAAAATCATTGACATTAACCGCACTTGCTCTTAGTTCTACGCTTTGGCTCGGTGCATGTGGATCCGCCAATAACGATGGAAGTAATAGTGACTCACACGATATGTCTCATGGAGATATGATGCATTCGAGCGACGGAAAGCTACCATCCGGTTTAAAGGAAGCCAGTGATCCGACTTATCCGAAAGGAAGCAAGGTCACGTTGACGACGGATCATATGGACGGTATGGACGGAGCTAAAGCAACGATTGCGGGAGCTTACGACACCGTCGTCTATGCGATCAGTTACAAACCGACTACTGGTGGAAAGATGGTGAAAAATCATAAATGGGTCATTCAGGAAGAACTCGATCCCGTTCCAACTAAGCCACTGCAAGTTGGTGATGAAACAACTGTCAAAGCGGATCATATGAAAGGTATGGATGGAGCAAAAGCGACGATTGATGAAGTAAAGGAAACGACGGTCTACATGGTGAACTATGAACCGACTGACGGTGGAGAGATGGTGAAAAACCATAAATGGGTCACAGAGGATGAGATAAAGAAATAATAAAAAAAGCCCGCTTTTCCTATAAAGGAAAAGCGGGCTTTCGGTATGATTCTGACTGGGCTCGAACCAGCGACCTCTACCCTGTCAAGGTAGCGCTCTCCCAGCTGAGCTACAGAATCATGTTTGCAGTACGTTATGTACTTGCTAGGACATGTATTAATATATCAAGAAACTAAAAGGCTGACAAGTCTTTTTCTGAAAAAAAATAAAAAAATTAAAATGGAGGAATTGAACCCCGCTTCCTCCATTTTGAATGACTTACAGGAAGGTCGATACTTGATCAATCGGTAAACGTAGTGCCGGACGCTTTTTCGCATCTTCAACCGCTTTTCCGACAGCAATCAACATGACCGGTACATACCGTGACTCGGTGATGAACGTTTCCGCAAAACGTTGATGATCGAATCCACCCATTGCGAGTGTTGATAATCCACGCGCTTCTGCCGCAAGCATCAATTGCATCGCAGCAAGACTCGCATTCGACATTGCCGCATCGCGCCCATAGGCTTCACTTTGATAAGCGCCTTCTACCTGTGCCTTGATCGAATCAAATAAATCCTCTGTCATGCCACCTGCTTCTACTGCTGGACCGTACACCGGATTGTAGTTTCGATTAGCTTGAACATCACCTAAGATCGCAATGACTGCTGAAGCCGAAGTGATAGCCGGCTGATTGTATGCGATCGGTGCAAGCTGTTGCTTCGCTTCTTCTGAATGGAAGACCGTGAAATGCCAGTGTTGCAAATTCCAAGCACTCGGCGCCGCTGTCGTCCATTCTAATAGTTCTTCCACTTCCTGTTTTGAAAGTTTGAACATTTCGTCGTAATGACGAACCGAACGTCTTTCTGTTAAGACACGCATTGTATCAAGTGTTGCCTGTGTCATGTGTAAATCCCCCTTATTATTATCAGATTACTTAGATATCGTAGCATGTCTCTTTTTTATTGTCCTCTATCAATACTTCAAACGAATTTACTGTTATAAAACAATAGTTGACATTAAACTTCTGTACTAATACAATAAAAACAAGAAAAAAGACCATTGCGTTTATTTTGAAGGAGGAAAAACACATGGAACAACCCCTTTATCAAGAAGCATCTGCTGCATTCTATCGTGAGCTTCCCGTCAAGACGTGTGCCCATTGCGGAAAAGAGATGGATGAACAATGTGAATCCTATCAAACGGAATGCGATGAGTGTGCTGTAACAGAACACTAATAACACATGAAACAATCACTTATTCAGTGGTTGTTTTTTTATTTCTTACAAACTTCTTCTAAATAAATCGATATTTTTTAGAAAAATCGATTTTCCATCATCTTTTTGTCATCTGTTTGTTACAAAAGAAACAGTCAGAATGTTACATTATCTGTATATGATATTTTTGACAAAAGGAGCGACAGACAACGATGGATCCATTTACCTCAAGCCACGCTAGCGAACTCGGTCCACGACCGCGTACAAAAAAAAGAAAGTTTTTCCCTCGGTTCTTCTTACTTCTCACACTTGTCTTTCTCGGAGTTGGGGGATATGTCGCTTACCGATACGTATTTACTCCTGAACAACAATCCATTACGACAGGTAAATCCATTACTGAAGTCCCTGTCGTCAATATGGAAAAAGCACGCGTGGAAAAATGGAATGGTGTGACGAAAAAAGTCGCTTATTTAACATTCGAGGATGGTCCATCCGCATTAACACCGGACTTACTTCGAACATTGGATCAACTTCAGACTCGTGCCACTTTCTTTTATCTCGGGACACAAATAGATGCTTTTCCGCAAGAAGTCAAAGCTGCTGCTAAAGCTGGACACTATATCGGATTACACGGGGAAACACACGATTACGATACATTGTACGAAAAAGGAAAGTATGTCTCAGAGATGCAAAGTGTTCAGAAGAAAATCCATGAGTTGACGAAGCTAACACCACATTTGACACGACCACCTTATGGCTCTGATCCAGGCATCACGAAAAAAATGGCATCTGCCATTCATTCAGCAGACTTCCGCGTGTGGGACTGGTCAATCGATTCAATGGACTGGTATTACAAAGATAGTGCAAAAGAAGTAGCGAATACGGTCATTCGGCGAGCAGAGCGTCCGTTTGAAATCATTCTCTTACATGAACAACCACAAGCCATCAAGGCACTTCCAGCCATTGTTGCCGGACTTCAGAAAAAAGGCTATCAATTCGCGATTTATGATGAAGATTTCCATATCCCGTACAACTTCGCGCAACACTCGAATTTATAAGGAGTTACTATCCAGATGAAAAAAACATTCGTAGCAGTACTGTTCCTGTCGAGCTTTGGACTCGCTGCCTGTTCCAACGATTCACCAGCCTCTCTTCATGAACAGCTAGAGCAACAAGTCAAAGGTGAAGAGAAGGCATTCACGCTAGCTGATCAACGTGCTCGTAAGGATGAAATTTCAGTTAATACGTACCAAGCCGTTCTTGATGCAGGTGCTGAAGAAATCAAACGCTCTCAAAATGAACGAGAGGAATTAGAAGCCTTAAATGACGAACGGCTTGCTTTATTGAAACAAGAAGAAACGTTACGTAAGGAAACGTACGCTGCACTCGATCTTGAAGAATTGAAGGATGCTGTCAACAAACTTGATGGTAAAGCAAAAACAGAAGGAACTGCCTTAGTGACAATCATCAAGGAACGCGAGCAGACATTTCAAACGTTCTCGAAAACGTATCGACAAGCGATGGACGCTGAAAAGAAAGTGCTTTCACGCTTGACGAAAAAACCGGATTTCGTTAAGATTGATGAGTCAACAGCGGATTTAAATCGTTTAACACGGAAAGCTACCGCGTCATTAAAGAAGTGGAATGCGCTGACCGTTCAGTATAATCAAACGAAAACCCGGCTGTATCGTTTGCTCGACACATCAACTCAATAAATCACACAGGTTGCAACCAAACCCTGTCCAAAAAACCTGGACAAGGCCCTGTTGCAACCTTTTTTGTGTGGTTTTTATTAAAAATGGAGGGAATTTATTCATGCATCGTTCAAAAGCAACCTTATTCGTTCTGATTGGCGCTATCAGTTATGGTGTCCTCTCAACGATCGTCAAACTCGCTTATGCCGCTGGATTTAACTCAGCAGCCGTTTCAGGTAGTCAATTTTTCTTCGGGTGGCTCATGATTTTCGGACTTGCCTTATTTACGAAAAACCTTCGTCTCGATCTCAAAACAGCTGGTCTTCTCATGCTGATTGGTATTTCAAGCGGTACAACCGGTTATCTCTATTACCAAAGTCTTCAGACCGTATCGGCATCCGTTGCGATCATTCTCTTATTCCAATTCACTTGGATCGGTGTCATCATTGATGCGCTCGCATTCAGACGCTTACCTACTCGCGCGCATTTCCTGTCCGCGATTCTACTGATTGGCGGAGCCATTCTTGCGAGTGCTGCTTACTCGAGCCCACTCGACCTGCGTGGAACATTATTCGGTCTTGGAGCTGCTGTTAGTTTTTCGATTTTCCTACTCGCTAGTGGACGCATCGCCAATCATTTACCCGTCATTAAGAAAAGTTTTTACATGATGACAGGTGGTCTTGCTTTCGTCATGATCATGTATCCACCGACGACGTTCTTGTCGTCTGCGAACTTCGAAAATGGACTTCTGTTATACGCGATTCCGCTCGGTCTATTCGCGTTGATTTTGCCACCACTCTTATTTGCTGCAGGCGCCCCTCATCTGTCTCCAGCAAGCGTTTCTTTGCTCGGAGCGGCTGAACTACCGACAGCAGTCATCTGTTCCGTCTTAATTTTAGGAGAACATCTGATGAGTTCCCAATGGATTGGGATCGTCATCATCTTGATCGGAATCTTTTATCCAATCTATCGCTCAAGCAAAACAGCACCTGTTGCGAACGTACAACAAAACGACCTTTCCTGAGTTCAGGAAAGGTCGTTTTTTCTTTACTTCTGTCGCTTCATCGCATCCGCAACGAATTCGACGTCTGTTCCAATGATGATTTGCACGCTGGTCGCGCCCATCTTCATGACACCTTTTGCTCCAGCCGCTTTAATCGCCGCTTCGTCAATGATGCTTGGATCTTTGACTTGAAGACGTAAACGTGTCGCACAGTTATCAATCGACGTGACATTTTCTGTTCCTTTCAATCCGGCAAAAATTTGAGCTGCTTGTTGCTCATATTTATCGTCTGAATCTGTCAAAACGACTCCCGTGTCTGTGACGAGCGATTCATCTTCACGACCTGGTGTCTTCAGATCAAATTTCGTGATCATGAAGTAGAACAGGAAGTAGTAGACGACCGCGAACGCGAGACCAACCGGGATGAGAAGTAATGGTTTTGTGGCAATCCCGAAGTTCAAGGCATAATCAATGAAACCAGCCGAGAAGGAGAAGCCATGTAAAATACCGAGTAAGTTAACGATGGCCATCGATAGACCTGTTAAAACTGCATGAATGACATATAAAACAGGTGATAAGAACATGAACGAGAACTCAATTGGTTCCGTGATCCCTGTCAAGAAGGACGTCAACCCAAGACCAATCATCGCTCCAGCAACTGCTTTTCGATTTTCCTTACGCGCAGCCATGACGATCGCAAAAGCTGCAGCCGGTAAGGCGAACATCATGATTGGGAAGAAGCCCGCTTGATAAATCCCAGCTGTCGGATCTCCAGCGAAGAAGCGCGCGATGTCACCGTTCGCGACCGTACCATCTGCTTTTTCATATGAACCGAAGACGAACCAGAAAATATTATTTAAGACGTGGTGTAAGCCGACAGGAATCAAGAGACGGTTAAAGAATCCAAACAGAGCAGCGCCTCCTGCACCAAGACCAACCATCCATTCACCAGCACCGTTGATGCCTTGCTCGATGAACGGCCAAACATAACCAAAGATGAAAGCAAGTACGAGCATGACCGCTGATGTAATGATTGGAACGAAACGACGACCACCAAAGAATGCTAACCAATCCGGTAACTTAATGTTATAGAACCGATTGTATAGAAGTCCTGCGACGATACCCGCGATGATTCCACCGAATACCGCCATATTAACGGTCGAACCGAGTGTCGCCTGATTCGCGATCGAACCAAGTGTCGCTCCGTCGACCTTGGTCGAGGAATCATTGACGATCGCAGCGATCGCATCATACTTCGCCTGAATCTGTGCGCTGGAATAATCCTTGTTCATCGAGTCGACGCCATTCTTTAAGACGAGATACCCGATGGCCCCGGCAAGACCCGCTGCCCCACTCGCATCGATCGATAGACCAATCGCGACACCAATGGCAAAAATCAGTGGAAGGTTATCAAAAATAGCCCCTCCTGCTGCTACCATCAACGGAATATCAAGCATATCCGCCGAACCTAACCGGAGCACGATCCCCGCAGCCGGTAATACTGCGATTGGTAGCATCAAGGCTTTACCAATTCGTTGTAGAAACTGCAACATACCTTTCACCCTTTCCTGAATAAAACGATAATGACAGAACAATGTAAACGCTTTTACGTTTTTTATTATTCCACATAAATATCTAAATGACTAGACCTTTATACAAATTATTCATTATCTTTTTTTATTGATATAAAAATTCATTATAGCAGACGCTAAAAACCGGACTAGAGTCATTCTCCAGTCCGGTTTTTCTATTTAATTTCAACGGTCTTAGCGGCGATTCGTATCTTCGAAATTTTGTTGGACGTTTCCGACTGTTTTCTTCGCCTCGCCTTTTACTTGATCTTTTTTACCTTCACGTTCTGTTGATTTATCACCTGTTGCTTTCCCGAGCGCTTCTTTCGCTTTCCCTGCTACTTTATCGACGAGACCATCTACTTTTTTATTGAGACCACTGTTGTTTGACATAACCATTACCCCCATTTAAAAGTTTTTTTTGCGATAGTTGTCTGTTCCCTTGTCACTGATTTTCAAACGTTTCCTGTATCAAAACCGACACTTACCTAAACAAAAACAACAGTGAACGGTCTGTTCACTGTTGTCCAACCTGATTCTATTCTTTTATTTATTGCGCGACGGAGACACCTAATACTTGTTCGATCCGTTCGAATGCCCAGTCCAACTCTTCTTTTGTAATGACGAGCGGTGGTGCAAAGCGAATGACTGTCTCATGCGTTTCTTTACAGAGTAAGCCTTTTTCTTTCAACGCTTCGCAATATGGTCGCGCTGCTTCTGTCAACTCAACACCAATGAATAATCCACGACCACGTACTTCTTTGATCATCGGGTTGTTGATTTGTTTTAATTTCTCCATGAAGTACGTACCGAGTTCAAGTGAACGTTCCGGTAACTTTTCGTCTTCTAATACTTCAAGTGAAGCAATCGAGACGGCACACGCAAGTGGATTGCCACCAAACGTCGAGCCGTGTGAACCTGGATTGAAGACAGAAAGGACATCTTTATTCGCGGCAACACATGAGATTGGGAATACACCACCACCCAGTGCTTTACCAAGAATGTACATGTCTGGTGTTACCTCGTCCCAATCAGAAGCAAACCATTTACCGGAACGACCGAGTCCAGACTGAATCTCATCCGATACGAGCAACACGTTTTGCGCACGACAAACTTCTTGTGCGTCTTTTAAGAAACCATCGTGAGGAATTAAGATGCCTGCCTCGCCTTGAATCGGTTCCAAGATGAATGCCGCTGTATTCTCAGTGATCGCCTGTTTTAATGCCTCAAGATCGCCGTATGGAATCGTCTTGATTCCAGGAAGAAGCGGTCCAAATCCACGTTGGTATTCTGCTTCCGTCGACATCGAGACGGCTGTCATTGTCCGACCGTGGAAGTTTCCTTCGCAAACGATGATTTCAGCATCACCTGGGATTTGTTTGACTTCATATGCCCAGCGTCGTGCTGCTTTCACTGCTGTCTCGACAGCTTCCGCACCCGTGTTCATCGGTAACACCATGTCTTTACCCGTCAATTGTGCTACTTTTTCATAGAAAAAGCCCAGTTGATCATTGTGAAAGGCACGTGACGTCAATGTAATCTTGTCTGCCTGACGTTTTAGAGCCTCGATGATCTTTGGATGACGATGTCCCTGGTTAACGGCTGAATAGGCACTCAGCATATCCATATAACGACGTCCTTCAGGATCCGTAACGAAGACACCCTCCGCCTCTGAGATGACGATCGGGAGCGGATGGTAGTTATGTGCTCCGAACTGTTCTGTCTGTTGAATGATTTTCTCTGTTTGATTCATCGAGATTCCCCCTCATAACTCTTTAGAAAACGCTTTCAATATTATTATAGCAGATTCTTTCACAGAATCTTCATCTAAAAAGTATCCGAGCGAAAGGATTATAGTGCGTAAGAATTGAATATATTGGGAAAAGACAAGACAAGTGAACCGTCATCTCTTTTCATTATAAAGGAGCGTGCGCACGTAATGGACCGTTCGACCATTGATTCCTATGAAGTCGTCATTCAAGAATTCCCTTTACCCGCTTTCATATTGAATACTGACTTGACCATCCGCTCTTGGAATGAGCTAGCCGCAAAGCAATGGGGCTGGACACAACAGGAAATCGTTGGCCAGATCGTCCCACTTCTCGAACGGGAAGACATAGCATTCAGCCAACAGATTTGGCATGCCTTCTTGGAGCGCCGTCAATCTGTCCAATTACCGAATGCCTCCTTGTTGCATAAGACGGGCACTTCTGTAACGTCAACACTTCTTTTATCTCCTTTACTTGATGATACAGGAACCGTTATTGCCGCCTTTGTTTGCTGTTTACCTTCAGCTGAGCAACAAACGAACATGAAACCACTCTTCCAAGGGTTGATAGATTTGCGTCATGCATTCGATCAGATTGCTTCTGTCGCCGTCTTCGATGCACGAGGAACGATCACGTACGTGAATGATCAACTCATCGATGTGACAGGATATTGCTCTGAGATGCTTCTCAACCAGCCTTGGTCACTCATTTTAGATAAATCCAGTTCCGTCGTTTCGGAGATTCGTGCACAACTTCGTGAACGAAAAGCCTGGTCTGGTCGCCTTAGCCTCACTTCGCAAACTGGCGAACGAAAACATCTACAAGCGACGCTCATTCCAATCTATGATGCGAACGGTGTTCGCTTCCAACATTTGTTCATCGGGAACGACATCACGGAAACAACAGCACTTGAAGAAGAACTTGATTTTTTAGTGCACCATCACGAGATGACACACCTATTGAATAAACGTGGATTTTTACGCGAAGGTGAAGCCTTATTCCGCTCTGCTGCGTCGCATGATCCGATTGCACTCATTTTGTTCGATATCGACCGTTTTAAAGTTATCAACGATTCGTTTGGAACACATGTCGGTGATCAACTACTTCAAGCAATGGCAACACGCCTTTTGCAACACACGACAGGCATACTCGCTTTTCATCCGACGAGTGATCTATTCGGTGTCTTACTACCTGCGCCTTCGAGCAATCTGCTCTTCCAATATGCTCGGAAATTACAACAAGCACTGCAACGGCCTTATTATATCAATGGTCACTCATTGATTGTTTCTTGTACATTCGGAATCACTGTCTATCCATCCGAAGCCAAAACACTTGAAGATTTATATCGCCGGTCGGAAACAGCTCTGTATGCGGGAAAATCGATTGGTACTGGAACGATTCAGTATTTAACGCACGAGATGGATACACAATTCACACGGAAAATCCAACTCGAGCGCTCCCTTTTCACAGCACTCGAAGATCAATCCCTTTATCTTGCTTATCAACCAATCATTGAACTTCAGACACAAGCCGTTAAAGGCTTCGAAGCTTTATTACGCTGGAATCACACGGCCCTCGGGAGTATTCCACCAGATGAGTTCATCCCACTCGCTGAGGAAGCTTCACTAATCACACCAATTAATAACTGGGTCATCATTGAAGCTTGTGAACAGCTCGCGAAGTGGCAACAGACAATTGACCCTAAACTGACGATGGCAATCAATATCTCACCGCATCAGTTCCAAAGCGACTCCTTCATTCGTACATTACAACACATCGTAACAGAACGATTGGTATCGCCATCTTCGATTACTTTGGAGATGACGGAAAATATCGCGATTCTCCAGACGCAACGAACAGTCGAACGCATGCACCTCATCAAGTCGCTCGGCTTCCGTTTATCGATCGATGATTTCGGTACCGGTTATTCTTCTTTGCAGTATCTCAGTGCTTTTCCAATCGACGAATTAAAAATTGATAAAGTATTCATTGATGGTCTGGCGACAAATGACCACGCCTTGCTCGATTCCATCATTCAACTTGGTCACAATCTAGAGTTGAATCTTGTCGCTGAAGGTGTTGAGACAGAACACGCGTTAAATTATCTAAAAACGACATCGTGTCAGCACATGCAAGGATTCATCTTCTCTGAACCTCTATCCGTACAGGATGTCGAAAAAAGATTTTTAACACCTTAATCAAAAAAGAAGTCACGGTGGATGAAAACCACCGTGACTTCTTTTTCATAGCGTTTCTTACAATTGAATTTCCCCGACGACCATTCCGTAAACGGCTACTCCTGCTAATACAACAAGGACCATGCTGGCAATCCACTCATAACGTGACATGCCCGTCCGTTGCTGTTCTCGCTCTGCTAACGCATACGCGAGAATCCCTGGAGCATAGACTAATGCCGCGATGACGATGTACCAGATACCCGATGCATAGACGAGCCAAATCGAATACGCAGATGCGATGATGGAGAAAAGCAACATTTTCTGATTGCGCTCTTCTCGCGATATCCGAATGCTATACAACGCTGATAATAAATATGGTAATAACGCACAAATCCCAGCGATACTCGACAGGACAAGATAGGTTTGCGCTGAGAAAAGCGCGATTCCTGCGACGACTTGTGTCGCGATTTGTGTAATCAATAGCGCACCGACTGGAGCACCTTTCCGGTTCGTTTTTGCGAATGCTTTCGGAAATGCACCGTCTTTCGCAACGAGATACGAAATTTCTGATGCGAGAATCGTCCATCCGAGAAGTGCGCCAGATAGTGAGATAATCAAACCGATCATGATGATCGTCGCACCGACCGGTCCAATCGCCGCCTCTAGTACATACGCCATCGTTGGTTCTTTTAATCCAGCTAGTTTTTCTTGACTGAGCACTCCGAGTGATAGGACGGAAATCAAAATGTAGATGACTAATACTCCAACAAGTCCCGTCACTGTCGCTTTCCCGACATCACTTCGATTTTTAGCACGACTTGATAAGACGACCGCCCCTTCAATTCCAACGAACGCCCAAAGTGTGACGAGCATCGTTCCTTTTACTTGATCGAAGATCGAACCGAGTTCTGTTCCCTCTCCCCAAATATCCAAATTAAACGTTTTGATATTAAAGGCAATTCCTACTAGAAGAATGAAAATCAAGATCGGGACGAGCTTTGCGATCGTTGTAATCAAATTGACGAGTGTCGCTTCCTTGATACCGCTCGAAACGAGCCAGAACAATCCCCAAATGACGACTACACTCATGAAGAGAAGGAATATTCGATTTTCTGCTGCGAAAATCGGGAAGAAATAACTAATCGCATTAAACACGAGCGTGATATTCGCAACCGTTCCAATCCACGCCGATACCCAGTATCCCCAAGCACTGTTAAAACCGACGAAACGTCCGAACCCTTCACGCGCATAGGCATAGATACCGCCTTCGAGCTCTGGTTTACTATTTGCGAGATGCTGGAATACTAACGCGAGCATGATCATCCCAATCCCCGTGATACTCCATCCGATGAGAATAGGTCCTGCACTTGCACTTTGGGCCATTGCACCAGGAAGGTTAAAAGCTCCTCCACCGACCATGGAACCGATGACCATTGCAGCGAGAGCAAAGAACCCGATTTTTTGTTGATTCATGATGAGACACTTCCTTTTTCGTATATCTATTACATCTTACGTATATTCATTCGAAAGACACAAAAGTCATTATAACAAATCACCTTTTAAAGTAAAGAAAGGATTTGAGACGAATGAACTGGATCCATGTATTTCAGCTTGAAGACCTTCTAAAACTCCTATTAGCCGCTACACTTGGAATTTTCATCGGATTCGAGCGTGAAATCAAAAATAAACCGGTTGGTATACGCACTAGCCTCGTAATTACCCTGATCAGTTGTCTGTTAACCATCGTTTCCATCAAATCGGTCTTACTCTACCATGACATGGCAACGAATGTTCAGATGGATCCGATGCGTCTCGTCGCCCAAATCATTACTGGAATCGGTTTTATCGGCGCTGGTGTCATCTTACGTCGACCGCATGATATCGTCAGCGGGCTGACGACTGCCGCGATTATCTGGAGTGCGAGCGGAATTGGGATCGCTATCGGTGCAGGTTTCATCTGGGAATCGATTTTTCTAGTCCTCTTTCTCTTTTTCTTATTGGAAGGCTTAACTCGGATAATGAGTCGTATCAACAATAGTCGGTTCGAAGCAAATGTCCTCGTCGCGCATCTGTTACTTCCTTCTGGACTTGATCCAACAGACATCGTTCTTGCTCTTGAGCGTAAAGGTGTACGTATTACGAATATGCGTTTACGTGGTGATCCCGTTCGATTGACGTTACGAATGTATTCCCCGCATGCGTTAACCTTATTCCTACTTTATGACTATTTGAAATCGCTTGGAATTGAGGAGATAGACCTTGATCAGTAAGAATTATCTGAAAATTTATGTTGCATTTTTAATCACTTTCACTTAAATTAACAATATGTTCACATTTTTCTGAAATATTTAACACTAACTCTCGGGGGGTCATCGTTCCATGAATAAACCATCGAAAATCGCTTTTGCTGGACTTTCCAGTATCGCGCTTCTTGCTGTCGCTGCATGCGGGCAAGGAAATGACGAAAACACAAGCGGATCAGATTCGAAAAACAAAAAAAAGGAAGTCACACTCGTTTCGACGACGGATGTACCTCAGCTAGATCCGACGAAAACGACGGACTCGACTTCCATCATCGTCACGAACAACGTCTTCGAAGGGCTGTATCGTCTTGATGGTGATAACAAACCAACACCTGGAATCGCAGAAAGCGTTGAAGTGTCGGACGATAAAAAAACATACACGTTCAAACTGCGTAAAGATGCGAAGTGGTCAGATGGATCGGCCGTCACAGCAGATGATTTCATCTATGCTTGGAAACGTGCACTCAATCCAGAGACAGCAGCAGAATACGCGTACATTCTACAAGATTTAAAAAATGCCAACAAAATCATGGCTGGAGACGCTGAACTTGATGAACTGGGCGTCAAGAAAGTCGACGATCAGACACTTGAAGTCCAACTTGAAGCTCCAGCACCTTACTTCCTTGGTTTGACGAGTTTCCCGACGTACTTACCATTAAAACAATCATTCGTCGAAGATAAAGGCGATAAGTTCGCGACAAGTGTTGATACAATGGTCTTCAACGGACCTTTCGTCCTCGATAAATGGCAAGCGAATGCTGGTTGGACATACAAGAAAAATCCAGATTACTG
The DNA here is from genome assembly GCF_001644945.1 of Exiguobacterium sp. KKBO11. Classification (NCBI taxonomy): domain Bacteria; kingdom Bacillati; phylum Bacillota; class Bacilli; order Caryophanales; genus Exiguobacterium; species Exiguobacterium sp. KKBO11. The sequence goes on from NZ_LUCU01000055.1 coordinate 161,890, forward strand.
GGATAAAGCGAATGTTAAGATGGACAAAATCGATGTCAAGGTCGTCAAAGAAATCTCAACTGGCGTCAACCTTTTCGAAGCGAAAGAAGTCGATTTTGCACCAATTACGTCTGAATTCGTTTCGCAGTACGAAAAATCAGATGATTACAAGACGCGTCCAGATGCTCGGATCAACTTCCTTCGCTTTAACCAAAAGAATAAAGCATTGAAAAACAAAAACATTCGAAAAGCGCTCGCGCTTGGTTTTGAAAAACAAGGGATTACAGATGTCATCCTAAATGACGGATCAAAACCTGCAAACTTCATCGTCGCGAAAGACTTCACGTTTACACCAGATGGGGAAGACTTCCGCGCGAAGTATCCGGATCTACAAAGCTACGATGCTGACGCTGCGAAAAAAGCTTGGGATGCTGGCTTGAAAGAACTCGGTGTGAAGACAGTCGAACTCAGCATGCTCTCACGAGATGAAGATGCCTTCAAAAAGGTTTCTGAGTACTTAAAAGGAGATCTTGAGAAGCACCTGCCTGGTTTGACGATCAAAATCAAACAACAACCGTTCAAGAACTTCCTCGAACTCGAATCGAAGGGAGATTACGATATCTCTGCGGCTGGTTGGGGACCTGACTACCAGGATCCAATGACGTTCCTCGATATGTGGTTAACGGATGGAAGCTTCAACCGAATGGAATACTCGAACAAAAAATTCGATGATCTCATCAAGGGAGCAAAACAACAAGCAGATGAAGCGAAACGTTGGTCGGACATGCAAGAAGCTGAAAAAATGCTGTTGACAGAAGACTATGCCATCGCACCAATCTACCAAAAAGGGGAAGCTTACTTACAACGTACAAACATTGATAAATTATACCGTCACCCATTCGGTGCCGATATGAGCTTTAAATGGATGGAAGTAAAATAACCCTTTAAAACATTGATGAACAAGTAGCGGACCTCGTTCCCTACTTGTTTTTTTATTTCCAGACGTGATTCTCAGAAAACAACAAAGACCCCTTCTGACGGAGCCATCGGGGGTCTTTACTGTGCAATTTGTTTATAAAAAGCAATCTCTTCATCCTGTCCTTCCTCAACTGCTCGGAAGAATTCAGCGAAGTAAGCATAAAGAACGGTGCGTTCCTCATACGTCGGTCGAGCTTGACGAATGACGGAGAATGCAAGATTTCGCAACTGACGTTTCGTTCGTCGATGTGTTGGTAACGCATGGAACTGACGCGTGAATGAACGATAGACATCGGCAATCAAAGCTTCATGCCCTTCAAAATAAGTCTTATCCATAATGATGATCTCCTTTCTAATCTTGTTGTCCTATTATTTTCTACGATCCTTCTAGATAAAAGTTTCATAGAAAGTGAGGTTTCTCACAAATGATATAGAACCTACTATAACAAGCTTTCCAAAATGATTCAATATCCAAACTATTAAGTTTCATTAAGGATTTCTAACCGTTTTGTAAAGTGGCTTTTTTTGATTTTAACGTAACTTGATTGACAGAAAAACGGTCTGAGTCCCGGAATGAGACTCAGACTCGCGACGGACATCAGTCTGCTTGTACTGAAATATGCTGAAAGTGTTTTACGTCGAATAATCCACTGTCGGTCAGCTTTAACTCCGGAATGACCGGTAAGCAAAGGAATGACATCGTCAAATATGGATTAAAGGAACGATCCGCCTCTAACACATCGAGTGCATCATTCAATGCTTCGAGTGTATCTCCAACTTCTTGGAAGGGACGATTCGTCATCAGTCCAGCGATTTCAAGCGGTAACTCAGCAAGTACCTCTTGCCCATTGACGGCAATGACTCCCCCACCCGCTTGGACGAGACGTTCCGCAGCCAGTTGCATTTCCTCATCCGACGCACCAACGATGACGAGGTTGTGCGAATCATGGGCAACAGTCGCCGCAATCGCTCCGCGTTTCATCTTGAAACCTTTGACGATACCGACTGCCGAGAAGGATGTGCCGTGATGCCGTTCAATGACAGCGATCTTCAAAAGATCCTGCTCCGGTACAGGCACGAAATGTCCGTCTTGAAGCGGAACGTCGAGAATCAAGTGCTCGGTGACGATGCTTTTTGGAATGACTCCGATCACATGCGCTCGTGATGATTCAAGTGGCAGCGCAAATACTTCCGGCGTAATCGGTTTTGTATTCAATGCACCTCGTAACGATTCTGGAACATGCGCGCGCCGTACTGTTCGGGTCGTTTTTCCTGCTCGTGCGACACACTCACCTTTAATATAAACCTCGTCAATCACGACGTTATCGGCATCGGATAACAGGACGAAGTCCGCCCGGCGTCCCGGCACGATAGCTCCACGATCGTCCAGACGATAGGCATTCGTCGCATGCAACGATGCCATCGCATATGCTGTCTCGCGTTTAATTCCATGACGAATCGCATAGCGGATATTATAGTCGATCGTACCTTCGCGTAATGTATCGTCCAAATGTTTATCATCCGTACAGAAGAGGAAACGGCTCGCATTGCTTTCCGTCACAGCATCGAGTACTTCTTTTAAGTTTCGAGCTGCCGAACCTTCCCGTACTTCGACATACAGACCACGACGTGCTCGGGCGATCGCATCTTCCTTACTGACAGATTCATGATCCGTTCGAATTCCGGCGACACCATAAATGTTAATTTCGCGTGGTCCTAGTCCCGCCGCATGACCATCGACCAGTTTTCCTGCGTCTTCGATCTGTTTAATTTTTTTGAGCATATCGTGATCGGCTCGTTCGACCGCTGGATAATCCATGACTTCTCCCAAACCGTGGACACCAGGATGATCGACGAACGGTGCAAGTGCCGCCGCATCAAGAGATGCTCCCGCGTGTTCAAACGAAGTGGCCGGTACGCAGCTCGGTAACATCATGCGGACATCAAGGGCGAGACCTTCAGCATCGTCTAGCATGAAGGATAATCCTTCCGCTCCTTTGACATTCGCGATCTCATGCGGATCGGCGATGATCGTCGTGACACCTAATGGTAGAATCGCTTGCTCATACTCACTCGGTGGCACCATCGATGATTCAATATGGACGTGGGCATCGACGAAACTTGGTGCGATGAAAAATCCTTCTCCCGGACGATTCTCGATTCCCTCATACCCCTCTCCGACAGCAGCAATATAACCTGAATCAATCGCTACATCTGCTGTATATGTCTCACGTGTCATGACATCAATGACTGAAATATTCTGATAGACGACGGCTGCTTTCTCTTTTTTGGCAGCAATCGCGATCAATCGTTCACGCACTGTTTGTTCCATCCTGTCTCCTCCTGTTGTAAGCGTATTTTTACCATCTTACAATTAGTTTGGAAGCTGTTGCAATTTATTTTTTGTAACGTCAAGATGAAAGAGTATCGATTTAATGTCTGAGGGGGAAAAACGCATGAAATATCGTGTCGGTTCACTTGTTCCAAACATCGATCCATCCGTTTATTTAGCAGACGGATCTAAAGTCATCGGAGAGGTCACGATCGGAAAAGACTCATCTGTCTGGTTCAATACGGTCATACGCGGAGATGAAGGTCCGATTCACATCGGGGAACGCGTCAACATCCAAGATGGTTCGATGATTCATCAGTATGAAGGATATCCGACCATCATTGAAGATGAAGTGACGATTGGTCATATGGCGATGATTCACGGCGGAATCATTCGAAAAGGAGCGTTAATCGGAATGTCGGCGACGATCCTCGATGAAGCCGAAATCGGAGAAGGAGCATTCGTTGCTGCGGGGAGTCTTGTTCCGCCAAAAATGAAGGTACCTGCCGGCGCGATGGTCATGGGTGTTCCTGCAAAAATCGTCCGGGATATCAGTGACCATGATCGATTCATCATGGAACGAACAGTACGGAAATACGTGAAACGAGGTCAGCAGTATGCTGACAGTTGTGAAGCTATCACAGAGGATATGACAAGTTTGTGAGAACGTTTACAAAGTTCACAGGTTCTTAATACCTCCCCTCTTCCGTCTTTACAATTCTTTCGTACACTAGAGGTGTAAGAGATGAATCAAGACACAGAGAGGGGATTTTACATGATTCCAGTATACGAAGAACGCATCATGTCTGATTTGTTTTCATCTACGAATAACCCAAGTTACGGTTTGCCGACGTTACCCGAATCAGAAACAGATTGGTTGACAGTCGAGATTCAAGCACGTATCGTTAAAGATGCCGAGCACCGCCTTGGAACATTAAACCGAGAGGAAGAACGTGTATGATTCAGCAACGCACTGTTCGCGCTTGGCTCGCTAGTCGCATCAAAAAATAATTTAATCACTTGATTACGTATTTTCCAAAACGATATAGCGCGTCAGCGCGCATACCAAAAGAGCCGAAGCGGATTCCCGCCTCGGCTCTACCTGTTTATTTTGAAATTAATCCTTCTTCGATCAAGAAATCACGCGCGACTTTTTCAGGGCGCTGTTTCTCGACATCTGCTTTGTAATTCAATTCTTGCATCTTCTCATCCGTAATTTTATCTTTTAACGTGTTGAGGACTTTTTTCAGCTCCGGATGTTCCTCAAGTGTTTCTTGACGAACAAGCGGTACCGCATAGTATGGTGGGAAGAACTTTTTATCGTCTTCTAGCACTGTCAAATCGAATTTTTGTAACAAACCATCTGTTGAGAAGCTATCGATGACGTTCGTTCGACCATTCGTAAGTGCTGTATAACGGAGTCCTCCATCGACTGGTTGTACATCTTGGAATTTCATGTCCGGGTACTTTTTCTTCAGACCAAGGTAACCATCTTCTCGGTTCGCGAATTCGATTGTTGATCCGAGAATCAAACGATCACTGACTTTTGACATATCTGATACCGTCTTCAAGTCATATTTTTCGATATCTTCTTTCGTCATGGCAAGGGCATACGTATTGTTGAAACCGATTGGGTCAAGGACGTCGACCTGACTTTTTTCCGGAATCATCTTCCCGACTTTTGCATAGACTGTTTCCGGATCCGTCTCGACGTCTTGCTTGAGAACGTCGATCAACAAAGTACCTGTGTACTCGACATACGCGTCGATTTCCCCTTTTTCAAGCGCCCCGTAAGCGACTTTTGTTCCGCCGAGGTTCAATTGACGTTCGACTTCTAAATCCGTTTTATCTTCGATTAAATCCGCTAACATATTTCCGAGAATCAATTGTTCCGTAAAGTTCTTCGATCCGATGACGATCTTATCTTCCTTGAGGAAAGAGTAAGCGACCGTTCCACCGATTAATAAGAAGACGATACTTGCAATCGCGATCTTACGTCCAGCTGGCATCGCCTTACGACGCTTCCGTGCCTTATTCTTGATCCGACCATCTGCAAGTGGAATCCCATTTGGCGCCACGGAGTATTCAATCCGACTGACGACGAAGTCGATGACGAGTGCTAAAATACCGGCTGGAATTGCTCCGGCAAGAATCTGGTTATTATCAACTGTTTGAATACCTGAGAAGACGAGGTAACCAAGACCACCGGCACCGATGAATGCTGAGATCGTCATTAAACCAACAGCTGTAACGGCTGAAATTCGAATCCCTGCCATCATGATCGGCAAGGCAAGTGGAATCTGAACCTTACTGAGGATTTGCCGATCCGTTAAACCAATTCCTTTAGCTGCTTCGAGCGTGTCCCCTGGAATGCTCGACAGACCCGTGTACGTATTTTTAACGATTGGCAAGAGTGAATAAAGCACGACCATGATGATCGCTGGTGTCGATCCGATACCAATGAACGGAATCAAGAAACCAAGTAAGGCAAGACTCGGAACGGCTTGCACGACACTCGTCAGCGCAAGGACAGGTTTCGCGAACTTTTGGTAACGGGTGATCAGAATTCCGATCGGAATCCCGAGAACGACCGCGATGACGACGGCAAAGACCGTCAGCTGTAAGTGCTCTAGCAATAAATCACCGATCTGATCGGTATTATTTTTTACATAATCAAAGAATCCGTTCATTGGACTTCCTCCTCATGAATGAATTGCTCACTCAAGACGGAAAGTAAGCTACTACGTGTAATCAATCCTCTGAGTTTTCCTGTTGCATCCGTTACTGGTAGATAACCAGTCTCTTCCTGATTCATGACTTCAAGAACATCGAGTAATGAATCGTGTTCATTGACGGCGATGATTTCGCTCTCCATCACTTCTTCGATCCGTTGGCTCTTATCCGGAATCGTCTGGATGTTCTTCAACTTAATCAGCCCTTGTAAGACGCGGTCACGATCGGTGATCAACAGGCTGTCGACTTTGCGTCCACGCATGATTTCAATTCCCTGCAACAACGTCCGTTTGCCACTGATTGAAACTGGGTCCTCGATCATGATATCTTCTGCCTTGATGAATTCTGGACTACTCCAGATTTTATTTTTTCCGATGAACGATTCGACATATTCATCTTTTGGATGACGCAAGATTTCTTCTGGAGTATCGAACTGGACGATTTCCCCATCACGCATGATACATATCCGATCCGCTAACTTGATCGCTTCATCCATATCATGGGTGACGAAAACGATCGTCTTTTTCACTTCTTCCTGCAAGTTAAAAAGTTCTTCCTGTAGATCGTTACGGGTAACGGGATCGAGTGCACTGAACGGCTCATCCATCAAAATGACATCAGGATCATTCATTAAAGCTCGTGCGAAACCAACACGCTGTTGCTGCCCACCACTGAGTTCGCTTGGATAACGATCGATGAATTGCTTTGGATCAAGCCCGACCATCGTCAACAGTTGTTCTGTCCGTTGATCCATCTCATCGTGGTTCTTCCCCTCAAGCCCAGCAATCAATTGAATGTTTTCCCGGACCGTCATGTGAGGGAACAAGCCGGTTTGCTGAATGACATATCCCATATGACGTCTTAATTCGATCGTGTCCGTCTTCATGATGTCCTTCCCGTTGACCAAAATCGTGCCTGAAGAAGGTTCGATCAGTCGATTGATCATCTTAAGTGACGTCGTTTTCCCACAGCCACTTGGTCCGATGAAAACAACGAGTTCACCCTTTTGAATCTCGAGCGATAAGCCTTTCAAGACGACATTGTCCTTAAACTGCTTACCGACGTTTTTGAATTCGATCATTCCTTCTCACTCCTTTTTACTATTTCCATATATTATGGTTTCCCAAAAAGATTACGGTTTAAACAAATTTTCTGTAATTTAGTTTTATTTCTTTGCAAAACGGGAATTTCTTAGTTCTTTTTTTAAAATAAAGGGAATACCTTAATAAAGAGTACTTGTAAAGCATGTTTTTGATGAAGGAGGTACTAGACGATGAACATCAAGAAACCTACCATCATGATGATCGGATTACTTCTCCTTAGTCCACTTTCGATTCCTTCACAGGTTAATGCGGCGAGCTCTACGTTCGTGACGAAAGGAACGACGACACAAAAAGTCGTCGCATTGACGTTTGATGACGGTTCAGATGGGACGAACATTGCAAAAATCTTAAGTATCTTGAAAAGTAACCAAGTGAAAGCGACTTTCTTTTTGACAGGCAGTGGTACAAACAATCATCCTCAATCGATCAAGAACATCACAACCGCCTCTCCTACACACCAAATCGGCAATCACTCGTATTCGCATCCGGATTTTACGACCTTAACAGCAAGCCAGATGACGAGTGAATTATCCCGAACAGAATCTCTCATCCGGTCCTTGACCGGAAAAACGACGAAACCAATTTTCCGAGCGCCGTTCGGTGCAAGTAATAGTAACGTATTGAGTGCAGTTGGGGCTGCAGGTTATACGAAAACGATTCAATGGAATATTGATACGACGGATTGGAAAGGCATCTCTTCAACAGCCATCTTGGATCGTGTATTACCAAAAGTCGTTCCCGGATCGATTATTCTGATGCATACCGGTGCTGGTGCGAAAGGAACACCGACCGCCTTGCCGACGATGATTTCAAAACTAAAAGCAAAAGGCTATTCGTTCGTCACGATTTCAGAACTGTTACGGTCACCGACTTCAACCGGTACGACGTATACCGTCAAAGCTGGCGATACACTCTATTCCATCGCCCGCAAATACAACGTCTCGGTCTCTGCCCTCGCGAGTGCGAATAACATCACGAACTGGAATCTGTTGAACGTCGGTCAAGTCTTGAAAATTCCAACAACGACTTATACGGTTAAAGCCGGTGATACACTTTACTCGATTGCGACACGATATGGTGTCACCGTCACAGCATTGATGCAGGCAAACAACATTACGAATCCGAACCTCTTGCTCGTTGGACAAGTCTTAAAAATTCCAAAATGAATATGCTGATCGCAACAAAAAAAAAACGATCCCTCTCTATTCAAGAGAAGAATCGCTTTAGATCGTATGCATGAAACCGGCGCGATAGCGTCGGTTTTTTTGTCCTCTAGTTTGACCCCGCACCTCTTACGACTCTGATCGGACCCCATTGATTCCAAGATCACACTGAATCAAATCCGCATACGTTTGTCGACGGACGACTTCACGGGATTCCCCGTCCCGGACGAAAACGAGTGCCGGACGTAAGAACTGGTTGTAGTTGCTTGCCATCGAAAAGTTATACGCTCCTGTCCCAAAGACAGCAAGTGTATCGCCACCGTTCGGTGTAACCAACTGTGCTTTTTCAGCGACGAGATCCCCTGATTCACAAGCTGCTCCAACGACCGTCACTTCGGTCGTTTCGCCACTCATCCGGTTAGCGATGACCGTTTCATACACCGCACCGTAAAGTGCTGGGCGAATGTTATCTGTCATTCCGCCATCGACCGAAAGATATGTTCGGACGCCTTCGATCTCTTTGATTGCCCCGACCGTATACAGTGTCGTTCCTGCATTCGCAACGACCCAGCGCCCTGGCTCGATCCCGATGCGCGGACGTTCGATGCCGAGTCGCTCCGTTTCCGTCTCGATGACATCCATGACGCGTGCAATCGTCGCTTCAAAATCAAGCGGATGATCGTCCTGTGTATAGGCAATACCGAAGCCACCGCCAACATTAACTTCGCTGACTGTGAAGCCATGATGCGCACGAATCGTTTCGACGAAGCCCATCATCGTCCGAGCCGTCTGTTCGAACAGTGACGGATCTTGGATTTGCGAACCGACATGACAATGGATGCCGAGTAACGACAGATGTTCCGATGCTAAAATCGCTTCGATTGCGTCCAAGTAATCTGACGCATGCGTCGAGAAACCGAATTTCGTATCGACACCACCTGTCTGAATTTTCGCATGCGCTCCCCCGATGACTTGTGGCACGATCCGGATCAGGACATGAACCGTTTGAACGGCTTGTGCCGCAATCGATTCCAGTTGTGCAATCTCTGCAAAGTGATCGATGACAATCCGTCCGACTCCTTCCTCAACGGCATACTGAAGATCAGCCGTTGATTTATTCGAACCATGGAAATAGATTCGTTCTGCTGGAACCCCGGATTGACGGGCGATGAAGAGTTCCCCGCCTGTGACGACATCGATTCCAAGACCATGACGAACGACTTGTTCATATACGGCACTGACAGTCAGTGCTTTTGAGGCGAAGGAAGCATACGTGTTCGGATACTTATCAAGGAAGTGTTCCCGGACGGTCGCTAATCGATCCTTCAGCTCCCGCTCTGCCATCACATACAACGGTGTTCCGTACTGTGCTGCAAGATCGGTCGCTGCGACACCATCGATGTGCAACGTATTGTTTTCTTCTGTCAGGTATTGACTTCCATACATAATAAGTTCCTCCTTATAGATACTGATGCGTCAAACGCCAAGACCGGGCACACATCTGCTCTGAATTGTTCGCTGCTCCTGTCCGAGTAATATCGTCAATTTCAACGCCATCCCCGTATAGCACGACCTCGTCTCCGACCTCAACCGTCCCATCGACAGCGACGAACGTATGACTCATGAATAATTTATTGATGACCGGATAAGGTTTTTCTTTAATATGAACAGGCAGAGCGGCACGCCCACGGACGACACCGTCTCCATAGCCGACTGGTAAGATGGCAATCCGCATCGGTTCTGTACTCGTAAAGTTCGTCCCGTACCCAACGTGTTCACCCGGTCCGATTTCGCGAATTTCAACGACCTCCGTCGTCATCCGTAGCGAAGGAACGAGCCAGTCCATCTTTTCAATCGGTGAATAGCCGAATAAGAAGATTCCAGGGCGGACATAATTACAAAATGCGAGACGCGGATCGTGTTTGACGATCGTCGCACTGTTTTCCGAGTGCATATACGTAAACGTATGGCGCTTTCGTAACACATCGGCAATGGCGACGAAACGTTCGACTTGTCCATCGTGATCCGCATCCGGCTCATCGGCAAGCGGAAAGTGTGTATATAAACCTGTTAAAGCGAGCGAATCTGCTTGCGCAAGCGCAAGAACAGCTTCCGCCTCTTGAAGCGAACTGACACCAAAACGATTCATCCCGACGTTGATCTTCAAATGTAACTCGATTCCCTGCAGCTGTTTACTGTTTAGGGCGAGCCATTCTAGCGATGAGACACCGAGTGCAATTCCGAAACGTCGTGCTGTTTCAAAATCCTCCGTCGGATTCATCACCAGTACATAACTGTCTGGAAAATTCGTTTTGATTTCAATGGCTTCATACAACTCGGCGACAGCAAAGTGATGCACATCAGACGCCATCAGCGTTTCGACCATCTCTAGCATGCCTAAGTTGTACGCATTGTTCTTGACCACGGCAAAAATACGTTTACGTGACCGAGCGAAGACCGATGCGACGTTCTGTCGCACCGCCTTCCGATCGATCGTGACGAGTGTACGCGTCGTCATTCTGCGACAGCTGGTGTCACATACGTCAACCAATCCGCATATTGCGGCAATTGACCTGTGACGGCTTGACGGTAAAGATCGAGCAACTCATCTGCGACGTTCCGTGTTCCGCCGTTGATGGAGATATGATCGATTTCACCGACACTCGTGATTTCAGCAGCTGTTCCTGTTAAGAAGATCTCATCTGCGACATATAACTCATCGCGTCCGATGTGACGTTCGACGACAGGATAGCCTTGATCTTGCGCCAAACGGATGATGACTTGGCGTGTGATACCGTCGAGTACTGAACAATCAAGTGACGGTGTATGAATCGTTCCGTTTTTAAGAAGGAAAAGATTCGCAACACTCGCTTCACTAACGTTTCCGTTCATGTCGAGCGCGATTGCTTCATCAAATCCATCACGGATCGCTTCACCTTTTAAGAGTTGTGAGTTCATATAGTTCGCAGCCGCTTTCGCTTGCATCGGCATCATCGTTGATGAGACGCGGCGGTATGATGCGACTTTGGCACGGATGCCAGCACCTTTATCGAAGTATTCCCCAAGCTCCCAGCAAGAGATGCCGACATGAACCGTCGTATCTTTCGCCATCAATGCTTGCCATGGCGTACCGAGGAACACGAATGGACGGATATAACACGATTCAAATCCGTTTTTCGCAACTAGATCAATCGTCGCTTGGACGAGTTCATCAACCGTATACGGAATCGTGACGTGATAATACGCACAACTGCGGAAGAGACGTTCGATATGTTCCTTCAATTGGAAAATCGCCGGTCCGTCCGGTGTCGCGTAAGCACGAATTCCTTCAAAGAATCCACTACCATAGTGAATCGCATGTGACATGACGCTTGTGTTCGCATCTTTCGGATCATGAAAGACTCCATCTAACCAAATTGCTTCTCCATACTGTGTATCCACTGCCATGTGTTTTCCTCCTCTTCGACGTCAATCAGAGTGAACGTAAATCATCCACCAATTGCGTCTTCTCTTCTGTTTTCGCATCTTTCTGTTTGATGACACGTGCAGGTGTTCCAGCAACGACGCTTCCAGCAGGTACGTCTTCTGTGACGACACTACCAGCAGCGACGACGGCATCTTTACCGACTTTCACGCCTTCAAGGATGACTGCATTCGCACCGATCAAGACACCATCTTCAATGATGACAGGTGTTTTTGAAGGTGGTTCGAGGACACCCGCGACCACGGCACCTGCGCCGACATGAACGTTTTTCCCGATCGTCCCACGTGCACCGACGACAGCGTTCATATCAATCATTGTACCATCTCCGATTGATGCACCGATATTGATGATCGCACCCATCATGACGACCGCGTTATCGCCGATGACGACATGATCACGAATCCATGAACCTGGCTCGATACGCGCATTCAAGTGACGTGTATCAAGCATTGGTACTGCACTGTTGCGACGGTCATACTCCACGTGAACATCCGTGATGCGATCTGAATACTTTTCTAAGAAAGTAGCCGCAAGTCCTGCATCCGCGAAGAAAATCTTTGATTCATCTGATCCGAACGCTGTAGCGCCTTCGATCGTCAAGCCCGCCAAATCGCCGTTGACGTAAAGTTTTACGGGTGTTTGTTTTTTAGCATCTTTAATGAATTTAGCAATTTCGTAAGCATCAGTGAGTAACATGTGAATCCTCCTGTGTGTAGAGCGTCTCTAATGTATAGAGTCCCGCTGTTTTTTGAATGAGTGCCTCAGCTGCTTTGATCGCACCAGAAGCAAATACTTTTTTCGATAATGCCGTATGTTTGATTTCAATCAATTCGTCGACACCTGCGAATAAGACTTCGTGTTCTCCGAAGATCGTTCCACCGCGCATCGCGTGCATCCCGATCTCGTTCGTCTCTCGCTTTTGCCGCGTCTGTGACCGGTCATATACCGGTGTGACGTCACGTGCCGTCTGAATCGTTTGCAATAACAACTCCGCTGTTCCGCTTGGCGCATCGACTTTTTGGTTGTGATGTTTCTCGAGCAATTCGATGTCGTACGCTCCTGCTAGTGGTACGAGTGTCTTCAGCAGTTGCTGCACCATCGCGATGCCGTACGACATGTTGTACGACTGGAAGATCGGAATTTCTTTTGCGGCGTCCTTGATCGATGCCAGTTCCGCCTCCGAAAAACCAGTCGTCGCGATGACGAGTGGTGTTTTTGTCGCCAGCCCATATGCGAGCAGATCCGGTAGCAAACTCGGATGCGAGAAGTCGATGATCGCATCGACCGTTTCTGACATCTCCGTTAGCTCGGCATATGAAGCGATCGTATCGGATGACTTCGTCCGGTCAACGATCGCTACGACACTTTGTGGTGCGAGTTCGACGACGTATTGTCCTGTCGCCCCATAACCGTGTAACGCGAGTTTCATCGAACCACCCCTTTGTAAGCCCGCATCGTTTCGAGTAAGTGGGCGTGCCCCGCTTCCGATTGACGGACGAGCGGCAAGCGCGGCGCACCGACAGCAAAGCCGAGTTCTTCAAGAGATGCTTTAACTGGAATCGGATTGACATCACTGAACAAGGCACCGATGACCGGTAACAAGTCTGCCTGAATCCGGCGTGCCGTGACGAGATCTTGCGCTAGTAACGCCTCAGCAAGTGCTTGTGTCTCTGCCGGGTACGGGTTCGAAAGAACTGAGATGACGCCTTGTGCCCCCCATGCCATGTACGGCAGGATTTGATCATCATTTCCACAGAAGACCGCGAAATCTTCCGGAATCGCCGCCATCAGTTCACCCATGAAGCTGACGTCTCCACTCGCCTCCTTAAACGCTTGGATTCGTGGATGACGTGCTAACGTCACTGCTGTTTCGACTGCGATCGCAACGCCTGTCCGCGACGGAACGTTGTACAGCATGATTGGTAATTCGGTTGCATCAGCGACCGCCGTGAAATGTGCGACGAGACCCGCTTGCGATGTTTTATTGTAGTACGGTGTGACGAGCATCGCTGCGTCCGCACCGAGGCGCTCTGCGAGTAACGTCTTCTCGATTGTTGCTGCCGTGTTGTTCGAACCCGTTCCGGCAATGACTGGTACTCGTCCTGCCGTGATTTGAACGGCAGTCGTCAGTAGTTGTTCGAATTCCGTGTTCGTCAGTGTCGAACCTTCTCCTGTCGTTCCTCCGACGACAAGCGCCTGAATTCCTGCTGCGAGTTGTTGCTCGATCAAGCGTTCGAATACGTGTAGATCCAACTCGCCTGCTTCATTAAATGGTGTGACGAGCGCTGTACCTGCTCCTTTGAACATGAAGAACTCCTCCTTTTTTATGAATGAATCGACTGTTCGATTGCTTGGCGTGCGACTTGTACGGCATTCGAGGCGGCACCTTTTCGAATGTTGTCGGCTACACACCAGAGATGGAACGTGTTCGCGAGACTATCATCTTGTCGAATCCGACCGACGTAGACGTCGTCCGTACCACTTGCATCGAGTGGCATCGGATAACGCGTATTCGCGACATCATCGATGAGGACGACGCCCGGTGCGCCTTCAAGTGCTTCACGGATCGCTGCAACCGTCGTCGGCTGCGTAAACGTGACGTTGATCGCAACCGAGTGAGAATTCGTGACTGGAACACGCACACATGTCGCACTGACTGGTAGTGCTGGAAGATTGAAGATTTTCCGTGTTTCGTCAATCATCTTCTGCTCTTCTTTCGTATAGCCGTTCTCAAGGAACACATCGATATGTGGCAAGATGTTATCGTGAATCGGATGCGGATAATTGACGGGCTCTTCTCCGCGTGCTCCACGTGCCAGATCCTCGATTCCTTTTTGACCAGAACCGGATACGGCCTGATACGTCGTATAGTTGACACGCTCGAATCCCAGTGACTGGAGCGGTGCTAAGGCTACGACGGATTGAATCGTCGAACAGTTCGGATTTGCGATCAAGCGGTCCGTCGCTTGAATCGCTTGTGGATTGACTTCTGGCACGACAAGCGGAATCGTCTCCTGCATCCGGAAAGCACTTGAATTATCAACGACGAGTGTTCCGTTTTCAGCTAGTAACGGGGCATATTGTTCACTGATCGTTCCGCCCGCCGCGAACAACGCGACATCAATCCCGTCTTCCGTGATATTTGGTGTCAGCGCTTGGATCGTGATGGCTTCTCCCTTGAACTGTACCGTGTTCCCTGCTGAACGAGCAGAAGCGTAAGCGGACAGGCGGCTGACCGGGAAGTCCAGTTCGGCTAGTACTTGTAACATTTTTTGACCGACGGCGCCGGTTGCTCCAATGACTGCTACATGATACATCCTGTTTTCCTCCTTATAACTCGAACGCGTTTGCAATCGCTGCAACCGTCCGTTCAATATCTGCTTGTGCAATCGTGTATGAGATGCTGATTTCTGAAGTCGTAACTTGATAGAACGGAATGTTCTCTGCTCGGAAGATTGCGAACAATTTCGAAGCGACACCTGTTGCATCCCGCATCCCGATTCCGACGACAGATAATTTCGCGTGTTGATTATGGCGATCGACCTTGACTGTCGTGAAGCGATCCATGATGTCTTTCAATGCTTCATCGAGGAACTCTTCCTCATCGAGTGGACATGAGAACGATAAGAAAATGTCACTGTCGAACGTCGTTTGACTGATCATGTCGATGTTGACGTGGCGATTGGATAACAGTTCGAAGATATCGGCTACTGCTGCATTCGTTTGCGGTACGTGTTTGATTGATACCGTCAAGACGTTCTTCGTCACACTGACACTCGTCACCGCTTTTTGTTCCATTGTTTCCGTCGCTTCCATGATCCATGTTCCCCTTTTCGATTCAAGTGTTTTCCCGACGAAGATGTGTACGCCGTATTTTTTTCCTAGTTCGACACTTCGCATTTCCATGACCTTCGACCCGAGGGCGCTCATCTCCATCATCTCATCATACGAGATATGTGGAATCGGTTGAGCGGCGGCATGGATTCGCGGATCAGCTGTATAGACACCGTCGACATCGGTATAAATTTCGCACCGTTTATCAAGGACTGCCGCAAGGGCAACTGCCGTTGTATCCGACCCACCCCGTCCAAGCGTCGTGACATCACCGAGTTCGTTGACACCTTGGAATCCGGCGACGATGACGACATCGTACGTTTCGAGTTTTTGTCGTAACAGATCTCCATCGATCTGTTTGATCTTACTTTTCGTATGCACGCCCATCGTGCTGATTCCTGCTTGAGCGCCTGTTTGCGATAACGCTTTGACACCGAGCGAGTTGAGGGCGATGCTGAGTAATGAAATCGTCTGTTCTTCTCCGATGGCAAGCAGTCGATCGAGTTCTCTTCGCTCGGGGCGATCCGTGATGGCTTGCGCCTGAGCGATCAAAGAATCTGTCATCTTGCCCATCGCCGAAACGACGACGACGAGTTTTTCACCTTCGGCTGCGCGACTCTTCAAATAATTCGCAATAGACTGAATCTGTTCGACAGTCGCAACCGAGCTTCCACCAAATTTAAGTACAGTTGTCACAATCCTATCTCCTTTGTCCCGATACAGAAAAAAAACGACGGGCCGGTAGGAGCGTTCCTACGGCCCGTCGTTATCACGATCGGACAAACGAAGACAAAGTCATTCGTTCTTTTACGTAAGATAGCGCTCCGAAACATCGGTTTCGGCAGTACAACGGATCTTAACCGTTGTACCAGCAAACAAGAAGAAGCATCTTCTCGTTCACTTCGGCGGACTTCCCCTTTCACATCATTCGGCATGCTTGCCTTCAAGAATGATGCTACTCATGTCATCCGCGCCTCTATCTGTCGGTTGTTAGTTACAGTTATAGCAGACATCTTTTGTTAAATCCAGTCATTTGACTGTTTTTTTTCAAAATTCGTCAATTCGCAAGATGCTGTTTCGCGAGTTCGAGTTGCTCCGACACGGCAGCAAACCCTGTCCCGCCGTAGCTAGTCCGGCGTGCTACTGCTTGAACCGGATCGAGGAGCGGATAGACGTCTTCTGTGATATCAGGATGGAACGTTTGATACGTCTCGAGGTTCAAATCCTTCAGGAAACAACCGTTCTGCACACAGTAAAGGACGGCTTTGCCGACGATTTCATGCGCTTCCCGGAACGGTATGCCTTTCGTTACAAGGTAGTCAGCGAGTTCCGTTGCATTCGAGAAGTCTTGCATTGTCGCCTTCTTGAGCGCTTCGGTCTTAAACGTCGCAGATTCAATCATTCCGGTGAAGATTTGAACGGATTGGAGAACGGTATCTGCTGTATCAAAGACCCCTTCCTTATCCTCTTGCATGTCTTTGTTGTAAGCGAGTGGTAATGCCTTCATCGTCGTCAAGAAGCCCATCAGATTGCCGTAGACGCGCCCCGTTTTCCCACGAATCAATTCAGCGAAATCAGGATTTTTCTTCTGTGGCATCATGCTCGACCCTGTCGAGAAAGCATCAGACAACTCGATGAAGCCAAATTCTTGCGATGCCCAGATGATGATTTCTTCACAAAAACGCGAGAGATGCATCATGACGGTCGAGGCGATCCCGAGGTATTCGATGACGAAATCGCGGTCGGAGACAGCGTCGAGACTGTTCGGATAGATTGACTCAAAACCGAGCAACTCGGCAGAACGGAAACGATCGATTGGGAATGTCGTCCCCGCGAGCGCGCCTGCCCCGAGCGGAGATTTTCGGATCCGCTTTTGATTATCCGTCAACCGTTCGACATCACGTTCGAACATCCAGAAATAAGCGAGCAAGTGATGCGCAAGCGAGATCGGTTGTGCCCGTTGCAAATGCGTATAACCTGGCATGACCGTCTCGATATGTTGTTCAGCTTGTTCCGTGATAACCGATTGGAGCTCGCGTAATGCCGTCGTCAACGCTTCAACATGTTGTTCCATCCATAGATGTAAATCCGTTGCGACCTGGTCATTTCGGCTCCGTGCCGTATGCAGTTTTCCTGCAACCGGACCAATCTGTTCCGTCAATAGACGCTCGAGATTCATGTGAATGTCTTCATCTGCTAGCGTATACACATGATCCGCTAACGTCGTTTCCAGTTGCTTCAGTCCTTGCTCGATTTGTGTCCACTCGTCTTGAGCGAGGATCCCTTGTTCAAATAGCATCTGCGCGTGTGCGAGACTGCCTTTTAAATCGGCGCTCGTTAATTTTTGATCGAACGTGATCGATGCTCCGAAGGCTTCCGCTTGAGCGGAAGCACTTTCCGTAAAACGTCCACCCCAGAGTTTGGTCATTTCGTTACACCCGCCTGACGATGTACGCTCGCATGAGTCGAAACGGCAAGTCCGTGTAATTTGATGAAGCCTTTTGCTGCTTCATGATCGAACGCGTCTTCTTTCGTATACGTCGCAAGTTTCTCATCGTAGAGTGAGACAGCGGACTGACGACCTGTCACGGTTGCGTTTCCTTTGAACAGTTTAACGCGAACTTCTCCTGTGACGTCCTGTTGTGTCGCCGTCAGGAATGCTTTCAAGCCTTTCGTCAATGGTGCATGGAAGAGACCGTTATAGATCGTTTCTGCGTATTGTTTGCTGAGAAGTGGTTTGAAATGTGCGACGTCCTTCGTCAATGTAATCGTCTCGAGTGCAGCGTGCGCTTTGAGTAACACTGTTGCGCCTGGACACTCATAGACTTCCCGCGATTTGATACCGACGAGACGGTTCTCGACGTGGTCGATCCGTCCGACCCCATGTGCACCAGCGATGATGTTCAGTTCCGTGATCAGTTTCGCCAGTGGATACGTCGTTCCGTTGATCGAGACCGGAACACCTGCTTCAAAGCCAATGATGACTTCTTCTGCCTGATCCGGTGCGTCTTCTGGCGCTACTGTTAACGCGTAAGCGTCTTGCGGTGGCTCTGTCCAAGGGTTTTCTAGGACGCCACACTCGTTACTCCGTCCCCAGAGGTTCATGTCGATTGAGTATGGGCTGTCGAGGTTGATCGGGATCGGCACGTTGTTTTCTTTCGCATAGGCGATCTCTTCTTCCCGTGACCATTTCCATTCCCGAACCGGTGCGATGACTTCGAGTGATGGATCAAGTGCTGCGACCGAAACTTCGAACCGGACTTGGTCGTTCCCTTTTCCGGTACATCCGTGAGCGACCGCCGTTGCACCATGTTGATGCGCGACTTCGACGAGCTTTTCTGCGATCAACGGACGCGAAAGCGCTGAAATCAACGGATAGGCATTTTCGTAATGCGCGCCATATTGAAGTGCCGGCAAGACGAAGTCTTGTGCGAATTCTTCTTTTACATCGAGGACGATCGATTCGATTGCACCGACGAGGAGTGCTTTTTCTTTAATGACGGATAAATCTTTTCCTTCTCCGACATCCATGCATAAGGCAATGACGTCATAGTCCTTGCTCAACCATTTGATGGCTACCGATGTATCAAGTCCCCCAGAGTACGCTAAGATCAATTTTTGTTTCGACATGTATAATTCCCTCCTGGTTTTAAATTCATCTGTCTGTATAAAAATTCATTATGAATTATATATATACATAGAAAACAAAAAAAAGAAACCCTTTTTGCAGGATTTCTTTCAAAATGACTTACATTTTTTTCTCCATCGTTCGGTGCGGGATGCCCGCATCATCGAATTCATCGGAGACGATCGTATACCCGAGTCCTTGATAAAACGGGATTGCTTGAACTTGTGCGCCGAGTGTTAGCAATTGCTTCCCTTCGCGACGTGCGACTCGTTCCATCGCCTGCATCAACTCGCCACCGTATCCTTTTCCTCGCGCTGTCGCTAGCGTCGCGACACGCTCTACCTTCATCCGTTGGTCGTCATATGGACGGGTACGACCCGTTGCGACCGGTCGACTCTGCTCATCGAGGACAAGCAGATGAATCGCTGTCTCATCGTGTGTATCGTATTCAAGATGGCGTGGTACGCCTTGTTCCTCGACGAAGACACGCTCCCGGATCATCCGGACGGCTTGATGTTGTTCTGCTGTACGTACTTGAATGACTGTCATGACTGATATTCCTCCCGTAATCGATCGACATATGCCATCGCATCATCCCGATTCGTAAATTGTGCCTGTGCCTGAACCGCACTTCCTCCGCCTCGCCCATTGAATGCTTGAACATGTGCTTTAGCGAACTTCCCGAGATGGGGTTCACCTGGACTACTCATCAGTAGCTTGTTCGTCGTCGCATTCCAGACGACGCCGACGCGTCCCGCTTCTTGAATCGCTTTAGCAAGTTGCTCGGATATTTTGATTTCTTCATCCAGATGTTCAAACACAAGAATGCCTTCTTGTTGTTCTAAAGCGTGAGCGAGTGTGAACGTTGCAAGTTGTTCCTGGGCGTGTTCGACCTGTTTCGTTAAGCGTTTCTGCTCTTCTTGTAACGCTTGGACGGCTTCTAGCATTTGAACTGGTTTGACCGACAAGGCTTGCGCCGCTTCCCGTAAGGCTCGTCGTTCTGCCTGAACGAGTTGGTATGCCCGTTCTTTTGCGACATAGGACAGACGAATATTTCCACGAACCCGCTCGACTCCGGTAAAGAGAATCGACTCGAGCTGTGCCGTTGAATCAAGATGCGTCCCACCACAGGCACTATAATCGAGTGTGCCGATTTGAACGACACGAATTCGTCCTTCAACTTGTGGTGTTTTTCGTAATGGTAAGCGTAGCGCTTCCGCCTCGTCATACTCTGTCGCCGTGATCGGTAATCCTTGTTCAATCACATGTCGTAATCGTCGATCCAGTTGTTCTTGTTGCATAGTTGTCCATTCAGGTGTCTCGATATCAAGCGTCGAGACCTCACTTCCCGTCCGAAAACTGAGTGTCTTGATATTTGATTCATCTTGTAGGATTGCAGAGATGACATGTTGTGCCGTATGCTGCGCCGCATGATCGATCCGGACTGCGTCATCTACGATACCGGTGACGTCACCTGTGAGCGGCGTCGCCAGTTGGTGCCAGACGACACTGTCTTCGATTTGAACGTCAAGGACCGGTTGGTCGTTCAATGTTCCACGATCCGCCGGCTGTCCACCGCTCTCCGGATAGAAGTAACTTTTCTCTAAAGCAACCCAATAACCATCTACTTGTTTTGTTGCACGAATGGATGTCTGAAAGGTTCGGACATCGGATTCTATTTGTTCGGGGCGCATGCCTCGACCACCTTTCTCTGTCAGTTTCACTCTGTATTATGCCATATTTCATCCAGAATCGTTTGTCGGCTTGCCTTTTTCCTAGTACACTAGACGAAAGACTACCGATCGCGAAGGGACGAAATGCCGTGATTCAGCATATCAATAAAAATTCACCACTCCCCATCTACTATCAAATCGAAGCTGCCTTAAAACAACAAATCGAAAGCGGTGTTCTTCAACCTGGCGATCTGATCCCGTCCGAGCGCGAATTTGCCGAAGCGCACCAAATCAGCCGAATGACGGTCCGACAAGCCATTTCAAACTTGGTCAACGCCGGTTACTTGATTCGTCAAAAAGGACGTGGAACATTCGTCGCGAATAAAAAAATCGTCATGCAACTGTCTGGATTGACGAGTTTCTCGGAAGAGATGGAACATCTTGGACTAGAACCGACGAGTGCGCTTCTCTCCTATCAAATCATCGACGCGTCGATGACGATCGCCAATAAGCTCCGGATTCGCGAAGGGGCATCCGTGTATGAACTGAAACGTTTACGAATTGCTGATGAGCAAGCGCTTGCCCTTGAGACCGTATATATCCCGGAACAGCTCTTACCTGGACTCGATCAAGACGTCGCGACCGCATCGCTCTATGCATTTGCAGAGGCGAGCGGATTAAATCTTGGACGTGCGAGTCAAACGTTCGAATCACGTCTGGCAACGAAGGAAGAGGCGGGCCATCTTGGTCTATCGACCGCTTCGCCTGTCTTATCTGTCGAGCAACTGACGTACCTGACAACAGAGCAACCGTTTGAATACGTCATCTCCGCTTACCGCGGCGACCGCTATACCTTCACCGTTGAAATGGAACGCCAACGCTAAAAATCCCCTTGTATCGTCGTACAGTGACGATGATACAAGGGGATTTTTAGTGTGTCTTACTGTGCAGGGACGGCTTCCGTCTCTGTCACTGGTTCTTCTGTCGTACTTTGTGCCGGGTCTGTCTCTTCCTTGATCGGTTCGACTTCTTGACCTTGCATCGCTTTTGCTAAATTACTTTTCACTTGCTCCAATTGATTCGGATCGAGATGATATTCCCATTTCCCGCTAATACCGATGTAGCCTTCTCCAGCGAGTTGGTACTCCGTCGTATTACGTAACGCTGCTGTGAAATCTGCTAAGCGTGTATAATCGTTCGGACCTAAGTTCGTTTCGACGTTATCACCGACAGCATCCAAAATATCACGGTATGCACTGAGGGAACGGAAACTTGCCGCTTCTTTGGCGACCGCTTGAATGACTTGCATCTGTTTTTGACCGCGTCCGATATCACCGAGCGGATCATCATGACGGTTCCGGACGTAAGCAAGTGCTTGCTCTCCTGTTAAATGTTGCATCCCTTTATCAACAGTGACAGTACCGGCTTTACGTTTTGAATCTTGCTCTTTGAACGCATATCGTACATCGATGTCTACGCCGTCCAATGCATCGATCAATTGAACGAATCCTTGGAAGTTAACTTTAACGACGTGATCGATTTGAATACCGAGCAGGTTTTCTGTCGTTTCACGCGCTAATTTAATCCCATTATAGGAATTCGATTTATCCATCGAACCGAAGTAATGGGCATGGGTGATTTTATCTTGCTCAACACCTGTCTTACCATAAGGCACATCGTATTTCGAATAATCGATGTTCACGAGTGAATCACGCGGAATACTCGTCAACACTAATTGTTCCGTTTTTTTATTTAAGATCCCGACGATCATGACATCTGATCGCGCCGGTTCATTTCGTTCTTTACTTTTTTTCGTTTCATCCGTTCCAAGAATCAAGAACGATTCAGACGGAACATCATCATATTTAGAGCTCACCTTCGAGCCGGGAATGTTAATCTGCGTCTTTGCCAATGTTTCTTGCGTTTTAATAAAAACAGCTCCAGCATATCCAGAACCGATGATTGTGACAAGCAGGACGAGTGCAGCGATGACTTTCATGAACATCTTGCCAGCACTTGGCTGTCTCTTTCGTGCGGATCGCGTTTCCATCATGTAAACCCTCATTTTCATGTAAATTTTCCGTAAAGTTCGCTAATCTCCATTATCCGTACATTTAATGAAATGTCAATTTACGTTTCGATTAAAGAAATCGTATGGAATCGTTGCACTGAAAAAATCATGGACCCTTAGTGCGCTGTATCATGAGATTGAATGATCTTGGTATATGTCCTGTTGATGCCTTTCTATCAAAATAAAAAATCGCTTGAGACTAGGCTCAACAGAATCAAAAAAGGAATAGAGTCAATCCAATGATTGTCTCTATCCCTTTTGATTCATCGCTCTTCCATCGTCATACTTTCATGAAATTCAGATAAGCCGCTCGTCCTGTACGTTTAGCGTCATCTGACAATAAAGATGCAGCTTCTTCGTCCAAGATCACCATGACATCAGCATGACGCTTGAGTACAGTCGCTGGACAATCCGTTGTTGCGACACCTTCCATCATGTCGCGAACCGCTTCTGCCTTTCGTTCACTAGAAGCAACGAGAAGGATTTTCTTCGCTTCCATGATCGTACCGATTCCCATCGTGATCGCCTTCGTCGGTACTTCTTCTAATCGATCAAAGAATCGTTGGTTCGCTTCTCGTGTCGACTCTGTCAATTCCGTTACGTGTGTCTTAGCATCGAACGGTGTACCTGGTTCATTGAAGGCGATGTGTCCATTCGCTCCGATTCCAAGTAATTGAATGTCGATTCCTCGATTGCGGACGAGCGCTTCATATCGTTCACTTTCGCGCACGGGATCTTCTGTGTCCCCGATTGGAACGAATGATTCCTTAAACGCGACATCTTTGAATAGATGCTCTTGCATGAACGTATGATAACTTTGTGGATGCTCTGGGCTGAGACCGACATATTCGTCTAGATTAACCGTCGTCACATGTCGACAATCGAGCGAATCCTTCCGCCATTCTTCATAAACGCCGACCGGTGAACTTCCCGTTGCCAGTCCTACCGTCAAACCTTCCGGGTGACGCTCAATTTCCTGTTTCAAAAATTGATAGGCCACCTGTGCTAATTCTTCTCCTTTTTCTACGATCATCCATTTCATGAGGTAGACTCCTTTCCGTTCGTGATCCGGTGTCGCGTACCACGATGAATCGTTTCTTGAATGTGTAGCGCTTCGTCGAGCAGGACAATGTCCGCATCCTTGCCGACCGAGAGGCTTCCCTTTTGAGTCAATTGAAGTTCTTTTGCCGCATTGACCGATGTCATGCGGACTGCTTCTTCAAGCGAACATCCTGTATAGGCGATGATGTTTCGTAATGCAGCGTCCATCGTTAAGACACTTCCAGCTAAACTACCGTTTTCAAGACGTGCCGCACCGTCTCGAACGAATACAGCCTGACCACCTAACTCATATTCACCATCAGCTAATCCTTTTGCACGCATCGCATCCGTGATGACGATCAGTCGATCTGCGCCTTTCATTCGGTAGGCGAAGTCGACCATTTCTGGCGCACTGTGAATCCCATCCGGAATGATCTCCGCATAGACGTCTGGTGTCAGGAGGCAATATCCGACCGTGCCTGGTTCCCGGTGATGAAGTGCCCGCATTTGATTGTAGAGGTGGGTACCATGCGTGACGTGACCGGCTTGGTTTTGGGCATACGTCGCATCTGTATGTCCGGCTGACGGAATCGCACCCGTCAAGCGCACCGCTTCTTCGAACGCCCGTGCTCCCGGGCGTTCCGGAGCGTATGTGACGAGCTTGATCGTGTTCCCTGCTGCTTTTTGCCATTTCAAGAACTGCTCGACATCCGGTTCGACGATATGTTCGTGAGGCTGTGCACCCGCATAATCCGGATTGATGAATGGTCCTTCAAGATGAACGCCGACGATCGTCGTATCGTCTTGCGCTACGACTTCTCGGACCGTCTCAAGCGCGCGTGTGATATTTCCCCAGTCCTGAGTAATCGTCGTCGCTAAAAATGATGTCACACCTTCTTGTAACATCTGTCGGCTGAAATGACGCAACCTCTCGACATCTCCATCCATGACATCGACATCATATCCCCCATGAATATGCACATCGATCATTCCCGGAATGAGTGATTGATGCTGCGCATCGATCGTCTCTTCTCCTGCGATTTCCTCGAATTTCGACATGGGTCCCATCGCCTCGATTGTTCGGTCAAAACGAATGAAGCCGTCTTCAATCGTCTGCTCCCCCGTGTAAATCCGAGCATTGATGATCACTGTCATCTGGCATCTTCCTTTCTCTATCCGTTCCATGACTTGCTTCCGTATCTAGTATAACGCGATTAATTCTAGTTGTATAGACCTTTGTACATTTAAACGAAATTATAAAAGGACGATCCCGCATATCCGTAGATATAGGGTCGCCCTTTGTATACCCGTCGATTGCCGACTTCATGCGTCAGTCGATCATGGTAATAAAATCCGGTCTTTCTTTCGAGAAATCAGACGCGTTGCTTTTAAGATTGCCATCGGTAACGATTGACGCTTTCGGTAAGCAAGATATCGTCCTTCCCATTTTGGATCGTACTTTTCTTTGTATCGTCGTAGACCGGTGAAACTATACATGTAGCGAATATTATTGAAGACATCCGCTGCCACACGTTCTTGCCAGAAGGACGTCTCGTCCTCTCCGACGGACGAAAGCGGAGCCATTCCCATGTTGAACGTGTGGTAGCCTTCATCTTTCGCATACTCGAATAGTCGGATGAACATCGCATCCATGATTCCATTCGGTCCATCTGGTCGAAAACGCATCAAGTCAATCGATAGGACCCCTTCTTGGTAAGCAGGCATGAATGTCATGAACCCGATCAATCGTCCTTCCGCTTCACGCATGATGCCGATCGGTGCCCGGTTTAAATAAGGTTCGTGGAAGTAACCGAGCGAAAAGCCTTTCTCGGACTTACCGCCTAACCATTCGTCGGAGACCTCTTGTAGTTCTGCTAATAGAGTTCCTGAAATAGGTGGCTCGACTACTTCGAACGTCATGCCCTCTCGTTCAAAGCGATTTTTAATCGATCGAAGTCCAGCTCGTTTTTTTCCTGAAACAGTGAAAGATGGAATATCAACGATCGCTTCTTCACCAAGTTTGAAGAAGTTGAAGCCAAAATCATGATAGAGAGACATATTTTGCGCTTGAATTTGATAGATGTTCGGAATATATCCAAGATCTTCGACGCGACGCAAGAAAGACGCGATGACTTGTGAATGTTCCTTCGGATCTCCACTGGGGTCGCCAAGGACCATGATCCGATTGCCGGTCTGACTGAACTGGATGAATGAACGTCCTGTTTCGGAGAAGAAGAAACGTTTATCACCTAGAAACGCGAGATGGCTTAAATAATTCCCACCCTGCTCACGCAACACCGACTCGATCTTTTCAGCATCGAATCGCTCACCGAGAACCGGTTGATTAAACGTGTTAAATAAACGGATGAAGACCAGACCGTAAACGAGTGCAAAGATGGACGCACTCGCTGCGAACATAAAGATTTCATGTGCCGGATACACTTTTGTTCCGTCTGCTGATCCGAGTGTATAGAAGGCGTATCCAAAAAAGACGAATCCTCCAATGTACAATAGACCAGCGAAGGCAACCCGGATGAACCGTGTCGTCGTAATGAGCGTTCGTTCTCGGTGAAATGCTTTTCGCGACATCAGTAGCAAGACGAGGACGATGATGACGGCAAGGAAGGAAATCAAGTTAAAACCACGAAGTGCCATTCCAATCAAGGCGAAAAAAGATGCCCCGTACATCATATATAACGACCGTTTTGTTCGACGATACAGTGCTGTCGATAAGAGGACGAACAATAAGCCGCCCATCAAGAAGAAACTATTCGCGAGTAACAGCGCTTCATGCGGTAATTTCGATTCCAAATATTCATACTGCGTCGAGACAGGTGGTAAAATCGCCAGTCCCCAGATCGTGATTCCGGCAACGAGTGTGATCAACGCGAGTGTGAAATGACGAATTTTACTGAGGAATCGCAGTTGTAAGCGCCAAATGACGCCCCCGACTTCCATCGATGGACCAACGATCGGTTTGTCTTCGATCATCTTGACGACCGGACCGCTGAACTCCCGAGCTGAGAAAATGACACCGATCAGGAACGGAATCAAGTAGTAGACAAGACGATAGATCAATAATCCTGTCAAGACGATGCCTTCCTCGACACCCGCGCGCTGCATGCCGATCAAAAACACTAAGTCAAACGAACCAAACCCACCCGGTACCATCGAGATCAAACCGGCTGTCGCAGCGATAATGAAAACACCGATGACTTTTGAGAAACTGACATCCGTTCCGAGCGCCGCCAAGATCAGATAGACGACAACGCCAGCACTGAACCATTCTGCGAGTGAGACGAGTGAATATAACGCAATCGATTTCGGATGGATGCTGCTATTGCCTCGTCGAAACGAGAACAGCAAATAAAGTGGAAAGAAGAATGCGACACCAATGATGACGGGCCACAACCATTTTTTTAAATCGAGCACTTCGAACGCTGGAAAAACGTGCAGAAGCGATAAGGCGGATAAGATGGACAATCCACTGATTAACGTCGGTGCCATCCAGCCGATCGCCTTCAACAAACGACCGCCTTCAACGAATGGTCGATAAAGAGCGGAGCGGATCGCCATCCCAGCGAGACCGCCGAATCCGATGATCCCGTTAAAGGAGTTCGCAATCCAGGATGCTCGGAAAATCAGTCCAATCGGTGCTTTCGCCTCCAATGAACGTAATAAGAAGAAATCATAAAAGAACATCGTCGAGACGGCCGCAAGACCTGCGAGAATCAACAGGATGAATTGCCAAGATGGGACTTGACGAATCGCTTGAATCGATTCCTGTAGCGACAAACTCCGCAATTCGTTTTGTCCTTGATAAAAAATGAATCCAATCAAGACGATCGGCAAGATGATCTTCGCAATCGTCATGATGCGTTGTTTTGAGAATTTCAAGCTGCCAGCCTCCTTGATTTACGGATTAAATGCATAAGACGAACAAGTAGTAGCGTTGCTCCGACCGCAAGACCGATGATCAATCCCCACCAGTAACCATCTGGTCCGAGCGTCGTATAGCGTTCGAGATAAAAACCTAATGGTAGTCCAATGACCCAGTAGGCAGCAATCGTCAACAAGAAGGTGACATTGACATCCTTGAATCCACGTAATGCACCTTGCGTCGGTGCAGCAACGGCATCCGACAGTTGAAAGAAAATCGCTAAAATCATGAAGTGTGCGGCTGCTTCGATGACTTGAGGATCACGACTATACAAAGCGGCAAGTTCTTCATTCTTTAAGTACAATAAGATCCCAGAGAACAAGGAGACGGCAACACACATCGTCAATCCAATGACGACGTACTGGACAGCGTCCTTGATTCGTTTGGCACCGACCTCAAAACCGACTGTGATCGTCAAAGCGGACGCAGCAGATAATGGAATCATATAGACAAACGAAGCGAAGTTAATGGCCGCTTGATAGGCACCGATGATGACATCGCCGTACGCTCCGAGCAGCAACGTGACCGCCGAGAAAATACTGACTTCAGAAAAAATCGCAAGACCAATCGGGGCACCGAGTAGAATCAATTCCTTGATTCGCTTCATGTCTGGACGGTAAAAGCGCCGCAGAATCCCAAGGCGTTGAAATAACTCTCCTTTAAAGACGACAGCGATGATCGCTAGACAAAGAATCCAGTACGTGATGGCAGTCGCAACTCCCGCGCCCACTCCACCAAGTTCCGGAAAACCGAAGCTTCCGAAGATGAATAGATAATTGAAAAGGACGTTAATGGGTAAAGAGATTAGTAGTAAGACCATCGTGATATTTGATTTGCCTAATGAATCGACGAGTGTTCGTAACACGAAGAAAACGAACATCGGTACGATTCCGAGTGCTAACATCACGAGGTAATTTCGCGCGACTTCACGCGCCTCTGCTGATAACTCCATCCGTTCGAGAATCGGATTGACAGCAATAAGTCCGATGACGACAGTCAAACCAATGATCACGACAGCAACGTACAACGCCTGCATGACGATTCGTTTGACTTCCCGCTCGCGTTTCGCTCCCATCGCTTGGGAAACGAGCGGTGCGACGGCAAGTAGAATACCGGTCAGTCCTGTGTAGACGGGTGCCCAGAGACTTGCTCCGACACCGACTCCTGCTAAATCAGCAGAACCATATCGACCGGCCATGACCGTATCGAAAAAACTAATTAAGTAAAACGCGACTTGCGTTACGAGGATGGGAAAGAAAATTTTCATGAACTGCTTCATCTTTCCTGAGAACGTAACTGTTTCTAACATGTTTCCACCACATTTCAGGAGGAGTCCTCCTTAATTTTAAAACCTAGCACTCTTGAACTCTTACGAAAATAATCCGAGGAGGGATTCATCTCATGAACCATCGAGATACTGAAAAGCTGACTTTCGAACTGCTTGAGACATGGTCTACCTTCAATCATTATGCCAAAGAGGCTCAAACGTTTGAAAATCCGGAAGATGTCCATCAAGCGCGGATTCGGTTACGGAAACTGATCACATTCGCCCGATTGGTCGATTTAACGGAGGAACCCGTGTATTTGATTTGGAAGCGGCTGATGCATGCTTTCGGCGAAGTCCGTGACCTCGACGTACAATTCGAAGCAACCTCAAACAAAACAGAAATCGATCAGTTGTTCGCGAACCATGTCGCTCTGCAACTTCAAGGGAAACGTTCAACTTTAATCGAGACCATGCATCTCTTGATCTCCAATGAACTGGATCGATCCGTTCGTCGCTTTTTAGCCGGTCCGATGACAAAGCGCCTCAAACGGATGTCAGAAAAAGAGCTGATTCAGGCCGCCGAGAAACGCTATGAAAAAAAACGTGAACAATTTGAAAAAGTGCAACGAAAGGATGGAACGAAGCGTGTCGAACGAATGCATGAATTACGGCTTGCTACAAAAGCATACCGTTATACGGTCGAGTACCTTCGTCCCTACACGCATCAACCGAAGTCTGCTGTCGATCGCCTAAAGACAACCCAGACACGACTCGGACACATCAATGATACGTATCAGCGATTAGAAAGATGGCGCTCTTTCGAGGTTCCATCTGCTTATCAAGAAGAGCGTTTGCGTCAGATTAAGCGTTTAGAGGACGAGCTACGTTCTGCGCTTGATCAGATTGAAATCGCTCATGGATGACGTTGAACGAGTAATTCCAGCATCTTTGTTCCGGCAATGGAGTTCCCTTTGGCATCAAGCGATGGTCCAAAGACACCGATTCCGAGATCAGCCATATCGAAATCACTTCGACCGCAAGCAACGACTGCACCGGAAACACCACTTTTTCCTGGAAGCCCGACTTGGACGGAAAATTCTCCAGATGCATCGTACATGCCACACGTCGTCATGATTGCTCGAATGATTCGTGCGTTCCGACGTGAAATGACTTGGCGTCCTGATGGCGTCTTACCGGATGTACTCAAAATTTTCCCCATCATGGCAAGTCCTTTACAGTTCGTCAAAATCGCACATTGTTTCGTATAGACGTCGATGATTTCTTCGACATTTCCCTCAATCACACCGTGATAGCGCATGAAGTAGAGCAGTGCCCGATTCAAATCTGTCGTTTCGAATTCCGATTCAGCAACATCTGCGTCATATTTTACCATTTCTACTTCAATATCCAACAGTTTTGCGATGAATTGACGCAATTGGAGTAATTTATCGGCAGCATCCGTTCCCGGTAACATGCTCGTCACGGCTAGTGCTCCTGCATTGATCATTGGATTGAGCGGTTTTGTTGGAATCGTCTCTTCAAGTTTCGCGATCGAATTGAATGCATCACCCGTCGGTTCCATCCCGACTTTTGAAAAAACATAATCTTCTCCGAATGTCTCGAGGACGAATGCGAGCGTGATGATCTTCGATACACTCTGTAGTGTAAACATCGTATCCGCATCACCTGCCGAGACGAACGTCCCGTCGGCATTACAGACGGCGATTCCGAGTTGTGTTGGATCAACCTTCGCAAGCTCTGGAATATAACTGGCGACTTGTCCAAGCACTGTATACGGACGGCATTCTTCAATCAACTCCTCGAGTTGTGCTTGTGTAACATTCATGGCGTTCCCTCTTTCTCTTTTTTTCTAGCTTATCACGCATCTGACGAATACGGATATGGTTCTTCCGTAAACGCTAAAAGGAGTCGACTCGTTTCAGCCGAGTCGACTCCTTTTTCTAGCATCCGCTTCATCCGTGTACGACTAGTTCGCCGTCTTCTACGTCAATCGCAATCCGGGCACCATCTTGAATCGCCCCACTGATCAAGGCACGGGCAAGTTTCGTCTCAATCGTCCGTTGCATATAACGATTGATTGGACGTGCGCCGTATTGTGGTTCAAATGCTTCCTCGAAAATCAACGTCTTCGCAGCATCCGTGACATCAATCGTAATGCCACGTCCAGATAAACGTGAACTCATTTTCTCGACCGCTTTGTCGATGATTCGTTCGATTTCCGTCCGGTGGAGTGGATGGAATAAAATCGTATCATCGATCCGGTTCAAGAACTCCGGTCGGAAGTGGCGCTTCAGTTCTTGGCGAACGGCTTCCTCTTCCGCTGCATCGATGACACCATCTTTGGCGGCTTCAAGCAGGATGGGTGCTCCGATGTTTGACGTCATGATGACGATCGTGTTCTTGAAATCGACGACCCGTCCTTGCGCATCCGTCAATCGACCATCGTCGAGCAACTGAAGCAAGATATTGAAGACGTCCCCGTGCGCTTTTTCGATCTCATCGAACAACAGCACCGAATACGGGCTCCGTCGGACGGCTTCCGTCAATTGACCGCCTTCTTCATAACCGACGTATCCCGGAGGCGCACCGACAAGACGGGAGACATTGTGTTTTTCCATATACTCCGACATATCGATACGGACGATGTGATCTTCACTATCGAACATCGCCGCTGCCAAGGCTTTGGCGAGTTCTGTCTTCCCGACCCCTGTCGGACCGAGGAACAAGAACGAACCAATCGGGCGGTTCGGATCCTTGATGCCCGCGCGCGCTCGAATGACAGCGTCCGCGACGAGACGGACTGCTTCGTCTTGACCGAAGACGCGCTCATGAAGCGTATCTTCGAGATAAAGTAGCTTTTCCCGTTCGCCCTGAGCAAGCCGCGTCACCGGAATACCGGTCCATTTCGAAACGATGTCGGATATCTCTTCTTCCGTCACCGCTTCTCGAACGAGTTCGTGTGAGACGTGTTCAGATGACTCTTCCGCGACTTTCAGACGTGCCTCAAGATCCGGAATTTGACCGTACTTGATTTCCGATGCTCGGTTCAAGTCATAGCGCCCTTCCGCTTCTTGTAATGCCAGTTTTGCCTTCTCAAGATCCGCGCGTAACTGTTGGACACTTTGCGAACTCTCTTTTTCCCGTTCCCATCGTGTCCGAAGCGCACTCTCGTCTTCTCGAACAGAGCTGAGTTCTTGTTGTAAGACGGTAAGTCGTTTCCGGGATGCTTCATCCGTCTCTTTCTTTAATGCCGCTTCCTCGATTTCGAGCTGCATGACTCGACGAACGAGTGAATCGAGTTCAGCTGGCATTGACTCCATATCGGTCCGAATCATTGCACATGCTTCATCGACGAGATCAATCGCCTTATCCGGCATAAACCGATCCGTAATATACCGATCGGATAACATCGCCGCCGCGACGAGCGCATTATCATGAATCCGCACACCGTGGTGAATCTCGAACCGTTCTTTTAGTCCACGCAGAATGGAGATCGTATCCTCGACATCCGGTTCTGCGACGAGTACTTGTTGGAAGCGACGTTCGAGCGCTGGATCTTTCTCGATATACTTCCGGTACTCATCCAGCGTCGTCGCACCGATACAGTGCAATTCTCCTCGTGCAAGCATCGGCTTGAGCATGTTTCCGGCATCCATTGCGCCGTCCGTCTTCCCGGCACCGACGATCGTATGCAGCTCATCGATGAACAAGAGAATCTGTCCTTCGGCTTCCTTGACTTCATTCAAGACTGCTTGCAGTCGCTCTTCGAACTCACCACGGTATTTCGCACCAGCGACGAGCGCACTCATGTCTAAACTGAACAACTGCTTGTTCTTCAGACTCTCCGGTACATCTCCTCGGACGATCCGTTGCGCGAGTCCTTCAACGATTGCCGTTTTCCCGACGCCGGGTTCTCCAATCAAGACGGGATTGTTTTTTGTCTTCCGACTCAAAATCCGGATGACACGTCGAATCTCATCATCACGGCCGATGACCGGGTCTGTTTTCCCAGACCGGAAATCCGCTACGAGATCACGTCCATATTTTTTCAGCACATCAAACGTCTCTTCGGGATTTTTCGTCGTGACCTTCCGATTGCCTCGCATACTGACGATCGCTTCCCGGAGTGTCTCTTCCGTAATGCCTTGACGACGTAAATATTGAGCTGCTGGACTTGATTGTTTGATCAATGCTAGCAATAAGTGTTCGACGGAGACATAGTCATCCTGCATGAGACGCGCTTCCGTCTCTGCTTCCGTCAACACGTTCAGCAACGAGCTACCGATCCGAGGCGTCGTCGCCTGTGACAAAGCAGGAAGTTTACCAATCGCCTCGTCAATCGCTCCATTCAATGTCTCAATCCGTTGATTCAGCTTTTCAAAGACGACTCGTGCAATCCCTTCTTCTTGAGCAAGTAAGGCAAGTAACAAATGCCATTCTGTGATTTCACTATGACGACGTTGTTTCGCGATCGCTTGGGCAGAGACGATTCCCTCGTGTGCCCGATCCGTTAAACGTTCAAAATCCATCCTTGATCACTCCTTCACTGCAAGTTGACGTTCCCACTCTTCATAAAAGGCACGGTCCATCTCAGGTAACTTGACTTCGAGTTGGACAAGTAACGCCCCACGATGACCATTCGCTTGACTCAGACCACGATTTGGAATCCGGAGTCGTGCTCCTGGTTTCGTGCCCGGTTTGACTTTCAGTTTGATTCGTTTCCCTTCAAGCGTATCTGCGACGACTTCGCCTCCGAGCACAAGCGTCGTCGGATGAACACGGACGGTTGAAATGACGTCTTGGTCGACCCGTCGGAACTGATCGTCATCCTTCAAGTGAATCGTCACGTAAACATCTCCCGCGACACCTTGTCGGTTACGCATTGAACTTTTTCCACGTAAGCGAACTTTTTTACCGTCATAGACGTCTTTCGGAAGCGTCAGCTGGATCGAACCCGTCGCAAGACGCACCGTGACTTTTTCGTTCGTACTAAGATGACTGAGTGGGACCGTCAATTCAAGCTCTTCATCGGTCGACACTTCTTCCTGACTAAAGAACGAACCGAACATGTCTTCAAATCCGAACGATTGTCCAGGTCGTGTCCGTCCACCACCTCCGAACTGTCGGAACAGATCTTCGTAATCTCCAGCGCCACCAGCTCCAGCACCTGCCATCTGATCGAAGTTACTGCCGTATCGATCATACTTCGCTCGTTTTTCCTCATCTCCAAGCACATCGAAGGCTTCTTGGATATCCTTGAAACGCTGGTCCGCACTCGCCTCTTTATTGACGTCTGGGTGATACTGCTTCGCCAATTTGCGGTACGCGCGCTTAATATCTTGATTCGATGCATCCTTTGCGACACCGAGTGTTTGGTAGTAGTCTTTTGCCATTCGAATTCACTTCCTTTTCCTATACTTCATTACCTTAATTATAAAAGTCGTATCTTAATTGGTCAAATATAGTCAAACTTTTTTCTGACATTCTGTTCTCTTTTCACTTTACGTCCTTGCGACAAACAAGTTTCACCGACTGAACCATGTTATACTGATAGCCAAACAGGAAATGAACGATGGGAGGATCTACAGATGGATGGTAAAACACGTAAAAATATCACGCCCGGTCTTAAAGTCAGCATCGTGTTGAAGCAAGATCAACGAACAGGTAAACGAACAGAAGGAATCGTCAAAGACCTTCTCACGAAATCTCCGCAACATCCGCACGGGATTAAAGTGCGCTTGGAAGACGGTCAAGTCGGTCGTGTTCAAGAAATTTTAGGATAAAAAGACAGCAATCGCTCGTCCTGATTCCTTTTCGGAGTCAAGACGAGCGATTTTTTCATGATTCAGTAGCTTGTTCTAAGTAACGCCATGTCGCTTCGACGAGAATACGCGCTGCATCGAGCATCGCCGGCTCCTTAAAATCAAACTGTGGATGGTGATGCGGTGGATACGAAGCATCTCCCGCTCCTGTAAAGAAGAACGCACCAGGTACGTGTTGCAAGTAATAAGCGAAGTCCTCGCCACCCATCGTCGGTTCGATCTCAAATACACGCTCGTCTCCTAGAACTTCTCGTGCGACAGATTCAATCAATGCGGTCGGTGCAGCATGGTTGATGACAGCTGGATAGCCTTTTTCGTACGCAAAGTGATACGTTGCTCCGACTGCTTCACAGATTCCTTTGATCGTTCGCTCCATCCGCTCGATGATCTCGTCCGCTGTCGCTTCATCAAACGTCCGGACCGTTCCTGTCAACGTCGCTTGATCCGCGATGACATTAAACGTATTCCCAGCATGTAATGTTCCGACGGTCACGACTGCCGGCTCCAGTGGATTGAGTTGACGACTGACGATCGATTGTAACTCCTTAACGATCGTTGCCCCGAGTAAGACAGCATCAATCGTCTCATGTGGTTTCGCACCGTGTCCGCCTTTTCCATATAAGGTCAGTTCGAACTTATCCGCCGCTGCCATGATCGGACCGGTCCGAACACCGACGTGTCCTAAATCGATCGTTGACCAAAGATGCGTTCCGAAGATGACATCGACTCCTTCGAGACAACCGTCCGCAATCATATCGCGTGCACCGCCCGGAACGACTTCTTCCGCATGTTGATGAATCAAAACGACGTTCCCCGCTAATGATTCTCGCTGTTGCATGAGCGTCTCTGCGACAGCAAGTAACGTCGCCGTATGACCATCGTGACCGCATGCGTGCATCACACCCGGAACCGTCGACCGATACGCGACCTCTTTAGCGTCAGCAATCGGTAAGGCATCAAAGTCAGCACGTAACGCGACGGTCTTCCCCGGTTTTCCTCCACGAATATACCCGACGACACCACGTCCGCCGACTTCCGTCTTGACTTCGATTCCGAGCGCTTTTAAATGTCGCGCGATATAACGCGGGGTCTCGACTTCGTGAAACGACAACTCTGGGTGCTGATGTAAATAGCGACGGCGCTCGACCATTTCTGGATACAACGCGTCTAGTCCGGCAGTTCGTTCTGACATATATGTATCCCCCTTATTTCTTTTGATGCAGTGTCTTAACGCTTTCTCGCGTGTATTGGAGGCGTTCGAGTGTGTCTTCATAATGTCCCGCAGCATACGATAAGAACAAGACATCGATCGCAAATAGTTGGGCGAGACGCGAACTGAGCGCCGCACTACGAAGCGGTGCTTCCGGAGCGCGTGATGTCCAAAGCGCGATATCCGCTAGTTGGCTGATCCGGTTGTCCCCGAAACGTGTCAGACTGATGACCTTCAGCCCTTGGATTTTCGCCAAACGGATCAATTCGACGACCTCTTCTGTTTCTCCGCTATAGGAAATCGCAAAGAAGACATCTTCTTTACGTGCATTCGCTAAGATCGTCGCAAGTAGGTGCTGGTCCGTTTCTTGAATCGCTAGTTTCCCGACACGCGTCCATTTTTGAGCAGCGTCTTCAGCGACGACATGCGATGCCCCAATCCCATAAAAATAAATCGCGCGTGCCTGATCAATCACATCAATCGCATCCGCAATCCGTTCATCATTCAACTGCTTCGCAGTATCCTGTAACGCTTGTATGCTGTTACTAAGCGTTTTTTCAATCAAGTCGACGGGACGTTCATCCTTTTCGATATCGTGATACCCTTTTAAATCCGTCCGTGCTGTATCGGCAGAAATGCGCATCCGCAACTCCGGGTATCCTTTTAATCCAAGCGCGCGACAGAAGCGGACGACTGCAGCGGCACTTGTATCTGATTCCTCTGCAAGTTGGTGGATCGTCATGCGCGCAATTTGGTTCATATGCGTCAAGACATAGTCTGCGACTTTTCGTGAGGACGATGGTAGTTCCTCTCGAACTGCACCGATTTGTGAATAGATACCGCCTTTCATCTACATCTCTCCTTTATCCTCTTCTTCTTAAAAGAACTGACGATTCATCACTTACCTTGTCGTTCCTGTGTGTAGAACTGTTCTTCTTTCATTATGCTCTCTTCTACTGGCTTTCGTAAATCTAAAAAATGGGAAAGTGAAACAAAATACCATTCTTCTTCCATACCCTTCCTTTCTGATTCATATGCTTCTCTCTTCCAGCGTCCGTCGTACAAAAAAGCGACATTCCGCCCATTGGAGGAATGTCGCTTCATAAAGTGAATGGAGGAATCAACGAATCTTGACGATCGGTTTTTTTGTATCCGGATCGAGGAATAGCATCGCTTCCGTATCCCCGTTCAAGTTCGTCACAGTGATCGTCGTTGGAATGTTTCGATTATACTCCCAACGATTCTCAAGCAGGTACGTCACGTACTGAACGAATGCGACGAGTTCTGCTTTTCCGTAAAATTGAACGGGAATCTTCATCTCAAGCTTTTTAAGTTCATCTTCTTGATAGAAGCCTTCCCCCATCATACCGGTGTAGTTCGGGAAGTAGTCTTCTAGGCGGTCTTTGAATAAATCGAATTTCGCTGCATCATCCCGCACGTCATTCGTTGCGCGTGCTGACGGGTAGTAGTAATAGCGTTCATTGTAGTTTTTCCAGTCGTTCGCACTGATTTGATTCCCGCGACCGATGAAGGCAGACGAGAGATAGTGACCGGAAACCGGAGACCCTTCTTTTTCCTGGAGGTAGAGGGCGACGTGAATCGGTGTCGTCTTCATCCCTTGTGTCTTACGCATTTTCTTGACTAACTCGTTTGCCATCCGCTTTCCTTCAGCAACGACTTTCTTTTCATCAAGTTTAACGGTATAGGTCGGTCCATAGTTTTCATCTTGGAACACATACTCACTATTTAAGACAAGCGCAATCGACGTCCCACCGAGTTCGAGTTTCTTATCTTCTTCAAGCATGTAGTCTTGCTCTAAGATATGCGATAGAATCATAGGTGACTTTTGGTTTTTTTCTTTATACGACTTACCAGACGTGTAGGCTGGGTTCAGACCTTCAGGATCGCTGACGCCATCGCCTGCTTTTCCTTTTCGCAACAACCATTTCGCGATTTGGTCGGCTTCGAGTAACTGACCTTCTTGGTAATAGTATTTTTCCGGATCAAAAAACTGTGTCGAATGACGCATTAAACCCGTTTCGATTTCATCGAGCTCAAGACGTGAACTGACACGTTTTTGTGTCATTCCACGTGCAACACTTGGACGAAACGGCAAGACCGTCCGATAGTACGAATCCGTCGTATCAATGGCTGGACTGACAACGGCTTGGACTTCCTTACCTTGTTCACTTTCAGTAATGACTTCTTTTGTATCGCTACTTGGCGAAAGGTCGAACGAACAAGCACCTAAAAATAACGTGCTCGATAACGTCAACGCTACTGCTGTTTTATAGTTCATCTCTATTTGCACCCCATGTTTTTAAATCGTTCTCTTTATCATAACAGAATCGTTTTCCATCGGGGAAGGACAAGTTTTCCCCTGATTTTCAAAAAAGATGATGCGCTCTTGCGTATCCGAAAGGACTTTTTCTCATGACACGTCGTAAATTCATCGGTCTGCTTTTTTTACTGGCAGGCATCGCCCTTATTGCTTGGCCCTTCATCAGTGACTATCAGCGTGAACAGGAAGCAGCAAATTTAAAGGAACAATGGACCAAAAGTTTGAAGACCGTCGATGCGAAAGAGACAAAACAACCCCTTGCTACATCTGGTGTCGGATTGCTCTCGATTCCAAGCATTGATTTTGAACAAGTCATCTTAGAGGGTTCGACGACAGCAGTGTTGGACCGTAGTATCGGTCATATTCCAGAAACCGGATCACCCGGAAAAGGCAATTATGCGCTCGCCGGACACCGAAGTTTCACGGAAGGACTTCACTTCAATCGTCTGCCTGACGTCAAAAAAGGCGATACCGTCGTCGTCACGACAAAAACACATCGGTATACGTACCGCATCACATCCAGTCGTCTTGTCACACCGACGACATTGTCCGTTCTCGACCAATCCGTCGCTTCCCCAACCATCACATTGATCACCTGTGATCCACCCGAAACGGCAACGAATCGTCTCATCAAACAAGGTACTTTGATTCGGAGCGAGACGATTGCTTCGTGACAAGGATGAACACGAATAAAGGAAGGCGGAATTCCGCCTTCCTTTTTGTTTGATTGTTCTCACGCTTCGTGTTTAGCTAATTCTTCTAACAGACGCGCTTCATCCCAAATTTCGATACCAAGCGATTCAGCCTTCGTCAGCTTAGAACCTGCCTTTTCCCCTGCGACGAGTACGTCCGTCTTTTTACTGACGCTTCCTGTCACATCGGCACCGAGTGCTTCGAGTCGTTTACCAGCCTCTGACCGTTTTAAGCTCTCGAGCGTTCCCGTCAAGACAATCGTTTTGCCACCGAGTGGTGCATTCGTCTGATCAACCCGTTCCCCAAGGAAACGTTGATTGACGCCCAGTTGTTCCAAATCACGAATCAATGCCTGTGCTTCCGGATGTTCGAAGTACTTCACGATCGAATCCGCGATTTTCCCACCGATGCCATCGATTGCGACAATCTCCTCGTAGCTTGCTGCTGCTATCCCTGCTAACGAATCAAAACGTTCCGCTAGAAGATATGCCGCTTTTTGACCGACGAGTCGGATTCCGAGACCAAACAAGAGACGCTCGACCGAGTTCTGTTTCGAAGCTTCGATTGCCGCAAGTAATTTATCGACGGACGTCTCACCCATTCGATCAAACGTCAATAATTCCTCACGATCGAGTCGATATAAATCGGCAATCGTCCGGATTGCTTCATGATCATACAATTGACGGACGACTTTTTCACCGAGACCATCGATGTTCATCGCCTGACGCGAAACGAAGTGAATGATACCTTCCATCAATTGCGCTGGACATTCCGGACTGACACAGCGGATGTCGACTTCACCTTCGAGACGGACAAGTTCCGATTGACAGGCCGGACAATGCGTTGGGAAGACGATCGGTGTCTCTTCCCCTGTCCGTTCTGCTGTAACGACTTGTACGACTGCCGGGATGACATCGCCCGCTTTTTTAATGATGACCGAGTCCTGAAGGCGGATATCTTTTTCAGCGATGAAGTCAGCGTTGTGCAGTGTCGCATACGTCACCGTCGATCCTGCGACGACGACCGGTGCAAAACGGGCGCGAGGTGTGACTTTCCCGGTCCGACCGACACTGAAATCAACGTCTTCAACCGTCGTCATGACTTCTTCCGCCGCAAACTTATAGGCTGTCGCAAAGCGGGGACTTTTTGCTGTGAAGCCGAGCTCCTCCTGATCATCGTATCGATCGACTTTCAAGACGATTCCGTCGATCTCATATGGCAGGCTCGCGCGTGCTTCTGTCCAGTGTGCGATGTAGGCAAGAATCTCTTCCACTGTCTCACACGTCTGCATATGTTGATTGGTCGGTAACCCGAGTGAAGCGAGTTGTGCCATCGCTTCGCTATGTGAACGAGCCGTCAACGTATTGACACCGACGCCATACACGAACAACGACAGATTGCGCGACGCCGTGATCGACGAATCCAGCTGACGCAGACTACCTGCTGCCGCGTTACGCGGATTCGCGAACAATGTCTCTTCCCGACTTGCCCGGTCTTCATTCAAGCGTTCGAACGATTGCTTCGGCATATAAGCCTCACCGCGGACCTCGACCGTCTCTTCCGCCTGCAGACGAAGCGGTAACGCTTTGATCGTCCGTAGGTTCTGCGTGATGTTCTCACCGACGGTTCCATCGCCACGCGTTGCCCCACGAACGAACCGACCGTCTTCGTATTTCAGCGAAATCGCAAGTCCATCGAATTTCAGTTCGGCGACATACGTCGTCGAACGTCCGAGCGACCGCTCAATCCGAGCGACCCATTCGCGAATTTCTGTCTCATCAAAGACGTTTCCGAGCGACAGCATCGGTAAATCATGCGTCACCTTCTCGAACGCTTCGAGCGGTGCTGCTCCGACGCGTTGCGTTGGCGAATCCGGTGTGATCAGTTCTGGATGCTCTGTTTCTAACTCCGTCAGTTCACGAAGCAATTGATCGTACGTCGCATCCGGTACCGTTGGTTGATCCAGTACGTAGTATTCGTAGCTGTATCGGTTTAATGTTTGACGAATCTCATCTATACGCTGGCTTGCGTCCATCTGTGGACCTCCCGTCATACCTTTTTAATCGGTGCAAATTTCGCGAGCAGTCGTTTGATTCCGACTGCCGGGAATGCGATATCGATTTCAAGATTATCTCCTTCACCACGAGTCTGGACGACTGTACCGAGTCCCCATTTCCCATGCTCTGCCTTATCTCCGACCGACCAACCAAGCGCTTCCGCACCTGACGTCTTCATCGCTGTTGGTTTGCTGATCGAGCGACCGATGACGGCTTTGCCTTGCGGGACAGGACGGTCTTCCCATGGGAGTGGCTTCGCTTTTTTACCGGTCCGCTCGATGACGACTTCCGGCAGCTCCGCGAGGAACCGTGATTCTTGGTTCGCGTTCGTCCGTCCGTACAGGGAGCGCATCCGAGCATGTGACAAGTAAAGGCGTTTCTCAGCACGTGTGATCCCGACGTACGCGAGGCGACGTTCTTCTTCCATCTCGTCTTCATCTTGAAGCGAACGGCTATGTGGGAACAATCCTTCCTCCATCCCAATCAAGAAGACGACCGGGAACTCGAGTCCTTTTGCCGAGTGAAGCGTCATCAACGTGACTTGTTCTTCCGGATCCGTCTCGTCGAGTGAATCGACATCGGCGACGAGTGTCAAATCAGTCAAGAAGGCGATGATCGTCCGATCTTCTGGATCGGCTTTCGCCGTCTCCTTCTCGAAGTTTTGTGCAACGGTGATGAACTCGTTGATGTTCTCGAGACGACTTTGTGCTTCAAGCGTCTTATCTTCCTTCAGCACTTGACGATAGCCTGATTTCTCGAGTACTTCTTCGACCAGTTCCGACAGGCTGATGAATTCTTGCATTTGGCTGAGTCCGAGAATCATCGTCCGGAAATCCGTCAGCTTCGCTGCCGTCTTCGGTGCGATACTCGACAATTCGATATCGCGAATCGCTTCCATCAATGACACGCCTTGTAAGTCGGCGAAATCACGCAGCTTATCAATCGTCGTTGCACCAATCCCGCGTTTTGGTTCGTTGACGATCCGCGCGAAGGACAGGTCTTCATCCGGATTCGAGATCAAACGAAGATAAGCGAGCACGTCCTTGATCTCTTTACGATCGTAGAACTTCGTGCCGCCGATCATTTTGTACGGAACGTTCGACTTCAGAAGCGTTTCCTCGATCGCACGCGATTGTGCGTTCGTCCGGTACAGAATCGCGATATCGCTCAGTTTCATCCCGTAACGAAGTGAGTTCCGAATCTCCTGGACAATATAAAAGGCTTCTTCCCGCTCATTCTCCGCCGTATGAACGACGAGCTTCTCGCCTTCATCATTATCTGTCCAAAGTTTCTTATCTTTGCGTGTCGAGTTGTTTTGGATGACATGGTTGGCTGCTTCCAAGATTCGTTTGGAAGAACGGTAGTTTTGCTCGAGTAAGATGACAGCTGCATTCGGATAGTCCTCTTCGAACGAGAGGATGTTCGCGATGTCAGCACCACGCCAGCGATAGATCGACTGATCCGAGTCTCCAACGACACAGAGATTCTGATGTCCCGATGCTAACAGGTTGACGAGATCATACTGGGCTTTGTTCGTATCTTGATACTCATCGACATGAATGTAGCGGAACTTCTTCTGATAGTAAGCAAGGACATCCGGACTCTTCTTGAACAATTCCGTCGTTTTTCCGATCAAATCATCAAAGTCGAGCGCGTTGTTCCGGCGTAAGACCGCTTCATATCCTTTATAGATTTCAGCAACTGTCTTTTCATACGGGCTCGTCACGATCGAGGCGTAGAATTCAGCACTGCGTAATTCATTTTTCTGTGACGAGATGATCGTCAGCATCGAACGTGGATCCCATTTTTTCGGGTCCAAGTTTTGTTCCTTTAAGACGAGCTTGATCGCCGACTGCTGATCACTTGAATCAAGAATCGTGAAGTTGCGATCGTATCCAAGCTGATCGATGTCGCGACGTAACATCCGGACGCACATCGAGTGGAAGGTCGAGACCCAAATATCGTTCGCGACACCACCGACCAAACGACCGATCCGGTCTCGCATTTCCCGCGCCGCCTTGTTCGTGAACGTAATCGCGAGGATGTTCCACGGTGCGACTTGTTTAGCCGCCATCAAATAAGCGACCCGATGTGTCAGGACGCGTGTCTTCCCGGAACCGGCTCCTGCCATGATCAGCAGTGGACCTTCCGTATGCTTGACTGCTCTTGCTTGCTCAGGGTTTAGTCCACTGACGAGCTGTTCACTCAAATTAAACATATCAATAGCCTCATTTCTTATATTCCGAACTTTTGTTCCTATATTTTATCGTGTCGCTGCGACAGTCGCAAGCGCTGCTTTTAAATCCTCATAAATGACGTTCCCGACGACGATCGTATCCGCATACTGCAGCATCTCACGCGCTCGCTCCTCGGAGTCGATTCCTCCACCGTAAAACAGGCGTGCCTGTTTCAAGACATCGCGAACGGCTGCTACTCGTTCCGGTTCTCCGTAAACGCCGCTGTATTCGAGATACACGACAGGTAGACGGAAGACGCTATCCGCTAACTGCGCATAAGCGACGGTCTCATCTAATGTTAGCGGTTTTGCTTGTGTCACACGCGCGACCTTCGCATCAGGATTCAGGACGATATACCCTTCCCCGACAAGATCAGCATGCGCCAGCATATGACCGACTTGTTCTAACGCCTCGACTTGTTTTTCGACGACGTACTCTAATGTACCGGCATTCAGGACCGTCGGTGTCAGATACGTATCAAATCCCATCGTCGCGGCTTCGAGTTCAGAAATCTCGAGTGCCACTGCGACTGGATACCGGCGCAAACGCATCAAGAGATCAAGCGTCGCATCGAGTGTGATGTCATCTGTTCCACCGACAAGAATCGCATCCGTTCCGGACGTCGCAATCGCCTGCAGGCTAGCATCATCAATTGGTTTTGCTGGATCTAGTTTAAAGACATGTCGCCATTCATTAAAAGGTAATAACACGGTTCGTCCCATCCTCTCTTTCTCATTCCACATTCAGTATAAAACAAAAAACCATCTCGCGCAGGGCGAGATGGTCAGACGTGTGTCCGTCGTTTCGTCAAGAGTGACGCCAGTAACAACGCAAAGACAGCATATACCGGCACGAACGCCCACGGTTCTGCCAAAAAGAAGCCGAGTATCGGGACGTCCAGTAACGGTGAATCC
The DNA here is from genome assembly GCF_001644945.1 of Exiguobacterium sp. KKBO11. Taxonomy (NCBI): domain Bacteria; kingdom Bacillati; phylum Bacillota; class Bacilli; order Caryophanales; genus Exiguobacterium; species Exiguobacterium sp. KKBO11. The sequence goes on from NZ_LUCU01000055.1 coordinate 206,411, forward strand.
GGTGAACAGAGTGCTCGGCCGTTGACGAGCGCCAAAAACGGTAAGACAGGAACAGCAAAGATATAGGCGAAGTTGATCCAAAAGGCACGTTTCATAAAAGAGCCTCCTTATCCGATGATGACGGATTCCTTCGGATAGTTATAGTTACGTTTCGGTTGGTTCGCCTTCAAGAGAAGAACGAACGAGATGACACCGATTCGACCGATGAACATCAGCACGGACAACGTCCATTTTCCGATATCCGATAGTTGATCCGTGATGCCGAGCGATAGACCGGTCGTTCCGAACGCCGAACAGGCTTCAAAAAACAGCACGAGGAACGGGGCATCCTCGACAAGCAACAAGACGATCAATCCGACCATCGTCACACCAGTCGAGACGACGATGACGACGAAGGCTTTCCAGATGTCCGACTGACCAATCTCACGACCAAAGATTTTGATGCCGTATTCGCCTCGGATGAAGGCGATGACACTCAAGACGGCGACCGCGAACGTCGTCGTTCGAATCCCCCCACCAACGGAAGACGGTGACGCCCCGATGAACATCAAGAGCGACAGGACGAAAATCGACGCTTGTGAGAAGGAGGTGATGTCGACCGTCGTCAATCCCCCGTTTCGGGTCGTGACGGATTGGAACAAGGCGTCGACGAGCTTCTCATCGATCGGTAAACCTTTAAAGGATTGGTTCCATTCAAATAGCAGCAATGCTACCGTTCCGAATAGGACGAGAATGAAGAACGTTGACGCCGTCAATTTTGTAAACAGTGAAAAATGATACGGTTGACGTGTCGCTTGGCGTGTCGCCCGGTACGAGATGTAGCGCCGGACTTCGACGAGTACCGGAAAGCCGATCGCACCAAGTGTCAGTAACAAAATTTGCATGAAGACGACGAACAAATCACCACGAAACGGTAGTAACGATTCACCCGTGATATCAAAACCAGCATTCGTCGTCGCACTGACCGATCCGAACAGTCCTTGGAGCATCGCTTCACCTAGTGTCGGAAAATATTTCGTATAGTACAGCCCGAGAATCAATGCCCCGATCAATTCAATCGAGACGATGATCAAGATGACTTCGCGAATGTATTTGACGACCCCTTGCATCGTCGTCTGGTTCTGATCTCGGACGACGAGTTGGCGTTCCCGAAAGCCGATTCGTTTTCCGAGAATGACCCACATCGCGATATGAAGCGACATCAAACCGATTCCGCTGACTTGCACTAAAATCATGATCATGAAGTAGCCGAACGTCGTGAAGGTTTCTGAGACCGAGACCGTCGTCAAACCAGTGACACTGACACAACTGACCGCCATGAAGACGAGGTCCGTGAAATCCCAGTTGTAGTCTCCCTTGGTCGACCACGGCAGACCGAGCATGATGATTCCGATGATGACTGCAACGAAATAGATGATGACGAGCGACTGGATGGGCGTCAGCCTTCGAATGAAATGCTGAATTTTATGTTGTAACGCAAAATCCAATATGACACGCCCCCCTTCATAGAAGTAGCGGATAACATTAGTTATCCGCTACTTCTTGCTCGATAAGACCTAGGCGGGCAAGCGCCAGATCATAACCGCCCGAACCGTAGTTCAAGCAACGTTTGACACGCGAAATCGTTGCTGTTGAAGCACCGGTCGCCTTTTCGATTTTGTGATACGTATTGCCTTCACGTAATTGACGTGCGACTTCAAGACGTTGGGCGAGCGCCTGGATTTCGTTGACGGTCGCTAAGTCTTCGAACAACGTATAACAATCTTCTAATGAATCCATCTTCATGATGGCTGTAAATAACTGATCCAATTCTTTTCCACGCAATTTATCGAGTTGCATCTTGTGACTCCCTTTCCCATTCAATTGCTCTTTAATAGTTTAAAGCGCGACGTTTTAAAATTCAAGCATCATCGCAAAATCGCTGGGAAAAGGACTTTTTTCCGAAGGACTTCGTATATTCCCTGCGGCGTGATCCGCACATATGGCAAGTGAGTTGACGCTAGGAATAGCAACGTATAGACAGGATCTTCAAACGCATAACCGCGTTCGAACAATGCTTCCCGTAGAGCGGTTTCCTGAACGATCAAATCTTCGAGTGGCAAGTCGGACGTCTGCCCCATCAAGGTCAACGGAACTTCAGCGATGACTTCTCCGTCCTCGACGAGAACGATTCCGCCGCCGAACGCTTTCATGCGATCAAACGCGACTTGCATGTCTCGTTTCGATTTACCAATCATCAAGATATCACCGCTAATCGAGTACGAACTGACGAGACCACCGACTTGTGTCGCAAAGTTTTTCAGAACGGTATTCAGTCGCCACTTCCCTTCCCGGTCGAGTAACATCAGGAAGGATTCATCACATCCTGCCGGTAGCACAGGCACACTTGTATCGTGTTCGACTTGATAGAGCTTCATGATGACGGAATTGACCATCTCAAGACCAACCGGCATGCTAAACGAAAAATCCTGTTCCGTTAAGGAAACCTGGACTTCCGAGCGTGGCATGAGCGCATAGACAGCATCGAGCGCTTCTGCCGGGTAACAGGGGATGTCGGCTTGACGGACCCATGTGCCGCGCGCAAGTACGGCGACAGGTGTCGGTGCATCTTTTGCCTCAAGGAAATTGAGATGCGCGATTCGTCCTGGTGCGATACTCCCGAGTAGATGATCGAGATTAAAATGACGCGCTGCATTGTACGACGCGATCCGGTACGCTTCTTCGACTGGGATGCCTGCCTCGAGCATCAATCGGATCGTCTCATCCATCATGCCTGCCTTATAAAAGGACGGCGTTGAACCATCTGTCGTCACGAGTACCTTATCGAACTGCGTCAACCCTGCTTCGACGAGACCTTTAAAGATATCCGGTAGATCTGGACGAATCGATGAATAACGAATTGTCGTCGTGTAGCCAAGTTCAAGACGTGTCATCGCTTCTTCGACCGTCATCGCTTCGTGATCGCTCGTCACGCCATACAGCGCCATCTTCGTCAGCGTCTTCGCTGAAGCACCAGGGAAATGACCTTCGATCGGTTTTCCGAGTTTGATCGCATCCTGCATCCAATGGAGCAATTCATCGTCCCCTTGCGAGAGACGTGGCCATCCCGTCAACTCACCTGCTTGGATGACTTGTGGATGCTTGAGCCACGCTTGAATCCGGCGATTATCGATCGAGATACTGTCGGCATCAAGCTCGGTTTGTGCGTCGAGTCGTGCCCACCAGTACATTGAGGTCGGTAAGTCTGCTAGCGCCTCGACTTGAGCAAACGCTTGCTCCGTCGGCTCTAATAATAACAACATGTTGTCGTTGACGAGCGTCGATGTTCCCCGCTCTGCTGCGAATTTTGCAAGACTCGCTGGATTGTAAAGTTGGAACGGATGGGCATGGGGTTCAATGTAACCGGGTACGATATATTGACCTGTCGCATCATGATACGCATCAGCTTGTTCCGGCATTTCTGGACCGACATAGACGATCCGGTCGCCACTGATCCAGATGTTCGCCGTCCGCCATGCTTTGACACCATGATTCAGGTAAGTGGCATTCTGTATGACAAGTGTCGGTGCAAGCTTTCCGCTGATGACCGCTTGGTGTGTTCGTACTTCAGATTTCGTCCAAGGGGATCTTCCACAATTTTTTTTCACGAAAGCTCGACCTCCTTTGTTTTATTGAAAACGCTTTCTTATAGTTCTTATACTAAAATGTTGCTAAGTAAGTTTCAAGAAGTTTTGCCCCGTTCCGGATTCATTTGGTCAAAATAACACAAATTCGCCATGGAAGACAAATCTTTTCGTGCACTTCGCCAAGAAACAAAAAACCAGACGCGGCTCCTTCGAGCACGTCTGGTTCAGATATCATGATTCATGCGAGGCACGAAAGGCTTTTTGAGCGATATCAGTTCGGTAAAAGAATGGTTGATTCGTCACGTCTGGTAAGTTCGCATAGACCTGTTCGACAGCCTGCTCGATCGTCTCGGCACGGCTGACACATACGAGGACACGTCCACCAGCTGAGACAAGTTGATCGTCTCGTTCTGCCGTGCCGGCATGAAAGACGAGAAGACCGTTCCCGATCTGATCAAGTGGAATCGCTTGTCCCGTTTTTGGCGCTTCCGGATATCCTTCTGCTGCGACGACGACACCGACAGCTGCTTGATCCGTCCAAACGACTTCTGGTATCTGTCCGTCCATCAGCGGCATGATGACATCAAGCAACGGCGTCTCTAAGCGCGGAAGAATGACCTCTGTTTCCGGATCACCGAACCGGGCATTGAACTCGATGACGAATGGTCCTTGTTTCGTCAGCATCAGACCGGCATAGAGGAAGCCGGTGAACGGAATTCCTTCGCTTGCCATCTGATCGACGAGCGGCTGAATGATGCGATCAACAGCTTCTGTCGTCAACGCTGCTTCGTCCCACTGAGGAAGCGGAGAATACGCGCCCATGCCTCCTGTGTTCGGACCTAAGTCACCGTCAAACGCCCGTTTATGATCTTGCGACAATACCATCGGGATGACCGTCTCTTCGTGCACGAATGCCATCAACGAACACTCTTCCCCGATCAGGCATTCTTCGATGACGACTCGGCTTTGTTGACCGTATTCTCCGGCAAACGTATCGTGGATTGCAACAAGCGCCTGGTCCACGGTTTCTGCGACCGTGACTCCTTTTCCAGCAGCAAGTCCATCGGCTTTGATGACGATCGGTGCACCCGCTTTGCGAACATACGCCTCTGCATCTGCTGCTGAAGTAAAGACGGCGTGAGCAGCGGTCGGAATACCGGCACGCTCCATCAATTCTTTCGCGAACTGCTTACTTCCTTCGATCGCTGCCGCTTCCCGTGTTGGTCCGAAGATTTGCAGTCCCGCTGCCTGAAAGGCGTTAACGACTCCGAGAACGAGTGGTCCTTCTGGTCCGACAATCGTCCAATCGATCTGTTCGTCTTGTGCGAACGCCACGAGTTCATCGATAGCATCTTCGGCGATCGGAACACATGTGGCTTGTGTCATCCCGGCATTCCCAGGCGCAGCATACACGGTCTCGATCCGATCATCCTGTGCCAGCTTCCAGACGAGCGCGTGTTCACGCCCGCCTTTACCAATCACCAATACCTTCATTCAAATCGCCTCCGCTTAGTGTTTGAAATGTCGTACGTTCGTAAAGACCATCGTGATGCCGTGTTTGTTACACGCATCGATCGACTCTTGGTCGCGAATCGAGCCGCCTGGTTGAATGATTGCCGTAATGCCAGCTGTTGCTGCCGCTTCGACTGTGTCTCCCATTGGGAAGAAGGCATCGGAAGCAAGGGACGCACCAACCGCTTTTTCTCCAGCTTGCGTAATCGCGATGTTCGCTGAACCAACACGGTTCATCTGTCCTGCACCAACACCGACCGTCACTTCGTCCTTCGCGAGAACGATCGCATTCGACTTGACGTGTTTGACGGCGCGCCATGCGAGTTTCAAATCTTCCCATTCCGCTGCTGTCGGTTTACGGTCCGTGACGACGCGTGCGGCTGCATCATCTAATGTCTCATCGTCACTGTCTTGAACGAGCATGCCGCCAGCGACTGCCGTATAACGGATTGCTTGGACACGTTTGACGTCGAGTTCAAGCAGACGGATGTTCTTTTTCGCTGACAACAAGGCGAATGCTTCTTCCGTGAAGGACGGGGCGATGATGATCTCAAGGAAGATGCCGCTTAACTGTTCTGCTGTCTCTAAGTCAACTTCACGGTTCAAGGCGACGATGCCACCGAAGATCGACACTGGATCGGCTGCATGAGCGCGGCGGAATGCCTCTCCGATCGTTGGACCGACGGCAACACCACATGGGTTCATGTGTTTGACGACGACGGCTGCTGCTTCGCGGAACTCATCAAGAATTTCAAGTGCGGCGTTCGCATCTTGAATGTTGTTATACGACAACTCTTTACCGTGTAACTGTTTCGCTGAAGCGAGGGAAGCTCCACGATAAATCGGTGTTTTATAGAAGGCTGCTTCTTGGTGTGGATTTTCTCCGTAACGGAGATCCTGGACTTTCTCAAGCGTGATCGTCAACTGATCCGGGAACTTCTCGCCTGTTTGCGTCAAGAAATAATCCGCGATCAACGCATCGTACGCCGCTGTATGCCGGAAGGCTTTCGCCGCAAGACGTTGGCGTGTCTCAAACGTCGTACCGCCTTCACGAACCTCAGCAACGACTGTTTCGTAATCGGATGGATCGACGACGACCGTGACAGCTGCGTGATTTTTCGCTGCTGAACGCAACATGCTTGGTCCACCGATATCGATGTTTTCGATCGCATCGGCATAGGCAACGTCTTCTTGTAAGACTGTCTGCTTGAACGGATACAGATTGACGACGACGAAATCGATCGGTTGAATCTGTTGCGCCGCCATCTGCTCACGATGGGATTCAAGGTCACGACGACCGAGTAATCCACCATGAACCATTGGATGGAGCGTCTTGACACGTCCATCGAGCATTTCTGGGAATTGTGTGACTTCACTGATACCAATGACCGGAAGCCCAGCTTCCTCTAACGCTTGATGTGTTCCGCCTGTCGAGACGAGCTCGATCCCTGCTTCATGAAACGCTCGTCCTAATTCGACGATTCCTGTTTTATCCGACACACTAATTAACGCTCTCATACGTTTGCCTCCTCTTTCATCCACTCTTCGATGACTTGCGGATACAGTCTATGTTCGACACGCTGAATCGCTTGTTGCAATGTTTCACGCGTCATCTCTTCTGTAATCCGAACGGCTTCTTGAGCCATGATGGGTCCTGTGTCCATGCCTTCATCGACTATATGAATTGTAACACCTGTGATTTTAACTCCGCCACGAAATGCTTGACCGATCGCATCTTTTCCCGGGAAGGCCGGCAGTAGCGACGGGTGGATGTTGACGATCCGCCCTGCGTATCGTCCGAGCAACTCTTCCCCAATCAATCGCATATAGCCGGCGAGAATGATCCGTTCAACGCCTTTTGCTTCAAGACGGGTAATGATTTCCCGCTCAAAACTCGGTTTATCCGGATAGTCCTTCGCCCGAAAGACGAAGACGTCACATCCGCGTCGTTTCGCCCGTTCAATGACTGCTGCGTCCGGTTGATCGCAGACGATCAGTTCAATCGAGGCATGTAACGTTCCTGCCTCGATTGCTTCAAAAAGTGCTTCGACATTACTACCGCTTCCTGATGCAAAACAGGCGATCTTCATGCGTCGACTCCTTGAATTCGAACACCTTCTTGATCGGTCACGTGACCAATCACGTACGCCGTCTCATTTTCACGAGCGAGGCGTGCTGTTACTTCCGCGACATCTTCTGGTTTGACGATCAACATGAAACCAATCCCCATGTTGAAGACATTATACATGTCATGTCGTGGAAGGTCACCCGCTTGCTCGAGCCAGTCGAAGACTGGTAACGTCGGCCACTTTTTCGGGTCGAACGATGCACCGAGACCTTCTGGCAAGACGCGTGGTACGTTCTCGTAGAATCCCCCACCCGTAATATGAACCATCGCTTGGATCTTTTCCGTCTCAAGGGCTGCTTTGACCGCTTCGACATAGATACGTGTTGGCATGAGGAGCGCATTTCCGAGCGTATGACCGAGCATCATGACTTCATCTTCGTATCGGAGACCACTGTCGGCGACGATTTTACGGACGAGTGAGAACCCATTTGAATGGACGCCAGACGAAGCGAGACCGAGAATGACATCTCCTGCTGCGACCTTATCACCTGTGATCAATTTTTGTTTCTCGACGGCACCGACGGCGAACCCGGCGATATCATATTCGCCGTCCGCATACATCCCTGGCATTTCCGCTGTCTCGCCGCCGATTAACGTACATCCCGCCTGGACGCAACCTTCTGCGACACCTGCGACGATCCGTTCGATCTTCGCCGGAATTGCCTGACCGAGCGCGATGTAGTCAAGGAAATAAAGTGGTTCCGCGCCTTGGACGATGATATCGTTCACACACATCGCGACACAGTCGATCCCAATCGTATCGTGTTGTTCCAGTGCGAAAGCGAGCTTGAGCTTCGTACCGACACCGTCTGTCCCACTGACAAGGACCGGTTCTTTCAACTGCAATTGGCTGAGGTCGAACATCGCACCAAAGCTACCGAGTCCCGTCAATACTTCTTTGCGCATCGAACGGGCGACGTGTTTTTTCATTCGGGTGACTGACTCATATCCTGCTGTCAGACTCACACCTGCTGCTTCGTAATGTTTGCTCATGTTCTTCCCCCATCTATCAAAGTTTAGCTTCTAACTCGAGCGAACCGAGCGGTGTCGGATACTCTCCTGTGAAGCAAGCGGTACATTGTCCTTTTAACGGTCCATCGAACGGGCGATCGATCGCATCGACCATGCCCGGTACAGTCAAGAATTCAAGTGAATCCGCACCGATTTCCTGACGGATTTCTTCCGGCATCAACCGAGCAGAGATCAATTCTTCCTTCGACGAAGTATCAATCCCGTAATAACATGGATTCGTGATCGGTGGTGCCGTGATGCGGACGTGCACCTCCGTCGCACCCGCTTCACGTAACAAACCGACGATGCGACGACTCGTCGTTCCCCGGACGATTGAATCATCGACCATGATGACACGCTTTCCTTGTACGACGCCGCGTAGCGCGGACAACTTCATTTTGACCCCACGTTCCCGTAACTCCTGTGACGGCTGTATGAACGTCCGTCCGACATACCGATTCTTGATCAATCCCATTTCATATGGAATTCCACTCGCTTCCGCGTAACCGATCGCTGCCGAAATACTTGAATCCGGCACTCCGGTAACGACGTCTGCTTCGACCGGTGCTTCTTCATACATCTTTTTCCCAAGTGCTTTGCGTGCTGTATGGACGTTGACGCCATCAATGATTGAATCCGGACGTGAGAAGTAGATGTATTCCATCGAACACATCGCCCGTTCACGTGGTTCCATGTATTGACGAGACGACATGCCGTGTTCTGTGATCGTTACGAGCTCCCCTGGCTCGATATCACGAATGAACTCCGCACCGACGATATCAAAGGCACATGTCTCTGACGCGAATACGATGCCGCCGTCCGGTGTCTTCCCGAGTGACAGTGGACGCAGTCCGTGTGGATCGACCGCTACGAATAACGTATCTTCCGTTAAGAAAAGAAAAGCGAACGCCCCGACAAGACGCGCGAGACTGTCGGCAATCCGGTCTTCGAGTGTGTCGAGCTTACTGCGTTTGACGAGATGGGCGACGACTTCCGTATCACTCGTCGTCTGAAAGATGGCACCTTCTGCTTCTAACAGGTGCTTCAGTGAATCCGCGTTGACGAGGTTTCCGTTATGTGCGAGGGCGAGATCTCCCGTCCGCGATTTGAAATGCAGCGGTTGAGTGTTCTCAAGCGTGTTTCCTCCTGCTGTCGAATACCGGACATGTCCGATCGCATGATGTCCTTTCAGATTCGTCAGTGTCTCTTCCGAAAAGACTTCCGTCACGAGTCCTTGCCCGCGGTGCGGGAAGAGGTCGTCACCATCACTCGTGACGATGCCTGCCCCTTCCTGTCCCCGGTGTTGCAAACTGTGCAAGCCGTAATAGGCGAGTTGCGCTGCATTCGGTTGTCCGAAAATCCCGAAGACGCCACACTCCTCATTTAGTCCTTTGATGTCATATAACACGCGATTGCTCCTTCCCAGTCTCCCTGTAAGGTCGAACGGTCTGCTTCGATCCGTGTCTCTGCCGTTTCGATGACGAGAAGCTCATCGTTCGTAACGACACCGATCGCTTGAGCACCAGTCCGTTGTTCGAATGCTGTGACGTGCGCTTGTGGCACAGTGACGATGAAGCGTGATTGCGATTCGCTGAACAGGTGTAACGTTGGTCCGTCAAACTGAACCGTCAACCCGAGGTTCGTCCCAAACGTCATCTCAGCGAGAGCGATGGCGAGACCACCTTCTGATACATCATGCATCGCATTGACTTCACCTGCTTGTACTGCCTGCTGTAACAATTGTAAGCGTGCGTGTTCGACGGCTAAATCAATCTGTGGTGCGCGACCGAATGATTTACCGAATTGCATATATTGAAGCTCACTACCACCAAACTCGGCTGTTGTTTCTCCTAATAGATAGATCTGGTCACCAGCTTGTTTGACGTGTTGCGTCGTGATCCATTCGGTTTGCTCGTGTAAGCCAACCATTCCGACGACCGGTGTCGGATGAACCGCTTGACCGGCTGACTCGTTGTAGAGTGAGACGTTTCCACCGATGACAGGTGTCTCAAGGACACGACATGCTTCGGCCATACCGGCTGTTGCTTGTTGCAACTGCCAGAAGCCTTCTGGTTTATCCGGATTTCCGAAGTTCAGACAATCCGTGATGGCGAGTGGTGTCGCCCCACTCGCGACGATATTACGTGCTGCTTCCGCAACCGCAATCTGTCCACCGACGTATGGATCCAAGTAAACGAAGCGGCTGTTACAGTCGGTCGTCATCGCGAGCGCTTTGTTCGTGCCGCGGACACGAATGACGGCTGCATCTGATCCTGGTGCGACGACGGTCGATGTCTGGACCATATGATCGTACTGATCGTAGACCCAACGTTTTGAAGCGATCGTCGGCTGACGGAGTAACGCCCGCCATGTCTCAACGACGTCTTCAACGACTGGAAGCGTCTCTTCCATCGCTTGGAATTCTTCATAATACGCAGGAACGCGGGATGGTTTTTCGTAGACTGGTGCTTCTTCCGCTAACGCATCAACCGGAACTTCTGCCACGATATCTCCATGATGAATCAACCGTAAGACTTTCTCTTCAATGACTTCTCCGACGTGAACGGCATGGAGTCCCCATTTGCTGACGATTGCTTCGATCTCTGCTTCGCGACCACGCTTGACGACGAGTAACATCCGCTCTTGTGATTCCGAGAGCATCATTTCGTAGGCAGTCATCCCTGTCTCTCGTTGCGGGACGTCATCGAGGTGCATCTCGATGCCCATACCGGCTTTTGAAGCCATCTCTGCTGAAGACGATGTCAGTCCAGCAGCACCCATGTCCTGCATCCCGACGAGTGCCGGATGCCCGACGATTTCAAGACAAGCTTCAATCAATAACTTCTCCATGAATGGATCACCGACTTGAACAGCCGGACGTTTTGCTTCCGTATCCTCTCCGAGATCCTCCGAGGCGAACGTCGCACCATGGATCCCGTCGCGCCCAGTAGCTGCACCGACGTACATGACCGAGTTGCCGACACCTTTTGCTTGACCCTTTTGAATATCGGCATGGTTGATCAAACCGATACACATTGCGTTGACGAGCGGATTGCCTTCATACGAACGATCAAATCCGATTTCGCCACCGATCGTTGGGATCCCGACACAGTTGCCATAACCCGCGATTCCAGCGACGACTTGTTCGAACAGTTGATTGACACGCGGTGTACCGAGATGCCCGAAGCGGAGCGAGTTCATAAGTGCGACTGGTCGTGCGCCCATCGAGAAGATGTCACGAATGATTCCGCCGACGCCTGTCGCAGCCCCTTGGTACGGTTCAACAGCGGATGGATGATTGTGGCTTTCGATCTTAAAGACGACTGCCTGCTCATCCCCGATATCAACGACACCTGCCCCTTCCCCTGGTCCTTGTAAGACACGTGGTCCAGTCGTCGGGAATTGACGGAGGACAGGTTTAGATGTCTTGTATGAACAATGCTCGGACCACATGACCGAGAACAATCCTGTTTCCGTATAGTTCGGTTGGCGTCCGAGTAAATCGACGACCATCTGGTATTCCGTATCACTCAAGCCCATCGTGGCATAGACGCGTTGCTCTTGAATCAATTCTGGTGTTGGTTCAGACTGTTGTTTTAGCATGGTGTGCCCCCTGTTTGACGAGTGAAGTAAAGAGTTTTAGTCCATCTGTTCCGCCGGTCAAGAGTTCGACCGCTCGTTCCGGATGTGGCATCATTCCGAGAACGTTGCCGGCTTTGTTCGTGATCCCGGCGATATCGCCGCGCGAGCCGTTCGGATTATCGACATACGTGAAGGCAATTTGTCCGTTCGTTTGCAGCATCGCGTAAGTCGCATCGTCACAGTAGTAATTTCCTTCACCGTGCGCGATCGGAATCGAAATCGTCTCGCCTGGCAGATAATCCGATGTAAAGCGTGTCTTCGTGTTTTCAACCTTCAGTTCAACCGTCCGGCACATGAACTTCAAGCCGTTGTTGCGGTGCAAGACACCTGGCAAGAGTCCCGCTTCGACAAGGATCTGGAATCCGTTACATACCCCGAGGACCGTTTTCCCTTCTGCCGCAAAACGTTTGACTTCTTCCATGATCGGTGAGAAGCGCGCGATCGCGCCGCAACGAAGGTAATCACCGTAGGAGAATCCGCCCGGTAACAGGACACCGTCGTAGCCTTCAAGTGATGTTTCGGTATGGAAGACGTATTCCGCTTCTTCTCCGAGAGCATCCTTGACCGCATGGTACATATCTAAATCACAGTTCGATCCCGGAAAGACGATGACCGCGAACTTCATGCTGGCGTCACCTCTTCGATCGTAATCTGGTAATCTTCCATCACCGTGTTGACGAGTAGTTTTTGACACATCTCATGAATCATCACTTCTGTCGTTTCCGTCTCAACGAGCAGTTCAATCTGTTTTCCGATTCGGACACTTTCGACACCCGTAAAACCAAGCTGTTGCAATCCGCCTTTTACAGCAACTCCTTGTGGATCTAAAATGCTTTCCCGTAATGCGATCGATACGATGACTTTTTTCATTGTGTGTTTCCCCCTAGGCGATTGAATAGTGTTTGGTAAGTCTCTGTCAGTGAACCGATATTGCGACGGAAGACATCTTTATCGAGATGTTCTCCTGTCGCCTGATCCCACAAGCGACATGTATCAGGTGAAATCTCATCTGCTAGTAGAATCGTTCCGTCTGCCGTCTTGCCGTACTCCAATTTAAAATCAATCAACGTGATTCCGTTTTGACGGAAGTAAGGTTGCAAGACTTCATTCACGCGAAGTGCCTTGTCCGACAACTGTTTCAACTCTTCAGAAGTCGCAATCTTCAGTAAATTGATGTGTGATGAGGTGACGAGTGGATCGCCTAACGTATCATCTTTATAGTAGAACTCAACGATTGGTGTTTCGAGCACCGTACCTTCTTCGATACCGAGCCGTTTACTCAAGCTTCCCGCGACGACGTTTCTGACGACGACTTCGAGTGGAATGATGGTGACACGACGTACGAGCTGTTCGCGCTCCGAGACACGTTCAATGAAATGTGTCGGAATGCCCGCTTGTTCGAGGATTTCAAAGAAATGACTCGTCAACCGGTTGTTCAATTCGCCTTTTCCAGCAAAGACTTCTTTTTTCTCGCCGTTGAATGCCGTGGCCTCGTCTTTATAGACGATCCGGAGCACATCCTGCTCCTGCGTCGTGTACAATCGTTTTGCTTTTCCTTCATAAAGTGGTTGCATCGCTTTCGTCCCCCATGATCCTAAGATGTAGACGGGGCAGGTGCCCCGTCTCAGGTTGATTAGTTCAAGCCACACCGTTCAAAGATTTCATCGACGCGACTCGTATGGTACGTCGGATCGAAACACGCATCAAGCTCTTCTTCTGTGAAAAGCTGTTGAATCTCTTCTTCTTGCCACAATAAGTCACGGAACATGATTTGTTCTTCCCACGCCTGCATCGCACGCGGCTGAACGAAATCATAGGCGGCTTCACGTGACCAGCCTTTTTCGATTAAAGCGAGTAAGACATGTCCAGAGAAGATGACCCCGAACGTCCGGTCCATATTCCGCTTCATGTTTTCCGGGAAGACCGTCAAGTTCTTCACGATGTTTCCGAAACGGTTCAACATATAGTTAAGCAATCCTGTTGCATCCGGAAGAATGATGCGTTCTGCCGAAGAATGCGAGATATCCCGTTCGTGCCAGAGTGAGACGTTCTCGTACGCTGTCACCATGTGTCCACGGATGACTCTGGCAAGACCTGTCATGTTCTCTGAACCGATTGGATTCCGCTTGTGCGGCATCGCCGATGATCCTTTTTGACCTTTAGCGAAGAATTCTTCGACTTCACGTGTTTCCGTCTTTTGCAGACCCCGGATTTCCGTTGCCATCTTTTCGATCGATGTCGCGATTAGAGCAAGCGTCGACATGTAGTGTGCATGACGATCACGTTGTAACGTTTGCGTTGAGACCGGAGCGGGCTTTGTCCCTAACTTTTCGCAGACATACTTTTCAATGAATGGGTCGATGTTCGCGAATGTCCCGACGGCACCTGACATCTTGCCGTATTCGACCGTCTCACGTGCTGCTTCGAAACGGACTTTGTTTCGTTTCATCTCTTCATACCAAAGCGCTAGTTTCAGACCGAACGTCGTCGGTTCTGCATGTACGCCATGTGTGCGTCCCATCATGACCGTATATTTATGTTCGTTCGCTTTGACTTTTAAGATATCGATGAATCGATCGAGATCTGCAGCTAGAATGTCATTTGCTTGCTTCAACAGATACGAGAGTGCTGTATCGACGACGTCCGTTGACGTGAGTCCGTAATGGACCCACTTGCGTTCTTCTCCGAGTGTCTCAGAGACGGCACGCGTGAAGGCGATGACATCATGACGTGTCTCTTGCTCGATTTCAAGGATGCGGTTGACATCAAATGAGGCATTGTCCCAAAGCAACTGGACGTCCTCTTTCGGGATGACTCCTAGTTCACTCCATGCTTCACACGCAAGGATCTCGACTTTTAACCAAGCCTCGAATTTGTTTTGTTCGGTCCAGATCGCTTTCATCTCAGGACGTGTATACCGTTCGATCATTGAACTGTCTCCTTCCATATCGACAGGCGTTCGACTTCTGCCAAAGCATCGTCGACGGTATCCGCAAGAATGTTCAAATGGCCCATCTTGCGTCCTGTCTTGGCTTCTGCTTTTCCATATAAGTGAACTTTCGTCCGAGCGTTTAGTCTCGGTAGTTCCTCGTATAATGCTGTGACATGCTGACCCAGGATGTTCGCCATGACGACCGGTGTCGTCAGACGGGTATCACCGAGTGGGAGACCACTGATGGCACGGATATGTTGCTCGAATTGGGATGTTTCGCAAGCATCAATCGAATAGTGACCCGAATTGTGTGGTCGGGGTGCTAGTTCATTGACGATTAGTCGAGAACCAACGACGAACAACTCGATGGCTAGTGTACCGATCAGCCCTACAGCATCCGCGATCGATTCAGCGAGCGCAATTGCTTCTTGTTCGAGTGATTCGGAAATGCGTGCCGGTACGATCGATAGATGCAAAATGTTCTCTTGATGAATATTCTCACTGACCGGGAAAACACGAGTCTCTGTTGCGCTTCGAGTGACGATGACGGAAATTTCCTGATCAAACGGTAACCATTGTTCTGCGACATACTCAGTCGGTTCGAATTGTTTGATTGCCGCTTGGAACTGTTCTTCCGTCCGGATGACGGTCTGTCCTTTTCCGTCGTATCCGAATCGTGCTGTCTTCAAGACGAACGGTAATCCGAGTCGCTGTTTTGCTTCCTCTAAGTCAGAAGGATGCGTCACCGGATGGTACGGAGCGACAGAGTGCCCAATGCGTTCAATCATCTCTTTTTCCCGAACCCGATGCTGCGTTTGAAAGAGGAGATCCGTTCCGTGAATCAGTTTCGTCCCGATCGCTTCAGCGACTTCCGTCGAGATGTTCTCGAATTCGTAGGTGACGACATCTGATTCAGCTGCGAGCTGTTTCGCTGCCTCGACATCCGTAAAGGGAGCTTTAATATGTTGATCCGCCACTTGCGCACATGGTGCGTTGTCCGTTGGATCGAGTGTCAGAATCTCAAAGCCCATCTCACGGGCGGACAGTGCCATCATCCGACCAAGTTGACCGCCACCTAGTATCCCGATTCGTTTCATAACAGGTTTCCTCCAGATGCAATGACGTCTCCTTCTAGTTCGACTCGCATATGATCGAGCTTGCGGGCAAGTCGTTCATCTTGAATCGAAAGAATTTGAGCAGCTAGCAATCCGGCGTTTTTTGCGCCTGCTTCTCCGATGGCAACCGTTGCGACCGGTACACCACCTGGCATTTGAACGATCGAGAGCAAGGAATCAATTCCTTGGAGCGCTCTACTTTTCACAGGAACACCGACGACGGGTAATGTCGTTTTAGCGGCTACCATGCCCGGTAGATGAGCAGCACCGCCTGCACCGGCAATGATGACCTTCAGTCCTCGTTCACGTGCTGATTCAGCATAACGAAACATTAGATCCGGTGTCCGGTGTGCGGAAACGACTTTCTTTTCGTAAGGAATCTCAAGTTGCTCCAACACATCACATGTATGTTTCATCGTTTCCCAATCCGATTGACTTCCCATGATGACGCCGACTTCTGCATTTCCCATCGCTGTTTCCTCCTTTGTGCATAAAAAAAGCCCAAACCACGGCTAAAAGGGTGGCTTAGGGTATAAAAAGGTACGCCAAAGAAATATCGACGAACATCCATATACCCCATAGTCCAACGATTTAGGGTCGTTGGGTAGAAACTTGCAAGCCATATCCCTGCTATTATACGAGGTGTTTATATTCAATCATCCTGTCACGACTTCATCTTAACAAGTCCATCCCAAGGCGTCAACCAAAGGCGAACAATTTAATTGTCTGAAAATTTATCGTTCGGTTTTAAAAGTAGTTTTTCTGATTTCATCTAGTGTCCATTCGGAGTTTATTTTCTTGAAAGGCATCACATGGAATCAAGCACTAAAAAAAGCACCCTCCACATGATTCGGAGGATGCTCTAGGCAGTTATTCGTTCTCTTTCACTTTGCAATCGAAGACGATTTGCTGACGAATTGGATACGGTTCGCCATTAGCGTCTAATCCAAAGATCGGTTCTTCTCGTCGGACCGTCGGGCGGTATCCCATGGCATCGATACGATCCAAACAGGCACCAATCGTCTCGTTCTCTTCGACGGCTACGCGTAGTTTCGTTTTTTTCGCCATATCCCTGTTCAGTCCCTTCATTAAAATGGATACATGTCTTTCTACAAAAAGACACAAAAAAGCGGCGGCCCTTGAGCGTATGCTCCAGAACCACCGTTTGCCTGGCAACGTCCTATCCTCACAGGGGGAAGCCCCCAACTACTTTCGGCGTTCAAGTGCTTAACTTCCGTGTTCGGCATGGGAACGGGTGTGACCACTTGGCTATCGTCACCAGACGACGGGCTC
>NZ_LUCU01000045.1:0-379 GCF_001644945.1 Exiguobacterium sp. KKBO11
GTCTTGAGAACATCGGCACGCCGAAGAAGGAGATCGCCGAGAAGATCGCGCAGGTCGCCAAGATGCTGCAGATCGATCAGCTTCTCGAGCGTCGTCCCAAGGATTTGTCGGGTGGGCAGCGCCAGCGCGTCGCCATCGGCCGCGCCGTGGTGCGGGAACCTCGCGTGTTCCTCTTCGACGAACCGCTTTCCAACCTCGATGCGGAACTGCGCGTCGACATGCGCGGTGAGATTTCCAGTCTGCACCGGCGTCTCGGCAACACCATGATCTACGTCACGCATGATCAGGTGGAAGCCATGACCATGGCCGACAAGATCGCCGTTTTGCGGGCTGGTAAACTCGAACAATTTGGTGTGCCGCTCGACCTTTACAACCGCCC
>NZ_LUCU01000046.1:0-369 GCF_001644945.1 Exiguobacterium sp. KKBO11
AGGCATCCACCGTACGCCCTTCATACCTTGATCTAGCGTTGGTATTCTAAGAACACACGTCTTAAATGACATGGTTAATTAAAAGTTTGATGTCTTGTTGATGTCTTCAGTTTTCAAGGTGCGAGTGCCTTATCCAAAGGACAAGGCAAATGGAGCCTAGCGGGATCGAACCGCTGACCTCCTGCGTGCAAGGCAGGCGCTCTCCCAGCTGAGCTAAGGCCCCAGGATTGAAATTAAATTAGAATGGAAATGGTGGGCCTAAGTGGACTCGAACCACCGACCTCACGCTTATCAGGCGTGCGCTCTAACCGGCTGAGCTATAGGCCCATTCCATGACTAGAGAGAATTAGACTCTCAAAACTGAACGAT
>NZ_LUCU01000047.1:0-255 GCF_001644945.1 Exiguobacterium sp. KKBO11
TATCCCGCGCGTCTTAGAATTCTCATCTCGCCTACCTGTGTCGGTTTACGGTACTGGCGCCTTCCCCCTCACTAGAGGCTTTTCTTGGCAGTGTGAAATCGTGACCTACGTCCCTACGGGACTCCGCATCGTTCCTTGACTTTGATGCCTGACGGATTTGCCAATCAGACGGTCTTGAAACTTGCACATGCACTTCCATCCGCATGCGTCACTATCCTCCTGCGTCCCCCCATTGTTCAAACGGTGGATCGGCGG
>NZ_LUCU01000048.1:0-255 GCF_001644945.1 Exiguobacterium sp. KKBO11
AGGTTGATATTCCTGTACCGCCGATCCACCGTTTGAACAATGGGGGGACGCAGGAGGATAGTGACGCATGCGGATGGAAGTGCATGTGCAAGTTTCAAGACCGTCTGATTGGCAAATCCGTCAGGCACCAAAGTCAAGGAACGACGCGGAGTCCCGTAGGGACGTAGGTCACGATTTCACACTGCCAAGAAAAGCCTCTAGTGAGGGGGAAGGCGCCAGTACCGTAAACCGACACAGGTAGGCGAGATGAGAATT
>NZ_LUCU01000049.1:0-255 GCF_001644945.1 Exiguobacterium sp. KKBO11
GATTGGGGTGAAGTCGTAACAAGGTAGCCGTATCGGAAGGTGCGGCTGGATCACCTCCTTTCTAAGGAAAACGTCCCTTACGGGACATGCCCATCGTTCAGTTTTGAGAGCTCGTCTCTCAGTCTCGAAAGAGACACTCGCACCTTGAAAACTGAAGACATCAACAAGACATCAAACTTTTAATTAACCATGTCATTTAAGACGTGTGTTCTTAGAATACCAACGCTAGATCAAGGTATGAAGGGCGTACGGTGG
>NZ_LUCU01000050.1:0-247 GCF_001644945.1 Exiguobacterium sp. KKBO11
AACCACCGGATCACTAAGCCCGACTTTCGTCCCTGCTCGACTTGTAGGTCTCGCAGTCAAGCTCCCTTCTGCCTTTGCGCTCTACGAATGATTTCCAACCATTCTGAGGGAACCTTTGGGCGCCTCCTAAACAGTAACGGAGGCGCCCAAAGGTTCCCTCAGAATGGTTGGAAATCATTCGTAGAGCGCAAAGGCAGAAGGGAGCTTGACTGCGAGACCTACAAGTCGAGCAGGGACGAAAGTCGGG
>NZ_LUCU01000051.1:0-241 GCF_001644945.1 Exiguobacterium sp. KKBO11
CTCCCCGAAGCATATCGCTGTTCGTCGCGTCCTTCATCGGCTCCTAGTGCCAAGGCATCCACCGTACGCCCTTCATACCTTGATCTAGCGTTGGTATTCTAAGAACACACGTCTAATGACATGGTTATAAAAAGTTTGATGTCTTGTTGATGTCTTCAGTTTTCAAGGTGCGAGTGTCTCTTACGAGACTGAGAGACGAGCTCTCAAAACTGAACGATGGGCATGTCCCGTAAGGGACGTT
>NZ_LUCU01000052.1:0-241 GCF_001644945.1 Exiguobacterium sp. KKBO11
CCCCGAAGCATATCGCTGTTCGTCGCGTCCTTCATCGGCTCCTAGTGCCAAGGCATCCACCGTACGCCCTTCATACCTTGATCTAGCGTTGGTATTCTAAGAACACACGTCTTAAATGACATGGTTATAAAAAGTTTGATGTCTTGTTGATGTCTTCAGTTTTCAAGGTGCGAGTGTCTCTTACGAGACTGAGAGACGAGCTCTCAAAACTGAACGATGGGCATGTCCCGTAAGGGACGTT
>NZ_LUCU01000053.1:0-236 GCF_001644945.1 Exiguobacterium sp. KKBO11
AATGGAAATGGTGGGCCTAAGTGGACTCGAACCACCGACCTCACGCTTATCAGGCGTGCGCTCTAACCGGCTGAGCTATAGGCCCATTCCATGACTAGAGAGAATTAGACTCTCAAAACTGAACGATGGGCATGTCCCGTAAGGGACGTTTTCCTTAGAAAGGAGGTGATCCAGCCGCACCTTCCGATACGGCTACCTTGTTACGACTTCACCCCAATCATCTACCCCACCTTCGA
>NZ_LUCU01000054.1:0-211 GCF_001644945.1 Exiguobacterium sp. KKBO11
CTAGGGAGTATTTAGCCTTGGGAGATGGTCCTCCCGGATTCCGACGGGGTTTCACGTGTCCCGCCGTACTCAGGATCCACTCTGGAGGGAAAACAGTTTCAGCTACAGGGCTGTCACCTTCTTCGGCTGACCTTTCCAGGTCCTTCACCTACTGTCTTCCTTTTTGACTCCGTATAGAGTGTCCTACAACCCCGAAGAGCATGCTCTTCGG
>NZ_LUCU01000057.1:0-90835 GCF_001644945.1 Exiguobacterium sp. KKBO11
AGCAGAAATGGATTGAGTCCGCCAAGCACTTGAGAATCCCACCCTCACCAACGGTGTGGGCTTGCGGCTTTAGCCGTGGGAGTGTCAATGAACGATACATTCAGTATAGTACCTAGTCTGTCATTCTTACCTAACAAAAATGTAAGAATGTGGCTGATTTCAAACAACTGAATCTTTTTTGTATAGTAATGTCAAACGTGTCATTAAAAAATAGAGGAAGGCGGCGCTACTCGCGATCGCCTGAAAATAGAGCGGTTGAAACAGACCATTGAAGACGATTAATAAGATGCCACCCATAAGGAAGGCGATGCCTTGATTCAGGAAGAGATGTGATGTAAAGGAAAGTGGACGCGTTCGGAAGCCGAAGTAACGAATCGCGTCAGTCAGGATGCCGCCGACCGTGATGACAATCATAAACGACAGCAATGTCTCAAAAACACCTGAATAATACCCAGCGTCCGTCTCGGGCATAAGCCGCGGCGACGACGGGAGATGTTGATACAGCATTAAAAAAATCCAATTACTCATCAGTAGTCGAAATGATAGACGGATCATGGTGTTCCTCCTTCCCGGTTTTCATGACGCTGAATAAGCGAGTGACCATCACATATAAAAAGGCAGCGACTACGTTTCCGGTGAAAAATACCGCAGGAAGTGAAGTGAATAAAATGAACGCGCCAGCAAACACGAAGACCGTGCCTTGATGAACGAGGAGATGCGTCGTCCACGGAAGCGTACGCTTCGTGAAACGGACAGCTAACAGTAAGTCAGCCATCGCGATGCTGCTGAAGAACAGTAGCATGACAGCATCCAACTGTTCATTGACCAACTGCTCCGTGTAGGACAAAAACGGCACCATCATCGTCATCGAACCAAACAAGTTAAGAAACAAAAAGAAGCTGAGGACGGTCCGACCAAGCCACCCGAACAGATAGGGGAGAAATGACGGATACTTCCGTGCCGACTCGGAGACAAGAAGATACACTAATGCTACTCCAGAACAGAACAAGACAAAATAGAACGAAAATGGATTGGGTTGCACAAGTAGATAGAGGACGATACTTGCGAACAACGCGACGACCTGATTGAGGATGATCCGTTGTGCGAATGAGATAGTCGAACGGAATAACAGGCGCGGCAGCCCTCCTGTCAAGAGTGCGCCGATTAGGATGACTGGACCGGCAAACAGTAGACCAATCAGGAAGAAGTCGGTGAAGGACGTGCCGTAGATTGCTGGATCCCCCATCTCATGCCCAGCAATCAGTGCGTACAAGAAAGCGAACAATATCGCGGAAATGAAACTGTTCTTTACGATTGATGCCATAGAAATAAGTCCTTTCCGTTTGTTGCTCAAAATAGTTTGTACCAATACAGCGTCAGATCGATGTCTGGATTGGCGGATTGTTTTAGGCTATCGACACCACCGAGCACGAAGCCTTCTCGCGCGTAAAACCGGCAAGCTATCAGATTATCGTCCTGTGCTTCAAGGGACAGACCGATCAACTCACGTTGCTGTGCCCACTTCGTCGCAGCGGCGAGCAGTTGGTGTCCGACGCCTAGTTTACGAAACGATTGTTTGACGGCGATGTTCTCGATGTAGGCGAAACGGTTCCAGTCACGTACGAGACGAATCTGACCGATACAAGAAGTGCCGGAGAAGGCGAGTAGGACGATACGATCTTTATGATCAATATAAGTAGACCAATCGAGACGGTCGTCCGGGAAATGGGTCTCGGTAACTGTTTCATAAAGTTCTTCCGTGTAGGACCAGGTGGTACCGGAAAACTGCGGAACGATGTGTCCGATGATTGGAAACGGATCGTTGGCATCATTGACGAGTGGAATACTCTCGATCGAGAGAGGGCGAATTTTCAATTGTTCAGTCTCTTTCATCGTCATCCTCCTTCTATCTTTAAAGATATAGTTCACTCTCTTCATCATCTCCTAAATGCTGAGAACTGTCACGAGGAGAGGTACGAGAACAGGTCAATTTTTAGCTGAAAACGGGTTTTAATTTTTCTAAAAAAGGAATTGCATGAACAGGAACGAATACATAGTCAGAAGACGATGAAACAGTACAGAGAGACAGCAGTAGAGGACGTGACAACATGAACATGGATACGGTCAACCAGTATCTCGATGCCTATGGATATGGCGTTATTTTCATTTTTTTATTTTTTGGCATCGTCGGGATCCCGGCACCGGAAGAATCACTACTCGTCCTGATTGGTATCTTAAGTGGTCAGAACGAAGAACGTTTGATTTATTCAATCTTGACGGCATTCGCCGGAACGTACGTCGGCATGTTGACGGCATATGGCGCGGGGCGCTTCTTTGGACCGACCGTCTTACGATACGGTCGGTTCATCGGATTGACGAGGGAGCGCTGGGAGCGGGTGTCAAACGGCTACATGGGACGCATCAATCGGACGATCATCGCCGGTCTTTATATTCCGGGCGTGCGGCAAATCAATCCGTATTTTGCGGGGATGAAGCAGATTCCGTTCGGTCGTTATTTCTGGGTGTCGGCACTTGGTTCCGCGCTATGGGTCGTTCCTTTCGTCTTACTCGGTCACTTTGCCGGGAAGACGTTCCATATCAAGCCGGAAGTCGTACCGTATTTCGGACTTGCCTTACTCGTATTGTTCCTGCTCGGTGTACTCGTCAAATGGCTCAAGCGTAAACGGCTTGAAAAACGAGTCGTTTCAGGGAAAAACCAAGCGGGAAAAGAAGACTAAGCGATACTTCTTTTTAAAGGATTTTTGCGGATAGTTTGAAGGAGTGGACATACGATGCAAAAAATAGTGATCTTTCCTTTTTTAAGGATGCGATCCGGTCATCATCTCGTCGCGGAAGCCATCGCCGAACGATTGCAGGGACCAGATGTTGAAGTCAAGGAAGTAGAGTTACTCAGTACGATCAGCCCGTTCGCGGAATGGGTGACATCGAAGTTTTATCTGAACTGGATCCGACATTTCTCAAACGGTTATAGTCGTTTTTACCATCGGCATATTGCCGGGCGTTCAAGTAACGCGCGCTCAAGGGGATGGACGTCGCATTATTTCCAACAGCAAATGTTACGAATCATCCGAACGGAACAACCGGATGTCATCATCTGTACGCATGCATTTCCGTCCTATCTCTTGAATCAATTGAAGGAACGAAACCTTTGTGATGTACCCGTCATCAATGCCTATACCGATCTATTCGTCAGTCGCGTCTGGGGAAAGAAGCATATCGAGTATCATCTGTTGCCGAATCGTGAGGCGAGGCGGGAATTGCACGCGCACCATGCTGTACCAAAAGAGCGGTTGTTCGTAACAGGAATCCCTGTCCATCCAGCAATTTCTGGTGGTTCCATCATTCGTTCGACGCAGTCCCGCAAACAAATTCTTGTTGCTGGCGGAAACGGTGGACTCGGTCAACTCGAGACGTTGCTGACGCAAATCGAACAGTGTGCGGAAGCAGATTTTCATGTCTTGTGCGGGAACAATCAGACGCTCTATAAACGACTAGCCACGCGACGTCATCCACATATCCATCCACTCGCCTATATCGATTCAAGGGATGAGATGAATCAACTGTATGAACGGATGGATGCGATCGTCACGAAGCCGGGTGGCGTGACGGTTAGCGAAGCGTTCGAAAAACGTATACCGCTGTTCATTCAACACGTCCTACCGGGGCAAGAAGAAATCAATCGCACGTATTTGATGGAGAAAGGGCTTGCGTTCTCCTTTAATCAAACGGATACACTCGCGGACGTCATCCGTCGGACGCTTGAGAATCCGGACGTCATGCACGCTTGGCAACAAGCGGTCACACAGTATCAAAATGATCGCGTCATGGCCGATCAGCGATTTTTCGCTGAACGGATTGCGGGTTGCCTGCAAGATCGTCGTCAAAAAGTAAATGGATAATAAGGGAGTTAGTTTACATGCGTTCACGTCTTGTCACAGCGGGAGTTCTCGCGACACTCGCCTATACGGTCGTTCCGTATATGGCGTCACGCGTCTTTGGATGGCGCGTGACGAAATCACTGGACTCACGATCCGTCGCCTTGACGTTCGATGATGGTCCAGATCCTGTCTATACGGCAGAACTTCTTGATCTCTTACAACAAGAAGGCATTCATGCGACGTTTTTCGTCGTGGGTCATAAAGCAGAAGAACATCCGGACCTCATTCGCCGGATGCACGAAGAAGGGCATCAAGTCGGTATCCACAATTATATCCATCGTCCGAACTGGTCGATGCGACCGTCGACCGTCCGGACAGGCATCGAGCGGACGGCTACAATCATTGAACGGATCACGGGCGAACGTCCGACGGTCTATCGTCCACCGTGGGGTGCGCTTAATGCTGGAGATGTCCTTTGTCCTCCTTCTTACAACATGATTCTCTGGTCGAAGATGGCAGAGGACTGGAAGCTAGAGGGCGGAAAGGCAAAAATCAAACGGCTGCTATCAAATGTGTCAGAAGGAGACATCATCTTGCTCCATGATAATGGGGATACGTTCGGTGCAGATCCACAAGCACCCGTGCAGACGATTGCGGCGCTGAAAGAACTCTTGCCGGAGTGGAAAGCACGCGGCTTACAGTTTCGGCGAATCGATCAAGCATAAAGAAAGAGGACTTACCGGTTTCATGGTAAGTCCTCTTTTGCATGGATTAAGCATTGCGTGACATGTCGTCCTCGTCTGCTTGACTATGATGGAGGATCAAGCGTCGTACGACGAACGAGCGTAAGAATAAGATGAAGGTGATGAGCGGAAGTAGTAACCACCACGATTGTGTTAAAAATAAGTCATCAAACGTCGTGATCATGACGAAATGACGCCCAATGTACAGCCACATGAACAAGGAACTGACGAATAGAATCGCTTCTGATGTCGTCATGAACTCAAAATCGGATTTCATTGCTTCACTCCTTATGGATGGATGATCTGTTTTTGCATCATCCAGCGCAATCTACTCAATAATCGAATGCGTATGATAAAGATTAAGAACGGACCGGTTCGCGGTCTTGTGTCGTCATGGCTGCCTCAGCATCGACCTCGTACAGAATGACACGGTTCCGCCCTTGTTCCTTGGCGGCATATAACGCTTCGTCGGCAAGGATATTCATCCGCTGGGCAGCAACGTGTTTCCCATGGGCGATGCCGACGGATGCTGTGATCGAGATGGCGGGAAAACCGTCGAGCTGAAAGCGCGTGTTCGCGATTCGCTCCCGGATTCGGTTAGCGACCTTCGCGACTTTCGAAGGCGTCAAATCATAGACGAGGACCATGAATTCCTCTCCACCGATGCGCGCCGTGATATCGTGCGGACGCGTTTCTTCCTGTAAGATCCGTGCGAATTGTTGTAAGACGAGATCACCGTTCGCATGCCCGTATGTATCGTTGACATGCTTGAAGTGGTCGATGTCGAGTGCGAGCACATTGTAGACACGTCCTTCTTCTTCGAGCAACGCCGTCCGTTCGTCCCAAACACGGCGATTGTACAGTCCTGTCAAATGATCAAGTTCCGCTGATTGTTTGTAGCGCTGCACCTGTTCGTTGAGCAACTGAAAATCAATCGTCAATAGACTCGATAACAGTCCGACTGCGAGTCCGATCGTCCATGTCGAAGCGAGCAAGCGAAGAGCGGCGTCACTAAAGCCGAGATTGATTGAGACAGCAATCGAGATCATGAACAAGGCCCAGACGTTCATGATGAGATTTTGCAGTAACGGTCGGTGGAGCAACCGTTTATGGATGAAGTACATCCCGGAGCTGATGCCAAGGACTGCGAGAAAGGCGACGACTGCTTGGGGTGTCCAGCCGAAGTAGAACCGAGAGCAGCCGATGATTAGCGTCGCGATGATCAGTGGCGAACGGACGCCATAAAAAGCGAGCAGAACGAGTGGC
Source organism: Exiguobacterium sp. KKBO11 (assembly GCF_001644945.1). Classification (NCBI taxonomy): domain Bacteria; kingdom Bacillati; phylum Bacillota; class Bacilli; order Caryophanales; genus Exiguobacterium; species Exiguobacterium sp. KKBO11. Next base: position 5,909 of record NZ_LUCU01000057.1, read on the forward strand.
AAATGCCGCAAATCCATCCGTAACGACTCGTTGACGGCGATCCCCTTAAACATCAACAGCACCCCGAGCAGCCCGGTCGCGAGACCGACGATGAGGGTTTTCAAGCTACTTGACGCAAGACGCTGACTATAGATGATTTTGGCAATCAAATAAAAGCCGGTGAAGGCGATGCAAGCATTCAATAACAACTCGGCAATGAACATCGGTTCCACATCCTTGAGTATGATACCTTCACGATAGCAGTTTGATAAAGGATGTCAACGAGAGACACTCAAAATTTTAGTAAATCAGGTAAAGACTTGCTTCGATATGATCATTTGGTAAAATAAGAGAGCTTTAGGGAAAGGGAGTGATGAGGTTGGAACCAAAACATCTAACGATTGAAGCGCGGAAGTTTGACGGACGTCCGCACTACTCGTGGGACGGAGACGTTCTTGTTCAGACGGAAGCGTATCTGCTCGTCGCGAATACGCCAGGACGGACACTTTTACATTATCGTCGCGAAGCCGTTTATACATATGACAATTATAGTCTGGAATTCTATCCGCTTGATGCTGATTTTACGGTCGGTCTCGATATAGAGCGGACGGGAGAAGTGACGTACTACTGTAACATTTGCTTACCGCCGGTACTTCAAGGAAATACCTTATCGTTCATTGATCTGGATCTCGATCTCGTCCATCGAGAGGGAGTGTGGACGGTCGTCGACGAGGACGAATTTTTAGAGAACCAACAATTGTACGACTATCCGACTGATGTGATTAAACGAGCTCGTGCATCGTTACTGAACCTACAACAGCGAATCGCGCAGCAGCAGTTTCCGTTTGACGGCTTTTTGGATCCGTTCATCCCGACCGTCCTGCAGATGAAGAGAAGGGGGAATGACACATGAAGACGATTCGTTGTCACCGGGCATTCGGTGTCTATGGATTATTGATGAAGGATGATGCCTTACTCGTCATCGACAAGAATGGTGGACCGTATATCAATCGCTATGACTTACCAGGGGGGAGCCTTGAAGAAGGGGAGACGCTCGCTACGGCGATGCGCCGGGAATTTACGGAAGAGACAGGGCTCGAGGTGGCACTCGAACGGCAGATCGGCGTCGCGGACTTCAAGCTTCCGTGGGATTGGCGCGAGTTCGAAGAAGTCCATCACATCGCCGTCTTTTATCTCGTCCGACAGACGGGTGGAACGCTTTGTATCCCTGAACAATTTGTCGGACAAGACTCGCTCGGTGCTCGCTGGGTCAAGGCGAGTGACGTCTCAATTGATAACGCGTCACCGCTCGTACTCGAAGCGTTTCGCTGGATCGAGGAACAGCAACTCGATCTTGAGGCACGACACTTTTCGAGTTGGGACGTCTTGAAATGAACAGGAGCGCTCTTCGTTAACGGAGAGCGCTTTTTCTTATAACCGATTCGCTAACGCAGCATCAAGCCGTCGTTTTTGGTGGCGATGGTGCGCGAGATGATACGTGACGAGAGCATACCACTCAGCGGCATTCAACCAGCCCATCCCACCGTGGTGCGTCTTTTGGTCAGCGGGTGCCGACTCTGCGATGGAAGCAAGTGCAGTGTGACGATCGGTCAACTCAAGCCAACGCGTCCGTAATCGGTCGACGCGAGCCGTCTCGTCCGGTGGTGCGTTCATCGCATCCGGTAACCGAATCGGTGTCGCCGGAAACGCACCGGCAGCAAACAGCCTTTCGCCAAACGGTGACTTTCCGGACGTGGTCACGGGTGCGAACTGGCACGACTCGACCTCATTTAAATACTCATGACTGACGACGATCAGATGGTCGTACATCTGGCTGATCGACCATGTGTCATGATCGAGATGATAGATCAAGGAATCCGGCTGATAGTGATCAAGCTCCTTTAGATAATAGGTGAATAGTTCGTCCATCCTGTCACTCCTCTCAAAAAATATCTCCCTATTCTTTTCGAACAATCCTCGACTTCTTCCTGTCATATTTCCTAGAAAGGAGGAATCACCATGCAAGTCCCATATCTTCCGGTTCCCCATACGCTCTTACGGAGCGGGACGGCATTTGCGTCCGTCCATGAAAAGATGATCTACCTGATTCTTGAGAGCTTCAGCGGTCAGGATGGTCAAGCGTTCCCGTCCTATCAGACGATCGCCGACGCTGTTCCGTGCGGTAAATCGACGGTCAAGTCGTGTATCCAGTCCTTGATTGCAAGCGGTCGGATCGAGAAAGTCGAACGGTTCACGAAACACGGGGGACAGACCTCGAATGCTTACCGTGTCCTGCCCCGTGTCGACACACCGTCCCCGGCGAGTCACGAGACGACTGCCCCCGAGGTTTCTGCTGACTCCGAAGAAGAAGTCTTGAAGAAAACGACTTTAAAAAAGGAACTGGTGCAGCAGTACGAAACGAATCTAGGTAAAGCGACACCACGAATCGAGCAGGAATTGCTACAGCTTGCATCAGAGCATCCGATTGAGCGAATCCAGTATGCGATCGAAGAGGCAGCGCGGGCGAACAGTCGTCATTTCGGTTACATCGAACAAGTCGTCAAGCGTCTCGCGACCGGATTACCAGCTGAACGGCGGAAACGAATAACCAAACGTTCAAGAAGAGAAACTTCATTATTTCAATTACCGAATTGGATGGAACGAGAAAAAGCAGCGCAACGAGCATATGAAGCACACCATAAAGAGAAACAGACCATACCTGACGACGCCGAAATTGCAGAATTATTACAAGCACTGACAAGGGAGGGAGCTTGATGCAACTAGAAGAATTACTCCGACGTGCCAATCAAAAACTATCCGCTCCTAGCATGCATTCGTCTGTCATCCGGATCGCGCGTGACGTGATTCAAGAGCTGTATCCGCAAGGAATCAAGCTCGGTATAGCGCAAAGCTTTCGGAGCATCGCGGAACAGAACGTATTGTACGCAAAAGGACGGACGACACCAGGACCCATCGTGACGCAAGCCCGCGGTGGACAATCAAACCATAATTTCGGAGTCGCAATCGACGTCTTTCTCTATCAGGATGGGGCATTGTTCCTTTCTCCGCCAGACGCGCGACTCCGGCGAATCGTTGCAGCGATGAAACGACGCGGAATGGACTGGGGAGGGGATTGGTCTCGTTTTCCCGACTACCCACATTTTGAACTGTACGATCATGTCAGTCTTGCCCGCCATCATGTGCCAAAACCGGGACACTATCTACGGGAAAAAATCCAAGCACCGGAACTCGTCCGAGCCCTTGAAAAACGCTTGGGACTTGTGGTGACGGGAGTCTTTGATGCCCGATTGACGCACGCCGTTCGAACGTTCCAACAGACGTGTCGTCTAGTCGCTGACGGGATCGTTGGTCCGCAAACATGGCGTCGTCTCTTTCCGGTGTCACCATGATTCGTCTTCAGGCGTGGATCCGTCTCTTGATTCCGCTCTATGTCTTTCTTGAGTTACTCTTACCGACGCTCGGTTTTACAGCATTGCCAGTATCGTCAAGTGACGTCGAACGGTTCGTGACGGGTCTGATCGGACTGGTCGGTCTACTCGTCGCTTGGTGGAAGAACAATGATGTGACAGAACGAGCACTGAGACGAAGGCAGTCACAGGAACAGCTGGAAAACACATCCCTGACCGATTAAGAAGGCTGGAAGCGTTTGGAATGTTCTAGCAACGGGCATTATTTCATACAAACGACTAACAGTTTGATTTCAAGACACCGATATAAGGGATAGACTTTAGTCAAGTAGATAGAGAAAGAAAGGTCGGTCTTTTTGTGAAATGGTCAACGTTGCAGCGCTATTTGTTTTTGGCACTCTGTGCGCTTTTATTTACAAGCGTCTGGAGCTATCAAGCTTTCCTAAAAATCGAACGAGAGAATGCACGCATCTTAAACGAGGCGATTCCGATCTCGACGGAAGCAGCAGAGTTGTTTCCGGCGTTACTAAATCTTGAACTGGTCGTTCGCAGTTACATCCTCTCACCGAACGAGGCGGATCTAGCCCAGTATGATCGGACGATTGATCGGCTTGATCAAACGGTCAAGCGACTCAATCAACTCGATGAGAATCATCCGATCATGCGAAAGCTCGTCCGGACGGAAGCGATCCCACGAATTGAGACGGCAACCCGGTTTTATGATGCCCAACTGGCACTCGTTCGAAGCGGGGATCAAGCAGTCGCTGAGGCAAAACGCTATCAAGGGATGCAATATATCGAGACATTTCGTCCGATCGATGCCCGTCTACGGGCGGACGTCAACCGAATCATTGCCGAAGCAACGAATCGTTCCGAACAAGCATCGAGTGCTGCGAAATGGGTCATCGTCGTCGTTGCAAGCATCGCTGTCATCGTCTTGATTGCCTTCATCCAGACGTTTCGGATGGAACGCAGCAAACAAGCCTTGATTCATCGTTCGCTTCACGACGCCTTGACCGGCATTCCGAATCGACGAGCGTTCGATGAACGATTGGAGCAACTCCTCGAAGAAGCCAAACAGCACCAGACACCACTCTCCCTGATTTTGATCGATGTCGATGCCTTTAAGTCGTACAATGATACGTATGGTCATTTAAAAGGGGATGAATGTTTAAAAGAAGTCGCCCGCGTCCTGAAGCGTCAAGCACGGCATGGACAAGTCGCACGGTACGGTGGGGAGGAATTCACAGTCTTGTTGCCGCGCGGAGCAGAAGAAACCCGGCGCATTGCAGAACGAATCCGACAGGACATTCTCGACTTGAATATCGTACATGAACGCTATGAACCACTTTGCCGGGTCAGTGTCAGTCTTGGCTTGACGTCGCTTGTACCCGGAGCAGAGACGACGGAAAAAGAGGTGATCGACCAAGCCGATCAAGCGTTGTATCGGGCGAAAGAGAATGGTCGGAACCAAATCGGTGACATGGCAGGCTGAAAATATGAATTCGACAAAAATCCCTCACGTGATATGAGATGCTCACGTGAGGGATTTTTCATTGTAAAATGACGCAATACGATCGATCGGAAATGAGAGGCGCCGATATGACATAGACCGCTTTGACGGGAACACCACCGACACGTGCATCGAGTTGTTTGAGCTGGGACCGAATCTTGCGGCTTAAGCCATAGCGTGTTTCAGTACTGAGCTCATCGACATCTTCTTGGACGTGCAAGAGAAGTTGGAACGGTTCAAGTGAAAAGATTGAAAAATCACAGGAAATCCGCGGATCCTCGAATTTTTCATTCAATTCCTTCTTGATGTAATAGGCTTCTTGTGCACTGATCATCTTCTCTCACCTCACTCTCCTGGTTGAACGACTTTTTCTCTACTATAGTCTATATTACCCAGTTTTCTGGCAACTAATCGTCTGATTTTGAAAAATAGTCAATCCAAACTTTAAAAACACTTGAAACGTTTTTTTAAGATGTCATCCTACTCGACAGCAAAAGAAAAACCGCCGAGCTTCAATGAGCAGGGCGGCAGGATTCAAGAGATCGATGATTGAACTTGGCATGTCCGAAGATACTGCTCCATCGCTTGGGCGAAGAAGGTCAATTGATGCGTCGAGATGACCGGTACCTTCCCATACCGCACTTCAAAGTAGAGCGGATCAACAGGAGATGGGAACGCAATCCGATCAAACCATTCCGTTACCGTCTCGTGGGTCCGGCGTTGTAAGGACAGTGGCAATTGTGCATTAAAGTGAGCGAGTTGTTTTCGAATCGAGTCAGCAGGCAGGTCTTTTGTCTCATAAATGAAGATTGGAAATCGTGGCGGAAGCACATACCCTGATGGATCGATACGAGGTCGACGCAACCACTGGAGATAATGCCAGAAAAACCAGCTACAAAACAGGAGAATGAGACATAGTATGAGAAGATAAGGAGGTGTCGTCACCGAAGAATCGAACCCTGTCCGGAACCATGGAGCTGGTGGATCGACTTCGCTCATCGTGACCGTGCTTTCACCATAAGACGTTCCTTCTTCGATCGTATCGAAGATCGATTCCTTTGGACCGCAACGGTCGACGCAATATGTATTCGTTGCTGGATCAATTCTTCCAAGCAGTGACGTATAGAGCGACGGGACAAATTGTTGCATGGTAAGTAGTAGTAGGCAGACAAGTGGAATAAGAAGCAATAGGCGAGTGCGAAGCGTTTGCACGATAGGGACACCTCCTTTGACGAGTACGTTTACCAGACTTTCGCTACACAGTATAGCAAAAGTAGAGAGGGAATATTTTGATTTTTTCAAAAAATAGTCATTGATTTAGAAAGGAATGAAAGAGATGGATTTACGATCGAGTTACCAAGAAACGACGAAACGTTTAGATGGACATGGTAGTCGGACGGTCGGCGTGTTACAAGAAGCGCTACAAACTGTCTCGGCTGATCAACCAAGTGACATCTATGGCAATGGCGAATTAATCAAGACGTTCGAGCGCAAGATGATAGACTTACTCGGGCACGACGATGCGGTCTTTTTCCCGAGTGGCACGATGGCGCAACAGATTGCGCTACGTATCTGGTCGGATGAACAGAACAATCGTAAGGTCGCGTATCACCCGCTCTGTCATCTCGAAATCCATGAACAGGACGGCTTAAAGAAATTGCACGGGATCGAACCAGTACTAATCGGAGAAGCGGATCGGTTGATGACGATAGACGACGTCAAAGCTTTGCCGGACGTCAGTTGTCTGTTACTCGAACTACCGCAACGCGAACTCGGCGGATTGCTTCCGTCGCGTGAAGAACTCGAAGTAATCTGTGCGTATGCCCGTGAACGAGGAATCCGTCTTCACTTGGACGGTGCCCGTTTACTTGAGGTCTTACCGTATTATGAGGCAGAAGCAAAGGACATCGCGCAACTGTTTGACAGTGTCTACATCTCTTTTTATAAGGGACTCGGCGGCGTCGCAGGAGCAATCTTAGCTGGACCAGAAACGTTTTGCCAAGAGGCACGGATCTGGAAACGTCGCTACGGCGGTGACTTAATTAGTCTATATCCGTATATTCTGTCTGCCGATCATTATTATGAACAACGAAAAGACGACATGGCAGAGTACCATGCAGCCGCAAAGGAGCTTGCGAGCAGTTTGAATGCGATTTCGGGCATCTCGACTCGTCCCCTAGAGCCAGTCTCGAACATGTTTCATCTCTACTTCAAGGCAGAAAAAGCAGTCGTCGAAGAAAAATTGATTGAAATCCAGTCGAACGGAAAAGTTGGTATCGCTGGTTATCTAGTTGAGAAAGATAGCGGCTGTGCGACGGAAATCAACATCGGCGACAGTTTTCTTACGTTGACGCCTGACGAGCGTGAAACAGTCTATCGTCAATTGACGGAGGCGTTCTCAGAGGATTGAACAACATCAGGAGCGGGAATCGTAGGATGAAGGCGACGATAGGTGTCGACTTTTTCTGCGATCATTCGCTCCGTTTCTTGTAATGCTGCTAGTTGTGCTAAGACGTTCGCATGGTGGGCTTCAAGCAATGCGAGCCGTTCTTGCGTCGTATCCTGCTCGCCGTGAGCAAGAAACAGCGTCACGTAAGAACGGATTTGCTCGATCGGCATATGCGTTTCGCGCAAGCGAAGGACGAACCGAAGCCACGTCACATCTTGGTCATCGTATCGACGTTGACCGTTCTGGCGCTTCGGAAACAGTAGCCCTTCTTTCTCGTAATAGCGAATCGTATGGGCACTCGTATCGGTCAATCGACTGATTTCAGAAATCGTATACATACATCTCACCTTTCTGCTTGACTTAGAGTTCACTCTAAGGATTAGACTCTCACTATACCAAATCAAAAAGGGGATATGCTACATGAAGTACACGGTCATAACAGGAGCAAGTTCGGGAATTGGATATGAGACGGCAAAACTACTCGCAGGAAAAGGGAAATCACTCGTTCTCGTCGCGCGACGGACGTCTGAGCTCGAAAAACTTCGGGATGAAGTCAAACAAATCTCACCAGATAGTGATGTCATCCTCAAGTCGGTCGATCTCGCAGATAACCAAAATGTCCATGATTTATATGAGGGACTAAAGGAACTCGACATCGAGACGTGGATCAACAATGCTGGATTCGGCGATTTTGATCTCGTCCAGGACATTGAGCTCGGGAAAATCGAGAAAATGCTTCGCTTGAACATCGAGGCGCTGACGATTCTATCGAGTCTGTTCGTCCGCGATCATCATGACGTTGAAGGAACGACACTCGTCAATATCTCGTCAGCAGGTGGCTACCGGATCGTTCCGAACGCGGTCACGTATTGCGCGACGAAGTTCTATGTCAGTGCCTATACGGAAGGGCTAGCGCAAGAACTGCAAAAAGGTGGGGCAAAACTCCGGGCGAAAGTACTGGCACCAGCTGCGACTGAGACAGAGTTTGCGGATCGTTCGCGCGGCGAAGCAGGGTTCGACTACAGCAAGAACGTCAAAAAGTACCATACGGCGGCTGAGATGGCAGGCTTCCTGCATCAGTTGATCGAAAGTGACGCGATCGTCGGCATCGTCGACGGTGAGACGTATGAGTTTGAATTGCGTGGTCCGTTGTTCAACTACGCAGGATAAAATAGAACAAGGTCCCCTTTTTCGAATGAGAAAGGGACCTTGCTTATGTAATCATGATCGATACGAATTTCAAGAATGAATCAAAAAAGGACATCCATCATTTATTTTTTAAAGAGTTTTTTTGCTAATTTCCATACGACATAGACGACTGCGCCAATGATCAGAAGATTCATCAAGGCACCAAAAATCATGAATTGTCCCACGAGTTAACCACCTTTACATACTTTTTTTGGAGCGATAAGTATTCTATTTACGTTTTCGCTTTGAAAACCTCAAACTGATAAAAAATAACGCCATCAGCACGATAGCGATGTTCACGGCTAACGTTAATCGCTCATTTTCAATCACTCGACCATTCAAGAGATTCAAGATGATAACAAGCAACATAAATGACAATAAAAAGTATTTTATGGATTTATTTATCATGAATGACTTCCTTTTTTTGTGTTCTTGTATTAGTTTAAACATATCGCGGATTTTAAAACAAGGGGAATCAAGTTGTACGAAACATGTCAAAACATTGAAAGTAACGTCAAATGACCATTGGAAAAGAGGTGATCGAATGAAAAACATGATGTTCTTAGGACTCGTCGTTCTCTTACTCACGACGCTCTTTTCACTGCATTACGGGCTACAGCTCATCAGTGATACGACGCTGAAAATATCTTTGTTGGCTTCACTGATCGTAGTATTGATTGCGCGGAAAAAATGGAAGATTACGTTCTCTACGGCGGAATGATCTAAAGAACGTATAAAGAATTGGGAGAGAGAGAATGAGCGTCAATGAATTTTTTGACTGGAAAATCAACTTAGATGATGAACTGTATGCTGTCATTGATGAGAAGGCGAGAAAAATGGTAGTGATGGGGGACTTCATGGAACTGACTGCGGTCTTGTGGTTGGATCGAAATGATGTCCTTCAGTTAAAGCCGACATGGGATTGTGTCATATCCATCGATGATGCTACAAAACAAATTACGATTCGCTCGGCAGCATCACTGAACATGAAAGAAGAATGTTAAGAGGTACATAAATCGAGTCCATTCGTGCGATCGCTGAATGGGCTCGATTGTTATTTAAAGTACGATGTCTACTTTAATTCATGTTGAACGGAGCCAGTCACTTCAACATGATGCTGGTCGTATACAGTCGTCAGTACATGATCTTCGACGATTTCATAGTTGTATGTATAGTCTGGTTCATTCGTGTATTTGATTTCCAGCACGTATCTTCCGGTCTTCGACTCAAAGACCGTTTCCTTTTTTGAAATATCTTGGTCGTATCCTGATTCAACTAACATTCGTTCAATCTTGATTTCGGTCATCGTTTTAAAAACGAAGAGGTAAGTCGGATAGGCAGCTATCAAGATGACGAGAACGATAAGTGTATAGATGAGTGGACGTACTTCTTTTTTCATACAATCACATCCGTTTCGATGAATTGAGTGAGAAGATGGTGTTCTATACGTATGTGGATGAGGAGCGATTGATAATGGAAAATAACAAAGATGAGATACCGTACTATATGAGAAACGTACCGTTTTTCATTCTCGCAGCACTCCTCGCACCGGTAGCAGTATTACTTGTACTGCTCAATTGGGATAAGCTCTCGACACAAATGAGAAATAACCATTTAACGTTTTCAATCCTAATGACCCTGTTATATATCTCAAAAATACTGCCTGACGGTTTATTTAAAATCATATTCGCGGTCTTTACGTGGACGTTGATTCTTTTCGTGACATACATCTACTTCGGTGGCGGTAGAAAAGGAGCGAAATCATGAGTAAGTATCATTTATCGAGCATTCGGTTAGTTCTCATTGTCGTCATCACATCGTCAATCTTATATTTTGGATTCGATTGGGAACTCGGGTATGGCATCATTTTTTTAATAGTAACAGTAGGGTATACCATATATCTCAACTTCAAATCAGCCCAAATCGAAAAGGCTGAAGCAGAGACGAAGAACGATTGATTTCATTTGAAGTCAATCGTTCTGTTTAAATATGACCCCACCGAACTAAATCGTCGAGATAATCACGATACGATTCCGATTATTATCTTTTTCACCGACGCACTGGAATTCACCTGCTTTTACACAAATAGACCGTTGGACGAGTGACGAGTCCAATGGTCTATTTGTGTTATTTGTCGTCCTGTAGAACACATTTCATCGCCTTAGATCATTTTATATCCCATTCGTCTCGCCTCGATGAAAGCAGCAGCAAGAAAGGCGAAGACCCCCCAAAGGATCCATGCTGCCCCACGTCCAACGAGTAAGGGATCCGTTCCATACAGAGATGTGCCCCACGTTAGAACGATTCCGTCTAAAAATGTAGCCACTAACAGTCCGAGACTGACACCCGGCACCATCTGTTCAGCATTCAAGCATGCAACTTTTTTTATGATGATGACGGAAATCCACGAAACCGGTAAACCAATCAGGAAGGCAATCACGTTTCCAACATTTTCGAACATGCCGATTCCAGATCCGAATCTGACTGACAGGGCACCGACGAACCAAAATGCTGCACCAAGTACGACCAAGACGATAGTTTGTCCTTTCGAGAATAGAGGGGGCTTATCATGTGTCATTTGTATTTCCTCCTTAAAGATGTAGTGTTTACTACATAAATAAATGTAGCATCTACTACGCTTTTTGACAATGCCATGGTGTATCGATTGTAACTGTCACAATATTTTTATCGAAGTGATTTCGTTTTCGTGAAAAACAACTTGAATAATCGCCGATTCAGCTATAAAAAAGGTCAATCGATGACGATAGATAGGTACAGATTGTTCTTTTGAAAAACTGTCTTAGTACATGAACGATACATAGAAGGAGTTAATGACACCATGAATGAAACCTTACCGAGACCGCTACGCTCACCAGCGATTTTGTCGAGCCTTGAAGCAAACGTCGCGATGATCTGTTTTGATCGCCAACGACGCGTCGTCGACGTCAATGACTTGTTTGCGAAAACGATGAAATATAAACGAGACGAGATGATTGGCTTACAACACCATACGTTTTGCACACCAGAATTCGCGAACAGCCGTGAGTATCAGGACTTTTGGACACGTCTGTTTTCGGGCTTCAGTACAGCGGATAAAATCAAACGAGTCGATGCCCGGGGCGACATCTTGTGGCTTGAAGCAACCTACATGCCGATTTTTGAAGGAGAAGAGGTCGTCGGTGTCGTCAAGATTGCGAGTAACATTACGGACCGGATCGACCGCGTGCAAGGATATGCGAAAAGCTTCCAGACGCTTGCTGAAGGACTGAATTTGCAATCGGTTCAAGGATCGAAAGAGGGCAACCAGCTTCAAGAGACGATGACTACGATCGCGAGTGAAACGGCAGAAAACCAACAGACGTTCGAAACGCTGTATGACCAAGCCATCGAGATCACGAAGATTGCTGATACGATCAAGGAGATTGCTGCCCGGACGAACCTGTTGTCACTGAACGCAGCAATCGAAGCGGCACGTGCTGGAGAACACGGTAAAGGCTTTACGGTCGTTGCAAGTGAAGTCAAAAACTTATCGGACCTAGTCGGCAGTGCAGTTATCGAAGTGCGCACGAATACGGAAACGATGAATCGTCAAATCATGGCGATGATGAAAAAGATTGAAGCGTCCCATCTCGAAGTCGCGTCGAGCCTTGCGACGGTAAAAGAAACGATGCAACGCTTTACCGCAATCGAAGAGGTCGCACGACAACTCGAGCAGCAAACAGAGGATTTCCGGTCGTTCATTTAAAACAATTACATGCGATATTTCAGCAATGTGAGGGAATCACATTGCTTTTTTGATAGTGTTGAATTATCTAGGAAATGATAATGGAGTCATGAGAGTAGATAGTCAGGAGGATAAAAATGAAGCAATTTTGGAATAGATTCATCGATCAACAATATGCGAAACCACGGGGAATCATTGGAGCGTCAATTGGTGAGATCATGGTCCGGCAACATCATGAAGAAATGAAATGGACGATCGACATACTTAACGTTCAGGCAGGAGAAACTTTTCTAGAACTCGGTACAGGTGCGGGACATGGCATTGCCTATTTGCTTTCGCAAACAGACACGAAGCACGTTACAGGTCTCGATCTGTCAAAGACGATGGTCCGGTCAGCAACTTTTCGTAATCGGCAAGCGATTCAAGCAAACCGAGCGACGATTCAACAAGCAGATATTAATCATTTAAAATTACTCCATGAGACGGTCGACGGGATCTTTAGCATTCATACGGTATATTTTTGGGAATCCGTCGATCAGACATTACAAGAACTGTATTGCGCTTTACGACCAGGCGGGCGATTCGTTTTAACATACTGTGATGGAAAAGCAGGGATTGAGTGGTTAGATCTTCAAAAACAAATCGAACAGGAGTTCATTCCACTTGCTGAACAAGCTGGTTTTATAAATGTCGCATTAATACGCGGTCCAATCATTCGGTCGTTTCATACGGTAGCACTTGTGGGATATAAAGGATGTGCCCGTTGACCAAAGGGAGGAGCCACGTTATAATTCAAATAGACGTTTGAATGAACTGATAAAGGAGGCAACGTCATGGCACATGATCATCATCACCACCATCATCATACCGACAATAAAAAGGTACTGGGCCTGTCGTTCCTGATCATCACTGCGTTCATGATCGTCGAGGTCATCGGCGGGATTTGGACGAATAGTCTAGCGTTGTTATCGGACGCAGGGCATATGCTCAGTGATTCGATTTCACTTGCGATCGCTTTGTTAGCCTTCCAGTTCTCGAGTCAAGCACCGGATGCGAATAAGACGTTCGGTTCAAAACGCTTTGAAATCTTAGCCGCAATCATAAATGGCGTGACACTGATCGTCATCGCTCTCTATATTTTCATTGAAGCCATTCAACGCTTCATCGATCCACCCGCTGTCGCAACGACCGGGATGCTGATCATCAGTGTCCTTGGCTTGCTCGTCAACATTCTCGTTGCTTGGATCATGACACGTGGCGGTGGACATGAGCACAACCTCAACATGCGCGGTGCCTATCTGCATGTCTTAAGCGACATGCTTGGATCGGTCGGTGCGATTGCAGCTGCTCTTCTGATCATGTTCTTCGGTTGGGGATGGGCGGATCCACTGGCGAGTGTCATCGTGGCGATCCTCGTCTTACGGAGCGGCTATTACGTGACGAAGGCATCCGTTCACGTCTTGATGGAAGGAACGCCGAGCGATGTCGACATCGATGAGGTCGTTTCGACGATACAGACGAACGAAGCCGTCCTCGGACTACATGATCTGCACATCTGGTCGATCACGAGTGGCTATAACGCATTATCGTGTCACGTCGTCGTCAAAGAGGACATGACCGTCCGGGAGTCAGAGTCAATTCGCGAACAGATTGATCACGATTTGAAACACGTCGGTATTAACCACGCGACGATCCAGGTCGAGACGGATCAGCACGCACATGGCAATACGTTGTATTGTAACGGCAAACACGAATCGCATACGCATTAAAAAACGAGCACGCGCCCAAGTCGGACGAGTGCTCGTTTGCTTATGCTCAAATGATCGGCACCGTTGGTAGAAACAGCGTCGCGAATAGACTGATACTCAAGAACATCGAGTATCCGAAAAAGGTCGTTTTGGCATTTCCAGCAGCTCGGTTACCTAAGTACATGAATAAGACGATGGATAAGAACGTCAAACCCGTCAATACGGACGAGTGGTGTTGATCCGGCGAAGGAGCAAGCGACTGGACAAGATGCGCGAGACCAAGCGGCAGGACGATCAAAAGAAAGTAGTAGCCTAGACGTGCCTCGGATGGGACGTCGACCTGTTCCTGTTCGGTTTCATAGTCATAACGCGTTTGCGTTTTCATGGATCTTCACCTCCCTATGCGTTTTAGTATAGCGAATGAACATGTCGGCTCTGTTACAGACGGGTAAGAATGCCTTAACAGACGATGACGATGTGATGACGAAAAAAGAATGGGCAGCAATTGAGAAAAATTGTAAGATGAACAAGAAGTCGGTTAAAGAAAGGAATAAAGCATCATGTCACGTGCATTTCGTTTTATGTATGTCTCGGATTTGTTATCGACCGTCGGGACGAATTTCGTCTATATCGCGATCTACTGGTTGAGTGCGGAACAGATTAGTGCTTCCGGTGTCGCCTTGCTTGCGACCGGTGTCTTTTTGATTCGTTTTCTCGTCTCAACGTTCGTCGGACCATGGATCGACCGATTTGTCAGTGCATCGTTGTATCAAACATCATTACTCATTCGGTTGCTTGCGCTTGGGATCGCGTTAGCGGGAATCGGTCTGACGGACTTCGTCCTACCGTGGTTACTCGGCTTACTCGTCTTTCAGACGATCTTACAAATCATTGGCGGCAATGCCGTCTTCACATGGGTCGTTGATTTAGTCGAAGATGACCAATTGCCGCAAGCGAATGCGTATCTTGCAACGATCGAACGGATCGGTACGTTGAGCGGATTTTTACTCGGTGGGATGATGGTCGCCCATTTCTCGATCGCGAGTATCTTATGGCTCGATCTTGGTCTACATCTTGCCGCCTGGTTACTCGTTCGACATATGACAGGACAAGTCGCAGAAGGGGCGCGTCAAGGATCGTACCGCGAAGCGTTGCTCGAAGGGATTGGTCACGTCGTGCGTGACGGTCGCTTAAAATGGATCCTCGGTTGTGCGATCCTCGCAAACTGGATGATCACACCAATGAATACTTTACTTGCGCCATATGCGAAGGATGTCTTATCGGGAAATGCCCAGACGTTTTCTGCACTCGAACTGGCGACGGTGATCGGGGGAATCGCGATGTCGCTCCTTTACGGAAAATGGTTCGCCTCCGTACGACAGGATAAGCTGTTTCGTTTTGCCGTCGTCTTGCAAGGTCTTGCGATTGCGATTGTCGCCTATGTCTCATTCGTCCCAGTGGCTGTTGGTGGGTTCATCTTACTCGGCATGGCGCTGACGTTATTCGGGATTCCGTTTGCGACCTTATTGCAGCGCTCGACGCCTGCGCATTTGCTCGGCCGGGTCCGTACGGCGATGGTCGCTGCATCAACGGCGTGTTCTGCGCTCTGTTACGGTCTGTCGTCGTACTTGACGTCGTTCTTCAGCATCTCGTTCGTCTTTCTGTTCTTTGCCTTAAGTGGTCTTGTAATGACCAGTATCTGGTTGCTCTTTCATCGTACCGTTTCCTTTGCTGAAGAACGACAGGACAAGGTCGGATGAAATATCCGCCTTGAGGTGGAGGTAAGCGGTTTCGCACTCTTGTACACTAGAGATAGAAATGAACGATGAGGAGTGGAGTCGATGGAGAGTTTATGGATCACGGCGTTATTGTTTTTGATTCCGATCAGTGGGATGACGGTCTTCTTGAATGTACTGTGGCGCCGAATGGAAACGGAAGGCGTTTCGGAGTAATCATGAACTAAATAGTGCGTCTGCTCGCCGATGTTAGATCGGATAGCGGACGCTTTTTTCATTTGAGGCATGAATGGTCGTAGGAGAATAACCTCAGATTCGTTAAATCAACATTTCCCGTGTAAACTGATGTAGTAAGTAGTTTTATGATGTTTCGATTGAACATAAGGGGGATGAATCACCATGAAAGCAATCATTACAGGTATGAACGGAACGGTAGCACCCGTCGTTGCGGACGTCTTAGCAAAGCACGACATCGAGACAGTCGCCTGGGACCGAACGAAAGTCTCGACGACTGACGAATCCGCGATGCGCACGTTTTTAGAAACGGAACGACCAGATTATTTCTTACATATCGGGATGGGGTCTGTCAGTTGGACGGAAGCGCTCGTCCGCTTGTGCCAGGAGTATAAAATTCCGTTCTTCTTCACGAGTACGGTGTCTGTCTTCTCAGACGACGTGCCGGCACCGATTGACAAGGACGCAGTACCGGATGCGACCGACGAATACGGTGCCTATAAGATTGCCTGCGAACAAGCGATTCAAGCACTCGATCCACAAGCGAAAATCGTCCGGATCGGCTGGCAAATCGGGACGGAAGCTGGTTCGAACAACATGGTCGATTTCTTTACGAACGAGATGAAACAGCACGGCGTCATTCGAGCGAGTCGCGAATGGTATCCGTCGAGTTCGGTGCTTGAAGATACGGCTGAAGCGCTCGTTACGATTTTACTTGAACACGAAGCAGGTCTCTATCAGTTGAACGGTAACGATCGCTATTCGATGTACGACTTAGCGCGTGCCTTGAATACGCTTCACGCAAAAAACTGGACGATCGAACCGATCGATGAACCACGTCGTGATAACCGGATGGCGACGGACGTCGTCTTAGTCCGTCCATTGTCAGAACGATTGCCACTTTAATCAAACATCCCGCTCTCCTTGACGTGTGTCAAAGAGAGCGGGATTTTTTTTATTGTGCAACTGGAGTTTCTGCCGCAAAGGCAAGTGCCGGTCCGAAAATTTCGTAATACAGTTTGTCTGGTGACGCCGTGAAGTGTTCGATCACATATTGAATCATCGCTTCCGGACCACAGACGTATGTCAGATCCGTGATGCTTGCGATAACGTCTTTCGGCAGGCGACCTGCTTGATCTATCGCCTGATGTTCCGCGTAACGAACGACGCGCGCACCACGCTGCTCAAGCAAGGCAAGTTGCTCGTTAAATGGACGATTGCGTTCGTCTTGGACGGCATGATGTAACGTTATCTGTCGACCAGCAGCTAACGCTTCGTCAGCCATCGCAAGCATCGGTGTAATCCCGATACCACCGGCAATCAGCACGACGGGTTCGCCTGATGCATCAAGAGTGAAGGCACCCGCTGGCGCACTGATCAATACCGTGTCACCGACTTGCTCTGCATGTAAATAGTCCGAGACGATGCCTTCTCGTTTGACACCAATCGTATATGTCTCCGTGTTCGATGCCGTCGTCAGACTGTATTGACGATTGTGCCATAAGCCATCTTTGTCTTGAATCCGCACCGTAATGTATTGTCCGGCTCGATAAGCGGGGAGTGGACCGTCCTTGCGGAAGGTCAAGGCGCGAATCCCATCCGCTTGCTCCTCGACATCCGAAATCTCAACTGTCTGATATCCGGAAAAACCTTTTGCTTGTTCATCCTGTGCGTACAGTTCGGCTTCAAGCGTGATGAACAGATTGGCAATCTCACCATAGGCTTCTGCCCACGCGCGCAAGATGTCTGGCGTTGCGGCTTCTCCTAAGACATCTTGCATCGCTCCGAGTAATTCGTGTCCGACGATGGGATACATCTCCGGTTTGATTTGTAGACTACGGTGTTTATGGAGCACCGGTAATAAGACCGGCTTTAACGTCTCGAGTCGATCGATGTGAGCAGCAGCGGCATACACGGCGGTCGCGAGTGCTTGCGATTGACGGTCGCTTCGTTGATTCGATTGATTGAAGACATGTTTCAGTTCCGGATGAGCCTGAAACAAGCGCTGATAAAAGACTTTCGTGATCGCGGCACCGTGCGACGCAAGGACGGGAACAGTCGATTGAACGATTTGAATGGTAGAGGTTGATAACATAAGACCACTTCCTTTTCACTAAGTAATAAAGACAGTCTTAGTATTTCGCAGCCTCACCTTTAATACAACATTTAAAATACTAGATTAAAGAATACCGTGCGTTTTGTCACAAGCAGGTCAAGATTTCGTCAACGATTCGTCACGATTGATTGGAAATCCAGAGCTTCGAGAAATCAAAGTAACCGAACGAGTCGATCGTGATGTTTCGCAGTTCGATCGGATACGGAATCAGCCGCGTATCGTGATAGAACGGGATGAAATACGATTCGTCGATCAAGTAACGCTCGATCGATTGGTGGATCGGGAGCCAGTCTTCGAACGGTGTCGCATCGTATTGTTCGATCCAGGTCAGCATCTCTGGCATCTGCTGAAACAGTCGGATTGGTGGTGAGAACGTGTTCGTCATGAACTGATAAAAGGCGTACTGGATATTTCGCTCGAACACTTCGGCATGGATGGCGAGATCGATCGTATCGTAGACATGAAAATCCGTGATGCTCTCTTCAAATCCGACCTCGACGAACTCATACGGAATCCCGTCTTGATCAAATCGCTGACAGAGCCAGCGTGTCACCTTGTCCGTAAAATCAGTCAGCTTGATTCGGATCGGTTGCGTGAACAAGACGGCAGGACCATCCGGGACAGTATACGGTTGACTATAGGACTCAAGAAAACCACAGTCGTTCGGTTGTGCCCGTTCATGGAAGTCATGAATGCCACCACGGACTTCCGCGACGAGCCGGTGGATATAATGTCGCGCGGCTTTGGATTCAAACGAACCACCGGTGCGTGGATGGAGCAAGACAAGACCAAATCCGGATTGCGTTGCGATCGTATCAATCGGACTGGAGTCAGAAGCCGATGTCCGGTAGACCGGGTCATATTGCTCCGGCATCTGGATGAACTCAATCCGGTCGAGCAGGGCACGGATGCCAAAGTAATTCGGGAACGCTGTCAGAACGGTCTTCTTGTCGTCATGTTGCGTCAGTTGGAACGGTCCCGTCCCGACACCGTCCTTGATAATGCTCGTATGTATCGAGGCAAGTTGCGGCAAAATCGAACTTCGACGTTGATCGAGTGTGAGGTCGACCCGGTACGGACCGTTCGAGACGATCTGTTTTACGTGCCGGTAGGAATAAGCGTAAGCCGGATATTTAATCAAAGCACGCAAGCTCTTCGTCACTTCCTTACTCGTCAGGAGCGAACCGTCATGAAAGCGGACGTCTTTCCGTAAGAAGAGACTGAGCGTCGCCCCGTTCCAGACATAGTGATGCGCCAGTTCACCCTGAATGTTGCCGTCGCTGTCGATCGTAAACAGACGGTTGAAGACGTTCTGGACGAGATGGGCACTATGGATATCGGCTGCTTCTAACGGGTGTGTCGTCAGGAAATTTCGTTTTCGCGGAATCAATAACGCGTCAGCCGTCGTCTGTGTATAGCCGAATTTTCGTTCGAGTTGTCGCATGAAGCGTCCTGCTTGCGCCGGCGACCAGTCCCAAGTCAATTCCTCCGTCACTGATTCGATCGAGTCACGGTCAATCCGCTCGAGCATCTGTTTCGCATACTCCCGTTCGACGTGGCGCAACCAGACGAGTTCACTTAAGTTGCCTCGTCCGCGGCCGCTCGTGTAACCAATCCAGCCGTCTTCCTGCCATTTATTGAGATATCGTTTCGTTTGTTTAGGACTGAGATGGATGGCGTTGGCAAGCGTCGCAATCGAGTAGTGTCCATTTCGGCAAGTCTTCCATAACATAAAAAGATAAGCATCCATCGTCCTTCTCCTCCTTAAAAGGGGACATCTTTTTTTAATGACGTCCATTTTTCCTGTGTCTTGTCTTGTTTATGATACAGGTAGAGAATGGAAGGTGACAATATGAAATGGAAAGAAATACCGAAACCAATTAAAGTACGTCTCATCACATCGTTTTTCAACCGGGCGGTCTCGTTCTCCATCATGCCGTTCATGGCCCTCTTGTTCGTCCGGGCATTCAACGAAGTCATCGCTGGTGCATTTTTGATCGCGATGGTCTTCGTCAGCTTCATCACGAATCTGCTCGGCGGATACCTTGCCGATCGTTTTTCCCGCAAACGTCTGCTCGTCACGACTTCTGCGCTCACAGCGTTGACGTTCATCACGATGACGATCTCATTGACACTCGACTGGATGCTGTTGTTCATGGTCATCTACGCTGTCTTCTCGGTGACAAGTAATCTTGGTCGTCCGGCAATGGGGGCAATCATCATTGATGCGACGACGAAGGAAAATCGCCAAGCGGTCTATGCGCTTGACTACTGGTTGATCAATCTCTCGATCGCCATCGGTACAGCGCTCGGGGGCTGGCTCTACGTCAGTAACCAATTGCTGTTGTTCTGGATCTTAAGCTTCACGTCGTCCGTTTTACCGATCGCGTACTACCTGTTTCTTGACGACACACCAAGGACGTGGCAGCGCCAAAAACTACGTGGTGTCCTCACGGATATCTTCACGAGCTATCAACTCGCTTGGCGGGACCGTCCGTTCGTTAAGGTCGTCTTCGGTTCGATGTGTATCTTAGCGGCTGAGTTTTCGATGGGCAGTTATGTCGCCGTCCGACTCGCCGATTCGTTCGAACCACTATCATTTGCCGGGTGGTCGATCAACGGGGTCCGGATGATGAGTATCATCAACATCGAAAATACGTTGCTCGTCGTCACGTTGACGTTCATCGTCCAGCGATTAGCGAAGCGTTTGTCGCCGCGCCGGACGCTCGCTGCGGGTCTCATGCTGTACACGATCGGTTATGTTGTCGTGACGAGTGCCAATAGCATGACGGCACTGATGGTCTTCATCTTCATCGCAACGATTGGCGAGTTGCTCTACTCTCCGGTCTTGAACACACAAAAAGCAAACATGATGCCAGCCGATCAACGTGGGGCGTACTCAGCGTTCGCGGGAACGTCGTTTGCTGGAGCGGACTTACTTTCTCGGTCGACGATTCTCGTCGGGACCTTCTTGATCCCATCGATGATGAGTGTATACATCGGATTGATCCTCTTGACGGGCTTTGGATTAGTCTATACGAGTCTGTTCGTGAAGGAATCTGTCGAACGAGAGCGAAACGTATCTTAATAAGGGGGAATACAGATGAACTTACCAGATACTATCGAAACGCCACGGCACCTGTTACGCCGTTGGCAAGAAGACGATGCAGAAGCATTGTATGCTTACGCCAAGGATCCGAATGTTGGACCAAAAGCAGGCTGGGCACCGCACGCGTCACTTGACGAAAGCCGGGAAGTGATTGGCATTTTCCAAGCGTCAGTTGGCGAGTATGCCGTGACCGATAAGGAGACGGGGGCAGTCATCGGGAGCTTCGGATTTCACTTCAATCGTCGACCGGACGATTCGATCACCCATGACCGTCAAGTCGAGATCGGCTATGTCCTCGCGCCTAACTACTGGGGAGAAGGGCGGATGCCGGAAATCGTTGAAGCAATGCTTGATTTCATCTTCCGGGAACTACCGATCGATGTCGTTTGGTGTGGTCACTTTGATTTTAATGACCAATCACGCCGTGTCGTTGAGAAACTCGGGTTTACGCCTGTTCTTGACCGACCATTCGTCTTAGAACGAATCGACGGTCGGACCGTGACGAGCCATGTCTACAATTGGACGCGTGAGCGGTATGAAGCAATACAAGGGAATTGATCACTATATAAAATAAAAAGGCGTGCACCGGTGCACGCCTTTTTATTTTATATAGTGATGTCTAAATAGACATTAAAAACGAATACATTCTGTTATGGCTTAACTTTCATATCTTCATACCAAAAAAGAGAATAATCCATCATCAATGAGGGTTCATTTTGCTGCCTTAACATGGTAGTAATGTTCCCCAGGTGATACGTACCGTGATTGGCTACATGTAAAAGAATTTCTTCAAAAGTCGTTTCCCGTGGACCAGACCAAGGATTATCCACATGTATCGTCATAGTAAGAGTTGAGTTCTGATTTAAAAATAGTTGATACTTTGATGCTATATTTTTGAATGCTGTTTTGAATTCTTCAATTGTATATGCATCAGTTAATGGTAATTGACTCATCGCATCTTGTAGCGCTTGTTGAAATTCTACTTTTTCTAAAACATGAATCCACATAGTATCAACTGCAAGAATATGACTAAGTGTTTTAGCGATTGTCGGATAAGAGCTTTTCACCTCTTTATTTAATAGATTTTCAGGTAATGCATCCATATGATCTAACATCAACTGCATCGCCCAGTTGTGATATTCATACATCGTTTTTCCGGCATTCATCCAAATCGCTCCTTTAATTGTAGTAAGAACTGTCTAACTACGTTCATTATAAAAAAGGATATATGACATCTGAGTGTCATATATCCTCATATAGATTAACTATTTTTTTGGCTTCATTTCTTAATATGTCTTGTAAGTACAAGGGATGAATAACAACTACACCTGATCTGAAGCTTAATAAAATGTTGATTAACCATTCCGCATGTAAAGGTGAAGGTAACAATAAAGTCATCGTAACACTACCATCTTCTTCAAAAACCATCGATTGATGCTTAAAATGGTTTAAGACTACATGAATGGATTCAGGATGAATTCTTAACGTGATACTTTCCCGTGCGGGTTTCACGACAGCTCTGTCTCCAGGAATGGGATGGTTATCCTGAATAGATGTTGAAAGTCTTTGAAGGTTGAGCATATGTGACACTTTGAATTCGCGGTAATCATTTCTTAAATAACAATAAGCATAAAGGTACCATGTACGAAATTTATATCGTAGAAAAATGGGATCTACTTCTCGAATGGTCTGTTCCTTTTGAGCACTGATGTATTGAAACAGAACTCTTTTTGATTCTTTGATACTCTTTTGAAGATCAATTAAGAAAGTAGGCTCAATGGATTGATCAGCTAAATCAATGTGCAAATGGTTATTTTGTTCTTCTGTCGTAAGAATCGAAAGCCGTTCTAGCGTATTTTTTAAATCTTGATCATGTAATTGCGCTGATAAACTTTTCATTAAAGATAGAACATCGACCATAGAAGACGCATTTAAAAAGGTCTTATCCCATTTATAATTCTCAATAATACCGAAACCTCCATTAGTTCCATGATAAGAAGTAACGGGTATTCCAGCTGCACTAATGGTTTCAATATCTCGATAAATCGTTCTCTGAGAGACATTTAATTCACTAGCTAATTGAGCAGCCGAGATCGTAGAGCGATGCAGTAACTTAAATATGATAGTCAGTAATCGTTCGAGTTTCAAAAAATTCTCCTTTGTATTAAGCACGACTATAGTTTGAACCGTCATTCCATACAAATAATTACGTTTAGTATAATTGATTTATTCGTTCTATGGAGAGATTAAAAAGTACTTCGTAATGAATTGAATCAAAATCCAAAGAAAAAAGTATGCATCGCGCATACTTTTTGTGGTTTTCCTTATCTTATTAGATATGTTTGGGTTGTAAATCTAATTCAATATGTAATTTTGACCTATTTATTTAAGAATTTATTCGGCGATAAGACAGCTACCACTTTGAAGTCGGGAAGCTAACACCAAAAAAATGAAAATTACTTATGAATCATAAAAATGTAAAATCAAAGGTTACGTATGGAAAAGGAAGTAAGTTAAAATTCGGTTCAATTCAAATAAAGTCCATATCTAAATAAGAAGGAGAGTGGGAAAAAATGAATCAGGTTGCAGCCATAAGTATGCTAGGAAACGTCTTTATTTTTATAGTCGTTTTATACTTTAATCAGAACCAAATCGTTTCTTCAGTGCTTTGAGACGTTTGACTGATCTTGTTTAGATTCGCGAATAAAAGCGACTGTCATTGTAATGGCAGCAACAACATATCCGACGAGTACAGAGGTCAATTCCGACCAATCAAATACAGAACGGAGAATGATTTGGGGAACAAAATAGACGAGCAATGCAATCGGCAAAATCCATGTCTTCGTCTTCCATGCCGTGATTAGAATCCAGGCAATTAGAAGGGCGCCAATTAACCACCCGACGCTTGGAGATAAAGTGATTTTGGGCGAATCAATGAGTCCGTTGACGATCAACAGTCCGACGATTAGAAGAACATGAACACTTCCATGAATACCATAACGCATGATGCGAGGGCGAGCGCCATCACGTAATGCGTCTTGACGGAATAAAAACGCCAGGGTCGTCAAATAAACAGCGCTAATCAGCAGGAAGCCACCAACTAGCAAGATACTGAATGTCGTTGTTCCATTCAGCAGATTTTGGAGATAGAGAAAACTCGATGCACCGAGAAAGACTTGCATGACGATCCAAAATGCTTCTATCGGATCGAACGCCATCTCTTTAGAAATCGACTGGATGTAGTCGGCCGGACTGTCACCTGTGATCGCGCGAACCGATTTGCCATCCGCTTCCGCTTCAATCAGATGGTCTTCGAGTTCAAGGACGATCTCGTTCGTCGCTTGTTCATTTTTTCCCGAAGCAAGCAGGTAGACTTTCAAGTCTTCCAAAAATCGGGTTGATTCCGTTGATAGGGTCATCTCAATCATCCTCCTTTAAAATACTTTCAACACTTGTCGAAAGGTGTTGCCATCTTTCCTTGAATGCGGCGAGTTCTTCTGCACCGCTCGTCGTGATCGAATAATACTTCCGTTTTGGACCGGACGGAGAGACGCGTGAAGTCGCTTCGATCCAGCCCAGTTTTTGCATCCGGATCAATAAGGGATAGATCGTTCCTTCGCTGATGTCAGCGAAACCGTATGCTTTAAGTTTCGTCGCCAGTTCGTAACCATAAATCTCTTCTTCCGCGATCAGTGCAAGTAAACAACCGTCGAGAATCCCCTTTAACATTTGCGTCGATGACATCCGCATCATCCTTTCGCTACTTGGTATTACAAGGTAATGATATACCAAGCTATTTTGTATTGCAAGGTAGCTGGAGGAAAAAGATTTATTTCCCTGAAAAAAAGGTAAATAAATCATAAAGTAGATACGTCGCTTGTTTAGAAAAGGGAGGTATTGATCGTGGATAAGCGGAATACTGTCGTCTCGGCAACCGTCGTCTTCATCATCATGGGTATCGTCATGGCTGTCTCTGCGTTTGGTTTCGGCATTCGTTATGGTGAACCGGAGTTGTTACGTATCGCGATCTTCGGTGAAGTCGCAACAGCGATTTTTCTCGTCTGGTACATTCGTCGTCATGCCACGTTTGCTGCCGTCGGGTTTTCGAAATTGCAGTCGCGGGGTCTAATCTGGTACATTCCGTTACTGCTGATCGTTCTCGTTCAAGTCGGATTGATCGTCAATGCGTTGTTCACGTCCTCGATATCATCATCGTCACTCCAACTTGTCGGAATCGTCTTCCTGACGACCTTATTCGTCGGTTTCAATGAGGAAGTCTTGTTTCGCGGCATCATCTTACGTTATCTTCGACCGAACGAACATCCGTATCGTGCCGTCCTCATCAGTGCGCTTCTGTTCTCATCTTTCCACTTGCTTAATTTGATCGCCTTGATTCCGCCGGCAGCGATGTTGTTCCAACTTACGAACACATTCGTCTTTGGTGTGTTCTTAGCGATCATCGCACTGAAGCTGAATAACCTCTGGCCATTAATCATTTTCCATGCGTTGTGGGATTTCGCGAGCATCGCTGCGGATGTCGTGAACGTCAATTTAGGCATCACTCCTCTTTTGACACAAGCTTATCTACTCGTCGCGATCGTCATTCAATTGATCTTGTTGAAACGACATGATCTCAGTCACCTGAATGGACCGATGAATCCACGTAACGTTTGAATAGTTGACTCTCCGTTTTTTGACGGGGAGTTTTTATATGGGATAAAGGTAGTATCAATGATTAATATGTAATATATTACTTATATGAAACCTACAGATGATTTAGCCATTGCACGACTTCCTCTTAGTGAGGAAGTGTATCGACGTTTGCAACATCACATCATCACCTTACGCCTCGCCCCAGGCGAGAAGGTGAACGATCAAGCGCTCGCGGAAATGTTCGGAGTCAGCCGAACACCGGTCCGCGAAGCCTTGAAACGACTCGAGGAGGAAGGATTGATTTTTGCGAAACGGGGCTCGCGGACGATCGTGACAGAGCTTGACGCTGAACAGGCACAGCAAACCTATCCGATTATCGCGACGTTGCACGGGCTATCAGCGCGTCTAGCGGGACCACTCTTGACGGAAGACGACTTGATGGAACTTCAAACGATTCACCAACAGTTCACGACGGCAATCGATCAACAGGAGACGGAGACAGCGCTGACGCTTGACGATGCCTTTCACGATGTTTTTGTGTTGCGCAGTCAGAACGCTCAGCTACGGGAAACGATTCGCCGATTGACGCCGCTGATCCGCCGGCTCGAATACGCCCAGTTCGATCGACTCGGTCGTCAATCGATTGCCGATCATGCGGCGATTTTGATTGCATGTCAACAACGGGATGTCGAGCAGCTCGTCCAGGCGACGGAACATAACTGGAACGGGCTCGGACGTTTACTCGTCTCGACACTAAAGGAGGAGCGCTGATGCGACCAATCATTTATGGGATCTTGGCGGCGATGTTCTTTGCCGTCACCTTCATCTTGAATCAATCGATGCAAGGAGCAGGGGGGCACTGGATCTACAGTGCGTCGCTTCGCTTCTTCTTGATGTTGCCGTTCTTCGTCGTCATCGTCTTGATGCGTCGGGGAATTGGTCGCGTCTTACAGGCACTGCGAGCAGACTTCGGTTTTTGGTTACTGTACGGAACGATCGGTTTCGGACTGTTTTACGGTAGCATCTGTCTCGCTGCCGATCATGCACCGGGCTGGCTGATTGCCGGAACGTGGCAATTGACGATTTTAGCCGGACCACTGCTTGCACCCTTGTTCAAGCAACGGATTCCGTGGTCGGCTCTCAAGTATTCCGTCTTGATCGTCCTCGGTGTCGTCGTCATGCAGTTATCCGTCGCTGGAAGTCTATCGCTACAATCCTTACTGCTCGGTGCCTTGCCGGTGCTCGTCGCTGCGATTGCCTATCCGCTCGGTAACCGGAAGATGATGGAACGGTATGGGGATGAGCTCGATGTCTTTGAACGGATCCTTGGAATGACGATCGCGAGTCTACCGTTTTGGATCGTGCTCTCCATGATTGCTTACATACAAGTCGGCTTACCGAGTGTCAGTCAAGTGACCCAGTCCGGCTTCGTCGCATTATTCTCAGGCGTCATCGCGACATCGCTCTTCTTCTACGCGACGTCACTCGTCCGGACGGAACCGGTCCGGTTAGCTGCGATCGAAGCGACGCAGTCGTTTGAGATCGTCTTTACCGTTCTCGGCGAGATTTTGTTTCTCCATGCGGGACTGCCGACGGGACTCGCGACACTCGGGATCATCCTCGTCATGCTCGGGATGACGTTGCATAGCTTGAATCAGGCGGAGCGGACGGTCGTCCGTCCTGCGAAACGAAAAATCAATTGAGAAAGTAGGCTGTCAGATGGTTTTAACAGGTACACTCGTCAATACCGTCCTGATCATCGTCGGGACGTTGCTCGGATTGATGTTCCACCGGATTCCGGAACGGATGAAGGAGACGGTCTTGCAAGCGATTGGTCTAGCCGTCGTCGTCCTCGGGATCCAGATGGGAATGAAAAGCACGAACTTTTTGATCGTCATCGGTAGTCTTGTTCTCGGAGGTGCGATCGGGGAATGGTTCCGTCTCGATGAGAAGCTCGACCGGATGGGGGCATGGCTCGAGCGTAAGATCAGTCGCGGTCGTCCATCAAATATCGCCGAAGGCTTCGTCACCGCGACGTTGATTTTCGTCATCGGAGCGATGGGTGTCCTCGGTGCGCTCGACGGTGGACTGCGTCAGGATCACGACGTCCTCTATACGAAGGGGTTGATTGACGGCTTCACGGCGCTCGTCCTCAGTTCAACGCTCGGGATTGGCGTCATGTTCTCAGCGATTCCCGTCTTCCTCTATCAAGGGGCGATTGCACTGAGTGCCGTTGCGATCACGAAGTTCATTCCCGACGCCGCGTTGCAAGAATTCATCTTGGAGATGACGGCGACTGGTGGAGTGATGATTGCAGCGATTGGTCTCAATCTAGCCGGAATCACGAAGATCCGCGTCGCGAACTTGTTACCGGGCATCGTCATCGTCGCTGTCATCGTGACGGGCTTACATCTATTCTAACGAGACATCCCCGCCTGTCCGAAAGGACGAGCGGGGATGTTGTGTTATGACTCGATCAATTCATGTGTCTCGTATGCAGTGATTGTATGTCCATCGTAATGGAAGTCATGCAGTAATGGATGCTCGGTCGAAAGCACGACCGGTAAGTAGTGCCGGAGGTTGCTGATGATGCCCATGTTATCGTCGTCTAGAATCCAGTCGAGTGCTTTCCAATCGAGGATTCCTTCAACTGTCATGACCGGTGTTGGAAATGGACGATCTTCTAAATCAGCCAGGTAGAGGTACATGCCAGATGTCTCTTTCCCGTGCAAGCGGACGATTCCTTTTGGTGTCACTGAGGTGAGCGTGATGCCTGTCTCTTCGAATGTCTCGCGGATGACGGCGGCTTCCGGTGTTTCGCCCGGTTCGATCTTACCACCGACACCGTTCCACATGCCCATCGCTGGACGTTTTTGTCGATTGACGAGTAAAAAGTGGTCTGCGTGGCGGATTAAACAAAGCGTATAACGATCCATGGTTTACGACTCCCGTCCTAAAAAGTGTGTGTTGTACAGCATCTCGAATTGGGCGGGACCTGCGACCGGTAACTCGGTCGTCGTCGTTTCTTCAATCCGTAACGTCCGCTCAGTCAACGTCTTTTGTCCAGTTGGCGTCCGCATCGCGACGAGGCGACCTTTATTGAACGGCGAAGCGTCGCTCTGCTGGATGATCTGTTCCATCTTCGATAAGTCATCTGTTGTAATGGATGTCTCGCGGTCGAACCGGTAGCCTGTCACAAACTCTGCTTGTCCTGTTCGCTTCATCTCAAGTGTGTCATTATTGATGATCCGGTAACTGCCGCTAGCGGAATGAACGGTTTCCCCACTCAACGGAACAGGAACGAGCGGTAAATTAACGCCGAAGCCGGTATCAAGCAGGTGTGTTTCATTCCAAATGATCGCGACATGGGTCGGTCCGGTCGCTGACCAGGCGTCCGACTTCGTATCGTAAACAGTCGCTTGCACGAGTCGTACGGGACAATTTCGTTCCTGCAGGACCCGGTGCAACAGTCCGTTTAAGTCATAACAGACACCACCGCGTCGCTCTGTCAGAAATGTCTCGATGAAGCGCTCGTCGCTAAACGGACGGATTCGTTTCTCAAGGACAGTCGTATTCTCGAACGGTAACTGATAGGCGAAGGCTTCGAGTAAGTCAGGTAATTGATCAAACGTGATGGCATCGAGCGGAAACGCAATTCGCTGTTCTAAGTCTTTCATCCAATCCATCTTTAGTCCCTCCTTTGTTCACTACCTGATTATCCCATATTGCTTCAGAAAATGTGAATTTTAGTCTATATTATCTGAAAATAAGGATTTCCCTTTTGTTCAATGTAAATCTTTGATATGCTGAGACAGGATTAATTAAGAATGATTCTCAGTGTCGAATCACGAATTAAAGGAGGTCTCACCATGAGACGGAAAACTTGGATGACAGCGTTGACGCTCCTCGTGTTGAGCAGTTTGATGCTTGCAGCTTGTTCAGGTCAAGCAGAGCAAAAGAACGAAAAGACGCGGACGATCACGCACGAAGCAGGAAAAACGAAAGTACCGGAACAACCGAAGAAGGTCGTCGCGCTCGAATTCTCGTTCGTTGATGCGTTAGACGAACTCGGCATCACACCGGTCGGGATTGCACAAGAAAACAAGACCGATGTCTCTGGATTACTCGGAAAAGACATCGAGTTCACGGAAGTCGGTACACGCCAACAACCGAATCTTGAAGTGATCAGTTCCTTGCAACCGGATTTGATCATCGGCGACTTCAACCGTCATAAAGGAATCTATAAACAACTACAAAAAATCGCACCGACGATCATCTTGAAGAGTCGCAATGCGACGTATGAAGAGAACATCGATTCGTTCAAGACGATTGCGGAAGCGGTCGGCAAAACAAAACAGATGAACGATCGCCTTGCGCTTCATGAAGAGCGCTTGCAGGCAGCGAAGAAGAAGGTTGATCCAAACGATGACCGGAAAGTCATGGTTGGTGTCTTCCGCGCCGATTCACTGACAGCACACGGTGAGACGTCGTTTGACGGTGAGTTGCTCGAGAAGATCGGTATCGAGAATGCCGTTACGAAAACATCGGAACCGACTGTGACAATCACGTTAGAGCAGATGGTCAAGTGGGATCCGGACGTCATCTTCATGGCGGAAGCCGATCCGAAGTTACTGAAAGAGTGGAAGGATAATCCGCTCTGGAATCAGATCACAGCGGTTAAAAACGGAGAAGTCTATGAAGTCAATCGTGACCTCTGGACACGTTACCGTGGTCTGGACGCTGCTGAACAAATCGTTGACGAAGCAATTCAATTGCTCAAACAGAAATAACGAACGACAAAAAGCCGGAGCAATCTGGCTTTTCGTCTTGATGAAAGGGGAAAGATCCGGTGCAGCGGAAACGTCTGATTTTCGTACTTATCTTACTCAGTTGCTTGGCCGTTTATAGTAGCTTGTTCTTTGGCATCACACAGATGAATCCGGTCCACTTAGTGCAGGAGTGGATCAGTGGCACGACCTCTAAAGCGGGACTCGTCCTGACGAATCTGCGCTTGCCGCGTCTCTTACTCGGATTGTTGCTCGGAGCAAACCTTGCCGTCGCTGGAGCGATCATGCAAGCTGTGACGCGGAACCCGCTCGCTTCACCACAAGTCTTTGGTGTCAACGCCGGTGCGTCGTTTCTCGTCGTCTTAAGCCTGCTCATCTTTCCGTCACTCGGGACGGCGAACTTGCTTTACTTCGCCTTTGCCGGTGCCTTGCTCGGTGGCGTGCTCGTCTTTTCGTTCGCTTCGATTCGCGGGATGACGGCGTTAAAACTCGCCCTCGTCGGGATGGCGATTCATCTCTTGTTGACGTCGCTAACGAAAGGCTTGATTTTATTCAACGACCGGATCACGAACGTCTTGTACTGGTTGTCCGGTTCGCTCAGTGACGCAAGCTGGCTCGAACTCCGGATCGTTCTCCCATGGTCGCTCGCAGGTTTGATTCTTGCGGCAAGTCTCGCGAAGTCGCTCGCCGTTTTCCAACTCGGGCAAGACGTCGCGGTCGGACTCGGACAAAAAGTGACGCGGATCCGTCTGCTTGCCGGCATCAGTGTCGTGTTACTTGCAGGGGTAACGGTTGCCGTTGCCGGAGCAATTGGCTTCATCGGTCTGATGGTGCCGCATATCACACGTCGACTCGTTGGCGAGGACTACCGAATCGTCTTACCCGTCTCTGCCGTCATCGGTGGTCTGTTGTTGACGTACGCCGATGTCCTGGCGCGCTTCATCGCCTATCCGTATGAATCACCAGTCGGCATCGTGACTTCATTGCTCGGGGCACCCTTCTTCCTTATCTTGGCACGCCGCCAAATGAAAGGGGGATTACGATGAGAGAGATGCGTCAGATTCTACTTGTCGCAGTAATCGTCCTTGTCACAAGCTTCGCCTTACTGTCGGTCGGTTCAATTCAGTTATCGTTAACGGAACTCTGGCAGTCGTTCTTTAGTGGAAAGGATGCCTTCATCGTCCAAAATTACCGGCTGCCGCGAACGGTCCTTGCCTTTTTAGCAGGAGCGAGTTTCGCTCTTGCTGGAGTCATCTTACAAAGCGTCATCCGTAATCCATTGATCTCACCGGACGTGATCGGAGTGACGAACGGAGCGTCTCTGTTCGCTGTTTTGACGATCGCCCTCGTGCCGGACGGTCCGCTCTTGTTGACACCGATCGCCGCCTTTATCGGAGCAGCACTTGTCATGCTGGCGTTGATGATGCTTGAACGGGGAGGAAACGTCTCCCGCAGTTCGTTTGCGTTACTTGGTATCGCCGTTAGTGCGATCTGTGCCTCGGGAACAGAATACCTGTTGATTAAATTTCCACTTCAGACGAACGATTCACTCGTCTGGCTTGCTGGAAGTCTGTTCGGGAAAGGGTGGCAGGAAGCGTTGATCTTAGCGCCGGTGCTCGTCGTGATCGGTGCGATCCTCTTCTATCGCCATCGTCAACTCGATGTCTTATCACTTAGTGAGGAAGTCAGCATCGGTCTCGGCTTACCAATTCAGCGAACGCGGCACGTCTTCTTGGCGCTCGCTGTCGTCCTAGCCGGTGTTGCCGTCGCGACGGTCGGTGCAATCGGCTTCATCGGTTTGATTGCTCCACATATGGCACGCCGTCTCGTCGGACATAAACACCTCGCCGTCTTACCGATGGCGCTGTTACTCGGCGGTGGGTTACTCGTCGTCGCTGATGCGCTCGGTCGTGGGATTCATCCGCCGCTTGAAGTACCAGCTGGATTGATCACGGCGATCATCGGTGTGCCGTACTTCCTGTATCTCTTACGAAGAGAGCGGGCTTCATGAACGGATAGCAGAAAAAAACAATCCCCTCATTCCAATTATGAAATGAGGGGATTGTTTTTGTTTAACTCATCATGAGGCATGTTTTTCACTTTATGCTGAGCGGATTTCCGAACCTAGATTCAAGAAGATCTCTTCTAACGACGCTTCCTCTACTGCAAGTCGATACACGTTAACGTGTTGTGAGACAAGGTAGCAATTGATTGTAGCAATATCGTGTTCACTTTGGACGATGAACGTCGAGTGAGTAGAGGAGACGTTGACGTCTTTCGCAAGTGTCGACAACTTGGTCTGTAGATGTTGTTGTGTATCATTGTCGAGCAACGCATGTTTTACGTGAACGGTGATGTTCTTCTCATGTTGTTCCCGTAACTCCTCCATCGTGCCTTGCGTCTGAATCGTTCCGTCCTGCATGATCGCAATCTCCGTACACAGTTTTTCGACCTCGTCCAAGTTATGAGACGTTAAGAAAATCGTCGTTCCGTCTGCTGCAATCTTACGGATCAACGTATGAATTCCGAGAATCGAGTTGGCATCAACGCCAGACGTCGGTTCATCTAAAAACAGGATTTCCGGTCGATTAATCAGGGCTTGGGCGATCCCGAGCTTTTTTTTCATCCCGAACGAGTAGTTCTTCGTTTTTACATCGATGGCGTCTTCGAGTTGTACATCACGGAGGAGTTGCTTTAACTCGTCAGTCGTCGTCTTCAGACCGAGGACTTTGCTGAAATACTTCAAGTGATCGAGCGCCGTGAAGTTTTCGTAAAAGGTCGAGTAATCCGGCAGAACGCCGATTCGGGTCCGGACGTCCTTCAAAGAATCGTTCGGCGCTCCGAGTAACTCGAACGTTCCGGATGTCGGACGGACAAGACCTGTGATCATGTTGATGAATGTTGATTTACCGGCGCCGTTTTGACCAAGGAAGCCGAAGATGGCCCCTTGTTTGATTTCGAGATTCAACTGGTTGACGACGGTCTTATTGCCGTACTGTTTCGTTAGATTGGTTGCGCGAAGGGCTAGCATCATAAATCTCTCCTTTTAAAGATCATCAAGCTCGCGATGACGAAGACGGCGATATGGATCAAGACAAGGTACGTGTATGCAGTGTTTTCTTGCGTGTAGTAATAATAGGGCGTCAAGTAAGACAACGTATCAACGATGACATTCTTCGAAATAAGACTCCACATCCCAATGACCGGAAGCGCGATCGAGATGAAGATACCGACGAACATCGTCATTGCGGAGTTACTGACGACTGTCGAAAGAAACAGCGACAGACCGATGAAGTAAGAGACGAAGATGATGCTTTGGATCAAATCGACGATCGGGAACGATTTTGAAAACGGAACGATCAACAAGAGGGCAACTGTCAGACAGAGGACCCAGAACGAGACGTTGCCTAAAAACTTTCCGAAAATGATGTTCTCACGAGATGTTTTCGTCGCAAGAAAACGGATCGTCTTCGATTCAATCTCTTTATTGACGCTACTATGAGAAATACTCGTCACGAATAAAGGAGATGCTAAGAACAGAAGCAGCATCAAACCGATGATATAGGCGTTGTCACCTAGACCGAGATCACTGAGTTGTCCTTTGAACTGGCTGACGAGTTTAGCAGAACCAATCGTCACACCGAACAAGACGACGATGATCAGGATGGCTCGAATACTTTGAAAAAGCGATTTAAATTCTCGAAGTGTAATCGCGAACATATCGACACACCTTTCTGTTTGAGTTTAGTATTGCCGTGCTATCTTTTTATTCTTCGTGAAGTTAGTGATACCGGCAATCAAATAAGCGATTGAACCAAAGACACCGGCGAGTAATGTGAAGATCCCACCGAGAATTGCAGTAATGATCAACATCTTTCCTGCTGAACCGTTTTTGTGAATCCGGACGATCGAGACGATTCCGCCAATCGTACATAAGAGGGAGACGGCACCAAGGTACGAGAAGAATTGTTGGAAGGATGTGAGGATTTGGGTAGACGTGACATCCGTAATGTTCTCATCCTGGATGAATTGATCGACCAAATCCTTCATGCCAGCGTGATCCGCAATCGATCCAGACAATAGAAACCCACCTAAACATAATGATCCAAACAAGACGATACCGATGACAGCAAATATGTATTCCGTTGTTCTTTTCAAGTAAAACACTCCTTTTCCTTATTTTTCCGATTTGACAATCCTAAACTACCATGACTCGAATCACTATGACAAGCGAAATAATGAATATATTTTAATTATTTATTGGTTAAATGTTTAATTAATATCAAAAATACTTTAACTTTATTTAATTGGATGCTATTATGGTGGCATGGGAGGGAAATGGTAAATGAAAAAAGATGATGTTCCAGATTGGGTTTTATCTCTAGAATTGGAAGAGATGGAATTCGTTAAAAAATTCATCATAAGCTCGGGTTCTTTGAAAGAACTGGCGAAACATTATGATGTCTCCTATCCCACAGTCCGGATTCGCGTCGATCGAATCATTCAGAAAATCGAAGTGAATGAGAAAATCGAGAATGAACCGTTCATTGCATATATTAAACAAATGGCTATCGAAGACCGGATCACGATTGAAGATGCCAAAAAAATCATCGAAAAATATCGACTTGAGAGGGGTAACAATCAATGAACTTTTTCATTTCTGCTCTAATTATCAGCATCTGTTTAGGAATACAGTATTTCTTATCAAGCCGTCACAATCCGTATCTCGGTATCATCATGCCAATCGTTTTAGTGATTTTTCTGACATGGCGTTACTTTGATGGTAGATACAATAGTTTTTTAGCCTATGTATTGATTTTAGGAGTCGGCATGATTTCACTGTGGGAACAATGGTCGCGTGGTCGAAAGAAGCTTAAAGAGAATCAAGAAAAAGAACTAGAACGGATGCGCGTCCACGATACATTGTGAGTTACAACCATACATAGCGTTTTTTAGAGAAAAATGAGAGTCGCCTCGGTTTCGATGATGAAACCGAGGCGACTCTCATTTATGTGATCCGGGCTAGATTCATATTACGTCATTTTAATCGAGTTCAATCTTCACTGTCGTATCCTTTGGAAAAGCCTCATCTGATGCATAAAGAACAAATACCTTTTGATCGTCAGGAACTTGATAGACTAAGTCGACAAGTGACTTATATGGAGCGAAGTACTGATAGCCGTTCTTAAATGCTTTTTCATTATGATTGACATAATCGACGGTAGAATATTCTTTACCTTCTAGCGAGGTCAGCGTAAATGTTCCTGGTCTGTAAGTTGAATATGCACCTTTACTTTGTATATCCGAGTTGTACATAAAGACAGGAATTGTGACATACCGATAACCAAGCTTTTCCTTTAAATTCAGTTCTTTTGGTGTTGGAACGAGTGATTTAGCATAAAATAGCTCATATTTTGCTTTCGGATCACCCGGATAGGTTTGAATAACTCCTTTTTTCATTAGTTTTTTAATTGCCGCCTCTTGATCACCTGTTTTCTTGTCATCAGATGATTTTGCATCAGAAGCCAAATCCTTTAATTTATGTCCGCTCGTCTGTTGTTGAGGAGCACTCTGTGTTGTAGTCGTCGAGGATTCCGTTGAGGCGAACAAGAATAGGCTTGCCACTCCGATACACAAGGAAGCGGCGATGGATCCAAGTGCCCATTTGAAACGCCGTTCTGTCGCTTGCGTATTTTCGACGATACTGCCGAGTGCAGCATTCGGTGTAATCCGGACGGCACGCTCGGCAGGGAGCAAGGCGCCTAACAGACCCGTGATCATAGGAATCAAGAGCATGATGCTGAGGAAACCAAGCTCTTGGACCGGAAATTGTCCGTAAACGAAGCCAATCATTCCAAGTGCTGTCAGAAGACCGATCACACCAGCGCAGAGTCCTGTCATCATGCCTTCACTTAGTACGAGTAAACGAACTTGACCGTCTTGCCACCCCGTTGCTTTAAGGACAGCAAGGTGACTCTTGCGTTCATTGACGTTTTGCCACATGATCTCCGTCGTCGTCAGGATGGCAATCAGTAAAGCGACACCCATCGCGACGTAATGCATCGTCCCGACTTCAAGCGCGACATATTCGCCGAGCCATGTTGCGTACAAGACGCCTTTCAGTCGGAACGTGATGAAGAGGAAGAAGATGAACAGACTCGTCGGTAAGGCGATCGCGACGACCGAAAGTAATGTCCGTTGCCAGTATGTGACGAGCTGATTGATGCTCATCCCGAGAGCGCTACGCGCACGAACGAAACGGCGACCTTTTGAGACTTCACCGGAACGCATGCTTTCGTACGGTTTGATCCGACGGATGAGCGTCATCGGCACGAGCGTTCCACCCCAGTAAATAAGTAAACCAGCAAGACCAATCAATAAAATTCGACCGATCGCAATCGGGTTGTCCGTCGTGACCCAGAACGAACCAAGAATCGTCCAGGCAATCAAGACGACGAGTGTTCCGAGCAGCGTGGCTTCGAGGAACAATAGTTTTGACAGCTGACGCGGGCGCCAACCGAGTGATAGTAAAATCGCGAATTCTTTCTTTCGTGCATACATCAAAATGATGTTCGAGCTGAAGACATAGACGAGGGCGACAGCGATGACACTTGCGATGATGCCACTCATCCCGACTTTTGCTTCCTGAAAGATCGCAATCGACGAGCCGAGTTTAATCCATGGTTGTTGAACCCACCCGAGTGCTGATTCGTCTTTTAGTCCCGGTAAATAAGTTAAGGCGAGCTGCGGTGACGAGCCGAGTGTCACGTCCGTGATTAGACCTGTCTTCTGTTCGATTTCTCTTGCCACCTGTTGGAGCTTTTTCTCACTAGCAGCATTCATCGTCTCGACACCTTTGACGTTGACGCGGATGGCAGAGATCGCTTTGGCACCACGAATTTTAAACGCAGCATCGAGCGTCGTCAGCATCGACGGTGGTTTCGTCAGGAAATCATATGGATCATTTGTTGGTTTAACGTCTTGAACCGGATTGACCGGACGTTCATTCTTATCCATCACCCACTGGGCTTTTGACGGGAAGTACGTCTCCATCGGCAGTTCCGTTAGCGGATCTTTCGAGATATTCAATTTTTTCGGATCGAAGACCCCGATATAGTTCAAGTTGACCTTTGGCCAGTCCGTGCTTTCTTTTCCGAACATCCGCGCTTCCCGGTACATGCTGCGTTTAGCGAGTAAGGAATCTTGCTCGACTTGTTTCGGTTGGACTTGATAGGTGAACGGCCAACGTGATGCGTACGGACTTTTGATCGAGCGGTAGTCGATCGGAGACGGTTTTAAGGCAATCCAAGTAAAGGAATTACTGTTCGTCTCTTCAGCAGTCGGTAACGTATGTTTTAAAATATCATTGACGAGCTTTTTCTGGACATCTTGTGTCGTGATCGTATAACGTTTCGCACCACTTGTCGGTAAAGAGTCTAAGTATTTTTTTCCGCCTTTTTGTTCGACTTGTTGTACCAGATCATTAATGGATGTCTCTTTCGACGGAAGCTCTACTTTTTCGTACGTGTAGATGCGCGACGCGTCCACGTATTCACGATTGTTCAACAGGATCGGAATTTGGACACCATCTTCACCAAACGAGGTGACTTGATCATCTTTTGAAAAATAGTTACTATAGGTTCCTTTGGTCGTCGCTTTATCTAAGCCGACGAGTGCGGCTTCCGCCTCAGGATCAACCCCTGCAATCATGACTTGACTCCCATACTCAAAAAGAGGCTGCTTTCCAAGTGGAAGGGGGGACACGCCTGATTTTACTGCATCCCCTGTAGGTTCCCATCCCGCTGCTAAGAAGGTGACGCCACTCGATGATTCGTTTTGTAACCCAGTGTCTTGCGTGTCTTTGATCGTCAGTTTATAAATCCCTTCTTGATCAATCGTATGCGTACCGATACTCGAAAGTGTTTGGTTATACCCAATCATCGCGATTGGAGCAGCAACCTCGACGTCAGTCATTTTTTTGATTGTCTCGTATTGTTTACGCGTGATGCCACCATCGAGACCACTCATGTAGTTTGGCTCGAGTAACTTTAAGTCTTCGGTCACGCTCCGGCTACCTTCTGGTCGGACGACGATGTCGTAAGAGGAGCCCCAGCGTTTTTGCAGTTCATCGACGACGGTTCCGTTATTGGCTTGCGTCGTTCCGATCAAATAGCTCAGTCCAGTACTGACGATCAGAACGCCGACAAGTAGCAGGATGAATCGCTCTTTATTACGCCACCAGGAATTCCAGATGAACTTAAGCATCGGCAAACCCCTCCTGGAGTAAGATGTACTGTCTTATGATGGACCTTGCATTAACCATTAATTGAGGTGACGTGTAGCTATGGATGTGTACCGATTCAGTCATGGATGAATCCTCCTTTGAAAGAACGTTTTTTTATTCCATATGTAAGTTAAAAATCCAATCATTACCTAATTATAATTGAAGATTAAGAAAGTGAGCTACAAAAAAAACAGAAAAATCAGAAAAATAGGTTGATCATTCAACTTAAGAATGATAGCAAAAGAGACAAACATATTATCCAGTGGGTAATTCAAAAAGATTATGAAACTTGAAGGAATGTAAAAGCGTTAATGAATTGACACACGTCATACATTAAAACGAGAGAAAGGAGCGGATGGTCGTGAGCGAATCCATTGTTTATTTTGTAATTCTTATCCCTCTGCTGGTGTTTGCTATCGTTCTATCGAAAGGAAAAGGTGCATCATTGCTTGCAGGATATAATACGTTGTCTGAAAGTAAGAAACAAGATTATGACGAAGTCGCCCTATGTCAATTCATGGGTAAGATCATGTACGGCATTTGTTTTAGCATCCTGTTGATCGCTGGGAGCGAGCTGTTTGGATATCACTCTTTGTTTACTTTGGGCGTCATGCTACTATTCTTTCTTATTGTATTCGCAGTCGTCTATTCGAACACGAGTGACCGATTCAAGAAAAAGAGATAATTTTGTTCACGTCAGCAAGACCTCCATCATTTAAACCATAATGAGAAATCCTTTAAGGCGATTAACATCGAAATGACCTTCGTCGTTCATATGAAGATATCAACCCTCATCAATCGTGTATGAAAAAATGTGTATAGGTAACTCCGTCGTCTCGATCGTTTCGACCAATGTCCATCCTAATTTTTTATAATATGCTGAAGCGTTTTCTGTTTTTAAATAGATTGTTGTGATCTGTCGTGATTTGGCGTAGACGATTAATTGATTGATGAGTTGTTGCGCGATTCCTTGATTCCGATAGACTTTTTCGACGAATAAAGAAGCGAGCCAAGGCGTATAGGCTGGTCGTTCATTCAAGTCATTTTCAAAGAGGGAAACGGTTCCGATACAAGTGACATCATCTAAGGCAACGAACGTCACAGGGTAAGGTTCACTTGGTTTTTTGTCTAAAAATGCTTTTACTTTTTCATAAGGTGCCGTCCCTTTTTTCTTTTGAACGAATTCGGTATGAATCATTGTGGAAACCACTTCTAATTGTTCAGGATGATTCGATAATGTATCAATGATCATCTTCTTATCCTCCTTTCTACACTTATTGTATCGATCATTAAATCGATTCGTCCTGCAACATACGATTGTAGTTATTTAAAACAGTACATCTGTCCTCATCGGAATAAAGGAGCTTTAGAATGAACTTCGAACAATACTTGCATCAACGTTATGGAAATGTAAACTTATTTGATCGTTCCTTTGTCGAGAAGGATTTCGTAATTCACGTAGACTTAGTAAAGGACCTGTATCAGTTAAAGAAAGATTCAGATGAAATCAACGAGGAATACTTCAAACAGGCATACCAAAAATCAAACGAATTGTTTGAGGATCTATTCCGAGAAGCGGAGCCTCTTTATTTCGTCGTGCATGTGAGAAGTGAGCGCGATAAGTATCAAAAGTCAGCGACGAAAGTGTTTCATCATTTAAGACGTAGAGAAGATCAATACAACATAAAGTTCGTAGAGAGAGTGATTGATGAAGAAGAGCAGGTATCCGAATATGCCGTGTTTTTACCGAACAAAACCGCGTTAGATTATAAGCGTGTAATCAAAGCAATCTGCAATCAGGATTTCCCGCCGCTACAACCAAGATTTCGTCAAACGTATACATACTATCCGGAAGTCTTTTTCGTGAACGTGGATCGAAATATCGTCATGAATATCTACGATGATCGCGGTTGTTTTCTTCTGTTCGGTGATTCAGTAACGTATGACGTGTTTAAGAAGAAATATCATAATGATATTAGTTAATCGTCAAGCGTGTTTTCATCGGTTTGCGAAACGCTCAAGCTAGTGCTAAGAAGCCGATCACTGAAAAAATAAAAAGAACTAATAGAGAAGTGAGCAATGTTAACGCGAGGATTTTCCCCGTATTTCTTAGACTTATGATGGCGCACACTATCGCAAGCAATAGTCCAGCTAACATATAGTTCGTACCCCAAAAACCATTGAACGGTAAGAGCTTAACAGTAAGGAAAGTGAAAACCACGATGCCGATTGAGATCCATCCCAAATGCCTTCGCATAAACTACCTCCTCGTAAAATGAATACACATAGTCATAATTTGGTTTTTTTAAGCGTATCATTACAAATGTTTACAGTGAAAGAGTTTTTTAAATAAGTCTAAAGATATCCTGAATGAACGCGTGTCATACACCAGCTCGTCACGAAACATACCAACAAGCAGGAAACCATTGAGCAGTCATCGAGCAACAAACAATCCCTCACTCTAATCAGAATGAGGGATTGTTTCGTTTCATCATTAGATCGTCAACTCGATCACATTACCTTCCGGGTCCGTGATCGTACTTTCATAATACCCGTCACCCGTCGTCCGGGGACCGTCAAGATGTTGTACACCTGCGTCCTGTAACCGAGCCGTCCAGTCGTCGACCGCTTGTTTGCTGCCGAGCGAAAAGGCGAAGTGGACATACCCGAGCGCATTCATCGTCCGTTCCGTGATATCCGTCCGTTGCATCAACTCAAGGCGCGCACCACTCGAGAACGTCAGGAAATACGATGTGAACCCTTTCGTCGGATTATGATACCGATCGCCTGCCGTAGCATCAAAATGTGTTTCGTAGAATTGACGCATCCCGTCAAGGTCTGCCACCCAGAGGGCGATATGTTCAATCTTCATCTCCATTCCTCCTTTTTTCAAGACGCTTTTGCCAATCGCTGTCTGAACAACATCCGGTTCAACCCTTCCGTAGCGACCAGCATCAAGAAGATGAGACTGATCGTAAACCAATGGAACAACGATAAGGAATAGGACGTCGCCAGCCAGCCGAACAATGGCGGCATGAAGGTACTACCGGTATAGGCGAATGCCATTTGTACCCCCATCAGCCGTTGCGCCGCAGCCTCCCCGAAGCGAACCGGCGTCTCATGGAGCATTGCCGGATAAATCGGTGCGAGACCAAGCCCGACAAGTACGAAACCAAGCGGCATCCAGGCAGCGGGTGCGAGGATGAAACAGGTAGCTCCGACGAATGCCGTCCATTGACCGACACGAATCAAACGACGATTCGACCAGCGCAGCGACAGAAAACCACTTATGAAACGCCCCGCGGTGATGCTTCCGTAGTAGACGGAAATCCACGTCGCTGCTGACGTCACGGAAAAGGAACGGACTTGGACAAGATAACTACTGCCCCACAGCCCGACGACCGCCTCGGCTCCACAATAAAAACAGAACGCTGCGAGTGCGGCAATCAATCCGCGTGGTTTTCCGGACGACGTATTTACGGTCTGAACCTGTTCAGACACGTGTTTCGGAGCCCGTTTCCAGAGCGGTAAGCTGACGATCAAGATGATCATCAAAACGAGTTGCAATGCACCGACGACGAGGTAACCAAAACGCCAGCCGGAATCGAGCAATACGCCAGCCATGATGAGCGGACCAGCCGTCGCACCGATGCCCCAGAAGCAATGGAGCCAGTTCATGTGATGCGCTTGATAATGGGTGGCGACGAAATGATTAAGCGCCGCGTCAACGACTCCAGCACCCAGTCCGAGCGGGATCGCAAGAACGAAGAGCCAAATCAAGGACGGAGCAACGTAAAAACCAATCAACGCCAGTGCCGTCAAACCGGCAGAAACTGCCGTGATTGGACCTGTTGAATAACGTTCGATCAAACGACCGCTAAACAGACTCGAGACGATCGTTCCGGCAGCAATCGTCATGAAGAGCCATCCCGCCATGTCGAGCGGTGCGTCGAGATCGAGCCGCATCACGGGCCACGCTGTACCGAGTAACGCGTCCGGAAGACCAAGACTGATGAAAGCGAGATAAATTAAAGGTAATAGTAGACGGGTCATCGGGTGAGTCCTCCTAACGGAATTTGTTCAATGAATGATTGGATGCTCAGTTGCATCAAACCATCCAAATAATCGGTTTCCCAGTCGCCTTGCCGCAACCGAGGTAATTTGTCGAGCGGAAAGCGCTTGGCGCATCGATCCGTCAACCGTGCTAATCCGTCATCCGAGACATCTGACGCTGTAAACAAGATGACATCTGGGTTCAAGGTGACGCTAAACGAGAGGATGATCCGACTTAACGCCTCATACCAGTCATCAGAGTGAGGCGAGCTTGTCGCAAGAACTTGACCGACATTTCGTTTCTCGTCAAACGGAATGAACGAGATCTCTCCAGCAAAGTGATGCGCTCCTCGGACGACACGACCTGAAACGGCGAGACCGGCTCCCGGTCCGTTCGTTCCGAGATAGATATAGACGGTCGTATTGTTATCAGAAGCTTGCGCCCGGACCGCCGCATTCATGTCATTTTCGACGATGACGGGTCGCCCGAACCGTTCCGTCAGTTCTTGTTGCAAGGGGCGACCGTCAAGCGCCGGATAATCTGGGGCGAATAGGATCGTGCCGGTTGTATCAACGGCACCAGCGACACCAATCGCAAGCGTTTGAATAGATGGATGATCGTCGAGTAATGTTGTCAGTGTTTTCGATAAAACAGATCCATGATCCGACGAATCGAAGTTCAGGCGATCCGTTGCGA
The DNA here is from genome assembly GCF_001644945.1 of Exiguobacterium sp. KKBO11. NCBI lineage: Bacteria > Bacillati > Bacillota > Bacilli > Caryophanales > Exiguobacterium > Exiguobacterium sp. KKBO11. The sequence goes on from NZ_LUCU01000057.1 coordinate 49,607, forward strand.
TCAGATGTCCACCGACGTCGTGTATGCGATACTGCAGATACGTGCGTTCGAGATATAGAGCGAGTCCGTGGAAGCGATCCGCGCGGTAGCGATACCGTTTTGCCGGACGCCCTCCGCGAACCAATTCAAGTGGTGTCTCTTCAATTTCCTGTGCAGCGATCATCTGATCGATCTGTTTGCTCGCAGTCGGAAAACTGACATCCAAAACGTGACGAATCGCAGGGATCGTATCCAGGTGGTCGACTAAAAAAGCATGACGTGTAAGTGAAATGAGTTCAGTCAAACAAAGACCTCCAATCTAAATCGCTTATTAAAATAGTTTAATAAGTTTTGATTTGAGTATAGCAGGTCGGAAGAAAAAGACAAGTTTAAAAAAGAGGTGTAGGATAAGAATATTTAGAGAAATAACGTTTCATCCTATCGTTGTCTGGATATATAAAAAGAAGATAAAAAATTTTAGTCATATATCTTTAATTCATACTATTCCGATTTGTAATATCTTGGATAGCCTGTAACAGGAGGTAGATGACGAGAGGAGCTTATAATCATGACTACCCAACTATCAACCGACCTAGGATCCCAAGATATTTTAGCCTCCCTGCGAGATAATGTCGCGATGATTCGATTCGACCGGCAACGTCGTGTCGTCGACGTCAATGGTTTATTCGCAAAGACGATGAAATATAAACGAGAAGAGATGATCGGGATGCAGCATCATCTCTTCTGCACGACGGAGTTTGCAATGAGTGACAGTTACCAAGCATTTTGGCAGAAGCTGTTTAGTGGCTTCAGTACGGCAGATAAAATTGAACGCATCGATGCGCATGGTCAGTCGATTTGGCTAGAAGCAACCTATATGCCGATTTACGATGGAACGGAAGTGACCGGTGTCTTGAAGATTGCTTCCGATATTACGGATCGTCAGCAGACGATTCAAAAGTTCGCGACTTCGTTTGACACGATTGCTAGTGATTTGAATACACGATCGACGCATGGCGAGCAGGAAAGCGAAGCGTTACGGCGAACGATCGAACAGATGGCCGAGACGACCCGTGATAACCATCAGACGATTGAACGGCTGCAACACCAGGCACAGGACATCGCTCAAGTGACTGAGACGATCAAAACAATTGCGTCACAGACGAATCTATTGTCACTGAATGCATCGATCGAGGCAGCGCGAGCCGGAGAACACGGCAAAGGATTCAATGTCGTCGCGACGGAAGTCCGAAATCTCTCAAAGCTCGTCGAACAAGCCGTCGTCGATGTCCGGCAAACGACGCAGCGAATGAATGATGAACTGCAGCGGATTGCCCGTGCGATGACGCAAGCAACGTCGGATGCACAAGCAAGCGTCACGGTCGTCGCAGAAACGGTCGATCGCTTCCATGACGTTCAAAGTGCGGCATCGACGTTAACGGAGACAGCGCGAGACTTTACAAAAGCAATTTAAGTGAGAGACGGCATTCCGGTAAACGGAGTGCCTTTTTGTATAAAAAGTACCCCTATACTTTGGAATAATATGTTAATATACTACAAAACGGAAAGGGAGCGAACTTCTGATGACTATCCGCACTGCTCGACCTGACGATTTTCAGGCATTGATTCCATTGTTCCAGCAAATCCACGATCAACACGTCGCCTTACGACCCGATCATTACCGTCCGCACGAGATGCCGGTTCCGGAAGACTTATTTCTGTCGCAACTCGAGAATCCGGATTTTGCATTACTCGTTGCGGAACAAGACGGGCTTGCCGGTGTGATCGTCCTAAAGGAAGACATCGTCGAAGGGAGCGGCTTCGTCTTCGATAAGCATTACTTACGCATCATCAGCCTCGTCGTTGCGGATACGCATCAAAAACAAGGCGTCGGGAAACGATTGATGCAAGCCGCTTACGCACATGCGGAAACGATCGGCTGTGACAAAATCGAACTCGGCGTCGATGACGCCAATCAAGAAGCGATCGCCTTTTACGAGGCACTTGGAATGGCTGTCCGCTCGAGACGAATGGAATGGAACGTGACGTCAAGCAGGGAAACGTCGACGTGATGTCAAACAACAGGTACTAGAAAGGAGAGAGGTCATGTTCAGATTACAAGTATCCGATCACGTATCGCTTCAATTGTTTGAACGGCACCATGCGGAAGGATTATTCGCCCTCGTCGATGCCAATCGCGCACATCTCCGCGAATGGCTCGGTTGGGTCGATGGTGCAACAGAGACAAGTACATATCAGGAGATCGTCATTCCAGCATGGCTGCAACAATTCGCCGATGGCAACGGCTTTACATGTGGCATTTATCTTCATGACGAGCTCGTCGGAACGATTAGTTTACATGAGATTAATCGGCATCTCGGGCAAACGTCGATTGGCTATTACTTAGGGGAAAAGGACCTTCGAAAAGGCGTCATGACGGACGTCGTCCGGTTCATCACGAACTATTGTTTCGAGACGCTCGGCTTGAACCGTGTCGTCATCGAGTGTGCGACCGGAAACGTCCGAAGCAGACGAATCCCGGAACGACTCGGTTTCACGGAAGAAGGCGTCTTACGGGACGCTGAGAAATTGTACGGGACTTACCACGACATCCAGGTCTATGCGATGTTACGACGGGACTGGACGAAAACACAGGAGGTGGCAGCATGCGCATCGAGCCAATGAATCAAGCGACGTATGACGCTTACTTACCGGTCGCAATTGAGGAGTATGCGGCAGATAAGTGTCGCGCTGGTACGTGGTCAGAGAACGAGTCGCTTGAGAAGGCGACTGAAGAGTTCGCGGCGCTGTTGCCAGAAGGTCTGAAAACGAAGGATCATTATTTGTTTACGTTTCGTGATGAGACAGATAGCGACATCGGGATGGTTTGGGTCCATGTGACGGAAGAATCACGCGGACGTTCCGCCTTCATCTTCGACGTCAAGATTACGTCCGACAAGCAGAACCAAGGCTACGGCAAGAAAGCGCTCCGATCACTAGAAGTGATATTAAAACGGATGAACGTCAAGAAAATCTCCTTACATGTCTTCGCGCATAACGAACGGGCGATTCATGTGTATGACTCGCTTGGGTATGAAAAAACGGATTATTATATGTCGAAACGTCTCGATGACAGCCATTAAAAAAGATTCCTCTTGCGCAAGCAGGAGGAATCCTTTTTGTTTAACGCCATGTTTGTAAGGTATTCGCGAACTGAATGTTTGTCTCCAGTTCACCTGTGATCTCGCTTGCTGTGAAGTCATTGCCAGCGAGCCAGTCGGCAAAGTCGAACGTGACCGGTTCCTGATCACCACCAAGCGCGAACCAGACCTTCAACTCTTCCGGGAAGTAGGCAGACGTATGGATCGTTCCCGCCCACTGCGCATATAAATCAGCGAAGACACCTTTATCGGTATCGTTGAGTAGTCGAAAAGCGGACTCCGCATCTTGAATCATGTGTTGATGCGTCTTTAACTCCATCATTCGACGTTTCGAGTCATCGAGGTGATAGCGGTTTTCGTGCTGTAGCAAATCGAAGTGATTGGTGCACATGTTCGATTCCCGCACTTGGACGTCGCGTGCCGTCGCCTCGATGACGAACGAACGCGCCGATTTATCGTGGACGACATACGTGAACGATCCGCGATGCGGAATCTCCTTGACGAGTGAGATCGCGTCGTCGACCGACGTGCACATCTCGAGGATGATCCGCCCGATCATGAAACTGACGAACCCATCGCCCGGACGACGACGATTGATGAAGTTATAGCCCATTGCAAGCCCATGTTCATTCATCCCGTCCATCCGACCTGTTACCCGTGATGCCGGACCGATGATTGCTGATCCGCCATCATTCGGTTGAAAGACGGAAAATCGACCATCATATGTCATCGGATGGTAATCATAGTTGCGTACGAGGAAATTATCACCTGTCATGATCGAACAACCGCTTTTCGGTCCTTCGACCCGGTAATGCCCGAAATGCAGTAACGTATCTGGCAATGATAGTTCAAGTTCGTCCTGAAGTCCGAGTAACTCGTCCCAAATATGCGGGGCGTAGAGGAGAAACATCTCCTTCGTCTCGACCGGATCGACTTGAAAGCGCGGAACACGGATCTTCCAGTTGTCCTCCCGGTTATGGAGCAACTGGTTTCGTTTGACGTAACGCCCTTGTTCGCGACCGAACTCATAATGACTGCCGCGGAATTGTGTGATCTCATTGGCTACACGTTGCATACGATTCATCCTTTCTTCAACTGCTGTATGCTGATTATATCGAACGCGAGGGAGAATGTCGTATGGCAAGTCTTTACTGAAGCACATCTAAAGTATGGGAATATTGAAAAAATAGTCAACTTTTTCATTCTTATACCGATAACAAAAACGGGAGGGGATGGAATGAAACACATGTCAGTCAGACGGAAGATACAAGCTTTGATCGCAACAGCCGTCGTTGCGATGCTTTTGATTGCGGGAGCAGGACTTTATTTCTTAAATCAGATGTCGAATGCTTCCCGAGCGATGTATCAGAAAAACTTAATACCGATCCAGGAAGTGGCTCAAATCCGGATCGATACACGCGCGCTCGATTCGTTTTTAGTCGAGATGATGTTAACGAAGGACGATACGCGGGTCACGGAACTGCAAGCTGAGATCGATACGCGTCAGGCGCAGATTCGTTCGTCGGTCACGAAGGTCGAAAAAACAGGGCAATTCGATGCTAGAGAGAAGAAACAGCTTGAAGAATTAAAGGATAACGTCCTAGCCTATGATAATTCGATGACAATCGTCCAGGATGCGGCGACGCGCAACGAAACCGAAGAAGCCTATACGGCATACACGCAAGGTCTGGAACAAGTTCGGGATAACGTCGCGGATTCTGCGAAGTCGTTGATGGCTTCGATGACAAAACAAGCGAAGACGTTAGACGCTCAGAATCAAGCAGAAAAACAAACGGCCTTTTACTTAATGCTCGGCATCTTTTTACTCGCGGTCCTCTTGTTTGCAGGACTTGCAATGTACATTACACGTCTCATCACGCGTCCGATTCGTCAATTGCAGGGGTGGATGGATCAATCAGGGAACGGGGACTTGACCGTCCGTGGAACATACGACTCAAAAGACGAGCTTGGACAGTTGACGACGTCCTTCAATGAAATGATTGCATCACAGCAACAAGTCGTGCTTGAACTAACCGGTACGGCTGACCGTGTCGCTGTTGCATCGGACGAGTTGAGCGTCAACGCTGAATCGACGACGAAAGCAACGGAAATGGTCGCCGTGACGATGGAAGAGATGGCAAGCGGTGCTAGTCAACAATTGCATCAAGTATCGGATGCATCACGGACGATCGAAGAGTTGACGACCTCGGTCCGTTACGTCGCCGGTAATGCCCAACAAATGACGGAACGCACTGCGGATGCGATGGAAAAAGTTGCTCTCGGTGGTCAAGTCGTCGGAACACTCGGTACCCAAATGGGACGGATTCAAGAAGATGTTTCTCGACTGAGCCACGTCATTGACGGTCTTGGTAACCGATCGCAGGAAATCGGACAAATTACGGATTCGATCAAAGGTGTCGCGGCACAGACGAACTTGCTCGCGTTAAACGCAGCAATCGAAGCAGCGCGTGCTGGCGAACAAGGACGCGGATTCGCAGTCGTCGCAGCGGAAGTCAAGACGCTCGCGGAGCAGTCGGCGGTCTCGGCAAAACAAATCGAGTCGTTGATTCGGGTCATTCAACAAGAGACGGAAGCATCGGTCGCCTCGATGGAGAAGGTTTCAACCGAGATGACGAGTGGGATTGCCGTCGCCGATCAAGCCGGTGCCTCATTCTCAGAAATCGAGACAGCGATCACCGACGTGACAGGGCACGTCGAAGAAGTGTCCGGCGCTGTTCAGGAAATGGCGGCAGCGAGCGAGCAGATCGCCTCCGTCATGCGAACGATTCAAGCAGTGACGGAAGGGACTGCTGCCGGAACACAAAACATCTCCGCTTCGACGGAGGAGCAGATGGCATCGATGGAAGAAATCTCATCCGCGTCCCAATCACTCGCGACGATGGCAGATGATTTAAAACAAGTCACAGGCAGATTCACCGTGTAAGATATTGAACGACGACCATGAGGTAATTCATCATGGTCGTTTTTTTATTTGTGGTAATGAATGGAAAACAAGCAGGGGAGTAAGCGTGTGGCGTCGTATGTACAGGTTAAGTAAGAGTGATACAAAGCAGCAGATAGATGTTATGAAAGTGATTGAAGAAATTGTTTGACAGCACGACGGGACGTCAGATGGATGACTTGTTTATCGGACGTCGCTGTAAGCGTTGAAAGAATACTCGGTCGCTTATCGATCGGGAAACGCCAAATCCATTTCAGAAAATCGAACGATAGTTTCTCGGGACAGCCTGCCGCCATATCCGGTCGACCGGTCTTGCGATAGCGCCATGTCCTTTTCAATGCCCGGTACAGACAGAGTGTCCGCGGTAGATCAAGGAAGATGATTGTATCCGCGGCTTTGATTCGTAAGTCAAGCGTTCCACCGTAGTTGCCGTCGATGATCCACGTGTCGCGCGACGTGAGCATGTGTTGAATCTGGCGTTGTTCCTCACGCGAAACCGCCTCCCAGTTCGGACGCCATAATAAACTGTCGAGGTGATCAACAGGATAGCTGAGTTTTTTGCCCATCTCGCGGGCAAGCGTCGATTTACCGGATCCGCCGGAACCAATCAAGATGATTTTTCGCATGCAACACTTCCTATTTTTTGTCATAGGAATTGATCATAACATGGTTTTCTAGTCGAGGATAGAACGAAAGGAGTGAATGGGATGGTACCGAATTTCATAATCGAAGGGATGACGATCGTTTTTACACTACTTGTAATCGGTTGCGGCGTGTTATTCCTGCCGCAGCGATGGAAGCGGTATGGCTTGATTTTACTTGGTTTGGTGGCAATCGGGTGCAGTTCCTTTTGGTACATCCGACCGACGCTCGTCAATCAACAGATTGCTGAGGATGAGAAATTGCTTAAGATAGAACTAGCACGGCAATTCCCGGATGAAGTCTACACTACAAAAACACAAAAATTTTCGTATGAGTCTTCGGCGAATCCGGCTTCAATCGAAGTCGAATTTGCAAATGAACCTGACGTAACTTATTTTCTAGATATGGATGGGAACCGGATTAGGCTGTCAAGTTTTATCTTTAAAAACGGAGGATTTCCACAGGATTTACAGCATGAATTCAAATGAAGAGGCTGACTCAAAAAAAGAATGACGCGTCTTTTCACGCCCTTTCCTCAGGCGAGACACAAGCCAGATTTCCTGCTTCGTTGAAGCAGGAAAGCGGGTCTTGTTCGTCTCTGACAGCGCATAAATGCGCTTGTTCCTGTAGGAGTGGCGTGTGACGTGTCATTCTTTTTGTTACTAAATAAGGGAGGCAGATCATTATTCTGCCACCCTTATCTTTGTAGAGACTGACTTTTGAGTCAGCCCCTTTTGATTAAGTCGATTTCAAATTTTTCGTAGCAGACATCGTTTTGACAGCGAAGAAGGCAATCAGACCAAATCCGACCTTGTTGATCAAGTCAGCGAAGTTATAGATCAATTCGCGGACGAGTTGCACGTCGATACCGGGTGCAAACAAGGTGACCGCGTAACCGACCGGATAGATCGCCCATCCGATCAAGATGAACAAGCGCATCTGCAGCAAGGCTTTACGAATCGGGGCAGGCTTATCTTCAGCGGCTTTCGTGACGTTCGTGAACAAGAGATAAATGATATAAAACCATGCGATACAACCGACGACGTATGCCCAAAGACCGAGTTGCGTGAAGCCACCCGCTAGATTGATGGACGACTCTCCGATGTAACCACCGATGATCATGATGATGTCCGCGATGACGAGTTTCGTCAGAAGGGAACGCCCTTTCCCACCTTTTAAACCGAGTAACAGCGGAAACTTGATCAGCAAGAGAGGCGTCGTCACGAGCCAATCGATGTAGCGGATTTCAGTCGGAAAACCATCGATCTCCGACAACAAACCCGATTCCCCGACAGCTTGCTTCATGAAATAGTAATGAATCGCAGCGACGAACGTGACGAGAGCAGCGACTGTTGCGGTTGAGCGGTATTCCGGGGCAAGGGAATTTCGTTCGACGAGAAAATAGAGCGTACCGGCGGCCATTCCGACGAATCCGACCCAGAACATGTACTGGGTCGCAAGGACGAGAAGGTTAACGTCTTCCATGTTGTTTCGACTCCTTTTCGTAAGTGGACACGACCTTTCATACTTTTATTTTACTGACGATACAAACTTCAGACACCACGTCGAAACGCTCTTGATGTGCAGTCTGTCAACGGTTTGACAACATTTTGACACACTTGAGGAGGAGTGACGGATGTCGATTAAACGAACGGATCATATCAGCCTGAACGTCTTGAATCTAGAAGAAGCGATTTACTTTTTTTCACTTTGTGGTCTCGAAGTACGCGGACGTTGGGAGATGAAAGGAGCGTTACTCGATCGTTTATTGAATCTAGAGGGAGCGGAGACGGAGTGTGCTGCACTCGGATTACCAAGTGAACCGATATGGCTCGAACTCGTTCGGTTCAAACACCCACGCTACACGGCTTCCGTAATCCAATCCGTCCATGCGAGTGGATTGCGTCATCTCTGTTTTGAAGTAACAGAACTCGCCGCGCTCGTCGAACGTTTAGCGGACAATGGATATCAGTCGATTGGCGACGTCGCGAATTACGAAAATGAGTATCGCCTATGTTACGTAAGAGGACCAGAAGGCGTGATCATTGAGTTGGCAGAAAAAATCGGACCCGTCTAGACAGGTCCGATGTATATTTTTAAGAACAACAGGAAGTCGATGATTGTGGCAGGGAAACTTTGCACACACCCGTCTCCGGTAATGATAACTTGACCTGCTTGGCACGTGCCTCGTCTCCGACAAGAAAAGCAACGACTGATCGAACTTGTTCATAACCGGTCGCAAGCAGGAAGGTCGGAGCACGACCGTAACTTTTTGCACCGACCAGATAAAGTCCGAGATCTGGATGACGTAACTCCGCTTCTCCATGTGGACGGACAGTTCCGCAACTATGAAGGTTCGGATCAATCAGAGGAGCAAGTATTCGACTACTCTCGGTCACAGGATCAATATCAAGCCGTACTTCTTCAAGGAACGAGAAGTCGGGTCGACTTCCTGCGTTGACGATCAGCTGATCGATATGATGGAGAGACCGACCATCTTGAGCAGTGATGTCAAACGACTTTCCTTTCGATTCAATGGATTGGGGCTTGAAACTGGAGTGAACCCTAATCTGATCTCGTTCAACGAGCTGACGGATACGCGAACCGAGTGCCCCGCGACCTTCTAGTGCATCCTTATCTTCTCCGCCGTAGGCTTGAACGGGGTCAGATTTGCGAAGAATCCAATGAATCTCCGTTTCAGGGTAGTGCGCTTTAATGGAAACGAGTTCAAGGAGCGAGTTCAAAGCCGAGTGCCCGCTACCGATGACAGCTACGGATTGATTAGCGAAAACAACAGTATCACGTTTCGCATTTACGATCGAATACCGGACAGGTAAGTTCTGCTCGATTTCGACTCGATGACCAGAACTGATTGCAGGATTTGGTCGCCCGAGGACGCCAGACGCATCGATGACCGCGCGAGCGAGAATATGTTTACGTCCGTTCGGCGTGTCTATGACTAATTCGAACGGTGTTACATCACGTGAGGCATTCGTCATCTTGTCTAGACCTGCCCGTGAGATCGAGAGAATCTCATGTTGGAAATGTAGAGAGGGAGCAATTTCCGGTAATGCAGCAAGTGGGGCAAGGTATTGTTTGATCAATTCAGTTCCGGTCGGCACAGTATCGTTTGCTGGTGCAATCCAGTCCGTCAGCTCGAGCAAGTGACGTGCTGCGTCACTAATATTGTATTGCCACGTCGAAAACATCCGAACGTGTTCCCATTGTTTGATATGGTGGGCAATCGAAGGACCTTTCTCAAATAGTAAAAACGATTGACCTTCCACTACAAGTTGAGCTGCAGCTGCAAGACCGATCGGACCGGCACCGATGATGACGATGGGGTGGGAAGAAGCGTATGACATGAATAAAACCTCCTTTTTATTTGTAAGTTGCAAATATTAGAGACATGGTTTACAGCAAACGTCACTCTCGCCCATCTTCGTGTTCAGCAAGTCGATTGCCTGGAGGACATGTGCTTTTTCGAAGGAAGTCATTGATGAGAAGATGGAATCAAGATACGTGTTCATCTCTTCGTCAATGGCTTGAGCAACACGTAATCCTTTCTCGGACAGGCGAAGTAGGTGAATTCGCCGATCGTTGATCGCGGGACGCTTTACGAGTAGGTCCCGCTTAATCAATGTTTGTACTTGTCTGCTGAACGTAGTGATATCAAGAGCGAGTTGGTCAGCAATTTCTTGCATTGCGGAGTCAGGATGTTTGGCAACCTGATACAGCAGATGACTTTGAACGAGAGATATCTCTTCATCTAGGACGGCACAACAATTCTTATTCAATAATCCGAAGCGCCGGGTGAACGTTTGAAATAATTCACGAGTTTCATTCATGTATAGCTCTCCTTTCTCTATTTTGCTTATGAATCAGTTATACGATATAAACTTGCAAATTGCAAGTAATAAATATATGATTTTCTCATATTCAATTTTAAATAAGGAAAGGGGGAATTGGATGCTTGTTCGTTCGATGGAAGAGGAAGATCGTAGCACTGTGTTAGCCATCTATCGTCAAGGAGTAGAAGAAGGGAACGCGACGTTCGAAACGATGATTCATGAGCAAGAGTGGTGGACAACGCTGACGCAATCTGAACGATTCGTTCTAGAGCAAGGTGGAAAAGTGATTGGCTGGGCTAAACTGGGACGTGTTTCTGAACGTCATGTCTACCGTGGCGTTCGAGAAGTCAGTATATATCTGGAGCGTTCCGCTCGAGGACTCGGCGGTGGACGATTCTTAATGGAGGCGTTGATCACCTATGCGGACGCCAACGGGATATGGACGCTTCAATCACACATGTTCCCAGAAAACATCGCAAGCAGACGGCTGCATGAGCGACTTGGGTTCGAGCTAGTCGGTCGACGACGTGCCATCGCACAGCATCATGGTGTCTGGCGAGACACGTTGTTATTTGAGCGACGAAATGACCTCAGGTAATGAAGTGATGTTTACACGCTTGATTGTTCATTTCAAATCTTCTAGCATGACCTGCCTTCGCTGAAGCGAGGGTTTTTTAGTTTATCCGTCGATGGAAGAAGGAAAGTACTAAAGACGTATGATGTTACTTAAAATGACGGAGGAGGATGGATGGATGTTGCACGCCTTATTTTTAAACTGCACCTTAAAAGCATCACGTGAACCATCGAATACGGAGGCGCTGATCCGTGACGTGATTGCATATTGGAAACAAGAGGACGTCACTTCAGAAATTGTCCGGATCGTCGATCACCAAGTGGCGTTCGGCGTCACGGAAGACGAAGGCAACGGGGATGAATGGCCCGTGATTTTCGAAAAGGTGAAGCGGGCGGACATCGTTGTCATCGGAACACCGCTCTGGTTGGGTGAAAAAAGTAGTGTTGCGACGCAAGTCATTGAACGATTGTACGGAGGGAGCGGCCTGACGAACGATCTTGGACAAGCAATCTACTACAACAAGGTCGGTGGCGTCATCGTCACGGGGAATGAAGATGGAGCTAAACATGCGTCTGCTTCCATCTTGTACGGTCTGTCGCATATCGGCTTTACAATTCCGCCGAACGTCGATGCTTACTGGGTCGGTGAAGCGGGACCAGGACCATCGTACATCGAAGCAGGACGGAACAACGACTTTACGAAACGACACGCACAGTTTTTAGCTGCTAACCTATATCATTTTGCGAAGATGTTAAAGGAACATCCGATTCCAGCAGAAGGGAATGTGATGGAATGAAAAAACAACGTTTAACAGGGTACGGTGTCGCCACAATGTTCGCGATGAGTTTAATGCTTGCGGGTTGCGGAAACGACGAAGCGTCGACGGACAAGGTTGAAGAAGGATCAACGAATTCGAACACGACCGACGATACGATGCAAGACAAAGATACGGTAACGAAAAATGCCGACACGGATTATGGCTTCAACAGTCTGTCGATTGAAGCGGACGTTGAAGGGGATAACGATGCCATTGATATTAGTTATGATCGGGATAATGACGGAACGGAAGCGGAATATCGCTATAAAGGGGAGCAAAAGCAAGGAGACGACGCGATGACGGAACTCGACGCGAAGTTCAAGAACTTAAAGATTGATGCGGATACATCTGAAAAAGAGGTCATCAGTGAGGTTGAACGTGTGTTTGCGATCCAGGATGCTTCTCGCTTAGAGGTTGAAATCGAATTCTCAGACGGAACCGAAAAAGAATATAAAAAATAAACAACAGGTCTGCGCCCGTAAGGGGTGTAGACCTGTTGTCTTAGTGTAGCTTCACATGAGCGAGGACACCGTAATGATCGCTCGGTACAAGGTGATGCTGCAGTCGATGATTTCCGATCAGCTGGACGTGCTGTAAGGTCACCTGTGAAAGTGAACGCTGACAGAGTAACCAATCATATCGAACGGGGCTTGTGATGCCGTCATTCTTCCTTACGTACGGATTCGTCACGGAATCAAGCGTCGCGGCGGCAATTTGTCCTGTACGAGCGGCAAAACTACCGGCGAGATCGACCCATTCCTTAAGCGCAGCTTGATGCAGAATAGAGTTTGGACCATCATTAAAGTCACCGCCTAAGAACTCGATCGTCGTGTCATTCGTCTGTGAGGCAATCCATTCGTTGACGAATCGAAGTTGATCGAGTCGGATGTCTGAAGCACGCCAATTGAAATGAATGTTCGTCACGGCAAAACGAACACCGTCAATCGAAAACGGGATCCGAATCGCACAGTGGTGGTTGATGTTTGCTGTCGCAGCGGCACTCGAATCGGTTCGTTCAAACGGCAATTTCGTCAGAATGGCAAGTCCTTCGTCCGGTGAATCCATATAAGGATCCATCATCCAATACGGATAACCGGTCGCCTCTGCGAGGTGCTCAGCGATCGAGACGAATGGTTCATCCGGATGAAACGTCGACATGACTTCTTGCAGAAGGAGAACGTCCGGTTGGTGTTGCTTGATCTCCGCGCATAACGCCTCGAACCGTTTTTGTCGTTTGTGCGGGTGATGCCAGATGTTATATGTCGCAATCGACAATGAAAGACTCATTGCTGTAAGCCCATCAACACCGTATCGTAAAAGCAACCGTCCGATAATAACCGGTCATGACGCAGTCGTCCTTCTTCTTGAAATCCATGTCGCTGATAGAGGCGAATGGCGCCGAGGTTCGTCTCGACGACTTCGAGCTGAATTTTTTGCAGGGATTGCGCTTTTGCCCAAGCAATCATTCGTTCCAGCAGTTGGGTACCGATTCCTTGCCCCCAGTCGGATTGAAGTACACCGAGTCCAAATGATGCCTTGTGCGCGAAACGTTTTAAATGAAAACCACGACATCGGGCGTAGGCGATGAGTCGTCCATCGCGCTCGACGACGAGGATACGATCCGGAACCGAGGAATCGCGTAACTGATTTGCGAAATCCGTCGCGGTCATCACGTCCTCACCAGGCATTCGGTCGAAGTATTCCGTTTCCGCATCGAGTGTTTGGCGGAGTTCGGCGAGGGCTTCAGCGTCACTGAGTCGAGCCGGTCGAATCTGGTACCGTTGTGTATCGAACGAGTGGTGCATCGTCTGCATATGTAATCCTCCGTTCTAGATGGAATATGCTATCATTATGGCAGGGATGGTATCATTTGTAAATTTAAGGAGAGAAGAAATGAAAATTCAAACTGGAACGAAGGAAGATAGGACATTCATCCGCGAGCAATTGATTGCCTACAATCGGCAACATGTTCCTAAAGCCTTATATGAACAATCGGAAGAACTTTGTTTTACAGCATATAACGAGAAGGGCGAATGCATCGGAGGAATTACCGCGTCTTACGGTTGGCAACACATTCATGTCCAGTTCCTTTGGGTGAGCGATACAGCACGACAGGCAGGTGTCGGAACCCGCCTGCTGCAAGCAATCGAAGGATATGCGAAGGAAGCAAGGTGTACGAAAATTCTTTTGGACACGTTTGATTTTCAAGCACCAGACTTTTACCGCAAGCATGGTTATGTAGAGTATGGACGACTGACCGATCATCCATCGATTGGACAAACTCAATACTTCTTCGTCAAGCGGCTTTAACGACGGACATGGACAATCCATGCCGTCATATACGTGAGTGTTCCAACCGAGAGAATGAGAGCGATCGCATAGAACGGAAACGCTGGAAACAGTTGTAGTAACGGCTGTTCAAACAAGAAAGCAATCATTAGGACAGGAAGGCTGATCATAAAAGCGACGTACGCTGCGCGGGTCGCTTTACCGGTGATTTGTGCCTCACGTTCATCTGAGTCGGAAAATTCTGCTGTCGCAAATGAACGCGAACGGTCTTCTCGTAAAAAATAACTGACGATCGAAAGGGCGATTGAAATCATTAAGACTGGTATGACGCCCATTAAATTTAATTCCAGCGACAGGCCCGTACCGGATACAGGATCATCTTGAAATAGTTTCAGATTAGCATGAATCGCACTAATGAGATAAGCAGCTAAAAAGTAGAGACAACAATTAAGTAAAGATTGAGTGACGACACGTTTCATTTGGAATCCTCCTCTAATTGAAATAATTCCTCCACCGGTCGATCGAAGACGCGGGCAATCTGCATCGCGAGTAATAGCGATGGGGTATAGCTTCCTTTTTCAAGCGAGATGACGGTCTGGCGTGTCACGCCGATTCGTTCAGCGAACTGCTCTTGTGTCCACTTATGCTGTTGACGATATAGGCGGACATGGTTCGTCAGTTGCATCTGACGACCTCCTTTCCAGTTGTTTACATTGTAAAGTCTGTTTTACATTTTGTAAAGTGGACTTTACTTTTTAGACGTGAAAAAACCAATGCGTCGATTCGATGCATTGGTGTCGTCGTTCACGATGGACATTCGCTCTATCTTATTAAAGGGATGCGTCACCAGCGAACATCACATGACATGCGGCGTTATAATGACAGCTAGAAGACATGCGAACGTCGTAATGGTGTGATGACGACGTAAGGACAAGGGAAGCGAAATCAGCCCTGCGATTGTTACACCGGATAAGAACCACCCTAAAAGAAATTCCGAGTCAGGAGAAGCGACTGGAATGCTCAACAAGTAAGCTGTCGCGTACGGAAATAAGCCGATGGCATCTAACAGGATACCGCCAAAGACACCAATCAGCAGCAAGCCGATCGACAGACGAAATAGTGCGTTACGTTTAATCATATGCATGCTCCTATTCTGTTTGGTTGACGCAAGAAATCCTACTGTTGAGCCTATTCAATATGTTTCTACAAAAAGCGAGGGATTCCTTTCTGTTATCTATCCCTGAACTTTATCAAAAATCCTCGCTTCTGCACATCAATCGGAATATTCAGATAATTATCGGGTATTCTGTTGAAAACGCCATCGCCGATTCAGTGGAGAGGAGAAGAGAAGATGATGCCTGAACTGATACCGGATGACCGGGAGCTCGAACGAAGGATTCGGATCGTCCATCTGTTGCGAAAACTGGGGAAAACGGACGAAGCGATTGCCCGATCCTTGTATGTTTCGATCGAATGGGTTCAATCGATTTATGAAGAAGACGACTGGCAGCAAATGCAATCATCCTAAGGCAAGGACGTCTCGTCCTTGTTTTTTCGCGTGTTCCGGTATACTAAAACAAGCATCTTAAATCGAGAGGATGAAGTGAAATGAACGTTGCCATCATTGGAGCAGGAATCAGTGGTTTGTATCTCGCGACGCGTATGCAGGAGCTTGGACACGACGTGACGATTTATGAAGCACGCGACCGAATCGGCGGGAGAATTGAGACGGTCGATTTCAACTTAGCAGGACAAGCATATGCCTTTGATCTTGGACCGACTTGGTTTTGGCCGGACAGCGAACCACTGATGGTTGATTTGATCCATCGATTCGATTTACCGACACTGGAACAATATACGACGGGTGCGCTTCGACTTGAACGGGCTGACGGCATCGAGTCACATATGGTTGCGAATCAACCGACGGCGCTTCGCCTTCGTGACGGAATCCGCTCCGTTGCTACGGCACTTGCTGCACGACTCACACCGGGAACGATTCGACTCAAGTCTCCCGTCAGTCAGATTGATGTCACGAACCGGAGGGTCATCAGTTCAGGAAGGAAGAGTCAACCGTTCGATGAGATCGTTCTCGCACTACCACCACGTCTAGCGGCAAGACTATCGTATGTGCCAGCTTTACCTGAAGCAGTCCTGGATGAACTCGAATCATTACCGACCTGGATGGCGCAACAAGCGAAATGTCTGATTTTTTACGAGAAACCGTTTTGGTGTGATTCGGGCTGGTCCGGTCAGGCAATCAGCTGGACTGGGATGGTGCAAGAGATTCATGACGCTTCCCCACAAGACGGACCGGGAGCATTGTTCGGTTTTTTCCGGACACAAGCACGTGAACGACAGTTATTGACCGAGGCGGAAATCAAGGAAACCGTACTCGCGCAGCTGGTTCGTCTGTTCGGTGAACAAGCGCGTCAGTCGATTGATTGGGCATATAAAGACTGGTCGACGGATAGTTGGACAGCAACACGAGCCGATGCAGCACCGCTCGTGGATTTCCCGGCATATCATGCCATCAATCTCGGAGTGGAGCATGCAGCGATTTCACTGATTGGGACAGAGACCGATCCGAGTCATGGTGGACACTTAGAAGGGGCCATACGATCCGTTGAACGCTATTTAGAAAAGAGAGGAGTAAAAAAATGATCAAGACGCTACATTATGATGTGTTTACATCGACGCCAGGAAGCGGTAATCCAGCTGGGGTCGTCTTAGACGCCGATCAATTGACTGAGTCGGAAATGCAACGAATCGCGCGTACGAATGGCTTTACCGAGACGACGTTCGTCCTGTCATCCGACCAAGCGGACTACCGCATGCGCTACTTTGCACCGGAACGGGAAATGGATTTATGCGGTCATGGTACGATCGCTGCATTAACGGCACTCGATTCAAAAATTAGTTTATCTCCAACATGTCAGATCGAGACAAAGTCAGGCATCTTGCCTGTGATGCGTTTAGCGAACGGAATGTTTCGCTTGCAACAAGGACAACCTCGATTACATCAGTTTGACGGTGACATAAAGCAAGTTCTAGCCGCGATTGGTCTCGAATTGAAACATCTCGATGACCGATGGCCAATCGTATACGGCAGTACTGGGAACTGGACACTGATCCTCCCCATTCGTCGACTTGAGGACTTCCACCGGATGATGCCGGATAACCAACGCTTTGCCACCGTGTTGACCGACTTCCCACAAGCCTCGATTCATCCGATTTGTCTCGATACATATAACCGACAAGCGACGATGCGCGGACGTCACTTCTCAGCAACGGGAGCAGGAAGCATCGAAGATCCGGTTACGGGAACGGCGAGTGGTGTGATGGGCGTCTACTACCGAAAATTCATCCAGCCACTTGAAACGGAAACTGCGATCATCGTCGAACAAGGACACGAGATGGGTCGACCCGGTCAGGTCGGAATCCGTATTTCTGGCGAAGGTCTTGATCACAGCAAATGGAAAGTCGAGATGGACGGGCAAGCCGTCTTTGTCGGCGTCAAGAGAGTGGGAGAGGAAGAGGCAGATGTTAAAACATTTCATTTGGGATTTTGACGGCACCTTGTTTGATACGTATCCGGTGTTAGTCGATGTGTTCGTGGAATTACTCAAGCGTGAGGGGCGAACGGTCGAACGCGAGCAAGTAGCAGAGCTGATGGCGATCTCGGCAAAAACGACGTATGAGGCGTTTGGTGTGTCCGAAGCGTTCATTCTGAACTACAAGCAACAAAAGATGATCATCGAACAAGAACAGTCTGAACCGTTTCTCGGAATCCGTGAACTGCTAGAGGCGTTATCGACGAGAGGTGCGACGCATCATATCGTCACCCATCGCGGAACATCGATTCATGCGTTGCTTGCAAAACATGGGATGACGCATCATTTTCAAGACGTGTTGACAGCACCGGATGGATTCGCCCGAAAACCGGATCCGGAAGCTGTCACGTACTTGATCGATCGGCACCAGATGGCACGAGACGAGACGATCATGATTGGAGACCGGGAACTCGACGTCTTAGCCGGACATCGTGCCGGTATCAAGACGTGTTTGATAAGCGAACATACAAGTCAGACCGTTGCGACGTATATCGTACCGTCGATCAATCGATTAAAGGAATTGTTACTGACATAAAAACAGCCCCGCTTCCAGTGATGGAAACGGGGCTGTTTTTTAAGAAGACAATCGATCTGCTTCGGTTGCTTCAGCGCGTGGTGCACGCCAGAAATACGTCAGTAAAATGCCGACTGCGAGCATGACTGTCGCAAAATAAAACGGATAGTTCAAATTGACGTCAAACAGTAGTCCACCAACGATCGGTCCGAGAATGTTGCCGATGCTCGTAAACATCGAGTTCATTCCGCCGACGAATCCCTGTTCATTTCCGGCAATCTTCGAAAGATAGGTCGTGACAGCGGGGCGCATCAAGTCGAAACCGACGAAGACGACCATCGTCACGAGAATGATTGAGAGATAGTTCGTCACGAACGTCATCAAGACGACGAGCAGTGTCGAACCGATCAAGCTGTACCGGATCAAGCGAATCTCACCGAACCAGCGCGTCAAACGATCGAACAGTCCCACTTGGACGATGACGCCGACGATCGCACCGAGAGAAATCGCAAGCGCAATGTCCTTCGCCGTGAAGCCGAACTTCCGGTCGACGAACAAGGCGAACAACGACTCAAACGAGGCGAGACCGAACGATGAGATCAATAGGACAAGAAAAGCGATGAAATAGAGCGGACTGAAGACTTTCCGGAAACCCGTCTGTTGTTTGACCGTCGTTGTCTCGTAATGACGTTCCGGTTCCTTAAGCGTAAAGACGGATAACACCATCGCTGTTAAACCGAACGCAGCAGCAAAGAAGAACGGCGTCCGCGAGCCAAGGTCAGCGAGGAACCCACCGATACCCGGTCCGATGATGAAACCGGTCGAGATGGCAGCAGACATATATCCGAGCGCTTTCGGACGAGTCTCGTTCGTCGTGATATCAGCGATGAATGCCGTGACGGCTGGCATGATGAAAGCCGCACTGACACCACCGAGAATCCGTGACGCGAACAGGACTTCGACGCTTTGACCGAGACCGAATAAGAGCTCGGACATACTGAAGATGAACAAACCGATGATGATCATCGGTTTACGTCCGTACTTATCGACGGCACGTCCCGCGAGTGGTGACAGAATCAGTTGCGCAAAGGCGAAGGCGGAAACCATGTAACCGACCGTCGCTCCCGAGATGTTCAACTCGTTCATGATCGTCGGTGTGACGGGAATGACGAGTCCAATGCCTAAAAAGGCGATGAATAAGTTGAGCAGGAGTGTACTTAAAATCAATGTATTGTTTTGCATAGTTCACCTCAATAGAATTAAATCGTTTTTGACATACCGCGCCAGACGATCGGCCAGACAGCTTGCTGTCGAGCGTGAAACGCTTCGACACCGTTGTAGACGAGTTCCGTCAGCGTACCTTCCGCAACCGTCAGATAGGCGAGAGCGGCACTTTTGTAATCCGTCGAATAGAGAATCTGTTCCGTTCGGTCTCGTTCGCGTAGTAATCGCGTTAATAGATCGTGCAGTGAATCGAAAAACGGATTGAAGCGGTCCGTCATTTCTTGTTCGAGCTTCTCCGGTGGAAAATAGGCAGCCCGAAGGATGAATCGCATCAGGATATCGTCTTGCTGTTCCGAAATGAACCAATCGAAGAAGCCGTGCAGCGATTGCTCAAGCGGCTGCTGCCGCGTACTCGTGAAATACGTCGCAAAGCGGCGCTTTTGTTCTTGCAAGGCGTACGTCGTCGCTTGCAGGAACAGGTCGTCCTTCCCTTTATAGTGCGCATAGATCGATGGCTTTTTTATGCCAACCTCTGTCGCGATCTCTTGCAACGATGCCCCTTCATAGCCGTGCGCAGCAAAATGATGGATGCTCGTCTGTAACAATTGTTGGGCTTTCAGATGAATCACCTTCCTAACGGTCGTTAGGTAACACTGTAACAGCAAATTTCAAATGTAGTCAATCAGATTGTCTTACCGCACAAAAAAACTGACTCCGCGAAGGCGGAATCAGTTATGGAAGAATCATTATTTATTCATGACACGACCGCGTGTTGCGACGCGTGAGCCGACGATTCCTGCGAATGACGTGAAGATAAGAGTCAGAAGCAGTCCGACGAACGCCCAGATTGAAACTTTTGACGCCGTTTGTGTCGCTTGTTCTGTTTGCTCGCGGACATCTTGGACCGTTTTCTTGAGGTCAGCGGATGTTTCATCAAGCGTTTGTTTCGCAGTCTCAATTTGTTGCGTCGTTTCTTTTGTTGCCGTGTTGAGACCATCAACGATGTTTTGCGTCGCTTCTTCCGCTTCAGCACCTGTCAAATCGGTGTTTTTCGCAACAGCATCAGCGATTTTATCTTCATCGACTGATTTCTCGATTTTTTCAGCTCGTGCTGTCAACGAATCACCGAGATCCTGGACGATCGTATCGAAGTTCTCTGGTTTCGTGATCGCTTCCTTACCAGCAGCCGTGACGTCTTCTTGAACAGCGTCAAGTTCGTTCTGCAAGTAACCTGGTTGCAATTCTTTGATGTCCGTATCTTTTAAGATTTCGTCGACGTTCCCTTCAAGTTCTTTCGTATCAACTTGTGACACGTTTTTCGTAATCGAATCGAATCCTTTCGTCGCAGCGTCTTGCGCCGTCGAAGCAACGGATCCGATGCCGTTACCAGCCGCACCACCGACCGTACCGAGTAGTGAGCCGACCGATTGTAACGTATTGACCGTCGTGAACGTCAAGAGAGCGAACAGTAGGATGACGCTCGTCGACCATGTCAAGAAACCGTGGACGAGACCGGCACGTGCCGACGTCACACCGGAGACGAATCCGGCAACGAATAGCGAGATGAGCAATGAAAGGATTGCCCAGATGATCAAGCCGGTTCCGACACCATCGAACGGGTTATTCGACGTGACGTCCGTGACGCCGAGTCCGATTGCTGAACCGATTAAACTAAATAAGATCAATAAAGATAGAAATGATACCACACCTGCAAAAATCGAGCTCCATGAGATGTTACGACCTGCTCCGTCCGCTTCCGCTCGGAAATGCGACGAAAAGCCTCTGTTTGTTTTTTCCATACTAAGCACTACCTCTCCCCAAATTGGTCTTTCAAGTTTGAGATGTTCATGAATGTAAAAGCTTCATCTCAAGTTTCTTACGCGCATAGCTCTTATATAACCGCTAAATAAGTAAGAGAAACCTAGTATTACAGTTACATGATTAATGGTCGTCTGAACTTCAACGAAGTGATATTGGTTGCGTTTGAAGAAAAAGCATCGTACACTCTTATCAAGTGTCACGTTATACTGTACAGTTTAAAATCAAAAGGAGGTGATCCCCCGCTTCTAGGGGGATACAAGTTGGACATCGTCTTAACACTGAATTTGTTGTTGCTCGTCGTATTGATTGGTTTGACTGCGTTTTTCGTCGGTTCGGAATTTGCTGTCGTCAAAGTCCGGATGTCACGTCTCGACCAGATGGTGCAAGAAGGAAAAAAGGGAGCAGTACTTGCGAAGAAGGTCGCAGGAGATCTGGATTATTACTTGTCGGCCTGTCAGCTTGGTATTACGATCACTGCACTTGGTCTTGGTGCACTCGGAAAACCGACCGTCGAGAAATTGTTGACACCGGTCTTTGATGAACTCGGTGTCGCCGTTGCGCTCTCAACGCTTCTCTCATACAGTATCGCTTTCATCTTCGTCACGTTTCTCCACGTCGTCATCGGAGAACTCGCACCGAAGACGCTCGCGATCCAGTATGCGGAACGGATGACGTTATTACTGGCGCCGTCACTCTATGTATTCGGAAAAGTCATGTATCCATTCATCTGGATCATGAACGGTTCGGCCCGTGTCCTCTTGCGGATGTTCGGTGTGAAACCAGCCGGTCACGAACAAGCCCATTCCGAAGAAGAGTTGAAGATCATCATGGCTCAAAGTTTTCAAAGTGGTGAGATCAATCAATCGGAACTCGCCTTGATGCAAAACGTCTTTGCGTTTGATGAGCGTGTCACACGTGACATCATGGTGCCACGGATGAACATGATGGTCATTTCGGACGAGATGAGTTGGGAAAATCTATTACAGACGATGTCTGACAATCCGTATACACGTTACCCGGTCAGTGAAGGAACGGATAAGGACCGGATTAGTGGTTATATCAACGTCAAGGAAGTGCTCGCCCATCACGCGGTACAAGACGAACGAGAACTTGCATCGTTCCTTAAACCGTTGCCGGTCGTTTCGGAATTGACACCGCTGCAAGAAACACTCTTGAAGATGAAGCAGACAAGGTCACACATCGCTCTCGTCATCGACGAGTATGGTGGGACATCCGGTTTGATCACGATGGAGGATATTTTGGAGGAAATCGTCGGTGATATCCGTGATGAATTCGATGAAGCGGAGCAAGCCGAGATCGAACAGTTACCGGACGGCTCGTACCGCTTAGCGGGTACTGTCCTATTAGTTGAAATCGAAGAACGATTTGGTCTTCGATTCACTGAAGCAGAGGCGGTCGACACGATCGGTGGATATATCCAATCACGGACGGCTGCTTTTGAAGAGGGAACGATCGTCACAGATGAGGCGTTTACGCTTGAGATCTTGCGTTCTGCCCAATATCAGATTCAGGATGTCAAGTTGACCTTGCCGTCAAGCTAACAGAAAGACCCGTTTTGCTTAGTAGTTCAATCTACTAAGCAGACGGGTCTTCTTTATTGAGCGGAGGGGAGATTGGATTCGGTTGACGGTAACTGTTCCTTCAAATACAGAGAAAAAGCTTCTTCCGATAAAGGACGAGCATAGTAATACCCCTGACCGATGTGACAGCCGACGGATTTAAGATACAAGTGCTGCGCCTCGTTTTCGACACCTTCTGCGATCATCGTCAGACCAATCGTTTGTCCCATTGCGATGATATGTGGGAGTAAAGCAGCTCCACCCGTTGTTTCCGGACAATCGTCTACGAATGATTTATCAATCTTCAGCGCATGAACTGGCAGTTGATGCAGGATGGATAAAGAAGAGAAACCGGTTCCGAAGTCATCGATGGCACAGTGAATTCCCTGATCGCGCAACGAATGTAACATCTTGCTGCTATCTGTGACGTCTTGTAAGACGCTCTCGGTAATTTCGAGTTCCAGATAAGCTGGAGATAAGTTCGTCTCAGACAAGGTCTCTTCAATCATGTTTAGGAAATGTTGATCCTTGAACTGGGGAACGGAGATGTTGACGGCGACGATTAGCGGATAGCCTTGCTCATGCCAGTCAAATGTTCTGCGGCATGCCGTCTTTAGAATCCAGCGTCCGAGAGCGATGATATGACCGCTCTCTTCAGCGATCGAGATGAATTCGACGGGAGAAATCAAACCAAAGACTGGATGATGCCAGCGAACGAGTGCTTCCATACCGATCGGACGGTTCGTCTTCAGATCGACTTTTGGCTGATAGACCAGTTGGAATTGATCGTTCTCGATCGCTGCCGGCATATCCATTTCTAGCTGGATCTTCCGATTGAACCATTGGTGGAGTCGTTCATCATACCGGACGCAGTGCATCGGTCCTTGTTGTTTCGCTTGAAGAAGTGCCGTATCAAGACAAGGAAGAATGTCCTGGTGCAAGGAAGTGTCTTCGACGAGACAACTACCAGCATGGATGGTGACTTGAATCGAATATCCGCGAATTCGGAACGGGCGCTCGAATTGGTGTAATAAAGCCTGTTCAAAAGCGGTCAACGAATCATTTGTCGCGTATGGAAGGATGAGCGCGAACTCATCCCCACCGATTCGGTAGATTTCCAGGTCATCGTGACGCAACAGCCGAAGTCGATTCGCGGTCTCGACCAACACACGATCTCCCGTCGCATGCCCCATCGTATCATTGACGATCGTCAAACGATGTAAATCAAGCGAGACGGCCGCAAAAGAACGCGGTAAGTCGTTCGTAAGCCGTTCGATGAAGTGTTGGCGATTCGCGAGCTGTGTCAGCGAATCGTGGTAAGCGATGAATGAGACTTCGTTTAGCAATCGATTGTTGCTACGTAACGTAAAGATTTGCCGACCGAGAACAAGAGAGAACAAGAGCAGCCAACCGCTCGATAGAATATTGAGGTACCAGTCATAAGTCGATAAGACGAACCCTGTCAGTAAACCGATGCTGACATAAGGCAAGATGAAATCGCGTTCCGTTACCGTTCGCTGAGAACGAAAGAGTCGTTCTTGTTGCGGATGCTGTCTTCCTTCTAAATGACCACTCCATCCGATGGACAGAAGCGCGATGACCCAGAAAACATCGACGAGATGTTCGAGAAACGGACTGTTGTTAAACGTAAAGACGGTAAGCATGACATCACCGCACACTTGAAACAAAAAACCAACGACGAGAAAACGGTGATGCGGTTTTCCTTGGTTATAACGAACATGGTAGTACAAAATCGCACTGAAAAAGAGGAGTAACACATCAGCAATGAGAAATCCGAAGGTGGAGATCGTTCGCTCGAGCGAGGGATTCAGGATCTCAAAATAGGGTTGCAATAAATAATAGTCGCTCATGACGAAAGCCGTCGTCATGAACACGACTAAATTGAAGATGTAGTTCTTATTCGTGAAGTTCAATCCGATGCTACGCATCTTCGTGATTAGCGCTAAGACATAGCTGAAATAAGACGAACACCAAAGAATGGTTGAGGCAATCGGTGCATCGACCCGTCCGTCTGCCAATTGAAGGAACAGCCATAGACCATTCCCGAGGACGTGTAATAGAAGACCCGCGAACAAGAAACTTAGAAAACGGAGGTGTGGATTGCGCTGTTCAATGCGTGCGCGAATCATCCAATAGGCGGCAATCAGACCCGCCATCATATGAAAGACGTTGATTCCAATCAAGTGTGCCCACTCTTCAGCAGGTCCAAAACGAATCCAACCATAGAAAACCAGGAATACAGGAAAGACGATGAAAGAGAAGTAACGCCACATGAGTTGAACGGACCTCCTTAAGTTAAAAAGCAAGAAGTGTTATATAGATATCGGTCAAATTTTCCATTTTTTGAAGGGTGCTTACCTAGAATGCTTGAGGAAATGGGCGAGTGTCGCACATCAAAAGTACCATTCATGACGGGAAATTCCATATGAAAATTTTGGATTTTCGAATGATAGCCATTCAAATGTCAATTATAGGTGACGATAAAGAAAATGAAGTCCATCTATGAATGAGGGAGAGAAGCATATGAAATGGTTCGCGAAATCAGCATCACCGTCCTTCGATGCGCGCATCGAAGGCGAACGCGCTCATGTCGTGTTGAATGTTCCGACATCCTTACATGAACAATTACGTTTAATCGGTCTAGAAGCAGTCGATTTACAAATTGTCCGGGTCATCCGCGAAGATGTATCCCGTTGGATGCCGAGCATGGTCGACGCGTTCTACGAGGAGCTGGTTCGTGTTCCGTCACTCCGGCATTTGATTGAACAGCATTCGACGCTCGAACGATTGAAAGGCACTCTCGCTCGGCACATCCTACAAATGTTCGATGGTCAGGTGACGATGGACTACATCGAAGCCCGGCGCCGGATCGCTGAACGGCATGTTCAAATCGGGCTGCATAATAAATGGTATATCGCCGCCTTCCAAAAAGTCTGGAACGTCCTCAGTGAACAGATTGACGGCAGTGATTGGCCGGAAGCAGAACGTGTCCGGATCATGCGGGCAGCGGGGAAACTCTTCAACCTTGAGCAACAAATCGTCATGACGATGTATGAGGATCAAATCGATGAGGAGCGCCAAGCGATCGCGACAGCCAAACGGCACGTCGGAGATGGCGTTCAAAAATCCACGGAAGAACTTGCTGCGATGAGTGAAGAGTCGTCAGCGAACTTCCAAGAGATTGAACGGCACGCCAAACACGTCTCGACGACGACAGACGCGATTTCGATTCAGTTGACGGAAGCGGTCAGTGAAGCAGAAGCGGGTGTCGTCCTTGTCGAAGAGGAGACACGTCGCTTTGAGCATGTCGTCGCGGATTTATCACGGACGACTGAACAAGTCGCTGAACTGTCTCGTCTGTCACAGGAAATCGAGCGGATCGCCGGGATGGTGACGACGATTTCCGATCAGACGAACCTACTCAGCTTGAACGCCTCGATCGAAGCGGCGCGTGCCGGGGAGATGGGGCGCGGATTTACCGTCGTGGCGCAAGAAATTCGGAAACTCGCTGAAGAGAGTAAACAGTCGGCAGCCGAGACGTCGCGGATCGCCCAAGAAATCACGCAAAAGATGCTCGTCGTCTCAGAGCGGATGGGAACGACGGAGACGGCGGTCGTCCGAACGACGACGGAGATGCAACAAGTCGTCCGTGCCTTCTCACGGATTTCGGAACAGACGGATGCGGTCTCGCGGCAAATTCATGAACTATCGACCGATACGAAGGATGTCGCCGGAACGATCGAAGGCATGCGTAAGATTGCAGAAGCGATTGCTGAGACAGCGGATGACTTACAAGAAGTCGCAGCAACCTTATAAGTGATCCCTCCTTTCTACGGGAAAGGAGGATTTTTTTGTCGTTTTATGGAAAAATGAAAGTGGAGGTGTGAAGGATTCATGATGAAAAGTCTTGGATTGATTTTTGTATGTATGATCGCTTTTGTAGGAAATTACGTGATAGCAGGTGACCTCGCTCCACGGGAGTTCTATGCCTTACTCGGTTTAATGGGTGTCGCTTTCTTGACCGGCGGGATTGAATGGTGGCAAATCCGGCGCGATTTACGTTATCGGGGAGTAGAAGAGGGGATATCCGTTCGCTTGGCAGATCGGGCGAGCCGAAAGACGAATACGGTCTTTCTCGCGCATGAACGATGGCTGACGTTCTCACGTCGTTACGCCACGTGGTGGCAGGCAATCCTTGCGCGCTTCGAAAAGTTCGAATCATTTTTCCTCGACGTAACATTCGAAGGAGACGGGGAAAAATTACAAATTAAAGAGACAAGGACGGAGTGGCTACGCAATACGACACATTTTGTGATTCGCAAAGACGGACGCGATGTCGGAACAATCCGCACCGATGCGGCGCTGCGACAACAATTACGACTGCAAGAAGTGTTACTCGTCTCGTATGCCGATCAGGCGTATCAGATTCGGTCCTCGACGCTTACGCGAAAAATCGGTGTCTATCAAAACGGGGACTGTATCGCGACGGGGTCACGACACGGAGCGCGACTCGTCTTTGACTGTGACACGAATGAACGTCTCTTAGCCGTCGCCAGTATGATCGTCTTCCGACTTGTTTATTCGAAGTGATTTTATTTCACTGACCGTATTAACGATTTAAAGATTTAAAGCGTAAAAAATACTAAGATAGGTCGTTCCCCTAATGATTATATGAATACATACAAAAAAGGCGCGCTGATTCTCTTTTGTAGAGATCCAGCGCGCCTTTTCGTTAACCGGTCTTTCGGATTGATTCGAATAATCGCCCCTTATAAACGTCGGCAATCGTATTAAGGAACGTCTCGCTCAACTTTTTCGGAAAGAACGGTTTTGCATATACATAATGATACGCCTTCTTCAAATCATCCCATTGTGTACACGGTTCCGTTTGACGGAACCGAGCGACGTCGATGATCCGTGTTCCGTTAGCGGTCAAAAGGATATTGCGTAAATGGATGTCTGATGGGTTCAAACCGACGGATCGTGCTTGTGCTAAAGCCGTATCGACTGTCGTTAAGACGGATTCCGGGATGAACGTCCCGCTGACGAGACATTCGAATAACGTTTGACCTTCAATGTATTCAAGCACGATATAATCGGCACCGTATTCGTAGACTTGCGCATACGTCGGAAAATCAGTCAACTGTGCGTATATGCTCCCTTCGAGATCAGCGAGCGTTCGAAACGACGGGTAAAATTTCTTGATGACGCGATCCGTACCGCGGATGCGAAAGACGAACGCACTTCGTCCTGTCCCGATTAAGTCAAGTTCACTCGGAAGATGCTCGATCGTACAAACGAAGCCTGTTTCTTTCAATTGGATCAATTGCGCTAACTCAGCGTCAGTTTTCAATGGTGTCACTTCCTTTCCTCCTTCATTTCTTATACCCATTATACGCTCATCTGACAGGAAAAGTTTCAAAAATCGCTTGTGTGTGAAAGTTTTGAACATTATGTGATATGCTAAAAATGCTACACTGTTACATACTTTAAGGGGGTTTTTAATCATGTCAACGACACAACAATGGCGCGACCATTTCGATGGTCTTCGCGCATACGAAGAAGCCGTCGCATTACTTTACTGGGACATGCGGACATACATGCCGGATCAAGGCGCAGCAAACCGTTCCGCGTCGATCGGATTCCTCTCGACGGAGAGCTTCCGTCGTCGGACAGGCGAAACATACCAACAATTACTGGCAGCGATGGAGCAAGAGACGCTGACGGGCATCGAAGCGATCTCGTTCGCAAAAGCAAAAGAAGCATTCGATCGCGACTCGAAGATTCCAGAAGCCGAGTACCAAACGTTCATCACGTTGATCTCTGAGGCAGAGAGCGTCTGGGAAAAGGCGAAGGACGCGAACGATTGGTCGATGTTCGAACCATACCTCGAGAAAATCGTCGCGATGGAGCGCCAGTTTGTCGAGTATTGGGGCTATGACGCGCACCCATATGATGCACTGCTCCATGATTATGAGCCGGGGATGACGGTCGCGACACTCGACCCATTGTTCGCTGAACTCCGTCAAGCGATCATCGGTTTGCTCGGTCAGCTTGAAGGAAAAGACTTCCCGACGCTTGATTGGTCAGCGGACCGCGAGACACAGATCGCCTTGAACCAAGAATGGCTCCGCGATATCGGCTATGACTTCACGTCTGGTCGCTTAGATGAGACGGTCCATCCGTTCCAGACGACAATCAACCGGAAGGACGCACGCATCACGACGAAATACGATGAGAACGACTACCGGAACTCTGTCTTCGGCACGATGCATGAAGCCGGACACGCGACGTATGAGCAAGGGATCGAACCGGAACTCGATTCACTCGGTCTTGGTGACGGGGCTTCGATGGGGATTCACGAATCACAATCACTGTTCTTTGAGAACTTCATCGGACGCAACCAAGGTTTCCTCGACGCACGTTATCATGGCTTACAACAAGCGATTCCGTCACTGGCTGACGTTCCGTTCGAACGCTTCTATGCCGCGGTCAATGAAGTCAAACCGTCACTGATTCGGATCGAAGCCGATGAATTGACGTATGCGCTTCATATCATCATCCGCTATGAGCTGGAAAAACGCTTGATGACGAAAGAGCTCGAAGTCAAGGATCTTCCGCAAGAATGGAACCGTCTCTATAAAGAGTATCTCGGTGTGGATGTGCCGAGTGACGCAAAAGGCGTCTTACAGGACGTCCATTGGTCAGGTGGCTCGTTCGGTTACTTCCCAAGTTACGCGCTCGGTCTCGTCTATGCGGCACAGCTGAACGAAGCGCTTCGTCGTGACGTCGATAACGTCGATGGTCTGATCGCAGCGGGAACACTCGCCCCGATCAAAGGCTGGTTGAAAGAAAACATCCACCGTCACGGGAAATCGAAGACACCGGCTGAACTGATCGAAGCAGCAACGGGTCAATCGATCTCTGTCGCACCACTCGTCAACTACTTGACGAAGAAATACACGCGTGTCGTCGAGGCACTCTGATGTTGTGGTTTGCACACCGCGGCGTCAGTGACCGTTTTCCGGAGAACACGCTCGAAGCCATCGCTGCTGCGATTGAAGACGACGTCGATGGGGTCGAATTCGATGTCCATTTCTCAAAGGACGGTGTCGGTGTCATCATTCACGATGAGACCGTCAACCGGACGACGAACGGGAAGGGGCGCGTCATCGACATGACGGTTGCCGAACTGCAGGCGCTGGATGCTGGAGCACGATTTAAAGGGGAACCGATCAAGACGAAGATTCCGACGCTTGACGAAGTCCTCGCAATCCTTGCACCAGTGACCCTGCGGCTTAACATCGAGCTGAAGACGGATACGATCCGCTATGACGGGCTTGAAGCGTATGTCCTTGAACGCTGTGCAGCGCACGGCATCGCGACCGACCGATTGTTATTCAGTTCGTTCAACCATTATTCGGTTGCCTTGATCCGGAAGCTCGACCCAAGCGTTGAGACGGCGATTCTCTATCCGTATCCGATCTATCATCCGGAAGAACAAGCCCTCCGAATTGGTGCGACCGGTATCCATCCCGATTATCGACGGGTGACGGAAGCGGACGTCGCGTTCGCTCACGCGCAAGATGTCACGGTCCGGGTTTATACTCCGAAGACGGTCGAGGATGTCCGGCAGATGCAGCGGATCGGCGTCGACGCCGTCATCGTCAACGATCCAAAAGGGATGCGCGACACACTCGAAGGATGAGGAGGAGGAAGGGATGCGCAAGGAATACGTATTCGTCATCAGTTTGTCGCTCGTCGCTTTATTCGTCGGACTTCAGCTTGGCTTTGCCCGCTTGCCGGAACCAAAACCGAAGCAAGTGACGACGACACCGATGCGACCTGCGGATTATCAGGCAGGACTTGCGTCAGCGAAACGGGAACTGAAGCAGATTCAGCGCTTCACCTTGAAAAGCACCCTTCCTGCGGATGGAACGACGGTGACCTGGATTTATGAGACCCCATCCGATGAACGAATTGCGGTCGATTGGTATTACGTCGAGAGTTATCCGGAAGAACAAGTCCAGATGACACGAAACGAAACATCCCGGATCATCTCGTACGAACGCTATTTAATCGTCATCCGACCGATTTACGGAACGGTCGTCGATAGTGAACTCGAACAGTTCGCTCTTCGCTTTACAGGTTACTTCACGACACAACAACAGGGGGAAAACGATGTCAGGTAAAATCATTCTCTTGATTGGTGGATCGGGCAGCGGAAAGTCCTCCCTGATCAAACGTCTGCGGACGGAATACGCGCACGTCCGGTTCATCCCGTCGGTGACGACCCGACCGAAACGACCGACGGAGATTGATGGAGCAAGCTATCATTTCGTCGACGTCAAGACGTTCCAACAATTGATCCAAGACGACGGCTTCATCGAATACGCCCACGTCCACCGGGCGTGGTACGGGACACCGCGTCAAGCGTATGTCGATGTCCTCGAACAGGATCAAATCGTCATTAAGGACATTGATCCGAAAGGGGCGGCGAACTTCAAGCGTTTGTTTGGCGACCAAGTGATCACGATTTTCGTCTCGGTCCCACCCGACTTGATGAAGGAACGACTGTTGATGCGCGGGGATACACCGGAGTTTGAAGCGCGACTCGTCGATTACGAGGAAGCGTGGAAAGACCGCGATCATTATGATTATATGATTGAAAACATCGATTTTGAGACAGCGTATGCCGATCTGCTTGAGATCATTGCTGGCTACATTCCACAGGCATGACGAAGAGGACGCAAGATGCGTCCTCTTTTTGATGTCAGAAAGGAGTCTTCATGTTACCTTTGCATCCCTTACTCACGCACGTTGAGAGCGAAAGACAGTTATCTGGTCGATCGCGCCAAGCCGTCTGGTCCGTCAAGACGGTAACAGCGCACTACATCGTCAAGGTCGTGACGGATCCGTCTAGTCGTCAATTTGAACGAGAAGCCGCTTTAGCGATTCCCAAACAAGCGGGATTGTCTCATGCCTTACCGCTAGCGACCGGACGGACCGCAACGACCGCTTACGGCATCTATCCGTACCTACCCGGACAAACCGTTCGAAGCGTACTCGAGGAGTCACCGGAATTAGCACCCCGACTCGGTCAGGAGACAGGGCAAGCGCTGAGACGCATTCATGACGTCACTGCACCGAGCGAAATGATGTCTTGGAGCGAACGTTGCCAGGCGAAACATGACCGCTACCGCGCAGCGATTGATGGATTGCTTGAGCCAACGTGGATCGAGCGTCTTGATCGATTCATTAGCGAGCGGATTCCGTTACTTCAGACACGTCCGAACCGGTTGCAACATGATGACGTTCATCTCGATAATCTCCTTGTCGAGGATGGGCATCTTTCCGCCTTCCTTGATTATGGGAACCATGATTATGGCGATCCGTGGCATGACTTCGTCAAATGTGGTCTGTTTCAGGTCGAGACGAGTCCGGTATTTGCCCGTCACATGATTGAGGGGTATTTCGAGAACGAAGTACCGTCCGACTTTTGGCGAGTGTATAGTCTTTACATGGCGATGGTCGTCTTCTCGGCACTCGTCTGGGCGAAGCGGTTCGATGCAGACGGAATGCAAGCGATGCAACGACGTGTCCAGCGAATCATTCAGGATCATGCTGGTTTTCAGCGGGACATCCCGCTTTGGTATGAAGGGCAAATTCATGATTAAAAAACAACGGGTTCGTTTCTTTTTAAGAAGAGACGAACCCGTTGTTTTTATAGGTGAATCTTAAGATGAAAATAGAGATTACCACTCGAAGCCTTCTTCACTATACTTGCCGTTCGAATTGAAGAATCGTTCTTCTGTTTTACCGTTTACCGTACTCGTATAAATGACGTAGACGTCGAGATGATCATTCTGATCCGCCATCTTTTTAGCAGCTTTCTTAGCATCGGCTTCATTCGTATATGTCTCTGACTTGCTTGCCTTGCCGTGTTTTTCTTGCCCTTGTTCTTCGTAACCTTCTACTGTCCATACTTTTTTTGATGACATTCTTAACTTCCTTTCCTGCCAAAAGCGAGTCCGCTTGGCTGTTACATTATGCTGTGCAAAACGAGCACTCGTCAACCGTTGCTGTTCATTCTTTGACGATCTCGTCCAAATGATCGGCATAAAAACGGATTGCTCGGTCAAATGTCTGGATCGATGTGTCTGACGACGTCGTAGCAAGACTCTTCAGCAACCGACCGACTGCCTGATCGGCTTGACCGAGATTGTACTCGGTCATCGCGAGGAAGGCTTGCAGGGCATGGGCGTCCGGAAATTCAATTAACGCACGATGAAACACGTCTGACGCAACTTCGAACTGACCGATGACGCGATATGTACTGCCGAGCCCGATATATGCCTGCAAGCGGTCTTCGCCAGTAAGACCGAGCGCTAGGGCTTGTTCGTAATAGGGAACAGCAGCATGTTCCTCACCGAGACTATCATGACACCACGCCATCTGATAGAGGACGGTCGGATCGTTAGGTGCCGTCTCGACATACTGACGGACGACTGCCTTCGCTGCTTCATATTGCCCCGTCTGTCGTAACTGTTGCACCGATTCGAAATCAAACATCGCGTTTCCTCCTCCTGAATTTACTAAAAAACGGATCCGGTCGTCCTGACCGGATCCGTTCGATTGAACAGCTTAGATTGTTTTTTCAAGCTTCGTTAAGAGCGTCCGGAACAGTTCGAGTTCCTGATCCGAGAAGTCCTCGAAGACGTCTGCGAGGTAATCCATCTTCATCGATTCGAGTTTTTCATAGAGCTCGATGCCTTTTGGAGTGGCGCGGAGTTCGACGACACGACGATCGAGTTCGCTTCGCTCACGCGAGATCAACTCTTTTTTCGTCAATTCGTCTGCTAATGCCGTGATCATGCTCGCTGAGAATTGAAACTCCTGCGAGAGGGCAGAGGCGATTTGCGGACTGTTCGCACAAAGGGACTTCAAGATGAAGAACTCATTGCGTGTCAAGTACGTCGTGAACATGCTACGCACGTCCTTTTTGATCGCGCGGTAGTTCATCCGTAATCCTTTTTCCGTATCAACGATCAACTGATCGCGTTGTGCTACTTCTAGTGTAGTTGCCATGTATCGTTCACTCTTTCTATACCGTAGTTTCTTTCACTCGTGATTTAGTATAGTGAAAAATTTTAGTTTAATCAATATTTTTCTCTTGAATCATCTGTTTCGACGACGCGAGCGACTTGGGCGACGATTTCTTCGACGTTGCGCAGTTCTGGATAGAAGCGGCGGAAGAAGTAGTCGATCCGGTGTGTATCTTCGCCAGCGATCGTCAGCGCCATGCAGATATAGGCGATGCCGATTCCTTGACGAGGTAGGAACGGATTCGGCATGACCTTCGCACAGCGTAAGGCGAGCGGACTGTGTGTCGTGACGGCTTCAATCAACTCTCCGTACGTCCGGATATCGACATAATGGAACATCCGAATCAGTTCGTTGATCAATTGTTGATCGGAATCGAGCATCATTTGCGATGTAACGAGTCGTTTATCGAGCTCGTTGATGACCGGGGAGTGATCGATGAAGTAGTTCAAGTTATCTGCCGTGATCCGGACTTGATGTGGGTCAGACAAGATTTGTTGAACGGTCTCGTCTTCAAATTGTTTTAACTGTTTCTTGATGTTGACGAACTCCTGATCGGCGATCTCGAGTAATCCTGCGACCCGACTGAAGCTGCGCCGGACTTCTGCTGGGACACTGTTCGGATTTTTATATCCAAGATCATGTTCGATCTCCGCCCACGCGTGTTGCAGGATCGAGCGAATCTGGATCTCAGCCGTGTAGTCTTTAAAACGTCCATACTCGCTCAGAGCAAGCCGCTGATCGCTCAGTGAAGCGACGAAGTGGACCGAGAGATAACCGAATTCCGTCGTATCGAGCAACGTCGACTTATCGACCGATTGATCGCGATCGATTGCGAACTCATTCTCGATGATGCGTGCCGCTTCCCGGACGTCGTCATGGAAATAAGTGACGATCCGAATCCCGGTCAAGTCATGGACGTCCTTGAGTGAACGGTATTTGTTCGGTTGCCGTAAGACTTTTTGATACAGACTTTCGGAGTCCTTCGTCCGGGCGACGATCGAGTGGTATTTGATGCCTGCCGCGTCCAGCAACTCGGACAAGAGCATCTTCAACTTGTCGGCGTAGGCATCGTATTCTTCCTTATCGTTGACATATTCGAGCATCATCGTATTTAAATCTTGTGATTGCACCGTTTCGCACCTTCCTCATCCTGTAGTCATCTAGCCATATTGTAGCACTCTGCTTCGTTAAACGCACAGCAAGACCCTGTTTGAAGCAGTACGATTCGTGGGAAAAAGACAAGTAGTACGTGTCCGGGAGGAGATTAATCATGGAAATAGTGGATGCCCGTGCTTTACCCGCCGATCATATGGATGTCTTGCATGTCACACCATCGTCGATCTATTTTCGACGTCGTCTTGATGACGCCCGTTACCACATCAGCCGGTATGATCTTGAAGATCAAGAACAGGTCGATCTAACGCCAGAAGCCTTGACGGATCACGGACCAACCCGACCGTTCGTGCGGCACGGAAGAGTCTATTGTTTGAATGAACATACGCAAGAACAGGGCGGGGAGACGGAAGTGCTCGTCATCGATCTCTTGTCCGGTAAACGGGAGCAAATTGCGTCGTTTTATGTCGAAGGGGATTTGACGCTCTACTGGGTGCTCAATGAGAACTATCTCGTATTCTTACAGACGACGGATACGACGTCCGCGTTTCTGTATGACGTCAAGGATGAATCGCGGCAGACGATTCGTGATCCACGGCTCTACGGGATGACGGAGAATTACCGGGAACTCTATTTCTTTCTCGTCACGCTCGAAGACAAGGAGTACATCGTCTGTAATGCCCGGCTCGATGAGTTCTCGTTCTATGACGCCCTTGAAAGTGGTGTCATCTCACCGGAAGATCCGATCGACCACTCGGAAAGTCTCTTGATCGCCCCACTGCCTACCTTGATTGAGGAAATCGAACGCGGTGTTGAGCACTTATCGTTCGCAACCTTGTTGAAGTTAGAAGGGGAAGGGGATACCGTTCAGTATCTCGGGGAACAGGAAGGGCATCTGATCTTTAGTGCCTATACTGACCGTCTAAACGAAGAAATCTTTTACCGGATTGATACGGAAGCGAGTGTCGAAGAGGTTGCCCGAATTCAGTGGAGTGACTATGAACCGCTCGACTTCACCTACGATGACGTTGAGTCGACGATCTTCATCGTCAATGATCGGTCCGAGCACCATCATGAAGTGATCAACTTACGCAACGGTGCCCGATTCCTCGATAAGGAACCGTTCGAACGTGTCTTACGTGGACGCTTCTATTTACACGAAGCGATCGGAGACGACGCGGAACCGATGGTCACGGTTTACGACGCAGAACATAATGAACGCTACCGGTTCGAGGATGCCTATTATGTCACCGTGTCCGGGGAACTCGTCATCTTATCGGTCCATCAACTATGAAAAAAGAGCGGTTGTTCTTTTCGTGAGAGCAACCGTTCATCATCAAAAATATAATTATTTCAAATACCGAAATTATTATAAAAAACAAAAAACCAGCCGAGAGTAAACCTCGGGCTGGCTAGAAATGCTACACTTATTCTGCGTCAGTCGTACGTGTGTAGACGTCGACTTGGATGTTTCCAGCAGTTGCACGTGAGTAAGGGCAGACCGTATGCGCGACTTTCGCAAGTTCAGCCGCCGCTTCTTCCGAGATCCCACGGACGAGAACATCGAGTTCGACGGAAAGCATGAATCCGTCAGCTGCTTCGTTTAATGTCACGTGTGCTGTGACTTCACTGCCATCGTGTTTGATTCCTTGTTTGCGAGCGACCATGTTCAAGGCAGAGTCGAAGCAAGCAGAATATCCTGCAGCAAAGAGTTGTTCTGGGTTTGTGGCTTGTTTTTTCGATCCTGGTACCGGCATTGCGAGGGCGACGTCAAGAATACCGTCCTCCGATACGACGCGTCCGTCGCGACCTCCGACAGCTGTTGCAGATGATGTGAACATTGGTTTCATGTGTGTAACTCCCTTTCGTTGTTAGATTCAAATAAGTAGCTTACAATTAGATTGTATACAATTTAAATCGAAATGCAACTCGTTTGCTCACGATTGGAGGAATTTTTTATGAACCCGTTAGCTTTAGATGAACAACTCTGTTTTCCGTTTTATGCGATTTCGCGTGAGATCACGCGTCGTTATCGTCCGTTACTTGAACCCCTCGGTCTGACGTATCCACAATATCTCGTCATGCTCGTCGTCTGGGAGGAGGAGGGACAATCGCTGAAAGCCATCGGTGAACGGCTCCATCTTGATTCGGGAACGTTGACGCCGTTACTGAAGAAACTCGAAGCAGCAGAACTGTTGCGACGCGTCCGTAAGCCGGAAGACGAACGGCACATCCAGATTTTTTTGACAGATGCCGGTCGTGCGTTACGGAAACAAGCAGAGACCATTCCGCTTGATCTCGTCCAAACACTCGACGTTGACGAAGAAGACTTGCGCGTCGTCAAAGCGGCACTGAATCGTCTCGTCATGAAAATGAGCGACCCGGGTTAACCGGATCGCTCATTGTCTTATTTACGGCGGAAACCTTCTTCTTCAAGATAGTTCGCTGCTTCCTTATACGAGTTGAATGCACCGTCTAAAAGATCACCGGCATAGACGAGCCACGTGTCGATGTCTTCATTGAGCAACGTTAATTCGAACTGATTATCGTTGACCCATGTTTCTTCGAGTGTTTCGACCGATTGGACCGTCGAGAGTGCTTTGATCGCATCTTCTAATAAGAGAATTAAAGCAGGCTCTGAGAATTCACGGATGTTGACGAACCCTTTTTCGTCCGTTTCATAACCTGGTAGACCAGCGGCATAGACGAAGCCGTTTCCGTTCGGATGCAAATGATAGACGAGATTCTTCTTCTCATACTGACTGTCCGGGAATTGGAAATTGATGCGCTTCAGCGAGACATCTTTGCGGACGAGTTGTGGGAAGGTCTCGATAATTCGTAGTTTTTCTTCAAAAGTTAACATGGTTCCTCCTTGGTGTTACAGTTCTTCACTTCTATATATGCGATGAAATCAAACAAAATGTCAACCGCTGT
This sequence comes from Exiguobacterium sp. KKBO11, assembly GCF_001644945.1. Lineage (NCBI taxonomy): Bacteria > Bacillati > Bacillota > Bacilli > Caryophanales > Exiguobacterium > Exiguobacterium sp. KKBO11. Next base: position 87,806 of record NZ_LUCU01000057.1, read on the forward strand.
CTGAAACCAAGCGACGTTTTTAACCGTAAATGGAAACGAAAGGAAGTGTTTTTGATGTCTACTGTACAATGGCATACGTTGCCAGAACGATCGATTCGAGCAGAACGGCTCGGATTGTTGCCGTTACACGGCTTGATCGCCGTCATTTTGATCGGAACGACGATCACTCAAGTCATGTGGCTCGACCTGACACCCTGGTGGATGGGTATCGTCGGTCTGCTTTGGCTGATCTATTTCATTCCCCGTATCGTCTACATACCCGTTCTTCGCGTGAAGTATATGCGTTATCGCATCGATGAGGAATTTCTCGTCGTCCGCAACGGCATCTTCTTCCGCCGCGAAGTCACCGTGCCGCTCGTCAAGGTGCAATTGATCGATAGTCAAACGGGACCGATCCTGCGTCGCTATGATTTGATCACACTGGATATTCGAACGGCATCCGGCTTCGTCACGTTAACTCGACTCGATCGTGCGCAAGGAGACGCGCTACGCACACAAGTCGAACGATTCGCGAAACTCGAGGAGCGGGAGGAGGAATCGTTATGACCCGGCGCGTCCACCCGCTGTTCATCGTGATGTCGAGTATCTCGATCATCCGCTCGCTCCTGATTCCGTTCGCCGCCTTGATTTTAAATGCGATCCGTAAAGGCGAGATCAACACCTATACGTGGATCGGGATCAGTGTCGGGATTGTGTTCGTCCTCTTATACGGGATCGCCTCCTGGTATTTCTATACGTTCACGATTGATGCCGAGACGATTCGGGTCCGCAAAGGGATTTTTCAAAAAAGTGAACGGACGACACAACGTAAACGGATCGAGTCGATCGGCATCCAGCAAAACGTCATCGAACGACTGTTGCGTCTTGCGACGTTGACCGTCGAGACATCGTCTGAGAGCGGAACACCGGAAGTCGAACTAAAAGGGATCCGACTTGATTTTGCGAAAGAACTGAAATCATCGATCAAAAACGAGGGACAGCTCGTCGTCGAAGAACAACAGGAAGAAGTCGCCTATACGATCCCGGTCCGCGATTTGGCATTAGCCGGTGCCTTGTCAGGACGCGTCGGACTGGCGCTCGTCGGGATCGGAACCGCCTATCAATTCATCGATCAGTTTATTGAACGTTATGTCGATCGACTGTTCTCGGAGCTCGCGCATTTATCACTGTTCGTCTTGACGGGACTTGGCGTAATCGTCTTACTCGTCATCTACATCGGCTCGATCATCGTCTATATCTTGAAGTACGGTTCGTACCGTGCCGTCTTGCAACACAACCGATTGTTGATTGGGTACGGGATGTTGAACCGGACCGAGGTCGCGTTTCATGCCGATAAGATTCAAGCCCTCGTCATTCAGGAAAGCTGGATTCAGCGTTTGATCGGTCGAGCGAGTCTGTCCTTACACATCATCTCGGCGACCGGAGAGAAGGAGCGACTATTGCTCCATCCATTCATCCGGACGAACGAGATTGATCCGTTTCTGGCGACATATCTGCCGCGCTTTCGTCAGTTCCACCCGCAGCACGAAGTCGCACCGATCGGCTTTCGTTACCGGGTTCGTTGGCCGTTACTCGGTTATGCGCTGTTGTTTACTGCACTAAGCAGTGTCGTCATCATCGTCCTTGATTCCTCATGGCGCTTCCTGATCTTGCTTCTGTTCATCTGGTTACCGTTCTATTACTTCGCTGTGCGCAGCGGTTACCGAAAGACCCGTTTCGGAACCGGCCACGATCTCTTGATGTTACGCAAACAATGGGTCCAAAAAGAGACCGTCTATACGCCACGACTGAAAATCGAGGAATTGACCTGGTCCGTTTCTCGCTGGCTCGAAGCAAAGGAGATTGCCCGGATTGAGATTCAACTACGGGGCAATACTGCTTTTAACGCGCTTTATTTTGAACGAACGGATATCGATACCTTACAGCGCTGGTATAAACAATCGTTCCTTTCGACCCCGTTAGCAGGGGAAGTGAAAACCGACGACGAATAAGGAAAGACTCACTGTCGGAAAGGAAGCGAAGCACATGCGCAAATGGGGAATCGGCATCGTGTTGCTCGTCACGTGTCTGCTACTGTTCATCGTCTATGATGGATACCGGATGCAAGAAACATTGATCGGTCAGTCGGACGCTTCTCCGATTCTGAAGACGATGAGAACGGACGGACAGGTGACGAAAGACGAGACATGGTTCAAACAAACGAGCGAGACGCAGCAATGGTCGAAGGACGGGCTCGTCCGCTTCGGTCGTTATCTACCGGTTGACGGTAGCAAACAGACAGTCCTCCTCGTCCCGGATGAGATGATGTTTTCACAGACCGGTGTTTATGCACTTGCCCGCTATTACCATGAGGCGGATTTTAATGTTTTACTCATCGAACGGCGTGGGCAGGATCGTAGCGGTGGCGTCCGGAATTACGGTTGGCTTGATCGACTGGATGTCTTGGAATGGACGAAGCGCTTGCTTGCTGAAAACGGAGACGATACACGGATCGTCTATCATGGACTCGGTGTCGGCGCATCGACCGTCTTACTCGCTTCTGGCGAGACCGTACCGACACAAGTCCGGGCGATCGTTGCTGAAGGAGCTTACGCCCGACTCGACGACTGGTTCAGTCTACTCGCGGACGAACAGATCCGTTACCCGGCACTGCCGTCTCTGACGGTCGCGAGCATGTGGAACAAAGGCGAGCAAGATTTCTTTTATGGCGACGTCTCGGTGACCCGTCAAGCAACGAAGAGTCGAGTTCCGACGATGTTCATTCACGGAATGAAGGACGAACTCGTTCCGGTTCGAATGATGTATGAACTGTATCAAGCAAAAACGGGATTAAAACAATTGTATCCGGTTCGTGATGCCGGTCATGACGAGACGTATACGATGGACCTGGATAATTACGAAAAACGATTACGCTTATTTCTGCAACCGTACTTGCGGGAGATTTGACACTCCCACGGCTAAAGCCGCAAGCCCACACCGTTGGTGAGGGTGGGATTCTCAAGTGCTTGGCGGACTCAATCCATTTCTGCA
>NZ_LUCU01000056.1:0-211 GCF_001644945.1 Exiguobacterium sp. KKBO11
CTAGGGAGTATTTAGCCTTGGGAGATGGTCCTCCCGGATTCCGACGGGGTTTCACGTGTCCCGCCGTACTCAGGATCCACTCTGGAGGGAAAACAGTTTCAGCTACAGGGCTGTCACCTTCTTCGGCCGACCTTTCCAGGTCCTTCACCTACTGTCTTCCTTTTTGACTCCGTATAGAGTGTCCTACAACCCCGAAGAGCATGCTCTTCGG
>NZ_LUCU01000058.1:0-54556 GCF_001644945.1 Exiguobacterium sp. KKBO11
ATTCCACTGCCTTCCCTCCGAAGAGTTCCGTCAGTTTCCTGCGCTCGACTTGCATGTATTAGGCACGCCGCCAGCGTTCGTCCTGAGCCAGGATCAAACTCTCCATGAAGTGTTTGACTTGCTCGTTGTGTGACCGAAGTCACGATTGACGAAGCTTGCGCTTCATTCGTTTTTGTATTCCGTAGAATACGATTTTTGCCTCATCGTTCAGTTTTCAAAGTCCAATATGTCATTTGACGACTTTTAAATCTTACAGTAAAGTAATAAGTGATGTCAATTACTTTTTTGAAGTTTTTTTCGTCTGTGACGCTCGCGTTTGGCGTGTGCCTCAGCGACATGTATTAATATATCAACTCTTGTTTTTTTCGTCAACTGTTTTTCTAAAAAAACTTTAGAAAAAAGATAGACCCGCTTGAACCGGTAAAATACTACCCGTTCGCGGGTCTTTTTCGTTACGCCTGTTTTTGCGATTGTCCTTGAGAAGCTGGCTTTTCTTGCAAGCGATGCAGCATTAGAATCTGATACGCATTACAGATTAAAAGTGTCGCAAGCGCCGCCCATAACATCCGCTTATCTTGTGTTGCCTGCAAAGCAGGTACCCATTCGATCAACGTGATGACTGTCATGAGGAACAAAGTCGGAATGAACGCTGTGAAGTTCGTTTCCCGTGCTTTCGTCCGCGCGACTAAGAACGCTATTACAAGCAAGACGACCATCTCACCAATATAAAGACTCGTCTTATCAAAGCCGTATGCTAATCCGCGCAGGTAGACACCATCAAATAGTGCAAATGCGATCAAGACGACCTGGACACGGTTCCAAAGCTTTGCACCGCGGAATAAATCGAGTCCGACGCGATGTAAGATCAAGTACGAGAAGAATCCCATCAAACTGATGGCTGTCCACGTACTACTGTAGGAGAGAGCCGTCACATATCCGCTAATCGATTGATTTCGGATATATCCAGGTTCTGCTACCAAGTTAAACACGAAGCCGGCGAGCGTTCCGATTAGGAGCGTCATCCAAAACAGCTTCAAAAATCCTTTAATCTTCATTCTTATCCCTCTACTTTTTCGATGACACGCGTGGCGAGTTCATTATAGTACGTCTCAAATGGATGTTCATCGCGATAGATCGATGGGGCGAAGTCCGCATCATTCGCATATGGTTGTCCAAGTGGAATCTTAGCTAGAATATCGGTTTTTAACGCTTCTGACAACCTCTCTCCGCCACCACTACCGAAGACATATTCTTTTTCGCCTGTCACTTTACTTTCAAAGTACGCCATGTTCTCGACGATTCCGAGGAGACGATGGTTCGTTTTGATTGCCATTGCTCCTGCTCGTGCTGCAACGAAAGCGGCTGTTGCGTGAGGTGTCGTGACGATGACTTCCTGACAGCTCGGGAGCATCGAATGAATATCGAGTGCGACATCCCCTGTTCCCGGTGGAAGATCAAGCAACAAGTAATCGAGATCGCCCCATTCGACGTCTGCGAAGAAGTTGTTGAGCATCTTCCCGAGCATTGGTCCCCGCCAGATGACTGGTGCATTATCTTCGACGAAGAAGCCCATTGAGATGACCTTGACGCCAAAGCGTTCTGGTGGAACGATTCGGTCGTTCACGACAGTCGGACGTGTTTCGATTCCCATCATGTCTGGAACACTAAAGCCGTAGATATCGGCATCAATCAAACCGACCTTCTTCCCTGCTCGTGCGAGGGCGACTGCTAAGTTAACGGAAACCGTCGATTTCCCGACGCCCCCTTTACCAGAAGCAATCGCGATGAACGTCGTACCAGATTCTGGTTTGAGAATTGATGGTGTCGTAGCTGCTTGAATCCCGTGATCACCGAGTGCCTCAAAACGGAGTCCCACCGTCTTGAATCCTTTTTCTTTCAGTTCCTTGACGATTTGCTGTTGGAGCACGAGTTGCTCCCCAGAACCGGATTGTGCTAAAGCGATTTTCAGACTGACATAATCACCTTTAATCCGGACGTCACGAATGCCGTTCGTATCTGCAAGCGGGCGGTCAATCGTCGGATCGACGAGCGTTCCGACTACCTCGCGAATTTCTTGTTCATTCAACATAGTGCCTTCCCCCTGAAAACGTTCGATTTAATCCCTGTTAGTATAACAAAAATAAGAGAGCGCTTGCACATTTCGACACCGGAAAGGATGACTTTTCCATGTCCAGTGTCAGTTTTCATCATTTTACTCGATCATTCGCTCGTTTTAGAACATTCGGTTCCATGTACGAGGACCCACGACACCATCAACGTCAAGTCCTTGACGTGTTTGATAGGCACGCACCTTCTGAGCCGTCTCTGCATCAAAGCGCCGAGTCACGGTTGCTTTGACTGCACGCTGAATTCGTTCGATATCCCGTGGATTCATATTGGTTGCCCCTTGATACAACGGACGACCTGGATACGGAACGATCGCACGAGAGCGATTCGGCGTTTCTTCAGACACTCCTAGTAATTCAAAGTGTGGATAATCCTTAAAGCTCGTCCAGTCCCCACCCCAAGAAAAGCCACGTCGTTTCATCGCAGCAACAATCTTTTGAAAGCTTTGGTCATTTCGAAATAGCGCTTGTGTACCGTCTTGGGAATATTGAAAGAGGTCGACGGCAATTCCACGGTTATGATTCGATTGTCCCCCGCGTGCATTCGTTACGATTGGTCCCGGTAGTGTCCGTCCCTGTGCGTACAACCGATTCTGTTCTGCGATCGATCGGTACCCTTGTGCGACGCCTACATAAATCCCTTGTGCATGCATCTCCCGAATGACCTCTTGCGTTCGTTTAGCGACTTCTCGTGACAGTCCCGAAGCATTCAACTTCCGATTCGCTCGCTCGAGTAACCAGCTGATCGATAATGCCATCTACGCTCACCCCTTTGTCTCCTGTTCCCGAAAACAAAATCCGCTATACTTATGGAATGTAGAATGATTTTAACTCATATCAAAAGGAGCATCCTATGAAAAAACGCATCATTTGGACACTTAGCGTCACCTGTCTTTTACATCTTAGCTTCGTCCTGTATCTGACGCTGCAACCGACTGTCGCTACCAAGACGGAGTTACCGGACAATGCAACCGTCTTAAGTGAAGAAACCTCTTTTACAGGACATGTCGGTCAAACGACGGCACATACACCTACCCAATTCATACAATCTCTCTTTGTTTGGAGCATCCCGCTGACGATCGTCATCTTCTATCTTCTTCTGACGGTGTTGCACCGATTACGCTCCACTAAATCGACTTGACTTGAATCGCTGTTCTGACACTTCTCAGGAGAGCGATTTTTTAGTGCACAAAAAAACCTCCCACCACAAGGGTGAGAGGGATTCGAAAAGAATTAACGTTTCGAGAATTGTGGTGCACGACGAGCTGCTTTAAGACCGTATTTTTTACGCTCTTTCATACGAGCATCACGAGTCAAGAAGCCTTTCGCTTTGAGTGCGCCGCGGAATTCTGGATCCGCTTGAAGAAGAGCACGTGAGATACCGTGACGGATAGCGCCTGCTTGACCAGTGAAGCCGCCGCCTTTGACCGTTACGATTACATCGTACTTGCCTTCTGTTTCTGTGATTACGAGTGGTTCTTTTGCAGTCATGATCAATGTCTCATAACCGAAGTATTCGCTGATATCGCGACCGTTAACTGTGACTTTACCGTCTCCAGCAACGAGGAAAACGCGCGCTGCCGCGTGTTTCCGGCGACCAGTGCCGTAGTAACGTACATCTGCCATCGTGTAGTTCCTCCTAAATTCGTATTAACCGCGAAGTTCGTAAACTTCTGGTTGTTGTGCTTCGTGCTTGTGTGCAGCTCCAGCGTAGACGTGGAGTTTGTTGAACATTTGACGACCGAGGCTACCTTTTGGAAGCATCCCTTTGATCGCGAGTTCAAGCATGCGCTCAGGTTTGTTAGCAAGCATATCGCGTGCAACAGTCTGCTTTAAGCCGCCTGGATGACCAGAGTGACGGTAGTAGACTTTTTTGTCGAGTTTGTTACCAGTTAAAACGATTTTCTCAACGTTGATGAGGATAACGTTATCCCCACAGTCAACGTGTGGTGTGAACGTAGGCTTGTGCTTACCACGGAGAAGTGATGAAACTTCGCTCGCAAGGCGACCGAGTGTTTTACCTTCAGCGTCGATAAGGAGCCATTTGCGTTCTACATCAGTAGCTTTCGCCATGAAAGTTGTGCGCATGTAAAATACCTCCTAAGGAATTAAAAGTTCTGTTTTTGATTTTTCATTTATTCACTAGGTGAATCTATCATAATCTTAGGTGTACGGGGCTAAGATTGTGGTTTCATAATAAATGAAATGCCAATAAACATTGTATGTTTTTTAATAGCCAATGTCAATTGCCTTTTTTCACTCCGGATAGAAAACTTCCCATAGATAGAGTCCATGGGGAGGCGCTGTCACGCCTGCGACGTTCCGGTCCTTTGCCAGCAACATTTTTTTAATGTCCTCTGGTGCAAAACGACCGCGTCCGACGTCAAGTAACGTCCCGACCATAATCCGGATTTGATTATAAAGAAACCCACTGCCCTGGAACCGAAAGACGAGTTCGTCACCGACTGTCATCAACTCTGCCTCGTAAATCGTCCGGACCCGGTTATCCGTTTCCGTCTTCGCGACACAGAACGAACTGAAATCGTGCGTGCCGACGAGATGTGCCATCCCTTGACGGATGCGCTCGAGATCGAGCGGATACGGAATATGAACCGATAGATTCCGACGAAACGCATTTTCTTCGCGGCGGACGAAATAGCGGTATTCCTTCCCTACGACATCGTAACGCGCTTCAAAGGTCGGTTCGACCTCCTCACAGCTCCGGACACGAATATCCGCTGGTAAGAGCGTATTCAGTGCCTTGACGACGTTCTCCGGGGGAATCGCTAGTTCCGTATCAAAATGAATGACTTGTCCGTAGGCATGCACCCTCGCATCCGTCCGTCCCGACCCGATGATCTTGACGGGATGTTTGTGCATCCGCGCAAGCGTCGTTTCAATTACTTCTTGAATCGTCAATCCGTTTGGTTGCACCTGATACCCGGCGTAGCCGGTTCCGTCATATTGAATCGTACATTTTAAACGACGCATTACCCGATCCCTCGCAATCCTACTAAACTGATCGTTAGGAGGACGAGTAGGATCATCAGACCTGTATCCCGCATCGTCCACTTGGACTCCCGTAAGCGTGTCCTTCCCTCTCCTCCACGGTATCCCCGCGCTTCCATTGCTGTCGCAAGATCCTCTGCCCGCTTAAAGGCGGAGATGAACAACGGAATCAATAACGGAATGATCGCCCGTAAACGTTCCTTGATCGGTCCTGCCGATAAATCAACACCACGTGCTTGCTGTGCCTTCATGATTTTCTCCGTCTCCTCCGCTAAGGTTGGTAAGAACCGAAGTGAGATCGATAACATGAGCGCGATCTCATGCGTTGGAACACGGACGACCTTGAACGGCTTTAATAACAACTCAATCGCATCTGTCAATTCGATCGGTGAGGTCGTCAGCGTGACGAGTGTCGTGATCGAGACAAGATAGAAGAAACGTAATGAGACGATGATCGCGAGTCGCAGTCCTTCTTCGTAGATCCGAAGCCAGCCGAACTCAAAGAGGACAGACCCTTCGCGCGTGAAGAACAGCTGGATGACGAACGTAAAGACGATCAGGAAAAGAATCGGTCGCAGTCCTTTTAGAACATACCGAAGTGGTAACCGACTACTCATGAGTGCTAAGAACGTAAAGACAAGTAAAAAGATGTTCGTTGCTGCATTGTTTGCGAGAAAGACGAGCGGAATGAAGCAGAAAGCAAAGATGATCTTCGCAAGTGCCGACGACCGATGCAAGTACGACTGACCGGGAATATGTTGTCCGACGATCATTCGCTCACCCCTTTCGTCATCAACCACTCGATCAATTCGGTCTCCGTCCGGATCTCCGGTCGTTGCAATCCACGCCGATCAGCGACTTGCCAAGCAAGCGATAGGACGTGCGGGAGATCGAGGTGGAATTGCTCGAGCAATGTCTCTTCTTTAAACAGATCAAGCGGTAGCCCGTCAAACGCCACCTGGGCGTCTTCCATGACGATCACACGCTCAGCATACTCAAGCACCTGATCCATGTCGTGCGTGATCAGGAGCAACGTCATACCGGTCTCTGCATGGAGCCGGGCAAACAGACTCAGCATATGCTTGCGCCCTTGCGGATCGAGTCCTGCCGTCGGCTCATCGACGATCAACACGTCTGGTTGACTAGCGAGTACGCCGGCAATTGCAACACGCCTCATTTGCCCACCAGACAGGTCAAACGGCGAACGACTCCAAAAGACTTCATCGAGTCCGACAGTCCGTAATGCCTCTTTCGCTAATTGCTCAGCCATCGCGGCATCATGACCGAAGTTCATCGGACCGAACATGACATCCTTTAAGACCGTCTCTTCGAACAATTGATATTCCGGATATTGAAAAACAAGCCCGACGCGACGTCTTAATGGCTTGAGGTCCTGTTTTTTCTTCGGTTCGACGATGATGTCATCGACTTGTACCTTCCCCGCTGTCGGCTTGAGCAACCCATTGATGTGCTGCACGAGCGTCGATTTCCCGGATCCGGTATGCCCTACAAACGCAACAAGCGCCCCTGACGGAATCTCAAGATTCACATCACGTAGCGCGACTCGTTCGAACGGACTATTGAGTTGATACGTATAATTTAATTCCTGGATTAAGATTGGCATAAACGGTTCACCAATTCTCTTTCATCTAGTATCGTCTCCTCGAGTGAGAGACCTTGCGCCCGTAAACGTTCTTGTACCCGAACAACGAATGGAACATCGAGTCCGATGTCTTCTAAGAACGATGCATGACGAAAGACTTCCTGAGGGGATCCTTCTAATACGATTTTCCCGGCATCCATGACGATGACACGACTAGCCCGTAATACTTCGTCTAATTCGTGTGTAATCGCGATGACCGCCATTGGGTGAGTCGCATGGAGTTCCTGAACGGTCGACATGACCTCTTGTCGTGCTAATGGATCAAGCATCGATGTAGCTTCATCGAGCACGAGAACATCAGGGCGCATCGCAAGCGCCGAAGCGATTGCGACACGCTGCTTCTGTCCGCCGGATAGTTGATGGGGTTCCCGATCAACAAAATCCGTAAGGCCAACGCGCGCTAGACTGTCGTCGATACGACGAACCATTTCCTCGCGTGGCACACCCCAGTTTTCTAGAGCAAATGCCACGTCGTCGCGCACGGTCGTGCCAACGAATTGATTATCTGGATTTTGGAAGACGATGCCGATTGCTCGGCGCATCTCCCACAGTTGCTCCGGATTCGCACTTGAAAAGCGCTCAGCAACCGTAACGGTCCCTGTCTCCGGTAACAACAATCCATTAAACAATTTCGTCAGCGTTGATTTTCCAGAGCCGTTGTGACCAACGATGGCGACCCATTCACCTGAACGAATCGTCAGAGAGACCTCGTGTAAGGCTGCTTGCTCCTGTTCCGGATACCGATAGGTGACCTGTTCCAGTTCAATCAGCTTGTCCATGATCTCTCCTCCTTCATCAAATCAATACTTTCATTTTGTAGCAAAAGGGCAGAAGCGGGATACGCACTGCCCTTTTATGGCGAATCATTTAATGAGGATTAAACGAGTTCGATGATGACCATTTCTGCGCCGTCACCACGACGTGGTCCCATTTTCATGATGCGTGTGTAACCACCTTGACGCTCAGCAAAACGTGGAGCCACATCAGCGAATAATTTTTGGATCGCGTCTTGTGCTTTGCCCTCTGCGTTTTGACCAGCAGCTTCACGGCGAACGAACGATGCAACTTGACGACGAGCGTGGAGATCACCGCGTTTACCTAAAGTGATGAGTTTCTCTACGACTGGACGAAGTTCCTTCGCTTTTTGTTCTGTAGTTTGGATACGCTCATTGATGATGAGATCAGTCGCAAGGTCACGCAAAAGTGCCTTACGTTGTGAGCTTGTACGGCCTAATTTCGAGTATGCCATGGATGGATTCCCTCCTTCGTGCAATTAATAGTATTAGTCTTCTTTGCGCAAGCCTAGTCCGAGTTCGTCGAGTTTCGCTTGAACTTCCTCGAGTGATTTACGTCCGAGGTTACGGACTTTCATCATCTCGTCTTCGCTCTTGTTCGCGAGTTCTTGAACCGTGTTGATACCAGCGCGTTTCAAACAGTTGTACGAACGAACTGAGAGATCGAGTTCTTCGATCGTCATTTCGAGTACTTTTTCTTTTTGATCTTCTTCCTTTTCGACCATGATTTCAGCATGGAGCGCTTCGTCTGTAAGACCAACAAAGATATTTAAGTGTTCTGTCATGATTTTCGCACCGAGTGACACTGCTTCTTCAGGGCGGATTGAACCGTCCGTCCAAACATCTAGCGTCAACTTATCGAAGCTCGCATCTTGACCGACACGTGTTTTTTCAACTTGATAATTTACACGTTGAATTGGCGTGTAAATCGAGTCGATTGGGATTACACCGATTGGCATATCGTCCCGTTTGTTATCTTCAGCCTGAACATACCCACGACCACGGCGTGCTGTAAGACGCATATGAAGTGATGCACCTTCTGCAAGCGTTGCGATGTGAAGTTCTGGGTTGAGGATTTCGACGTCGCTGTCATGCGTAATGTTCGCAGCAGTGACAACACCAGCGCCTTGAATATCGATCTCAAGCGTTTTCTCTTCTTCCGAGTACACTTTGAGGGCGAGTTTCTTAAGGTTCAAGATGATTTGGGTAACGTCTTCTACAACGCCATCAATCGTCGAGAACTCATGAAGAACGCCATCGATTTGGACTGCAGTGACTGCAGCACCCGGAAGTGAAGACAATAGGATACGACGCAATGAGTTACCAAGCGTTGTACCGAATCCACGCTCAAGCGGCTCAACTACGAATTTACCAAACGTAGCGTTCTCGCTTAACTCGATCGTTTCAATCTTCGGTTTTTCGATTTCGATCATCTGAACCCCTCCTTGAATATCGTCATGTTGGCCATCGCGTTCAATCGCCAACCGCCTTGTGTACGTTTCTACTGCCTTGCTTGGTCAAACGATCAACAAAAGTCTACTCGAATCCCCGCTCTGCAGTACAAGACGGGTTACACGCGACGACGTTTTGGAGGGCGGCAACCGTTGTGTGGTACTGGAGTAACGTCACGGATTGCAGTGACTTCTAGACCGATTGCTTGAAGAGCACGGATAGCTGCTTCACGACCTGCACCAGGACCTTTAACGTTAACTTCTACAGTACGCATACCGTTATCCATTGCTGTTTTAGCAGCTGTTTCAGATGCCATTTGTGCAGCGAAAGGAGTCGATTTACGTGAGCCTTTGAAGCCCATGTTACCTGCAGTTGCCCAAGAGATTGCATTCCCTTGCATATCAGTGATCGTAACGATCGTGTTGTTGAATGTTGAACGGATATGCACGATACCAGATTCAATATTCTTTTTGACTTTACGTTTACTACGAACGTTCTGTTTGCGTTTTGCCATCTTAGTTTACCCTCCCTTACTTCTTCTTGTTCGCTACTGTACGGCGTGGGCCTTTACGAGTACGCGAGTTGTTTTTAGTGTTTTGACCACGAACTGGAAGACCACGACGGTGACGAACACCACGGTAGCAACCGATTTCGATCAAACGTTTGATGTTGAGTGAGATTTCACGACGAAGGTCACCCTCAACTTTGATTTTGTCTAAACCATCACGAAGTTGGTTCAATTGTTCCTCAGTCAAGTCGCGAGTACGAGTATCTTCAGAGATACCAGTTTCTTTCAAGACTTTTTGAGCAGTCGTTTTACCAACACCATAGATGTAAGTGAGTGAGATGACGATGCGTTTCTCACGTGGAATATCTACACCAGCAATACGTGCCATGTGTGCACCTCCTTGTTTAATTACCCTTGTTTTTGTTTATGCTTAGGGTTTTCGCAAATAACCATTACTTTGCCTTTACGGCGGATAACTTTACATTTTTCACAGATCGGTTTAACCGAAGGTCTTACTTTCATTGTGAATACCTCCTCCTGAAAAAATCGGAGTTTTTATTTGAAACGGTATGTGATCCGTCCGCGAGTCAAGTCGTATGGTGACAACTCAACCGTTACTTTATCTCCTGGCAAGATCCGAATGAAGTGCATCCGAATTTTTCCTGAGACGTGCGCGAGGACCGTGTGGCCGTTTTCTAACTCCACCTTAAACATCGCGTTTGGAAGCGGCTCGATAACCGTACCTTCCACTTCGATTACATCTTGTTTCGCCATCAATTATACCCCTTTCTCTATAAAGTTGATTGGGAGCCCAGACGATTTGTAGCGCTAGGGGCTTTCTACAAGAGCCATTGAGAGATCATCGGTCACAAACACGAGTGGATACTGGCTTATAGAAAGGTGACACCAATAACGCGCACAGCTCACTCTGCATCGACCGTTAAGATCTCGTAGCCGTCGTCTGTGATGGCGATGGTGTGCTCAAAGTGGGCGCACATGCTACCGTCCACCGTCACTACCGTCCAATTGTCGGATAGTGTGCGAACATAGCGTTTCCCGACGTTGACCATTGGCTCAATTGCCAGTGTCATGCCGGTTTTCAGGCGCGGCCCTTTCCCCGGTGGTCCATAATGTGGAATTTGCGGATCTTCATGCAAATTTTGTCCCACGCCGTGGCCCACATATTCGCGGACTACAGAAAAATTCGCAGCTTCAACATGTGACTGAATCGCATGCGAAATATCTGTCAGGTGCACGCCAGCTTTGGCGCGCTCCAATCCTTTATACAGAGATTCTTCAGTTACGTCAAGTAACCGCTTCGTCTCTTCAGAGATTGTACCTACCGGATATGTCCAGGCTGAATCTCCGTGATACCCATTGTACTCTGCTCCGATGTCAATCGAGATGATGTCACCGTCCTGAAGTACACGATCTCCCGGAATACCATGGACAAGCTCTTCGTTCACGGAAGCACAGATGCTACCCGTGAAACCATTATACCCTTTAAACGATGGTGTTGCCCCTTGACTTCGAATATAGCGTTCAGCGATCGCGTCGAGTTGCCCCGTCGTGATACCTGGGCGAATGTGAGCTTGAAGCTCCTTATGCGTCCGGGCGACGATTTGTCCTGCTTTACGCATGATGTCGATTTCACGCGGCGCTTTCGTGATGATCATTACTGATCACCAAGGAGTGCCTGAACATCGGAATATACATCGTTGATTGGACGATCACCGTCCAAATTACGAAGATACCCTTTTTCTGCGTAAAAGTCAATCAAAGGTTGCGCTTGAGCGACGTTGACTTCCAAGCGACGACGTACTGTCTCCTCTTGGTCATCTTCACGTTGTACAAGTGCTGATCCGTCGATATCACAGATCCCCTCCACTTTTGGTGGGTTGTAGAGAACATGATACGTTGCTCCGCAAGTTGGGCAAATCCGGCGACCTGTCAAACGAGGGACAAGTTTCTCCGGGTCTACACCGATGTGGATGACGTGATCAATTTGTTTGCCCAGATCTTCAAGTAATGCTTCAAGAGCATCTGCTTGTTTCACTGTGCGTGGGAAACCGTCAAGGAGAAAACCATTTGCACAGTCTTCTTTGGCGAGACGCTCACGTACGATGCCGATTGTGACTTCGTCCGGAACGAGTTCCCCTTTATCCATGTATGATTTCGCTTCTTGTCCGAGTGGCGTTGAATCTTTGATCGCCGCGCGGAACATGTCGCCTGTCGAGATGTGGGGGATCGCATAGTCTTCGATGATTTTCGCAGCCTGCGTTCCTTTACCAGCACCCGGCAAACCCATCAATACTAGATTCATGTCGGTAGCCTCCACTTCTATAGCTCTATAGACACAACAGAAAGGAAAGGGATGGTCCCCTTCCTCCCGCCTTATCGGATAAAGCCTTTGTAGTGTCGTTTAACCAATTGACTTTCAATCTGTTTCATCGTCTCTAGTCCTACACCGATGACGATCAACAAGCTCGTTCCACCAATCTGCACCGAGTTCGGTAAGCCAGCAAACTTAATAAAGAATGTCGGCGTCACCGCGATGACAGCGAGGAAGAGTGAACCGAAGAATGTCAGACGGTATAGAATCTTCGTGATGTACTGCTCCGTTTGCTTACCAGGACGAATACCAGGAATGTATCCGCCTTGTTTTTGAAGGTTCTCTGCCATTTGTTCCGGGTTAACCTGAACGAATGTGTAGAAGTACGAGAACGCGATGATCAGTGCCACATAGATCGACATACCGATTGGACTCGTGTAGTCGAAAATGTCACGGATCTTCGTTGCCGTCTCCGGACTTGCAAAGAAACTCGCAATCGTTGGTGGCGTCACCATGAACGACACCGCGAAGATGACTGGAATAACACCGGCAGCGTTCAATTTGATCGGCAAGTGTGCCGATTGACCGCCAACTGGTGTCCGGTTCACCGTACGCTTAGCGTACTGAATCGGAATCTTACGTGCAGCTTGCTGAACATAGATGACTCCGACGATGACCGCAATGATGATTAAAAGCAAGAGTACGATATAAAGCACGTTTACAAACAAAGCATCCCCTGCATTTTGGAGCTTCGTTTCGTAAATCTGGCGGAATGCATTCGGGAAGCCCGCGACGATCCCAGCGAAGATGATCATTGATATCCCGTTACCAATGCCCTTCTCCGTGATGAGTTCACCAATGAACATCAAGAATGCTGTTCCCGCTGTCAATACGAGTGCAATCATAACGTATGTCCAGGTGCCGAACTGTTCGTCGACAAGACCTGGGTAGATACGGTTAAATCCAAGCGCGATTCCAAACGCTTGGACTAAGCCGAGTACGATCGTTCCATAGCGCGTTACCGTTGCTAACTTCTTACGGCCCGCCTCTCCTTGTTTTGCCCATTCGGCAAACTTTGGAACAACGTCCATCTGTAAGAGTTGGACAACGATCGAGGCCGTGATATACGGCATGATTCCCATCGCAAAGAGTGAGAAATTCTGCAAAGCATTCCCGCCGAACGAGTTCAAGAAACCAAGAATACCATTCTGGTCAATCTTGAACACTTCCGTGTTTACCATCGGCACCGGGATATGTGCTCCAATCCGGAACACGATAACCAATGCCAAGGTAAAGAGAATGCGCCGACGAATGTCAGCTACGCGCCACATATTGGAGATCGCTTGAAACATTAGATCACCTCAACCGTACCGCCGGCAGCTTCGATTGCTTGCTTCGCAGCGTCGGAGAACTTATGAGCTTTGACTGTTAGTTTCTTTTCGATCTTACCGTTAGAAAGAATTTTCACGCCGTCTTTCATGCCTTTGACTGCACGAGTCTCGACAAGAAGTTCTGGAGTGACTTCAGTTCCTTCTTCAAAACGGTTGAGTGTGTCAAGGTTAATGACCGCGAACTCTTTACGAGTTGGGTTGTTGAAGCCGCGTTTTGGTAAACGACGGTAAAGTGGGTTTTGTCCACCTTCGAAACCTGGACGAACACCACCGCCTGAACGAGCTTTTTGACCTTTGTGACCACGGCCAGAAGTCTTACCGTTACCAGAAGACATACCGCGACCTACACGGTTGCGTTCTGAACGTGAACCAGCAGCTGGTTTCAATTCATGGAGTTTCATAGTGGGGCACCTCCTCATAAAATTATATCGAACTATTACTCTTGAATTTCTTTTACTGTCACTAAGTGTGACACGTGGTTAATCATCCCACGCATAGCAGCGTTGTCAGGTACGACAACAGTCTGGTGCATCTTACGGAGACCAAGCGTACGAGTAGTAACGCGTTGGTTCTCCGGACGACCGATCATGCTGCGTGTGAGGGTAACTGCGAGTTTCGCCATCTGTTTTCCCTCCCTTTCTTAACCGCGAAGTTCTTCGACGGTTTTACCGCGGAGTTTCGCAACTTCTTCAGCACGTTTGAGTGATGTGAGACCTTCGACAGTCGCACGAACCATGTTGATTGGAGTGCTTGATCCAAGTGATTTTGAAAGAATGTCGTTGATTCCCGCTAATTCGAGAACCGCACGAACTGGACCACCAGCGATGACTCCAGTACCTTCAGAAGCAGGCTTCAAGAAGACGTGACCTGCACCGAATACACCGTTGACTTCGTGTGGAATTGTTGTGTTAACGATTGGAACGTTAACCATGTTTTTCTTAGCATCTTCGATTGCTTTACGGATCGCTTCAGGCACTTCCTGAGCTTTACCCGTACCGAAACCTACGTGACCATTCTTGTCACCAACGACGACGAGGGCAGCAAAACGGAAGCGACGGCCACCTTTTACTACTTTCGCGACGCGGTTTACGGTAACAACGCGTTCTTCGAGTTGATCCATGTTAATTTCTAACTGGCGCATGTAGAGGTTCCCTCCTTTTCTATTAGAATTTGAGACCAGCTTCACGAGCTGCTTCAGCTACAGCTTTGATACGTCCATGATAGAGATATCCTCCACGGTCGAAAACGACTGTTTCGATACCTTTTTCAAGAGCGCGCTCAGCTGCGAGCTTACCAACTGCTGCCGCAGCGTCAGTCGTGTTGCCTTTTTCAAGGTCGAGTGATGATGCAGATGCGAGTGTTGCATGTGTTGCATCGTCAATGACTTGTACGTAAATGTTCTTGTTCGAACGGAATACGTTCATACGTGGACGTGTTGCAGTCCCGATGATTGTACGACGGACACGACCATGACGTTTTTTACGCGTAGCGTTTTTATCTGCCTTTGAGATCATTTATGCCACTCCTTTCCGGTCAATTCGCATTCGCGAATTACTTACCTGTTTTACCTTCTTTACGACGAACGACTTCATCACTGTAACGAATACCTTTACCTTTGTACGGCTCAGGTTGACGGTACGAACGGATCAATGCAGCGACGTGACCAACACGTTCTTTGCTGATTCCGCGAACGATGAGTTGCGTATTCGTAGGAACTTCGACTTCGATGCCTTGTTCCGGAGTGTACTCGATTGGGTGTGAGTAACCGAGGTTGAGTACGATTTTGTTACCTTGCTTTTGTGCACGGTAACCAACACCTTGGATATCGAGTGTCTTAGCGAAACCGTTGCTTACACCTTCGACCATGTTCGCGATAAGCGCACGAGTCGTTCCGTGGATCGTACGGCTTGCTTTCTCGTCGTTCGGACGAGTGACAGTCAATTCATTACCTTCTACGTTGATCGCCATAGCTGGGCTGAACTCGCGTGAGAGTTCCCCTTTAGGACCTTTTACCGTAACCGTGTTGTTTTCAACTGTTACTGTAACGCCTGCTGGGATGACGACTGGCTTTTTACCAATACGTGACATTTAAGACACCTCCGTTCTTTTTATGCGTGTATTACCAGATGTATGCGATCACTTCGCCGCCGACTTTTTGTTGGCGAGCTTCTTTATCAGTCATTACACCTTTAGATGTTGAAACGATAGCGATTCCGAGACCACCGAGTACTTTCGGGATTTCATCAGCTTTCGCGTAAACGCGAAGACCTGGTTTCGAGATACGTTTGAGTCCAGTGATGACGCGCTCGTTGCTTGCGCCGTATTTAAGGAATACGCGGAGCGTACCTTGTTTGCTGTCCTCGAGATATTCAACATCGCGGATGAAACCTTCACGTTTGAGGATTTCAGCGACTTCACGTTTGATTGTAGAAGCTGGCATTTCCAACTTCTCATGGCGAACCATGTTTGCATTACGAATGCGTGTAAGCATATCTGCAATCGGATCTGTCATAACCATGCGATGTACCTCCTTTCACAACTTTAATGAATTACCAGCTTGCTTTTTTAACACCAGGGATTTGACCTTTATGAGCAAGATCACGGAACTTAATACGGCTGATACCGAATTTACCAATGTAACCGTGTGGACGGCCAGTGATACTACAACGGTTGTGTAAACGAACCGCTGAAGAGTTACGTGGGAGTTTGCTCAAGCCGATGTAGTCGCCTTGTGCTTTCAATTCTGCGCGTTTTTCAGCGTAGCGCTCAACGAGTGCTTGACGTTTTACTTCACGTGCGATCATTGATTTCTTAGCCATGTTGTCGACCTCCCTTATTTTTGGAATGGCATGCCGAGTGCAGTGAGAAGCTCACGTGACTCTTCATCCGTGTTAGCAGTAGTTACGATAACGATGTCCATACCACGGACTTTCGATACGCGATCGTAGTCGATCTCTGGGAAGATCAATTGTTCCTTCACGCCTAGCGTGTAGTTACCACGGCCATCGAAAGATTTTTTCGATACGCCACGGAAGTCACGTACACGTGGAAGTGACACGTTGATCAACTTGTCGAGGAATTCGTACATGCGCTCGCCACGAAGTGTAACCTTCGCACCGATTGGCATACCTTCACGAAGTTTGAAACCAGCGATTGATTTCTTAGCTTTCGTGATGAGTGGTTTCTGACCAGTGAGGAGCTGAAGCTCTTCAACTGCCATGTCAAGTGCCTTAGAGTTCGTAACAGCGTCACCAACACCCATGTTGATTACGATTTTATCGACTTTCGGCGCTTGCATTACAGAACTGTAATTGAATTTCTCCATCATTACTTTGACGATTTCGTCTTGGTATTTAGCTTTTAAACGGTTCATCAGAAAGTGGACCTCCTTTCTTTAAATCTTCTTATTTATCTAAAGCTTCGCCCGATTTTTTAGCGATACGTACTTTCTTGCCGTCAACCACAGTGAAACCAACGCGTGTTGGGTTACCTGTCTTAGGGTCGATGAGCATAACGTTCGATACGTGAATCGGTGCTTCTTTCTCGACAATTCCGCCTTGCGGGTTGAGTTGAGAAGGTTTTGAGTGTTTTTTGATCATGTTAACGCCTTCGACGATTACGCGATCTTTTTTAGGCATAGCTGTAAGGACAACGCCTTGTTTGCCTTTGTCTTTACCAGTCATAACCTGAACTTTATCACCTTTTTTGACATGCATCGTTAGAGCACCTCCTTGTAGGAATTCTTTGGAATTAAAGTACTTCCGGTGCCAACGAGACGATCTTCATGAAGTCTTTTTCACGAAGTTCGCGTGCGACTGGTCCGAAGATACGTGTGCCACGTGGGCTTTTGTCATCTTTGATGATGACTGCTGCGTTTTCGTCAAAACGGATGTACGAACCGTCTTTACGACGAACGCCACGTTTAGTACGAACGACTACTGCGCGTACAACTTCACCTTTTTTGACAACGCCACCTGGTGTTGCTTGTTTTACTGTACAAACAATAACGTCACCGATGTTAGCAGTTTTACGACCAGAACCACCGAGGACTTTGATCGTCAAGACTTCACGAGCTCCTGAGTTGTCTGCTACTTTTAAGCGAGATTCTTGTTGAATCATACGATTGTACCTCCCTCCGGATGTTTATTCACCCGAACTAATTAGAGTTTAGATGATTACTGCTTCTTCAATGACTTCTACGAGACGGAAACGTTTGTCCTTAGATAATGGACGTGTTTCTTGAATGCGTACAACATCACCGATTTTAGCTGTGTTGTTTTCATCATGCGCTTTGTACTTTTTAGAGTAGTTTACGCGTTTGCCGTAAAGCTTGTGCTTTACTTTTGTTTCAACTGTAACTACGATCGTTTTGTCCATTTTGTCAGAAACGACGCGTCCAGTTAACACTTTGCGGTTGTTAGTGCGTTCCATTGAGTGTTCCTCCTCTCAGAATCCGAGTGAATTATGCGTTGTTGATGCCGAGTTCGCGTTCACGAAGAACGGTTTTCGCGCGTGCAATCGACTTGCGCACTTCACGGATACGAGCAGGGTTCTCAAGCTGACCAGTCGCGAGTTGGAAACGAAGGTTGAACAACTCTTCTTTCCACGAACCGACTTTACCGTTAAGCTCTTCAGTTGTTTGCTGACGGAGATCAGTTGCTTTCATTCGTATCACCACCATTTTCTTCACGTTTTACGAACTTACATTTTACTGGAAGTTTGTGTGATGCAAGACGGAGAGCTTCGCGTGCGATCTCTTCCGATACTCCTGCGATTTCGAACATTACTTTACCCGGTTTGACGACTGCTACCCAGCCCTCCGGAGCACCTTTACCTGAACCCATTCGGACTTCAAGAGGTTTTTTAGTGTATGGCTTGTGTGGGAAGATCTTGATCCACACTTTACCACCACGTTTCATATAACGAGTCATCGCGATACGCGCTGATTCGATTTGACGGCTAGTGATCCAGCTAGCTTCTTGAGCTTGGATACCGAACTCGCCGAAGTGTACTGTAGTACCACGTTTCGCTTTACCACGCATGTTGCCGCGGTGAACACGACGATATTTTACACGTTTTGGTAACAACATGTTGTGTTGCCTCCTTCCCTAGACGGATGTGGATTATTCTTCGTTTGCTGCTGCTTTTTTCGTAGGAAGCACTTCACCGTGGTGGAGCCATACTTTTACGCCAATTTTGCCGTAAGTTGTATCAGCTTCTGCAGTACCGTAATCGATGTCTGCACGGAGTGTATGAAGTGGAACTGTTCCTTCCGAATACTTCTCAGAACGAGCGATATCAGCGCCACCAAGACGACCAGAAACTTCAGTCTTGATTCCTTTGATACCAGAACGCATTGAGCGTTGGATTGATTGCTTCATAGCACGACGGAACGATACGCGACCTTCAAGTTGGCGAGCGATGTTCTCAGCGACGAGCTTAGCAACTGCATCCGGGTTTTTCACTTCAACGACGTTAACGTGAACGCGTTTGCCTTTTGCAAGGTTAGTGATGTCTTTACGAAGTGTTTCGATTTCAGAACCGCCTTTACCGATAACCATACCAGGCTTAGCAGTGTGAAGTGAGATGTTCAAGCGGTTAGCTGCGCGCTCGATTTCTACTTTAGAGACACTAGCGTCTTTAAGACGTTTTTCGATATATTCACGAACTACGTAGTCTTCATGAAGGAGATCAGCATAGTCTTTATCTGCGAACCAACGTGATTCCCAGTCTTTGATGATACCTACGCGAAGACCAGTTGGGTTAATCTTCTGACCCACGGTAATCCCTCCTTATTTTTCAGATACCACGATGTGAACGTGGCTCGTACGTTTGTTGATGCGGCTTGCGCGACCCATTGCACGTGGGCGGAAACGTTTGAGCGTTGGACCTTCGTTTACGTAAGCCTCAGTGACTACGAGGTTTTCGATGTTCATGTCGAAGTTGTGCTCAGCGTTCGCGATTGCCGATTTCAATACTTTCTCAACGATTGGCGTTGCTGCCTTGTTCGTGTAAGCAAGAATCGAAAGTGCTTCGCCGATTTGCTTCCCGCGGATTAAGTCTACTACGAGACGTGCCTTACGAGGAGCAATGCGAACCATATTAGCCGATGCTTTTGATTGCATAATGAGTACCTCCCCTCAGATTAACGTTTCGTTTTCTTATCGTTTCCAGCATGTCCTTTGTAAGAACGTGTTGGAGCGAATTCACCAAGTTTGTGACCGACCATATCTTCTGTCACGTAAACCGGTACGTGTTTACGACCATCGTAGACAGCGATCGTGTGACCGATGAACTCTGGGAAGATTGTCGAGCGGCGTGACCAAGTTTTGATGACATGTTTGTCACCAGCTTCGTTGGCTTTATCAACCTTAGCGAGCAGATGGTGATCTGCGAATGGACCTTTTTTCAAGCTGCGACCCATAGTTGTACCTCCCTTTGGCATGATTCAGGAACGGTTCCTACGAACCGTCCAGAAATCATGTAATTATTTTTTAGAACGACGGACGATATATTTATCGCTCGCTTTGTTTTTCTTACGAGTTTTGTATCCGAGTGCCGGTTTACCCCAAGGAGTAAGTGGGCCCGAACGACCGATTGGAGCACGTCCTTCACCACCACCGTGTGGGTGATCGACTGGGTTCATGACAGAACCACGAACTGTAGGACGTTTTCCGAGCCAGCGTGAACGACCAGCTTTACCGATATTGACGAGCTCGTGCTCTTCATTACCGACAGCGCCGACTGTTGCACGGCAAGTAGCAAGGATCATACGAGTTTCGCCTGATTGAAGACGAACGATTGCGTATTTACCATCTTTACCGAGAAGCTGAGCAGAAGTACCAGCTGCGCGAACGAGCTGACCACCTTTACCTGGCTTAAGTTCGATGTTGTGGATCAACGTACCGACTGGGATGTTTGAAAGTGGAAGAGCATTACCGACTTTAATGTCAGCTTCTGGTCCAGCCATGACTTGCATGTCTACTTTCAAGCCTTTCGGTGCGAGGATGTAGCGTTTTTCACCATCGATGTAGTGGATCAATGCGATGTTAGCAGAGCGGTTTGGATCGTACTCAATTGTAGCGACACGACCAGCGATGCCATCCTTGTTCCGTTTGAAGTCGATGATACGATATTTACGTTTGTGTCCGCCACCTTGGTGACGTACTGTCAAGCGACCTTGGTTGTTACGTCCGCCCTTTTTCGAAAGCTTTTCAGTTAACGATTTTTCAGGACGTGAAGCCGTAATCTCAGCAAAGTCAAGTGCAGTCATATTACGACGACCGTTAGTGGTCGGTTTAAACTTTTTAATTCCCATCGAGAGTTCCCTCCTTTTCTACAGAGTTCCGATTAACCGAGGTAATCGAGTTCTTTGCTATCTGCAGTAAGCGTGACGACCGCTTTTTTGCGGCGTGCTGTGTAACCAGCGTGACGACCTACGCGTTTTGCTTTTGGTTTTGAGATCAATGTGTTGACTTTGTCAACTTTCACTCCGAAGATCGCTTCAACTGCATCTTTGATTTGAGTCTTAGATGCCTTCACGTCTACTTCGAATGTGTACTTTTTCTCAGCCATTTGGTTTACTGAACGTTCAGTAATGACAGGACGTTTGATAATGTCGTGTGTGTGTGCCATTATGCAAGCACCTCCTCTACTCTCGCAACAGCGTCCTTCGTAATGATGACTTTGTCATGAGCGACAAGATCAAGGACGTTTACACCTGCAGCGTCAACGACTGTGACACCTGGGATGTTGCGTGTTGAAAGAACGACTGACTCGTTGTAATCAGCAGTAACGACGAGAACTTTACGTTCGATTGAAAGAGCAGCGAATACTGCGATCATGTCCTTAGTTTTAGGAGCATCGATTGTCAATCCTTCAAGAACGATGAACTCGTTGTTAGCGACTTTCGAAGAAAGTGCTGAACGAAGTGCGAGACGACGAACCTTTTTAGGAAGTTTGTAAGCGTACGAACGTGGTGTTGGACCAAAGACTGTTCCACCGCCAACCCATTGTGGCGAACGGATCGAACCTTGGCGTGCACGACCAGTACCTTTTTGTTTCCATGGTTTACGGCCGCCACCGCGAACTTCCGAGCGACCTTTTGTATCATGTGTACCTTGGCGACGTGAAGCTTGTTGCATGACGATTGCATCGTATACGACTGCTTCATTTGGCTCGATTCCGAAAACGGCATCTGCGAGCTCGATGTCTCCAACTTGTGTACCTGTTTGGTTAAGCAAAGCTACTTTAGGCATTCGTTATTCCTCCTTTCCTTGCAAACGGATTAGTTGCCTTTAACCGCAGTTTTGATGACAACTTGGCTCTTACGTGCGCCTGGGATAGCACCCTTGACGAGGAGTAAGCCGCGTTCTGCATCAACTTTTACGATTTCAAGGTTTTGAACAGTGATTTGCTCTCCACCCATGCGTCCAGGGAGCAATTTCCCTTTGAATACACGGTTAGGAGCAACAGGACCCATTGAACCTGGGCGACGGTGGTAACGCGAACCGTGAGCCATTGGACCACGTGATTGGTTGTGACGCTTGATTGCACCAGCGAAACCTTTACCTTTCGACGTACCTGTTACATCAACCATTTCGCCTGCAGCGAAAGTATCTGCTTTAATCTCTTGACCGATTTCGAAATCTGCTACTGATGTACGGATTTCTTTAATGAAGCGCTTAGGTGTCGCGTTTGCTTTCGCAGCGTGACCTTTTTGCGGTTTGTTTTGACGACCTTCTTTGATATCACCAAAGCCGAGTTGAACTGCTTCGTAACCGTCAACTTCCGTTGTTTTCAATTGAAGAACAACGTTACCTTCGACTGAAACGACAGTAACAGGGACGACTTCGCCTGACTCGTTGAAGATTTGTGTCATACCGAGTTTAGTTCCTAAGATTCCTTTAGCCATGAGATACACCTCCTAATATTGAATGATTTTGATCTTCTGGCTAGTATCAACTATCTATAGAAGAAAAATTAAAGTTTGATTTCGATGTCAACGCCCGATGGAAGTTCGAGACGCATAAGCGCATCAACAGTTTTCGGTGTTGGGTTAACGATGTCGATCAAACGTTTGTGTGTACGCATTTCGAACTGCTCACGAGCATCTTTGTACTTGTGAACGGCACGAAGTACTGTGTAGACCGCTTTCTCCGTTGGGAGTGGGATCGGACCAGATACAGTAGCACCTGAACGTTTTGCTGTGTCGACAATCTTCTCAGCCGATTGATCAAGCACGCGGTGATCGTATGCTTTCAAACGGATCCGAATTTTTTCATTTGCCATGTTATTTCCCTCCTTTTCGCCTATTTCGTAAATAGACATTCTCCGCGGAAATTTCCACACTAGCCATGGCAATGCCGCCTGGTGTGTCATAACCTCCCGCTTCATCGCGTTGTGTTTGTGACCAACATATTCTATCATACTGAATCACCAGCAAGAATGCAAGCACTAATAAAATAGAATATGTATTCAAGTCTCTCACCACTCGCACAAACACTTTCCTCAGTATATAAGATGTCAGACCATGTTGCAAGACTGTTTTCAAAGAAATGAAAAAAGGTCTTCCGCCACGGGAGACGGAAGACCTTTGTCTTAAAAATTACTCAACGATTTCTGTAACTGATCCAGCGCCTACTGTACGGCCACCTTCACGGATTGAGAAACGAGTTTCTTTTTCAAGAGCGATTGGTGCGATGAGTTCAACAGTCATTTCGATGTTGTCCCCAGGCATAACCATTTCAGTACCTTCTGGAAGTTGAACCATACCAGTTACGTCAGTTGTACGGAAGTAGAACTGCGGGCGGTAGTTCGCGAAGAATGGCGTGTGACGGCCACCCTCTTCTTTAGAAAGAACGTAAACTTGCGCTTTGAACTTTTTGTGTGGTGTGATTGTGTTTGGTTTCGCGAGAACTTGTCCACGCTCGATGTCGTCACGTGATACACCACGGAGAAGAGCACCGATGTTGTCGCCAGCTTCAGCATAGTCAAGAAGCTTACGGAACATCTCTACACCAGTACATACTGATTTTTTAGTTTCTTCGTGAAGACCAACGATTTCGATCTCGTCGTTGACTTTAAGAACTCCACGCTCAACGCGGCCAGTAGCAACTGTACCACGACCAGTGATTGAGAAGACATCCTCAACTGGCATCATGAAGTCTTTTTCAGTGTCACGAGTTGGTTCTGGGATGTACTCATCGACAGCTGCCATGAGTTCCATGATTTTTTCTTCCCATTTAGCTTCGCCGTTAAGCGCGCCAAGAGCAGAACCTTGGATAACTGGGAGGTCATCACCTGGGAAGTCGTACTCAGAAAGAAGCTCACGGATTTCTATTTCGACGAGCTCAAGAAGCTCTTCGTCGTCAACCATGTCAACTTTGTTCATGAATACTACGATGAAAGGAACACCTACTTGACGTGAAAGCAAGATGTGCTCACGTGTTTGTGGCATTGGACCATCTGTTGCAGAAACAACGAGGATCGCGCCGTCCATTTGTGCAGCACCAGTGATCATGTTTTTAACATAGTCAGCGTGACCTGGGCAGTCAACGTGTGCATAGTGGCGTTTGTCTGTTTCGTACTCGATGTGAGCTGTTGCGATTGTGATACCGCGCTCGCGCTCTTCTGGAGCACCATCGATTTGGTCAAACTTAGTTGCAGCTTTACCTTGTGATTTTGCAAGTACAGCTGAGATAGCTGCTGTCAAAGTTGTTTTACCGTGGTCGACGTGGCCGATTGTACCAACGTTAACGTGCGGTTTAGAACGGTCGAATTTTTCCTTACCCATTCTGAATTCCTCCTCTATGTGTCTAATAATTTTTTATAACTAGGAAGGTGAGTCGTAAGATAACGTACACCTTCCTTAGCTTACACTAATCATAAAAGCGTGACAACCTGTGAAGGATTAGCCGTTCGCTTTTTTGATGATTTCTTCCGCAACTGATTTCGGTACTTCTTCGTAGTGATCGAAGTGCATCGAGTACGTTCCGCGACCTTGTGTGCGTGAACGAAGACCAGTAGCGTATCCGAACATTTCAGAAAGTGGAATCATTGAACGGACAACTTGAGCGTTACCGCGTGCTTCCATACCTTCTACGCGACCACGGCGTGATGTAACATCACCCATGATGTCTCCCATGTATTCGTCTGGGATGACGATTTCAACTTTCATCATTGGCTCAAGGATAACAGCGCCGCTCTTATCTTTGAGTTGTTTGACTGCCATTGAAGCCGCAACTTTAAATGCCATCTCGTTTGAGTCGACATCGTGGTACGATCCGAAGACGAGTGAAGCTTTTACGTCAACGACCGGGTAACCAGCAAGGATACCGTTTTGAAGTGCTTCTTCGATTCCGTGCTCAACCGCTGGGATGTATTCACGTGGAACAACACCACCGACGATTTTGTTGTTGAACTCGAAGCCAGCGCCTTCTTCGTTCGGCTCGAATTCTACGACGACGTGACCATACTGACCACGACCACCAGATTGACGAGCGAACTTCGAATCGATCTTCGCCGCTTGGCGGATCGTTTCACGGTAAGCTACTTGTGGAGCACCAACGTTTGCTTCGACTTTGAACTCGCGACGCATACGGTCAACGATGATGTCGAGGTGAAGCTCACCCATACCTGAGATGATCGTTTGACCAGTCTCTGGGTTTGTTTCAGTGCGGAACGTTGGATCCTCTTCAGCAAGCTTAGCGAGGGCTTGACCCATTTTATCTTGGTCAGCTTTCGTTTTTGGTTCGATAGCGACCGAGATAACTGGTTCTGGGAATGTCATTGATTCGAGAACGACGTTGTCTTTCTCTGCACAAAGCGTATCTCCAGTAGTTGTATCTTTCAAACCTACAGCTGCAGCGATGTCACCCGCGTATACCATCGGGATCTCTTCACGGCTGTTTGCGTGCATTTGAAGGATACGTCCAAGACGCTCACGTTTGCCTTTTGTTGAGTTTTTAACGTACGATCCTGCCGAAGCTGTACCAGAGTACACACGGAAGAATGTAAGTTTACCGACGTAAGGGTCAGTCATGACTTTGAACGCGAGTGCAGAGAATGGTGCTTCGTCCGAAGACTCACGCACGATTTCTTCATCCGTATCCATGTCGATACCTGAGATCGCTTTTACGTCGATTGGTGATGGGAGGTAATCGAGAACTGCGTCAAGCATAAGCTGAACACCTTTGTTCTTGAATGCCGAACCTACGAGTACAGGATAGAAGTCAACTGTCAGAGTTGCTTTACGGATAGCCGCTTTCAACTCGTCGATTGTGATTTCTTCACCCTCGAGGTATTTCATCATCAATTCTTCTTCGTAATCCGCAACTGCTTCGATCAATGATCCACGGAGTTCTTCAGCTTGATCAGCGAGATCAGCTGGGAAACCGTCAGTCACTTCGATGTCAGTTCCGAGATCGTTGCCGTACATGTATGTTTTCTGTTCGACGAGGTCGATGATTCCTTTGAATTCATCTTCCGCACCGATTGGAATTTGGATCGCGTGTGCGTTCGCTTGGAGGCGTTCGCGAAGCGTTCCAACCGAGTACAAGAAGTCTGCACCGATTTTATCCATTTTGTTAACGAAAACGATACGTGGTACGCCGTAAGTTGTAGCTTGGCGCCATACTGTCTCAGTTTGTGGCTCAACACCAGACTGAGCGTCAAGTACTGCTACCGCACCATCAAGTACGCGAAGTGAACGTTCAACCTCAACTGTGAAGTCTACGTGTCCAGGTGTATCGATGATGTTTACGCGGTTACCTTTCCATTGAGCAGTTGTTGCTGCCGATGTAATCGTGATCCCACGCTCTTGCTCTTGCTCCATCCAGTCCATTTGTGAAGCACCTTCGTGCGTTTCACCAATCTTGTGGATACGACCCGTGTAATACAGGATACGCTCAGTCGTTGTTGTTTTACCAGCATCGATGTGAGCCATGATCCCGATGTTACGAGTGTTCTTAAGGGAGAATTCTCTTGCCATCTTTAAACATTCTCCTTTCGCATTTTAGTTTAGTGGTCGTGTGTTGCCACACGTCATGACTATACCCGAAAGCCACCTCATAATTCCATTAAAAATGGCATGCATGAGGTGGTGATTTTCGGAATTACCAGCGATAGTGAGCAAACGCTTTGTTCGCTTCCGCCATTTTGTGCATATCTTCGCGCTTCTTAACAGAAGCACCAGTGTTGTTTGCAGCGTCCATGATTTCGTTAGCAAGGCGCGCATCCATAGTTTTTTCGTTACGGAGACGTGAGTAGTTCACGAGGTAACGAAGTGCGAGTGTCGTACGACGCTCTGGGCGAACTTCGACAGGAACTTGATAGTTAGCTCCACCTACACGGCGTGCTTTAACTTCAAGAACTGGCATGATGTTGTTCATCGCTTCTTCAAAGACTTCCATTGCATCGCGACCTGAACGTTCAGCGATAGTTTCGAAAGCTTTGTATAAGATTTGTTGAGCAGTACCTTTTTTACCATCTAACATAAGACGGTTGATAAGGCGGGTAACGAGTTTAGAGTTGTAGATCGGATCAGCCATTACATCACGACGTTCTGCTTGACCTTTACGTGGCATTCCGAGTCCCTCCTTTCATATAGTGAGGTGATATCTTAAGATATCTAGATTATTTTTTAACTTTAGGACGTTTAGTACCGTATTTCGAACGACCTTGCATACGGCCGTCAACACCAGCTGTATCAAGCGCACCACGAACGATGTGGTAACGTACCCCTGGTAAGTCTTTTACGCGGCCGCCGCGGATAAGAACAACACTGTGCTCTTGAAGGTTGTGGCCGATACCTGGGATGTAAGCTGTTACTTCCATTGTGTTCGTCAAACGTACACGTGCGTATTTACGAAGAGCCGAGTTCGGTTTCTTCGGAGTCATTGTACCTACACGAGTACAAACACCACGTTTTTGTGGTGAGCTGATGTCAGTACGAGCTTTAATGAAGCTGTTGTACCCTTTGTTCAGCGCTGGCGAATCTGATTTCACAACTTTTGATTGACGTCCTTTACGGACTAATTGGTTGATAGTAGGCATCTTTGAGATCCTCCCTTCCTGAATTCATGACAAATTTCAAAACCACCGAGCCGGGTGGTTCATCGAAAGTCATAATGAAACGTTTTGCGTGGCTCAGGCATTCCATCGCCACACAAAACGCATTATCAAACTTTCTTAATGGCAACAGCGGTTGCTGCGACATCGATTCCACAAGCTTTTCCAAGCTCTTGCTTAGAAGGAACATTCACGACTGGAACGTTAGCTTGTTTCGCCGCATCGAGCAATGCTTGTTTTACGTGTTCATCTGCGTCATCCGCAATGATCACTTCCGACGCCTTGCCAGATCGCAATGCTTTGAGCGTTTGCTTTTGACCGACAAACTTCAAATCTGCGCCGACTACTTTTTTGTAAGACATGAAGATATCCTCCAAAATAACACAGCCGGTTGGCAACACTATATCATAGTAGCACCGCCATACCGGCGTGTCAAGGCGTTTTATTCTACCGGAGAATCGGCTTCTACAGGTGCTTCGCCAGCTACTTCGAGATCGATCTGACGGTAACGTGCCATCCCAGTACCAGCTGGAACCAACTTACCGATGATGACGTTCTCTTTCAAGCCGCGAAGGTAGTCGCTCTTCCCTTTAATCGCTGCATCCGTAAGGACACGAGTCGTTTCTTGGAACGACGCAGCCGATAGGAATGAATCTGTTTCAAGTGACGCTTTCGTGATACCGAGAAGAACTGGTTTCGCCGAAGCGAGAGCTTTCCCGTTACGGAGCGCTTCTTTACAAGCTTCCTTGAACGTGCTGATATCGACGAGCGAACCTGGTAAGAGTGAAGTCTCACCAGACTCGATGACACGTACGCGACGGATCATTTGGCGAACCATGACCTCGACGTGTTTGTCACCGATCTCAACCCCTTGCATCCGGTATACTTTTTGAACTTCTTGGAGCAAGTAGTTCTGAACGCCGGATACACCTTTAACGTTCAAGAGTTCTTTCGGATCGATCGAACCTTCCGTGAAGACTTGACCGGCTTTGACCTCGTCCCCGAGCTGAACACGTAGACGCGAACCGAATGGGATCGTGTATGTGCGGGTTTCGCTGAGTCCTTGGACCGTCAATTCACGTTTGTCACGCGATTCCGTGAAGTCGATGACTTGACCATCGATTTCCGAGATGACCGCTTGACCTTTCGGGTTACGCGCTTCGAACAACTCTTGGATACGCGGAAGACCTTGTGTGATATCATCCCCGGCAACCCCACCTGTGTGGAAGGTACGCATCGTAAGCTGCGTTCCTGGCTCACCGATTGATTGTGCCGCGATGATACCGACAGCTTCGCCGACTTCGACGTCGTTGCCTGTTGCCAAGTTGCGTCCGTAACATTTCTTACAGACACCATGGCTTGTGTTACATGTGAAGGCAGTGCGGATCTCAACGTTATCGACACCTGCGTCCGTGATTGCACGAGCGATGTCTTCATCGATGAGTTCGTTCGTTGAAACGAGGACTTCTCCTGTTTCTGGGTGAACGACGTTTTCGAATGCAGTACGGCCGACGAGGCGGTCGTAGAGGCTTTCGATCTCTTCCGTTCCTTCACGGAGTGCTGTGACGCGGATACCACGATCCGTTCCACAATCATCTTCACGGATGATGACGTCTTGAGCGACGTCAACGAGACGACGAGTCAGGTAACCTGAGTCAGCCGTTTTCAAGGCTGTATCGGCAAGACCTTTACGCGCACCGTGTGTCGAGATGAAGTATTCCTGTACCGTTAGACCCTCACGGAACGATGATTTGATCGGGAGCTCGATGATCCGTCCACTTGGAGCGGCCATGAGTCCACGCATACCAGCGAGCTGCGTGAAGTTCGACGCGTTACCACGGGCACCGGAGTCACTCATCATGAAGATCGGGTTGAGACGGTTGAGGGATTTCATCAGACGAGACTGAATTTCATCCTTCGCATCATTCCACGATTTAACGACGCGCTCATAGCGCTCGTCTTCTGTGATGAGACCACGACGGTACGATTTCATGACGCGGTCGACATTGTCCTGCGCTTCAACAAGAATTTCTTGTTTATCTGGAAGAACGATGATGTCCGCGATCCCTACCGTGATACCGGCACGAGTCGAGTGTTTGAATCCGAGGTTTTTCATGCGGTCGAGCATGCGGCTTGTTTCTGTCGTCTCAAACCGTTTGAAGACTTCCGCGATGACATTTCCAAGGAATCCTTTTTTGAACGGGTCGATGATCGGACGGTTCTTCAGTTCTGCCGCGACATCTGTTCCTTTTTCAAGGAAGTACTTGTCTGGCGTCGCTTCTTGAAGGTTCGTCATCGTTGGTTCGTTCAAGTAAGGGAACGTCGTTGGGAGGATCTCGTTGAAGATCAACTTACCGACTGTTGTAATCAATAATTTCTCGTTTTGCTCTTCCGTGAATGTCGGGTTTTTCAGAACGCCGGCTGGAATCGCAACACGTGTATGGAAGTGCGCATAACCATTTTGGTAAGCGATGAGCGCTTCGTTCACTGTCGAGAAGATTTTACCTTCGCCGATCGCGTTTTCGCGCTCGAGCGTGAGGTAGTAGTTACCGAGGACCATATCCTGCGATGGTGTAACAACAGGTTTACCGTCTTTCGGGTTCAAGATGTTTTGTGCAGCGAGCATGAGAAGACGCGCTTCTGCTTGTGCTTCTGCCGAAAGTGGTACGTGAACCGCCATTTGGTCACCATCGAAATCGGCGTTGTACGCCGTACATACGAGTGGGTGAAGGCGAATCGCGCGTCCTTCGACGAGCGTTGGTTCGAATGCCTGGATACCGAGACGGTGAAGTGTCGGTGCACGGTTCAAGAGAACCGGATGCTCACGGATGACTTCTTCGAGGACATCCCAGATTTCAGGTTGAACGCGCTCGATTTTCCGTTTCGCACTCTTAATGTTCGGTGCGATGCCACGAGAGACGAGTTCTTTCATGACGAACGGTTTGAAGAGCTCAAGGGCCATTTCTTTTGGAAGACCACATTGATACATCTTCAGGTTTGGACCAACGACGATAACTGAACGACCAGAGTAGTCGACACGTTTACCGAGCAAGTTTTGACGGAAACGTCCTTGTTTCCCTTTCAACATGTGTGAAAGTGATTTAAGTGGACGGTTACCTGGTCCAGTGACTGGACGACCACGACGACCGTTATCGATCAAAGCATCGACTGCTTCTTGAAGCATCCGTTTTTCATTCTGAACGATGATGTTCGGAGCGCCAAGGTCAAGAAGACGCTTGAGACGGTTGTTACGGTTGATGACGCGGCGGTACAAGTCGTTCAAGTCAGACGTTGCGAAACGTCCGCCATCGAGTTGAACCATCGGACGAAGTTCCGGTGGGATGACTGGAAGTACTTCAAGCACCATCCATTCTGGATTGTTGCCTGAGTTACGGAACGCATCGAGGACTTCAAGGCGTTTGATCGCACGCGTACGACGTTGTCCTTGAATCATACGAAGCTCTTCACGTAATGCAGCGACTTCTTTATCGAGTTCCACGTCACGGAGCAATTTACGAACTGCTTCCGCACCCATTTCAGCAGTGAACGAACGACCGAACTTCTCACGATATGCACGGTATTCTTTCTCTGAAAGGAGTTGTTTCTTCTCAAGTGTCGATTCGCCTGGATCTGTGACGACGTACGACGCGAAGTAGATGATCTCTTCTAACGCACGCGGTGACATGTCGAGGACGAGTCCCATACGGCTAGGAATTCCTTTGAAGTACCAGATGTGCGAAACCGGTGCTGCGAGCTCGATGTGACCCATGCGCTCACGACGGACTTTCGACTTCGTGACTTCAACGCCACAGCGGTCACAAATGATTCCTTTATAGCGGATCCGTTTGTATTTACCACAGTAACATTCCCAGTCTTTTGTTGGACCAAAGATACGTTCACAGAACAAACCGTCTTTCTCCGGTTTGAGTGTACGATAGTTGATCGTCTCCGGCTTTTTCACTTCCCCGAAAGACCATGAACGGATCTTTTCGGGGGAAGCGAGGCCGATTTGCATATATTCAAATCTATTAACATCTACCAAGGGGTGGACCTCCCTTTCGCTTATTCCTCTTCAGTAACAACTGGTGCGACAGGCGCTTGAACTTCTTCGAGTGCTGGAGTCGCGTTCGGGATATTGTCCTCGTCTTCGTCGCGCATTTCGATTTCTTCATCATCAGCAGACATCATCTTGACGTCCATACCGAGGGATTGAAGCTCTTTAATGAGGACTCGGAACGATTCCGGTACGCCCGGTTGTGGTACATTCTCACCTTTGACGATTGCTTCGTACGCTTTAACACGACCGATCGTGTCATCCGACTTGATTGTAAGGATCTCTTGGAGCGTGTAGGCTGCGCCGTATGCTTCAAGTGCCCATACTTCCATCTCACCGAAACGCTGACCACCGAACTGGGCTTTACCACCGAGCGGTTGTTGTGTGACGAGTGAGTATGGTCCTGTCGAACGTGCGTGAAGTTTATCATCGACCATGTGAGCAAGTTTAATCATATACATGACACCGACAGAGATGCGGTTATCGAATGCTTCACCCGAACGACCATCATAAAGGACAGTCTTCGCGTCGCGATCCATACCTGCTTCTTCAATCGTTGCCCAAACATCTTCCTCACGCGCACCATCGAATACCGGTGATGCGACTTTGATGCCGAGTTGACGTGCTGCCATCCCGAGGTGAAGCTCGAGCAACTGCCCGATGTTCATCCGTGATGGAACCCCCAGTGGGTTCAACATGATGTCAATTGGCGTACCGTCTGGCATGTACGGCATGTCTTCTTCTGGAAGGATACGCGAGATAACACCTTTGTTACCGTGACGACCCGCCATTTTGTCACCCTCGTGAATCTTACGCTTCTGAACGATGTAAGCACGGATCAACTGGTTGACACCAGGTGAGAGCTCGTCCCCATTATCGCGGTCGAAGATTTTGACGTCGAGGATGATTCCATCACCACCGTGTGGTACACGGAGAGATGTATCACGGACTTCACGTGCTTTTTCACCGAAGATTGCATGAAGAAGACGTTCTTCCGCTGTCAATTCCGTTACACCCTTCGGCGTAACTTTACCGACGAGGATATCGCCGTCCTTGACTTCCGCACCGACGCGGATGATTCCGCGATCGTCGAGGTTTTTCAAGGCATCATCACCGACGTTCGGAATATCACGTGTGATTTCTTCCGGTCCGAGTTTCGTATCACGCGACTCACATTCGTATTCTTCGATGTGAATCGATGTGTAGACGTCGTCTTTGACAAGACGCTCACTCATGATGACAGCATCCTCATAGTTGTAACCATCCCATGTCATGAAACCGACGAGTACGTTGCGACCAAGCGCAAGTTCCCCACCGTCCATCGATGGACCATCTGCAAGGATCTCGCCTTTATCGACTGGGTCGCCTGCTTTGATGATTGGTTTTTGGTTATAACACGTTCCTTGGTTAGAACGGATGAATTTTTGAATCTTGTAACGGTCGAGTTCCCCTTCAACGATGTTGCCATCGACTTCCGTCGTACGACGGACAAGGATTTCACGCGCCGTGACACGCTCAGCGATCCCTGCGTGCTTCGCAACGACAGCGGCTCCTGAGTCTTTCGCAGACACGTACTCCATTCCTGTACCGACAATCGGAGATTCCGGGTTCAGAAGTGGGACGGCCTGACGTTGCATGTTCGCTCCCATGAGGGCACGGTTCGAGTCATCGTTCTCAAGGAACGGGATACAAGCCGTTGCGGCAGATACAACCTGCTTCGGTGAAACGTCCATGTAATCGACACGTGCTGGTTCGACAGACAAGTTTTGTCCACGGAAACGTGAAAGGACGTGTGAATCTTTAAACGTCTTCTCTTCCGTCAACAACATGTTTGCCTGTGCGACGACGTAGAGATCCTCTTCGTCAGCAGTCATGTAGTGGATTTCATCCGTGACAACGCCCGTTTCCGGATCGACACGACGATATGGCGCTTCGATGAAGCCGTACTCATTGACCTTCGCGTACGAAGACAACGAGTTGATCAAACCGATGTTTGGTCCCTCTGGCGTTTCGATCGGACACATACGGGAATAGTGCGAGTAGTGTACGTCACGAACTTCGAAACCAGCGCGCTCACGTGTCAAACCACCAGGTCCGAGTGCTGAAAGACGACGTTTGTGCGTCAATTCCGCAAGCGGGTTCGTTTGGTCCATGAACTGAGACAACTGCGAGCTACCGAAGAACTCTTTAATCGATGCGATAACTGGACGAATGTTGATCAATGCCTGTGGCGTGATCGCATTCTGATCCTGAATCGACATCCGTTCCTTAACGACACGTTCCATCCGTGAGAGACCGATCCGGAATTGGTTCTGGAGCAGCTCACCGACTGAACGAAGACGACGGTTACCGAGGTGGTCGATATCGTCTGTCGTACCGACTTCATGCAACAAGTTGAAGAAGTAGTTGATGGAAGCAATCATGTCAGCAGGCGTGATGTGCTTGATGTCACGATCGATGTTACCGTTACCGATGATATTGATGATGCGTTCACCTTCAGCATCGTCCGGTGCGAACACCTTGATTGACTGTAAGTTGAAAGCCTCACCCTGCGTCACGCCGCCTGTAGGCGTCGCTTCGATGTAACCAACGGATCCTTCGAGGAATGGAAGGACTTTATCGAGCATACGACGATCAAGGACCGTTCCTGCTTCCGCGATGACTTCACCTGTCTCAGGATCAACAAGCGTTTCCGCGAGTTTTTGACCGAAGAGACGGTTCTTAAGATGAAGCTTTTTATTGATTTTATAACGACCAACGTTTGCCAAATCATAACGTTTCGGGTCAAAGAAGCGCGACACGAGCAACGCTTTTGCGTTTTCGACTGTCGGCGGCTCTCCCGGACGTAGACGCTCATAAATCTCGATGAGGGCTTTTTCCGTTGATTCCGTATTATCTTTTTCAAGTGAATTCCGGAGGTACTCATCATCACCGAGAAGATCGATGATTTCCTGATCCGTACCGAAACCAAGAGCACGTAAAAGAACCGTTACTGGAATCTTACGCGTGCGATCAATGCGAACATAAACGATGTCTTTCGCGTCTGTCTCGAGCTCGAGCCATGCACCACGGTTTGGGATGACTGTCGCGGAGAATCCACGCTTACCGTTCTTATCTAACTTATTGTTGTAATAAACACTTGGCGAACGAACAAGCTGCGAAACGATTACGCGCTCCGCTCCATTGATGATGAATGTTCCCGACTCCGTCATAAGCGGGAAGTCACCCATGAAGACTTCTTGTTCTTTCAATTCACCCGTCTCTTTATTTTGAAGACGGACTTTAACGCGTAGTGGTGCCGAATAGGTCACGTCGCGCTCTTTCGATTCATCGATCGAATACTTCGGCTCTCCGAGCGAGTAGTCGATGAATTCTAATACGAGATTCCCTGTGAAATCGGAAATCGGCGAAATGTCATGAAACATCTCACGAAGACCTTCCCGCAGGAACCACTCATACGAATTCGTTTGAATCTCGATTAAGTTTGGAAGTTCCAATACTTCGCTGATACGTGCATAGCTTCTTCTCTGACGGTGACGACCGTACTGAACAAGTTGACCAGTCAACTGATTCACCTCTCAGACCCACTTCTTCTTATAGAGAAGGACGGGTGTAATATCGAACATTGAAGCCATTTTTTGATTGATAAGCGCAAAAAAGCGACGTCTTGTCTACTCAATCATCTGTAGTCGAGAACGCCAGCTGCTTTCAAACATCTTATCCAAAAATCACTCCAATGGCATTTTATAATACTATCATAGACACAACATGCGGTCAACGACAAATCCTTCGATTTGTCAAGACCGAATTGATTTAAATATCGAGTACCCTTTATCGCGGGTAACTGTCTCACACATACCGAATACGTCTTCCATCAATTTCTTCGCTGATGGTCCACCTTGTTTCTTTTGAATGACGACCCAAAGCTCGCCGCCGACGACAAGATGATCATACGCTTCCCGGAGAATACGATGAACGACCGTTTTTCCCGCCCGAATCGGTGGATTCGTCACGATCGCTGCGAATGTCGATTCGCCTACCCCATCATACCCGTCACTCACACCGGTCGTCACGGAAACACCGTTCGCGCGCGCATTGTCTGCCGCTAGTTCGAGCGCCCGTTCATTGACATCGATCAAGTGTGCCGGACGACCCGTCGACTTCGAAAGCGCGATGCCCATCGGTCCGTATCCGCAACCGACATCCAAGATGTCTCCCGCTACAGCCGGTTCCGTGAATGCCTCGATCAACAGACGGGAACCAAAATCGATTCCATTCTTCGAAAAGACACCATGGTCCGATGTAAAGCGGAGCGTCTGACCACGCAGGACATATTCCCACGTCTTCGGATCTCGTTTCGATGAAGGGTCATTCGTATAATAATGATCCGCCATGTTTCCTTCCCCTCTCATGTAAAAGATGAAAACAAAAGAAGCTCGCAATGCGAGCTTCTCTTGTTTCTACGGAAGAAGAAAATTACTTAACTTCTACAGTAGCGCCAGCTTCTTCAAGCTTAGCTTTCATTGCTTCAGCGTCTTCTTTCGAAACGCCTTCTTTAACTGGTGCTGGAGTTCCGTCTACGAGAGCTTTCGCTTCTTTAAGACCGAGACCAGTCAATTCGCGAACTGCTTTGATGACGTTGATTTTACCAGATCCAGCGTTAGTAAGGATAACGTCGAATTCAGTTTGCTCTTCAGCTGCTGCGCCTGCGCCAGCACCTGCAACTGCTACTGGAGCTGCTGCTGATACGCCGAATTCTTCTTCGATTGTTTTTACGAGTTCGTTAAGTTCAAGAACAGTCATGCCCTTGAGGTCTTCGATAAATTGCTCTTTGTTGAAAGCCATTATGGTTTTCCTCCTTTGATTTAGCCCACGTTGGGGTGTGAAAATTGTGTTGGTTGCCTATCCCGCTAAGCAGAAATTAAGCAGATTGTTCTTCTTTTTGCTCTGCGATTGCGTTCGTTGCCACCGCGAGTCCACGGATTGGCGCTTGAAGCACGCTGAGGAGCATCGAAAGGAGACCTTCGCGTGATGGAAGTTCCGCAAGGGCTTTGACATCTTCTACTGAAGTGACTTTGCCTTCGATGATACCACCTTTAAGTTCGAGAGCCTTGTGCGTTTTAGCGAAGTCGTTCAAGATCTTAGCTGGCGCGATAACATCTTCATTGCTGAAGGCGATCGCACTAGGACCTGTGAAGACTTCATCAAGACCTTCGAGGTTGCTTTGAACTGCCGCGCGGCGGAGGAGACCGTTTTTGTAAACTTTGAATTCAACGCCCGCTTCGCGGAGTTGTTTACGAAGTTCAGTGACTTCTTCTACTGTGAGACCACGGTAGTCGACGACAACTGTTCCTGCGCTCGCTTGGAGTTTCTCAGCGATCTCAGATACGAGATCCGCTTTGACAGCGATAACTTTTTCGTTTGCCATTTCTGTTGCACCTCCTGGTAGATGAAATGTACCGGTGCGAGGGGCTGCTCGATTTCAAATAAAAAGCCTCCGTCTGCAGAGCAGAGGAGGCGTAATCGTCAAAAAGGATACCTGAACAAACAGGCTCTCTGAGCAAGAACACCTCGGAAGGATTTATGCCCATGTGAGCACCTTCTGTCTACGGTATGTCGAAATATATCAACGTTTTATACTGTAACAGCGTTCTTAGAACGTTGTCAAGTTCGTTTTAGACGAAATTATTTCGCGAAGTCAGCTGAAGATACTTTTACACCAGGACCCATTGTAGAAGCGATCGCGATGTTCTTAAGGTATACACCTTTAGCAGTAGCAGGCTTAACTTTTACGAGAGTTTCGATAACTGTGTTGATGTTATCAACGAGTTTCTCGTTATCGAATGATTTTTTACCGACAGGAACGTGGATGTTACCTGATTTGTCGACACGGTACTCAACTTTACCAGCTTTGATATCGTTGATTGCTTTTGTGACGTCAAATGTAACTGTACCTGTTTTCGGGTTTGGCATGAGGCCTTTTGGTCCGAGAACGCGACCAAGTTTACCAACTTCACCCATCATGTCTGGTGTCGCGACGATAACGTCGAAGTCGAACCATCCTTGTTGGATTTTGTTGATGTACTCAGCATCACCAGCGTAATCTGCTCCAGCAGCTTCCGCTTCTTTTAATTTCTCACCTTTCGCGAAGACGAGAACTTTTTGTGTTTTACCAGTACCGTGTGGCAATACGACTGCTCCACGGATTTGTTGGTCTGCTTTCTTCGGATCTACTCCGAGACGAACAGCCAATTCGATAGTCTCATCGAATTTCGCAGTTGCAGATTTTTTAGTCAAATCTACAGCTTCTGCGAGTTCGTATGAAACCGTACGATCGATAAGCTTAGCAGCTTCTTTGTACTTCTTACCCATTTTAGGTTCCTCCTTTGTGGTTGTGCGGAAAATCCTCCCACATAATGAAAGGGTAGCAGGCTTCAAGAAACTATCCGCCTGCGACCCTCATCGTTGTTCATGGTAATCAAAAAGACATTAGTCTTCGATTACGATACCCATAGAACGTGCAGTACCTTCAACCATCAACATTGCTGTTTCAACAGATGATGCGTTAAGGTCTGGCATTTTTGTTTCAGCGATTTCACGAACTTTGTCACGTTTGACAGTCGCTACTTTCTTACGGTTCGGTTCACCTGAACCACTCTCAATTCCAGCTGCTTTCTTCAAGAGAACTGCTGCTGGAGGAGTTTTAGTGATGAATGTGAATGAACGATCTTCAAAAACCGTGATGACTACAGGGATAATCAAGCCGGCTTGGTCTTGTGTACGAGCGTTGAACTCTTTACAGAAGCCCATGATGTTCACACCTGCTTGACCGAGTGCCGGTCCAACTGGTGGAGCTGGGTTTGCTTTGCCCGCAGGAATTTGAAGTTTTACGAGTTTCATAACCTTCTTCGCCACGAGACACACCTCCTTAATTCTTTAATGTGGTTTAATTGGACGTTGCGCGTCCTCCCACTCATTCTATTCGACGAGTTATTTATCGAAATAAGCACAACATCAAACACGAAAAATTGTATCATTAAAACAAAACATTCGCAATAGGAAACTTAATCGATTTTATCGACCTGTGCGAAATCAAGCTCGACCTTCGTTTCGCGACCGAACATATCAACAGAGACTTTCATTTTCTCAGCATCTGTATCAAGCTCCTCGATCGTACCTTCGAGATTTTCGAAAGCTCCTTCTTTGATTCGGACGATTTGTCCGAGTGAGAAGTCGTAACGGCTCTTCAGATCGACGAGACCCATTGATCCAAGGATGTTTTCTGCTTCTTCCGGAAGGAGCGGTGTCGGTTTTGAACCGCCGCCGACTGATCCGAGGAAGCCCGTGACGTTCGGAGTATTCCGGACGACATACCAAGAATCATCCGTCATGACCATCTCGACGAGGACATACCCCGGGAAGATCTTGACTTCACGTTCCTTGATTTTCGTTTCTCCCTTTTTGTTCGTTACTTCTTCTTGTACCGTTTCAATCGGAACGAGTACACGGAAGATTTTTTCGTCCATGTTCATGGATTCAATCCGACGTTCAAGGTTCGCCTTGACGTTGTTTTCGAATCCGGAATACGTTTGGACGACAAACCATTGTTTCTCCATGGTAGGCCACCTCTTCTTTTTACTTAATCAACCAGCTCATCAATGCGCTAAGCCCTGAATCGACGCCGAAGATGAAGACACCCATGAAGATCACCATACCGATGACCGTCAATGTGTATTTCGTCAGCTCTTTCCGTTTTGGCCAGCTCGTCTTTTTCAATTCATTCCATACGTCACGCAAAAATTTCATCGTACTTTCCCTCCAGGATGTAATAAATCGGGACAGATGAAGCCTTATTTCGCTTCTTTATGAATCGTATGCGCGTTACAACGACGGCAGAATTTCTTCAATTCCAAGCGGACAGTGACGTCCTCTTTTTTCATCGTCGTATAGTCGCGGGCACCGCAATTATCACAAGCAAGGCCTACTTTCTTCGCCATCTCAAAGTCCTCCTTCTTTGCCACTCTTCTCTTCTGTTAAGGTACTTTCCTTCCGAAAAAGAGCGTAAAAAAAAACGCCTATGAGCGGCGTCTCGCTAGTAAGGCGCTAGTTATACAGTAGCATAGGAAGGGATTACGGTCAATCTACCTCTCTGTTAGACCGTCATCTTTCGTGCTTCAAGATATCGCTCAAGCTTGCGCTTGACACGTTGCAAGGCATTGTCGATCGATTTGACGTGACGATCGAGGTCGTCAGAGATTTCCTGATACGTCCGTCCGTCGAGATAGAGCGCGAGGACCTTCCGTTCGAGGTCGCTCAGAATCTCATCCATCTTCGATTCGATGTCTGCGTATTCTTCCCGGTTGATGATCAAGATTTGTGGATCAGAAGGTGCTGTCGACGTGATGATATCAAGTAACGTCCGCTCCGATTCATCGTCATAGATCGGTTTATCGAGCGAGATGTACGAGTTCAACGGGATATGTTTCTGACGTGTCGCCGTCTTGATCGCAGTGATCATCTGTCGCGTGATGCATAATTCGGCAAATCCTTTAAACGAGGCGAGCTTATCCGTTCGGTAATCCCGTACCGCCTTATAGAGACCGATCATTCCTTCTTGAATGATGTCTTCGCGGTCTGCCCCAATCAAAAAGTAAGAACGGGCTTTGGCACGTACGAAATTTCGATACCGCTCGATCAAAAATTCGAGCGCATCGCTGTTATCGAACTCTTTCGCTTGTTCTACAAGCGCTTCATCGGTCATGCACTCAAACTGGTCGAACGAAACCAAACTCATCCTGTATCCCTCCAAGCATCATTGACGAATAGTTCAATTGTTTTTAATTATACAATAATTACCTGTCGCACGACAATGAAAATTGGCATGACCTCTTTTGTTGTATCCAAAATGTATCTTTTCTACAAAAAAATCCACCGCTCTCGAATGAAGGAGAACGGCGGATTGCTCATACGAATGGTTCATATCATGTATCTGAATTCTTTCGTCGACGAATCGCTTCGAGGCGCGCGACGACATCTTCCGGTAAATCAATCTTCGAGCGCGGTTGAGCCGTCGTCTTCGCAGACGTCGTTTGTTGCTTGATGACGGCAACTGCTGCTTTCCACTCACGCCTTAGTTCCTGCGCCGATATACGGAGTGCTCCAAGCGTGAAGATGACCCATTGCTCCGTGTAGTCGTTCGTCGCTACCGTCAGCTTGACCCGGATATCCTGCAGCCAGTCAGCGGCGGTTTTCTCAATCCACTCGTCCGCCGTCTCGTTTTCTCGTGTATAGACGATATCGATTCCGCTTTTTAGCATCCGAGACTCACGCCCTGGTTGCAGATAGGCATCAAAGACGATCGTAACGCTGATCCCTGTGACGGCTTGGTACTCCGCCATCGCATGAATCAACCGTTCCCGTGCTAATTCAAAGTCTTGCTCCCGCAACGTCCGAAATTCTGGCCATGCGCCAATGATATTGTAGCCATCTACGATGAGGCGATCATATTTCATCGCGCATACGGCTTTCTAGTCCGGTAGACTTCATATAATAATAGCGAAGCCGCGACCGATGCGTTGAGCGACGTGACATGTCCTGCCATCGGGAGGTGGACGAGGAAGTCACATTTCTCACGGACGAGCCGGCTCATTCCTTTTCCTTCACTTCCAATGACGATTCCGAGCGGCATCGTACCATCGAGTGTCCGGTAGTCGTCACTTTCACGTGCATCCGTTCCGACGAACCAGATACCTTGTTTCTTTAGATCCTCCATCGTCCGAGCGAGGTTCGTCACACGAACGACCGGGATATGTTCGATCGCGCCCGTTGATGCCTTGGCGACGACTTGCGTCAACCCGACTGAGCGACGCTTCGGAATGATGATTCCGTGTGCTCCGACAG
The DNA here is from genome assembly GCF_001644945.1 of Exiguobacterium sp. KKBO11. Taxonomy (NCBI): domain Bacteria; kingdom Bacillati; phylum Bacillota; class Bacilli; order Caryophanales; genus Exiguobacterium; species Exiguobacterium sp. KKBO11. The sequence goes on from NZ_LUCU01000058.1 coordinate 41,300, forward strand.
CATCTGCTGTCCGCAAGATTGATCCGAGGTTATGTGGATCCTCGAGCTCATCAAGCATGATCAAGAGCGGTGTTTCATCCTTTTGACGTGCAAGCTCGAAGATGTCTTCCATCTCGGCGTATTCATACGCAGCAACCGCTGCGACGACACCTTGGTGATTTTCCGTTCCAGCTAAACCGGTTAACCGCGAACGCGGGACGAGCTGGATTTGAATGCCCGCTTCCTGCGCCATCGCATGGATGACGGCGAGCGGTCCTTTTTGTTGTCCTTCCTGCAAGAACAGCTTGTTCATCTCTCGTCCACTCCGCAATGCCTCTAGGACCGGATTACGACCTGACAAGAAATCTTGTCCTTCTTCGAGCGGTTCGATCACGACGGGCTGTTCCTTGACTGGAGCGGCTTTTCGTTTCTCTTGTGCTGGGCGCTGTGCCTTCGTTTTCGGCTTCGCACCGGTAGCCTTAGGATTCGTCTGTTTTTTCGGCTTCGAGTAGTTCGAACGCTTGTCCGATGAGTTCTTCAAGGCGATCCCCTCCTTCTGAAAGATAAATATAACCGAGCAATGCTTCAAATGCTGTCGCGTAGCGATACGTGTGGACGTCCGTGCTCTTCGGAACAGAACCGGATTTCGCGTTCTTTCCGCGCCGAACGACCGCTGCTTCTTCTTCCGTCAGCGCATCCGTGTTCAACCAGTGCGTCACGACCGTCGCTTGTGCTTGAGCCCGAACGTACCGGACAGCTGCTTTATGCAACTCGCCCGGCTTCACATAACCTTGTTCGAGCAATCGCTCCCGCACACGAATCTCATAGACGACATCGCCCATGTACGCTAACGCGAGTGCATTCAGTTGTTTGTAATTCTTCATCCGCGCTTCCACCGCATCCCTTGCGCTGTGTCTTCCAGCAAGATCCCTTGATCACGTAGCTGATCGCGGATTGCGTCCGCTCGTGCGAAGTCACGATTTTGACGGGCTGTGTTCCGCTCTTCGATCAACTGTTCGACTTCTTCATCGAGTAAGCCTTTGTCGACTGTCAACGTGACACCGAGGACATCTGATAATTCCGAGAAGAGTGCGAGGAACTGTTCGAGCACCTGTTTCGACACATGTGCTTCTCCAAGGTACAAGTTGGCTTCTTTCGAGAGATCGAATAAATCCGTCACAGCGTTCGCTGTATTGAAATCATCATCCATCGATGTGATGAAATGTTCCTTGATCGCCGCTAGACGATTCAACCACTTCTCGTCACCTGTTCCGAGATCGGCCGTCATTTCAAGGCGGTGTTCGATGTTTGCGACCGATTCCCGAATCCGTGCGAGACCATTCGCTGCTTGATCGATCAGTTCACGACTGTAGTTGATCGGGTGACGATACTGAACCGATAACATGAAGAAACGTAACACCATCGGATCAACCGCTTGGATCGCTTCATGGACCGTCAAGAAGTTACCGAGCGACTTCGACATCTTCTCGTTTTCGATGTTCAAGAACCCGTTATGCATCCAGTAGTTCGCGAATTTCTGTGAGTTGCATGCTTCCGACTGGGCGATCTCATTCTCATGGTGCGGGAACTTCAAGTCTTGTCCACCAGCATGGATATCAATCGTCTCCCCGAGGTATTTCTTCGCCATCGCCGAGCACTCGATGTGCCAGCCTGGTCGTCCTTCGCCCCATGGACTCGTCCATGCCGGCTCACCTGGTTTTGCTGCTTTCCAGAGCACGAAATCAAGCGGATCTTCTTTTTTCTCTCCGACTTCAATTCGTGCGCCTGCACGCAATTCATCGATCGACTGTTGGCTCAATTGACCATAATCCTTGAAACTACGCGTCCGGAAGTAGACATCCCCGCTCGATGCGTAGGCATTGCCTTTTTCGACGAGGACTTCGATGAAGGCGATGATATCGTCCATCGTTTCCGTGACGAGTGGATGGATATCCGCTTTTTGGACATTCAAGGCGCCCGTATCCGCGTGATACGCCTCGATGAAACGTTTCGTCAACGCATGATAGTCTTCTCCGAGTTCGTTTGCTGTCCGGATGATCTTATCATCGACGTCCGTGAAGTTCGAGACATATTTAACTTCGTATCCGCGGTATGTGAAGTAGCGACGGACCGTATCGAAAACGATTGCTGGACGCGCGTTCCCGATATGAATGTAGTTGTAAACCGTCGGGCCACAGACATACATCTTGACCTTTCCTTCTTCTAATGGTTTAAATGGTTCCTTTTTTCCGGTCATGCTGTTGTACAGTTGAATCATGACGTCGCCCTCCTTTAATCCGTTCAATTTCTTGTTTTAATACTTCTAGTTCCATTTCAATCCGCTCTTGGCATTCGCTGACCGGATCCGGGAAACGATGATCAAGTGGTGCTTCGACCTTCATGCCGTCTTGAATGACGACACGTCCCGGAATGCCGACGACAGTCGCATTGGGAGGAACGTGTTTTAAGACGACAGAACTAGCACCGATTTTTGAGTATGCCCCAATCGTGATATCACCAAGGACACGGGCACCGGCAGAGACAAGTACGCCGTCTTCAATCGTCGGATGACGCTTTCCTGTTTCTTTCCCCGTTCCGCCGAGTGTCACGCCTTGAAACAACGTGACGTCATCACCAATGATCGTCGTCTCACCAATGACGACACCCATCCCGTGGTCAATAAAGAATCGGCGTCCGATCGTCGCTCCTGGATGAATCTCGATGCCTGTCAAAAAGCGACTGAACTGCGAAATTAATCGACCGAGTAAGCGGAACTTTGCGTTCCAGAGTCGATGGGCCAGACGATGCATCCAAATCGCATGTAAGCCCGGGTATGTCAAAATGACTTCTAACGTGCTGCGGGCAGCTGGATCTTGCTCAAACACATTGCGGATATCTTCTCGTATCCGTGTCATATACGTTCTCCTCTCCATAAGAAAAAGCGCCTCTATGCATTGCTGCACAGAGACGCTAACGAAGCGCGGTCCCACTCTGTTTGGACGATTGACTCGTCCCTCTCGACGTCCGTTAACGCCGGAGATACGTCTGCGCCTACTCTCACGGATTTCGGGCAGCACTCAGAGGGGCATTTCATGATTCGCTTCTTCAAGCCCTCGCACCATTCGAGCTTGTCTCTGGAGAAGAAGACGCATCGTTACTTTCCTCGTCTACGCTTTCGTTATTCTGCTTCAAGCCGTGCAAGCACACGGTCTTTTCCTAGTAATTGAATCGTGTTCGGGAGTTCTGGACCATGCGTCTGTCCTGTCGTCGCGACACGAATTGGCATGAACAAGTTTTTACCTTTTTGACCAGTCGCTTTTTGCGTCGCTTTGATCGATGCTTTAATCGCTTCTGGTGTCCACTCTTCGAGAGCGCGTAACTGGTTCGCGAATTCTGCAAGTACAGTCGGAACCGTCTCGCCACTCAAGACAGTGTTTGCCTCTTCATCATACACCACTTCGTCCTCAAAGAACATCTCTGAAAGCTTGACGATTTCCGCGCCATGTGTCATCTGTTCGCGGTATAACGCGACGAGATCACGTGCCCAAGCGAGCTCTTCTTCTGAAGGTGACGCTTCGACGCGACCTGCTTCTTGTAAGAACGGAAGACTGGCTTCGAATACTTCTTCGAACGATTGATGTTTCATGTACTGGCTGTTGATCCAAGCTAGTTTGTTTTGGTCAAAGACAGCTGGACTCTTCGAGAGACGATCCGCGTCAAAGATTTCGATGAACTCTTCTTTCGTGAAGATTTCTTGTTCGCCAACTGGTGACCAACCGAGAAGCGTGATGAAGTTGAGCAATGCTTCCGGGAGATAACCGAGTTCTTTATACTGCTCGATGTACTGAATGATCGAGTGATCACGTTTCGAGAGTTTCTTGTGTGATTCGTTGACGATCAATGTCATGTGACCGAACGTCGGGTATTCCCAACCGAACGCATCGTAGATCATCATTTGTTTCGGTGTGTTCGAAATATGATCATCCCCACGAAGAACATGGCTGATCGCCATTAAATGATCGTCGATGACGACGGCAAAGTTGTACGTCGGAATGCCATCTTTTTTGACGATGACCCAGTCACCGAAGTCTTTTGATTCGAACGAGACGTCATCTTTGACGATATCATTCCATGTATACGTGACATCTTCCGGTACACGAATTCGAATCGACGGCGTGCGACCTTCTGCGCGGAACGCTTCTTCTTGTTCTGCTGTCAGGTTACGGTGCGCTCCTGAATAACGTGGTGCTTCTCCGCGTGCGATTTGTGCTTCGCGTTCTGCTTCGAGCTCTTCCGATGTCATGTAGCAACGGTAAGCAAGTCCTTTTTCAAGTAACTCATCCGTGTACTTTTGATAGATATCGAGACGCTCCATTTGTGAATAAGGACCGTACTCGCCACCGCGACCTGGACCTTCGTCCCAATCGACACCGAGCCACTCGAGGTTCTTCATTTGACTCTCGACACCACCTGCGATGTTCCGCTTTTGGTCCGTATCCTCGATTCGTAATACCATCTTACCGCCTAAGTGGCGCGCAAAGAGATAGTTAAATAATGCAGTCCGGGCATTCCCGATATGCAAGTGTCCTGTTGGACTTGGGGCATAACGTACTCGTACTTCTGCCATTGCCAATCACTCCTTCGACTAAAATTCGCTTATCTAGTATACCTTATTCTTCGATTCGTTTCAGTAGAATCACTGCTTGACAAGCGATTCCCTCTTCTCGTCCCGTAAAACCTAACCATTCCGTCGTCGTTGCCTTGACATTGATCTGTTCAATGTCCGCTTCGAGTAATTCCGCGATTCGCGCACGCATCGTGTCGATGTACGGACGAAGCTTTGGTGCCTGTGCGATGACTGTCGCATCTAGGTTGCCAAGCTCATACCCTTGTTGTTTAACGAGCGCGTAGACATGCTGCAGCAATTTTGCTGAATCGGCATCCTTGAATTCCGGATCCGTGTCCGGAAAATGTTTTCCGATATCCCCTGCTGCGATTGCACCAAGTGCCGCGTCGGCAATCGTATGTAACAAGACGTCTGCATCCGAGTGACCGAGCAATCCTTTCGTGTGCGGAATCTCGATGCCGCCTAAAATCAATTTCCGATCCTCTGCAAAGGCATGTACATCAAAACCTTGTCCAATTCGAATCATCGTCATTTCCCTCGTTTCATTAGAATCGCTTCACCGAACCACAAATCGTCCGGTGTCGTCATCTTGATATTTTCGTAGTGACCGTGGACGATCGTTACTTTTCCTCCGTCCCATTCTATCAAACTTGCATCATCGGTTCCTAGGTATTTCGTTGCCGCTTTTTCGTGAACCGTGCGAATCGTCGTAAGATCAAACGCTTGTGGTGTCTGCGCTGCCATCAGGTGTTCCCGCGGGACGGTCTCGCTGATATGGTTCGCTTCAACCCGTTTGACCGTGTCTTTGATCGGTACGGCAAGAATCGCCGCCTGATCTAGGACTGCCGCTTGGACGACCGCATGAATCGCTGCTTGTGAAATGAACGGTCGGGCACCATCATGGATCAGAACGATCCCTTCGCCTTCTAACGCCTCAAGACCACGGAGCACACTTTCCTGACGTTCGGCACCACCCGCGACAAGTCTAATCGATGTCTTATAAGACGCGATAATACTTGTAAACCATTCTTGTTCTAGTGGATTGATCGCAAGGACGATTTCCGTACATGCCGGATCTGCCTCGAAGACATCCAGTGTCCAAGCGATGATTGGACGGTCTCTTAGTTCAAGCATCAATTTATTACGATCTGCGCCCATCCGCTTACCGGCACCGGCAGCGGGGATGACGACGCGATATGTGGCTGTAGACATCCCATTCCCTCTTTTCTCTCTCACTGATCATCGTGATCCATTCCATCACACCGAAAACGGACTCGATCATGAAATCGAATCCGTTGCGGGGTCTATCCGAATGCCTCTCGATGTCTCTCTAGGCATAGTGTCTCATTTTTCTTGTGGTTTCGCAAAAATCATTCGTCCAGCTGACGTCTGCAAGACACTCGTGACGACAACGCCAATCGTTTTCGAAATGAGGTGTTTGCCTCCTTCAACAACGACCATCGTCCCATCTTCGAGATAGGCGATGCCCTGTTTTTGTTCTTTTCCTTCCTTGATGACAAGGACGGTCATCTCTTCTCCTGGAATGACGACTTGTTTGACGGCATTCGCCAGATCATTGATGTTAAGAACAGGAACATGTCGGACTTCACAGACTTTGTTCAAGTTATAGTCGTTCGTGACGACGATCCCTTTGACGAGTTCCGCGAGTTTGATCAGTTTAATATCGACTTCCGGTACATCCTCGAAATCGCCATCATAAATTTCGACTTCGACTCCAGGAATCTCTTGTAACTCTTTTAAGACATCGAGTCCACGACGTCCACGGTTTCGTTTCAACGTATCCGAAGAATCGGCAATGTATTGCAACTCACCGATGACGAATTGCGGGACGATCAGTTTTCCTTCGACGAAGCCGGTTTTTGTGATATCCGTAATTCGTCCGTCGATGATGACGCTCGTATCAAGTACCTTGCTGTTTGATTTAACTGGGACAACGACTTCTGGCGTCGCCTTTTTCTCACTTTGGTTGCTACGTAAGAAGATTTTCGTCAATTCATGACGTTTACGATATCCGACCGTAAAGCCAAGATATCCGAATAACGCGGTCACGAAGATTGTTAAGACGTTACTGAGGACAGGAATACCTACTAAATCAATCAATGTACTGACGAGAAAGGCCAGTACCAACCCAATCAACAAACCAAATGTTCCAAAAAAGAGATCTGCTACTGGGGCTTTGACGAGTCGTTCTTCTAAAAATCGGAGAAGTCGAATTACCGAATCCGTAATGAATAATCCAATTAATAAGAATATGAGTGCACCAATCGTTCCAGTTACGTATTCGCTCATCAACCATGCAGGGAATGTCGTATTCGTTGCCGTTTCAATTAATTGGAAGAACTGAGGAAGCAACAAAATCCCGAGGGCAAGTCCGAGTAATGCAAAAAATACCCGAATGACGATTTTCAATCTTCTCACCTCCTTTGCTTATTTTAAGTTCATTGTAACATGTACTGATTTGAACTACCTACGCCGGAAGGAGGGGAAACTGTTTACATATCCATTACAGTTCCCCCATTTTTTGCGTCATTCCAGCTTAAAACGGAATCGTTTCACGTAATGCTTCGTCCACACTCTCGACACCGACGACCGTAATTCCGTCCGGATACGTCCAACCACCCAAGTTGTTTTTCGGAATGATCGCCCGCGTGAAACCGAGTTTAGCTGCTTCTGCTACACGTTGTTCAATCCGCGATACACGGCGAACCTCACCTGTCAATCCGACTTCACCAATCACGACATCCGTCGGACGCGTCGGCTTGTCACGGAAACTAGAAGCAATTGCCACACAAACCGCCAAGTCAATCGCCGGTTCATCCAGCTTCACACCACCGGCTGCCTTGAGGTACGCATCTTGTGTCTGAAGGAGAAGACCCGACCGTTTCTCAAGCACAGCCATCAATAAGGCTACCTTGTTTTGATCGATTCCGGTCGCCATCCGTCTTGGATTTCCGAATGACGTCGGTGAAATCAGTGCTTGCAGTTCGACAAGGACCGTCCGTGTACCTTCCATGGAAGCGACGATCGTCGAACCGGATACACCGGATGTCCGCTCCTCGAGGAAAATTTCTGATGGATTCAAGACCTCTTCAAGACCAGACTCCCGCATCTCAAAAATTCCGATCTCATTCGTTGAACCAAATCGGTTTTTGACGGCACGCAGAATCCGGAACGTATGATGACGTTCGCCTTCGAAATACAAGACAGCATCCACCATGTGCTCCAGTAAACGTGGTCCAGCAATCGAACCCTGTTTCGTGACGTGACCGACGATGAAGATCGCAATACCGCGACTCTTCGCAATTTTCATCAGCATCGCCGTACATTCACGTACCTGTGTCACACTCCCGGGTGCAGACTGGATTTCATCAATGTAGACGGTTTGAATCGAGTCAATGATTAAAAAACGTGGCTGTTCTTCATCGACGACACGTTCAATCATGTTCATATCCGTCTCACTAAGGACGAACAAATCCTGAGTCGGTAAGCCAAGCCGTTCTGCGCGCAATTTAGTTTGTTTGAGCGATTCTTCTCCTGAGATGTAGAGCACTTTTTCGCCGCGTTGGGCAAGACGTGCACTCGTCTGAAGTAAGATCGTCGACTTCCCGATCCCCGGATCTCCTCCAACAAGCACCATCGAACCTGGAACGATACCGCCTCCGAGGACACGGTCGAATTCACCACTTCCGGTAAAGACGCGACTCTCTTCTTGCGAGACGATGTTCGCGAGGCGCTCTGGCTTCAATTGTTTTGTCGTCGTATGAACGAAAGCGGCACCGCGCCGTCCTTTTTTTTCTTCGACGACTTCTTCGACCATCGTGTTCCATTCCCCGCATCCTGAACAACGTCCCATCCATTTCGGAGATTCGGTCCCACAGCTTTGACAAACGAATTTTGTTTTTAACTTAGCCAATCGATTCATCCTTTCTATTTCAAAAAAAGAACCAGCTTCGCTCAGAAAGTGCGAAAGCTGGCCCTGTGCTCAGTGCTTATTCCGTTGCGGCAGAACTCACGTGATTCCGGCGAACGATGAATTCGTTCTCTTCGACATCAAGCGCAACACGTTCTCCTTTTTGGATATCGCCTGCGAGCAATGCTTCTGACAACCGGTCTTCCGCTTCCCGTTGAAGGGCACGACGGATTGGACGTGCGCCGTACTCTGGATCGTATCCGATATCGGCAATCTTCGAGAGGGCAGCTGGTGTCAATTCGAAATGAATTTCCTGTTCAGCCAAACGTTTTTCAAGGGTTTTCGCCATCAACTTCACGATCTCTTCGATGTGTTGTTTCTCGAGTGAGTGGAAGACGATCGTTTCATCAATCCGGTTCAAGAACTCTGGACGGAACGCCCGTTTGAGTTCTTCCATGACTTTATCTTTCATGTCTTTGTATTCGCGATCCGTATCTTCAGAAACAGCGAATCCGACATATTTATTACGTTTAAGGGCACTTGCACCGACGTTCGATGTCATGACGATGATCGTGTTACGGAAATCAACCGTCCGACCTTTCGAGTCTGTTAAGCGTCCATCATCAAGTACTTGCAAGAGAATGTTGAAGACTTCCGGGTGCGCCTTCTCGATTTCATCAAGTAAGATGACTGAGTATGGTTTCCGGCGAACTTTTTCCGTTAATTGACCGCCTTCTTCGTAACCGACATATCCTGGAGGTGATCCGACGAGACGGCTCGTTGCATGTTTCTCCATGTACTCTGACATGTCGATCCGGATGATCGCATCCTCATCTCCGAACATCGCTTCGGCAACCGCACGGGCGAGTTCTGTCTTACCAACCCCAGTAGGACCGAGGAAGATGAACGAACCAATCGGACGTTTTGGATCTTTGAGTCCGGCACGTGCGCGACGGATGGCTTTTGAAATTGATTTAACGGCTTCATTTTGACCGATGACACGATCGTGAAGGATTTCTTCGAGGCGAAGGAGACGATCCGTCTCTTCTTCCGCGATCTTCGTGACCGGTACACCTGTCCAGTTGGCAACGACTTGTGCGATGTCATCTTTTGTGACTTCAAGTTTTTCGTTGCCTTGTTTATTCTGCCATTCCTCTTTCAAACGCTCAAGCTCATCGCGTAATTTTTGTTCCGTATCACGGAGGCTTGCTGCTTTTTCGAACTCTTGGCTTTGGACAGCTTCGTCCTTGTCCTTGCGGATGCCTTCAAGTTTCGCTTCGACTTCTTTTAAGTTCGGTGGTGCTGTGTATGAACGCAACCGAACTTTCGATGCCGCTTCATCAATCAAATCGATCGCTTTATCCGGAAGGAAACGATCCGAAATGTATCGATCTGACAATGTGACGGCTTCTTGAATCGCTTCGTCTGTGATCGTCACACGGTGGTGTGCTTCATAACGATCGCGAAGACCAAATAGGATTTGTGTTGCTTCATCCGTTGTTGGCTCTGCGACTTGGATCGGTTGGAAACGACGTTCGAGTGCCGCATCTTTCTCGATGTATTTTCGGTACTCATCAAGAGTCGTTGCTCCGATACACTGGAGTTCGCCTCGTGCGAGCGATGGTTTAAGGATGTTCGATGCATCGATCGCACCTTCTGCTCCACCCGCTCCGATCAATGTATGCAACTCATCAATGAAGAGAATGATGTTCCCCGCTTGACGAATCTCATCCATGACCTTTTTCAAACGATCCTCGAATTCACCACGGTATTTTGTACCGGCGACGAGTGTCCCCATATCGAGTACCATGACGCGTTTATTGCGTAACGTCTCCGGTACTTCATTGTTGATGATTTGTTGAGCGAGACCTTCGACGACAGCCGTTTTACCGACCCCTGGTTCCCCGATCAAGACCGGGTTATTCTTCGTCCGGCGGCTCAAGACTTCGATGACGCGTTGAATTTCTTTCGCACGACCGATAACTGGATCAAGACGTGTTTCGCGCGCTTGTTGTGTCAAATCACGAGCAAGACCATCAAGTGTTGGTGTTGCGACACCTGAACCTGCTTGCGACGCGTTTGCTGTCGTTTCGCTGTTCCCGAGCAACTGGAGTACTTGCTGACGGGCTTTTGAAAGACTGATACCCAAGTTGTTCAAGACACGAGCAGCAACGCCCTCTCCTTCTCGAATCAATCCGAGCAAGAGGTGTTCTGTTCCAACGTAAGAGTGACCTAGTTTACGTGCCTCATCCATTGATAACTCAATGACTTTTTTCGCACGTGGTGTATAGTGAATCGTCGTTGCACCATCTTGTCCGCGACCGATTAATGCTTCGACTTCCATCTGAATTTTATCTGAACTGAGACCGAGTGCTGTTAAGGCTTTCGCAGCGATTCCGTCTCCTTCACGTACAAGTCCGAGTAAAATGTGTTCTGTTCCGATATTGTGGTGCCCCAACCGTACTGCCTCTTCTTGAGCAAGTGCCAATACACGTTGTGCACGTTCTGTGAATCGTCCAAACATCATTATGCAAAACCTCCTTGTGTGTGATCCCTGTTTGTCTGTTCGGTTAACATCGTCCGGATTCGTTTCGCCCGTTCGATGTCCCGTTCTCTAGATGTTAATTGTTTCCCGAAATGCTTTTGTAGAAAACCTGTTTGTAATGAAACGAGCAGTTGATGAAAAAGATTTGGAGGAAGATTGACCTCTAGTCCCAGACTGTCTGCTAAGCGAACATCCGATAGTCGTTCCGTTGCTTCCCGCGCTGTAATCAGTCGAGCTGATGTCAGGATACCGTAGGAACGATATAGTCTGTCCTCTAGTTCTTCTTGATACATCTCCAATAATCCTTTTCGTGCTGCCTGTTCTGCTTCAATTAATGCTTCGACGGCAAATTGATAGTCCGTAATCAGCATATCCTCACTTGCCCCAAGCGTCCGTTGGTTCGAAAGTTGGAACATGCGACCAGAGGCATCGCTTCCCTCGCCGTAACGCCCACGAATCGCGAATCCGAGCTGTCGTAAGTGTTTGATATAGCCTTGAATCTGATTCGTCAGGACCAGTCCCGGTAAGTGCAACATCACGGAAGCACGAAGACCTGTTCCGACGTTACTCGGACATGTCGTTAAATAACCAAGCGTATCATCAAAAGCAATTTTAAATCGTTCACTGATCAAACGATCGACTTGTTTTGCGATCCGAAACGCTTCTTCAAGTTGAAGTCCCGGTAATAACGTCTGAATTCGGAAATGATCCTCTTCGTTTACCATGACACTGATCTGCTCATCCTCACTAATGAAGAGTCCTGTCCGTGGATGACTTGCTAACGCTGGACTGATCAGATGCTTTTCTACTAAAGCGGTTCGCGTCAGGACATCTGCTTGATCGACGCGACCAAACCGGAACCCTTTCATCCCGTTTAGTTGGCGTTCTGTCTCTTCAATGAGCGCATTCGCTTGTGTTTCTGACAACATCGTTGAGAACGGATAACGTGTCGTATTACGCGCCAACCGGATCCGTGTCGAAACGACGATGTCGTCAAAGGGAGAAGATTGATTCATCGATTCGCTTAAAGGGTGTTGGAGCAACTCTTCAAACATGACGCAAATCCTCCTCGACACTCTCAATCTGTTGTTTTATGATGTCTGCTTCTTCATAATCTTCTGCTAAGATTTTGCGGTTAAGTTGTTCTTTCAATCGACTGAGCTGCTGGTTCAATCGTTTTTCAACGGATTCCTCATCAGGCCGTGAGCCATAATGTTGCGTATGACCGTGTTGGAACTGACGAACCATGCCGTCGACTTCGTCTTTAAAAAATGAATAACAAGTCGGGCAACCGACTTTACGAAGATGAAGCAATTGTTGACGGGTCATACCACAAGACGGACACGCCGTCCCTTGATATTCACGTGCTAACTCCCGCACACAAACCGAGCATAAGAACTTCTCATCGGTTTCCGATTCTTGTGGAAGTTTGACACGGACGATTGCTTCTCGTTCGCCACATCGTTGACAACGCATCATGCATTCCTCCAATGTCCGACGACTAGAGTCGCTTCATGGTTTGAAGAAGCGTCCGCATCAAGTGGGCACGCATCCGGTGTTGATCTTCGACCGCCATTGGCAAACTCTCTTTTTGCAACAGCGATTGAATCAAAATAGCTTCCCGCCGCGTCAATAATTGTTCGTTCATCAAACGAATCAAATAATCTTCTGCAGCTTGTTCCGTCAAATGATCACCAATCCATGAACTGACTTCGTCTAATAGATCGTGACTATCGAGCACAACGATTTTTTGAATCCGAATGTATCCACCGCCACCCCGTTTACTTTCAACAAAATAACCCTTTTCGACCGTAAAACGAGTATTGATGACGTAGTTGATTTGTGATGGAACACAGTCAAAACGTTGTGCAATTTCTTGACGTTTGATTTCAATCGTCTTTTCGTCGTGTAAAATTTGCTTTAAATAGGCTTCGATGATATCTGTGATGTTTTGCATTGGCACCACCTCTCTGACCATCTTTGACTATTGTTTGATTTAATAGTAATCATCTAAAAAAAGAAATGCAACTGATAAGGCTTTTTAGAAAACACAAAAAGACCGACCTGCAATCTGCAGATCGGTCAAGTGCCTGGCAACGTCCTATCCTCACAGGGGGAAGCCCCCAACTACTTTCGGCGTTCAAGTGCTTAACTTCCGTGTTCGGCATGGGAACG
>NZ_LUCU01000059.1:0-45245 GCF_001644945.1 Exiguobacterium sp. KKBO11
GCTTCGCTTCTCGGGATCCTCCAGCCCCTAGACCTGGACTCCTCATCAAGGGACGAAAACTTTGTATTATTCTCTGAAGATCGGAGAATAAAAGTTTCCTCAAGAGCTCCCTTGACACGTCGTAGGCAGCGAGTGTCCGCATACGGTGCCAAACCGGCAAAAATAAGCCTAGTGAGGCCTTTTGAGCGCCCCGAGGAGACAAAGACGGAAAAACCAAGTTCGAAAACATCAAAAACGAAAAGAGGTAAACCAATGAAACCAATTCAAGAGATTACAGTCTTAGGATTCATCAATTATTGTTTGAAAGCAGATTATGACTCACTAAAACAGTACTTATGGTGTACTCAAGAAATATCTGAAAACGAAGAAGATTTTTTAGACAAGATTGAAAATATGCTTAATCTAATTGCTGAAGCAAAGTTAGATGGAACGTTTTTCTTTATCGAAGAAAGTGAAATAAATGACTAATTTTAGTTTAAAAATAGTGTAAAATTATACTTTTGGTGTTATAATAGATATAGGAGGTGAGGGAGGGAAAGCTTGTAACACTAAGAGTTTTACCAAATTCGAAGACATAAAAAACGAAAAGAGGAATGTCATTTATGATGCTAGAGTCAGTCGTAGAAGTAGTTAGAATTGTTCAAGAAACTAAGATTCGAAAAGGACGAATTGCTACTCCAATTAGTAGCCCTAACGACGTCGCAAATTTAGCTTCGTTTTATATCGGTGATGAAGATCGCGAAGTTCTACTAGTAATCGGTTTAAGTACTAAGAATAAAATCAATATGGTTAACAGAGCGCATATGGGATCGCTTAGTTCTTCGATTGTTACGCCCAGAGAGGTTTTCAAACCTCTTATTCTTAATAACTGTGCTTCATTTGTAATCTGTCATAACCATCCGAGCGCCGATTTAAGACCTAGTCACGAAGACATCCAGTTAACTAAACGATTTGCTGAAGTTGGGGAATTGATGGGTATCAAATTGCTCGATCATTTGATTGTAAATAATGAGACAGGATTCCTTTCATTAAAATCTGAAGGATTGTTCTAACAACGACGGTGAGGAGTAAAATCCTCACCGCCCTATTATTGCAAAAGACAAGGAGATGGTCAGCCAATGAGTAAATTAACTGTCGATGAATATATGAAGATGCATAATGTAAAGAATCATCATGTGCTAAACGATATATCTAAATTAGGAAGCCCGTTGATTGAACTAAAAACATACGGTGATTTCTATGATTCATATGGGGAATCAAAAACAAAAACGGAACGCCTCTTTTACTTAACGTGTAAAACGGCTAAAGAAATTATTGAAAATGTTGTTAATACCATGAGGTCTGAATTAGAAGAATGGACTTACGATGAAACCTGGTTAGTATATCGCATTGCGAAAGATCGAAAACTTTTGGTTTCTGAAAAAATGATATAAGGAGACTTTCCGAGGCATTGCCTCGGAAAGCTTTATATTAAAAGACGGGAGGCATGGAGATGAAGACTTGTATTTATTGTGGTGGGAAGGTTGAACGGTTTTCGGGTGAAATATATAAGTGTTCGTTCTGTAAGGTTAACCTTGGTCCGAATAGTCCTTATGGTGAAGTAGGCGAAGATGGTTCTCGACCTCAGATAAATGGTTTTACGACAGGAATTATCTTAAGAGATGAAGATTATTTAGCAGATTTAACTGTTGATGAGCTATTAAATAGAATGACATTAAGCATGATTTACTCTATTTTAAAGGAAATGAGACTAATCCGTTCTGATTCATATCTCCTTTTAAAAAATGCAAAAGACTTTTTAAAAGAGAATATTGAACTCTTAACAGCAAAAGAAATACGTGAGTTTCAAGAGTCGATTGATTCTCAGGGAGAAACCTATGAGTTTTGGACAAGAAAAATGTGGATGGTTGAAAATGTTTGTATAAAGAAGTTTGGGTACTGTCCTGCAGCTATTCAAGAGAGGACTTTAGATCAAATGGAACAGACTACGATTAAGTTATCTAAACGATCTATGAAGATTAATAATACTAAAGCAAGTGTAAGTTACGTTTCACGTGAAACCGCTATTAGTTAAATGTATGAATTGGTATTGTTTTCGAGTTGTTTTTGTTAAAATGAATACATGAGGAATTAAAGCTCTTTTCGCTTTAATTTTTTCGAATTTGGTTAGAGTATTCTTGCGGAAACAAGAATACTCTTTTTTTAATGTAATTAAAATCTAATTTTAGTTTTAATTTAAACTAAAATTAAAATTATTTTTAGTTTAAATTAAACTGAATTAGTGATATAATTTACTTGTAAGCGAATGAAGGCTATTGAATAGTTTAAATAAAACTATTGATAGTTTATTTTTAAACCAAATTCGAAAGGGGTCATTTATATGACATACTCACTAATTACAGGATTGGACACTGGAAACACTAGTACTAAGACTAGCTATATTGATTCGAAATCGGGTGATATTGTATCTTTTCCGATTCCTTCAGTAATTGCTCCAGCTCCTCCAAGTGTGATCGAGTTACATACTGAAGCAAGCAACCATAAGATTAATCCAGAAGAAATGTTGCACGTATATATTGAAACAGACTCGTTGGAACAGCATCAAAGAAAGAGTTACTTCTATGTTGGCCAATATGCTATTGATAAAGCAGACATGCAACAACCACAAATTGATACTGACAAACATAATAGCTCACTTCATAAGATTGTGTCGTTAACGTCATTAGCTGTTGCAGCCTTAAAGGATAGTATTGCAAGTCCTGAGAATGAAATCGAAGTTGAAATCAACTATTCTGGTGGGCTTCCTATTGAGGAACATAAAAAAGTGGGTCAGAAACCGTTAGAAGATCTAAAAGGAAAACATAAAATTCAGTTTTTAGATGGTCCTGCTAAAGGGAAGACAGTAGTATTGAATATCACAGGTGGAAAGCTTCGGGTTGAGGGCGCGACTAGTGGTGTTTCCCTATCATTCGATATTCAATCTAATGAGCTTGTTGCTACGAAAGATCAAAATCTCCTGACTTCACCTGAAGCGAATTATATTGTTGCCGATCTTGGAGCTGGTACGTTAGATGAAGCCCTATATGAAAACAGTCAACTCAATAAAGTGGCATCAAGAAACGTTAACCTTGGTACTAACACATATGTTGATCAGTTACTTGAGAAAGTGCTTGAACTACCTGAATTTGAATCAATCATTGAGGCGTTGAAAGCAAACAATCAGGATGGGAAACCATACCGTACTCGTGAAGAGTTCATGAAACAAGTAATTTATCCAGGTGTAAAGCTAGCTGTTGAAGGAAAAACACCTAAGTTCACAGTATCTTGGGGACGCAAACGTAACATCGATTTTACTAAGCAGACATTAGAAGTGATGGAAGCGTACGCTTCAGATGTAATGAAAGAAGTAGATTCTTACTGGAGTGTTAAAGGTGTCAATGCAGAGCACTTCTATTTAGTTGGTGGTGGCGTTCTCTTTGGTTATGAATTCTTTAAAAATGAAGAAGATATCAAGTTACCGGATGCATCAATAATTTGGGAATCACCTTTCATTACGAGTCGTGCTTACTTGATCGCTAACTATTTTGAACAAAAATTAGCAAGTGCTGTGAATTAACTAGGGGAGTGAATCGATATGGCAAGATCAAAAAATCATAAGCCTGGTCTATCACCAGGAGAAGGTTTAACGTACACACCTAGTAACGATGCGACTTATACAGAAGCATTTAATGATTACTTGAAAAAGCGTAATATTAACCGAAATCAGGCAATTGGAGAGCTTATTACAATAGCTCTCCAAACGCTTAAGGATTCATATGATTTACCGGATCCAACAGCAGTACACTATATGAATAATCAAGTTCCGATTTATCCATCACCGACTTTAATAAATCGTTCAAATGAAAATCGCCCAACGTCATCTAAAAGTATCGACGAAAAACAAGAAAATTCCTCAAAGCCACTAAAACAAGAAGTCGCTACTGATGATGTTCCTTTGGAGCAAGCGATTGAGCATAACGAAAACAAACGAAAAGTACTTTCAGATTTTATTAATACGGTCTCGAATGAAGACGGCCCTAAAAATAATGCTAGCAATAATGAGGTACGGATTAAACATTCTGCACCAGAAAAGGATCCAAACAATTCAACTAAGAAAAATAGTACGGATTTAAATAATCTCGCTTTTATGCTAAAAGGTATGGAATGAACGTTTTAAAGTGCCTTTAAAGACTTTTTAGGGCTCATAGAAGCGTCTGTAGCGCATTTCATGCTGACAGACGCTATCTACCGCTACTGCCTTATTCAAGCCGATAACAACGATCCTGTGCGCTTTTTAGCGCAGGATTCGTATGTTCCTGTCTTTCATTTGACAGGCAGTACGGAGCGTAAGAAAGGAGATCAATACTACATGGGCGTTGTTATTTACGCAGCATCAAGATTCACAAATAAAAAGAATACTGTAGCAAACAAAATCGATTCTAATTTGCTGGAGACGATGTTTAAACAGATCGAAGAAATTAAAAAAAGAGAGCAAAAGAAATCATGAAAAAACGCTAAAGGCGTTTTTTTTTTGTCCAAAACGATAGATCATTTGACGTTATTCAATTTTTATTGTGATTGAACTTTACAAAGTCTAGATAAAAATATGTATGAAATAAGTACTTTTAGCCTATTTATAGTTTTTTAATAGTTTATAAAAAAGTTTTAAATAGTTTAATTAAAAACTATAAATAAATCTAAATGTGATTAATCAATAACAGAATTATTAGAATTTACTTTTTTAGTGTAAAAAACTTAATAAATATCTATTTTAAGCCGATATTTATAGTTTATATTTAGTTTAATTATAGTTTAATTATAAATTTTAAAATGTAGGTAAATCGGAAATTAATTCAAAAAAATGAGATATTAGGGCTTTACAAAACCCTAATTTATCCTTAATCTGATAAAGAAGTCATGGATTATCCATGTAAATCCATCTAAAGTCATCAAAAATTAATATATAATATAATTTTATACTTTATAGGTGGTGGATTTTTAATTTGTATTTATTTGCTTTGATAACTTATGTACTGATTGCATTAACAGTCGGTTATCTATTCGTTAGAGGAACATATTGGATGGTCCAACTCATTTTCGGAAGAGTTCTAGCGATTTTGAGTTCAACAGTTGTCGGGATTTTCTTTTTGATCTCAATCATTGTGTTCATTAGTTTTGTTAACAAGAGTTTAGAAGCACCAGTTAGTTTCAACGAATAAAATTATTAAAAGTTAGGTCGTGGAATTATGGGTAATCAGCGTTGGACTATAGAAGGATGGGCTCAAAAATTTGGAGTATCCTTACCAAATGATCGTGAAATCGGGGAGTTGCCATCAGCAAGAACAGGTGGAGAATCGATTAATCTTGATCAGATTTACTTACAAGAAAACGTAGCAAAATTGGCATTAGATCGTTTTGAAAAGAGCATCAGAAAAAACTAAAACCGCAAAACCAAATCGTCCCTTAGAAACCAAGTGACGATACTTTTTTGGACTAAGTTCGGTCCAAAAAAATAGGCAGGATAAGAGACGTGTGCCACGTCTTGGTACAGATGCCAGGCAAAGCCTGTCACTGAGCCAATCTAGCGTGTGCTAGATTGTGTGCTAAAGATGAACCGATTTATAAAATCGTGTGCTGTCATTCATTTGAACGTTTTGATAGGGCGGTTTGGGAGTGTGACAGATGAAGAAAGGAGGTGATGCAGTGAATAAAAGGGTACACATTTATCTTCCTGAAAATGTGGTGGAAGAGATTGATAACTTATCAGAAGAGTTTGGTATTAATCGATCAAACCTGATTGAAAAAGCGTGTCTACAATACATTGAAAACGAAACGAAAGAGTCAGTAAAAGACTCCATCGTAGCAGATTTAACGAAGGCTCTCGATAATGCACTGGATCCTAAAATTGAACGACTAGCCAAATTATTGTCTAAAGGAGCAATCTTCTCAGGGGTAGCCCAAAATCTTCTAATCGAGTATTTAGACGAGGCTACTACATTTGATGTTCTAAGCTCATACACCAAAGCTCGAGTAAAAGCTGTAGATGATCTAAAAAAACCATTTGAGACAGTGATGGGAGGCGGTCTTAAATGAATTCTCCTTTGATAGTGAAGATGCGCTTTAAAACTCCTACAGCAACGAATCAGAAGTTGAATCGTAATTATGCGACGTACATTGCAACTCGACCAGGAACAGTCATGAATAATACAAAAAGCGTATTAGATGAGTTTTCACCTGAAACGGCTGCAGGACATGTCAAATATGCATCTGAAAGACCTGGATCACATGGGCTTTTTGGAAAAAGCCAGGATGAGATTATTTCACTTACTACTATTCAAAACGAATTATCAAAGCATAAGGGGATTGTTTGGCAGTACATAATTTCATTACGGGGGGATGATGCAGCCAATCTTGGATTCGAAAAAAAAGGAGATTGGGAAAGATTCATGCGTGCTACAACCGATCAAGTCTTTAAGGAGATGGGCATCAACAGTAGCAATGGAAAATGGGTAGCAGCTTACCATGAAGAATTAGGACATCCTCATGTGCATCTAATGATGTGGGAGAAAAACCCTCAAAAAGAAGAAGGAAAACTAGATCGTAAAGAAATGAGAAATGTACGAAATATTTTTCTGAAGCATATTGCTAAAGAGGAACGACAACAGCTAAATATTTTAAAAACAATAAGCAGAGACAACATTGGTGAAGTTGCAAAACAGCTTTTAGATAAGAGTGTTCTAAGTCTTGTCGGAAAAGAGAGCGACATTCCAAATGAAATTAAGCTGGATCCTAAACAACTAAAGACAGTGTATGCAGAGTTTAACCAACTTGCAGAGATGATCCCTACTAAAGGGCGTCTTGCATACGGATATATGCCTGAAGAGGTTAAAGCAGAATTGAATAACTTCTCGAAGTGGATTCTAAACCAACCACAGTTTAAATCTGAAATGGCTAATTATCTTGAAGCCGTTCAAAAATTAGCGAAGTTTCATTTGAAAGACGAACAAAAAATCGAGGACTCTACAAATAATGCTCTCAAGGATTTAGAAAAGAGACTATCAAATCAAATTTTAAAATCGGTTGATCTATACCGGAAATCAAATCGTGTAGAGGTAAAGCAAAAAAACGTCCTAGATTTTGAACAGGCACTTTTGAATTCTAAAGCTCCTGTTAAGTCTTTGGAGAAACAAGTAACTGAAGTTACGAAAAGTCTTTTACTAGATAAGGGCTTGAATAAGAACGAAATGGTTAAGGTGTTTGAAGAATTGAAAGAAAACGCCGGGATGGAAATAACGCTTACGGAGTTTCTAGCCACTAATAAAGTAGAGGTAACCAATGTTGAGTCTAAAGTATGTGACTTAGCAATGTACTCACCTTTTCTGAAAGCTAAATTCAATCTCGATGCACCTTCAACAAACTTAAGTAAGAAATTAAGCATAAACAAAATGGAGTGGGAAATGCTAAAACGATCCTTGAATTTAAAAAGCGAACCACCATTTGAAGTTGTACGGAAATTAGAATTACTAGTTGAAAAGAAGGAACTTACTCATGCACTTTCAAATATGATTTTGTCTGAACATGACATGAGAAATACGGTGTTCAAACAATTAATTATTATGAAAGAGGCTAATATAGATCCGATTAAGCAACTATCCGTATTAAAAAATTGCTTAGAGAAAAATAATATACCGTTTGAATCACAATCTAACTGGATTGAACAACAATTTAGTAAAGTAGCGACTCAAAAGTTCATGGCCGGACAAAATGTCTGGACTAAGCTCACAAATGAATCTGGATTAAACATGAAATATCCATTCTCAAACACATATGAGTTTAGCCCAAACAGGGAGAGCGCAATTAAAGTCCTTCGGGAAGTAGAGATGAAGGTTGATAAGAGTAACCTTGAATCATTATCTCCAAGTCACATCAAGTCGCTTCAAAAGCTCATTGATCTGTCAAAAGTGACGTTAGAAAATCCAGACTTGAAGCAACTCCTGGAACGAAAAGGACAGAAAAACCAAACAATCATCAATTTAAATGCTCTTAACGCTAAATGGGAGCTAAAAAACACTGAGCGTATCACTTTAAACAGAGCAGCTACAGTGCTCATATCAAGTGGGATGGACGAACAACAAGTTACTGCAGCATTGAGTAAGTGGAATATTAATACGCAAAGTCAGATTCCAGAGAAAAATATTGAGGCTGTAGTAAAGGCTGTAAACAGCAGAAATTTAGAAATGGAAAGATACGGAGGGAATGTATCGCTTACTAAACAAGAGTACAGATATATGCTCTCAGATTTAAAGTTAGGTGGTCTAAAGGACGTTTATAACTATCCAAAAGAAAATGTACAGATTAGTGTAATTACGGATTTATGGAAAGGTGCATTTAAAGGGCTTCGAAATGATATCAACCAATCGGAGTACGAAGCTCAAAGAAGACTTCGTAGAAGGTTGATGAAAGAGAAGAAAAACGAGAGGAAGAACTCACGGGAAAGGTAAGGTGATCCATGTTAAAAGCAAAAATATTCGTAGTGCTAGCAATAGCAATAGCAGATGTGATGTTTATTCCATCTCTTTTACGTATTCCTGAGTACATTCAGAGCAACCCTGTTGAAACTATTAAAAAATGGGCTTCTTCAGTTGACCTTGTAGAATCCTGGTTCCTAATGCTTGATTCTGAAGTGACATTGAGATTGTTTATGTACGTTCAAGCACCAGTCTTATTGTTTACACTTTCTTTGTTTTTAATGGGACCTATAAAAATAAAAAACGAAAAATTAAAAGGGTTAGGTGGACCTGAAGCAACTGGTAAAGGACAGTTTGGAACTGCTCGTTTCTCTACGGATAAAGAAATGCAGGAATCTAATGGTACATGGGTCATGACGAATGGAACTCGCCCAAAGTCAGGTGGAGTGGTTCTAGGTATGGATACAAAAACCGAAAGAGCATATTACGTTCATGATGCATCACATACATTACTTTTAGGCTCTACCCGGTCGGGTAAGTCTCGTAAGTCGTTAATGCCTGCAATTTATTTAACAGGTAAAGCTGGCGAGAGCATGGTCATAACGGATCCAAAAGGTGAACTGTTTAACACTACAAGTGGATTTCTGAAAAATGAAGGATACAAGGTAACAAAAATTGATTTAAGGGATCCCGGAAAAAAGAGTAATACATGGAACCCTATACAAACAATTGTAGAAGCTCTTAATGATCCTGAATTGTCTAAACAAGATCAAATGGCTTTAGCTACAGAACGTGCTGGAGATTTAGCTTACATGATTGTTTATCAGAAGGAACGAAAAGGGGATCCGATTTGGCCAAATGGTGAACTGTCAGTAATTAAAGCGCTCATCATGTATGTAGCGGTTGAGGAAACTAACCCAGCAAAACAAAACTTGATTTCTGTATTTAGATTGTTACGGGATTATGGTCAACCGGTCGTCGATCCAGAAACTACTGAAGAATACGTTCCACTTAATAATCTACTAATGGAGCTCAATCATGAGCATCCAGCAAGAGATGCTTTCACAGTTGCAGCTTTAGCACCAACTAGACAACGAGGAAGCTTCTTTAGTGGGGCAGCATCCAACCTGTTATTGTTCTCTGACCCTAACATTGCCTCAATGACAGAGAAGAATGATCACCGTCTCGAAGATATAGGAACAACTAAAACCGTTGTTTTCTTAGTAATCCCGGATGAAACAACTTCAAGACATTTATTAGCCAGTCTATACATCGATCAACTTTATTCAAAATTAGTAAAAGAAGCAAATAACTTTGGCGGAACGTTACCTATTCCAGTGAATTTTTTCTTAGATGAATTCGGGAATATGCCTCAAATCTCAGGATTTGATACCAAAATTACTGTTGCAGCTGGTCGGGGGATGAGATTCACTTTAGCTCTTCAAGATTTAAATCAATTGAAAACAACTTATGGTGATGTTGCAAAAACTATTACAGGAAACTGCTTAGTTTGGATCTTCTTAAGAACAACTGATATAGATACGGCAAAAGCCATTTCCGAAAAAACAGGTAAGTATACTATTTCAACTAATAGCGTCTCTAATAATTACAAAAATTTAGAGCCAAGTGGAACGACGAGTACTAGCCTAACAAGTCGCTCATTACTTCTACCTGATGAAATCGAAAGATGGCCAAGTGGAATGACGCTCATATTAAGATCAGGACAATTTCCTTCTAAATTGACTGCTCCTGATATATCAGAGTGGTCAGCAATGAACGAATTTAATAAGCACAAACCAGTAGTCATTGAAAGGAGGAATGCCGAACCTCTACCTAAAGTAATCAAGGTAGTGGAAAAAGAAATGGAAATCAAAACAGAAAGTGTAAAGAAAGAAAAATCAGCATTAGATCAAATTCGAGAACTAGAAGGAGGAACTGAAGTAGATGAACTTCAAGAAGAACAAGCAAATTAATGTAATGGGGAACAAGATTAAAAAGAATTGGAATGCGTTAGTTACTCTATCACTTGCGATGATGGTTTTAGTCCTTACAAGTCCTTTAGCAGAAGCAGCTGCTAAGAAAGGAAAGCAAACCCCAACTTTATTCTCAAACACGAAAACACTTTTAGGTGATGCAGGTGGATGGATTACAGCAATTGCTGGAGCGGTAGCAGGATTTATCATGATCGGACTAGGTCTTAAATATGCTATGACAGATGATCCAGGTTCACGAAACGAAATCAAAAAACAAATGAAAAATGTATTCATCGGTCTAGCGATCTGTTTATCGGCAGTGTCATTAATTGCGATTATCGTAACGTACTATGTAGCGTAAGATGGGTGGATTCCTTTCAAAAGCAATTAACACGCTATTTGAAGACTGGATTGATGGAGCCATTGATTTTATTTTAGTGTTACTTGCTCAAATAGGTGGATCTGGAATAAAGATTTTAGAGATGGATATTGTCGTAGATGCGATCATATACGCTCAAGGAATAGGAATTACGCTTTTATCTGTTGTTGTAGCAAAAGAGATGTTATTCCGTTACATTCTTCAAGAATCTGGTGATGAGGTTGCTGATCCCGCAAAAATACTCATTCGAGTGGTGAAATCGGTAGCTGTAATCATGAGTGTTCCTTGGATAGTAACTACTATCTACAAGTTTGGAACAACTTTAGCTGTAGATGTAGCGAAACTAGAAGGTGGCGGTTTCGGTAGTCCAGCAGGTAAAGGATCACTGAAGGATATGCTGAAGGCATTCTCAGCATTACAATACTTACCGTTATTTATCTTAGTAATGGTAATCTCAATTGTTATTTTGATGTTTATTATTGTCATTCAAGCATCAATTCGTGCAGCTGAGTTAGCTTTTCTAGCTGTTGCTGGTTGTTTCATGGCGGTATCTCTAATGAATCCCAACAGTGAAATGTACTCCTCATGGTGGAGACAACTGCTAGCGATATCGCTAGCACAAGCTTCACAGCTATTGTTAATAAAAATAGGGTTCGAGTCCTTACAGACCATGTTTAAAGGACCAGAAGAAGCCTTATTAGGATTCTGTTTGTTCTTTGGAGTGTTGATAGTAGCAGTTAAAGTACCGACGATTCTCAAAGAACATATCCACTCTACAGGTACAGGGAAAATGGGATCAAGCAGTGGTCAACAATTCAGCATGATGGCAGTTTCAAGAATGGTCATGAAAAAATGAGGTGAATCATGAATTTCGATTTAGAAAAGATGATGAACCAACAAACTGAAACAAAATACATCATTCCCAAAAACATTAAAGCTAGATTTGAAATTTTCGGTATAGGATTGCGAGAAATCATCGCAATCCTCATTGCCGGGATAGTTGGATTGCTTATCATTTCAACAGTAGATCTAATTATTGATGTAAAAGGTTTGGTAAAGGCATTAGTCGTTTTAGTATTTGGTGGTGTTTCATTCTTACTTATTGTCGAAGATCCAAGAGAAGGTGTATCGGTCATAAAGTTTGTTCAATACTATAAAGACTTTCTAAAAAGACCTAGAAAGTATCTATATTCGAAACTCGATAGAGGTGAATAGACATCTTTACATTTAAAAGAAAAGAAGTAACGACTGAAGAAAAAAATAAGCTTGAAATGAACAGCAATAAGCAAAATGCTCAAAATTGGTTCAATATTTCTGATGTGAATGATCAATTGATTTTAAGAAAAGATCAAAAGGTTATTTCACTTATCAGAGTTGGAACAGTAAACATGTCGCTTTTATCTAAAACCGAAAAAGACATGAGGATTCGCCAACTTTTTGAGGTCATGAATGGGATTGACACAAGGTATAAAATCTTTTCAATCGCAAGACCCGTAGACTTGGACGGTTTCATTGAACAACTGAAGGTAAAACAATCACAAGAAGCAATTGGTATGAAGAAAAGACTATTAAGTAATGCCATGTCACATGCAGCCATTATGGCTTCTGGTGGTGAAGCAGTTGAACAACAATTCTATCTTTTACTCGAAGGAGATATTTCGACGAATCCAGAGTATGAGAAGAATTCATTGATTAGAAGAACAAAGGAGATTGCAGCTAATTTAACTTCAGCTGGATTGGGCGGGCATTTATGTACCAATCAAGAAATCCGAGATCTCCTATTTATTTTTTCGAATCCTCAACAGGCAGCTTATGAGAGAGCGCCACAAGATAACGGACCATATTTTACTAACTATGTGGAGGGTAAGTGAAGATGGCAAAAAAGGTAGAGCAAACATCACCATTGATTGAACAAATTTCTCCGATGGTAATTGAATTTAAGCCCAAAAAAGTAGTATGGGGAGATCGCGTAGCGCGCACTTATGTCATCACACAGTATCCTAACCAGGTTTCGGCTGCATGGTTATCTCGAGTATCGAATATGGAGGGCGTGACAGTATCGATTCAGATTGATCCTACAGATCCTTTTGAACTTGTAAGAGAAATTAGACGGTCTAGTGGTGAATTATCTTCTCGATTAATGGATGTTAAAAATCCGTTTGAGCAACAACGAACAAAAGACCAATTAGAGGATGTTCAACAGCTGTTAAAAGAGATTGATAGAGATCAACAAAGTGTTGTGAATTTAACTACACTTCTTCTAGTAGGGGCAGAAAATGATGAATCCTTAGAAGTACGGTGTAGACGAGTTGAAGCAGAGTTAGCAGCAGGTGGACTTAGAGCACGAACGCCGATTCTTAGACAAGAAGATTGCTTAAAGGGACTTACTCCTTGGGAGATGGTACCGAAAAATATCACTGCAATCGGACAACGAAATATGACCGCCAAAACGGCTGCTGCAAGTTATCCCTTTGTATTTTCTGGATTGAACGACGGTAAAGGGATTTTATTAGGTACGGATACAGCTGGAGGCATTGTATTAACAGACTTTTGGGTTCGGCAGTCTGACCGAACGAACAGCAACGTTACGGTTATCGGAAAGCCTGGTGTAGGTAAGTCAACCTTAGTAAAGAAGATATTAGCTAATGAATGGGCTCAAGGATCTAAAGTAATCGTAATCGATCCTGAAAATGAATATGGAGATCTATGTAAGAATCTTGGTGGCCAGTATATTGATGCTGCAGGAGATCCAAAAGGTCGCATTAATCCTTTGCAAGTCAGAGCAGTACCAGCTGATGATGACGAAGAAAGTGATCCACTGTTTGAAACTGAAGTAGATGATGGGAAAGCTAAACGTGGACCTCTAGCGCAACATTTTCAGGTTCTCCGATCATTCTTCAGAATGTACTTAAAAGACATGACGGTTTTAGAAGAAGTTCTACTAGAAAGAGCTCTGGAAGTTCTTTATAAGAGCAAGGGTATCACTTGGACGACCGAACCTACATCTTTATCAAATGAAGAATGGCCGACTCTAGAAGAGCTATACGAACTAATTTTAGAAGCTTCTAAAACGAATACTGAAAATGGACCGTCCAGCGATGAATCAGAAAAAGAGTGGAAAACTTTAGCGATGCGATTGCGATCAAGTGCAATCGGTGCAGATTCATTTTTGTGGAATGGAGCAACGACAATTAAAGCTGAAAGTGACTTCATTGTTCTCAACATAAATAAACTACTTGAAGCAGATGAACGAACTATGAGAGCTCAGTTTTATAACATCTTAGGATGGGTTTGGGACGAAGTGAGCAGAGATAAAGATGAACGAGTATTTATTGCTGTCGATGAAACATACTTGTTAGCTGATCCAGATCATCCGCAGCCACTTCAATTTTTACGCAACACTTCTAAACGTATTCGTAAACGTGAAGGTGGGTTAATGTCCATTTTTCATAACCTAGTAGATATGTTAGATCCTTCAGTTCAAAGATATGGCCAAGCGTTAATTGATAACCCGGTCTATAAATTCATTATGGGTCAAGGGGATAAGGATATTGAAGCGTTACAAAAGCTCATGTCGCTCTCTGAAAGAGAGGTACAGACACTAGCAGATGGTAGACGTGGGGAAGCTCTATTTGTTGCAGGAAGTAAAAGATTGCATTTAAAAATAGACGTCACTCAAGAAGAACTTGAGTTATTCGGGGCTGGAGGTGGACGTTAAATAAGGGGATGACCAAGATGATGAAGTCAAAGGAACAAGACTATAACTGCTGTATCAAGTTTACGTTAGATCAAAAAGTTGAACTTGAAAGTATCGCTAAAGATTACGGCCTATCAATCACTCAAATCATTAAAGTGATCACTTTAAAAAAATTAAAAGAGTATAAAGAAGCACCTAATCAATTTATCTGATCGAAAGGGGGAGCAATATGTACGGAATAATTTCTAGTCCAGGAAATCATCATTTATTTAAATCTGTAGCTAATGAAGAATTGGTTTTTGAGGCTATAGATCAATTTGGCGATACCGAGTTCCTAAATGCGTGTATAAAAGTCTCGAGAGTGACACTAAATTACGTTTTAGTTGACCTTACTTGTGCTTCTGAAGATGCTCTTGTAAAAGGAATAATCAATATTGTATTAAATAAGCCAACCACTCGAATCATTCTAGCAGGATTTGATCTACAGGTAGGAGATAGAACGCTAGTTTCACTTATAAATTCTGGTGTTTATGATATTGTCTCCCTTCAAGATCCTACTGGTGCAGACTATCAAGAAATATATGAAATGAATCAAGACAAATTAACTGCAGCAATCGAAGAAAGAAAGATTTTAGCTGATGCAATCAGATGGAAAAGTAGTATGGAACGCTCAGAAATGCTTATTGAGAATGAAGAACCAGAAGTCGCAAGCGGTTCTAAAGAAATTAAGGTCAAAGAAAAAATTATAGTCAAAGAAGTAGTGAAAACCAAAGTTATTAACGTAGAAGCAGACAGCTGGTTTGTAGTTAACCTTACTCGAAGAGCTGGAGCAAGTCTGATCACTCAATCTTTAGCGAAATATTTAGCTGATTTGGACTTTGATGTACGAGTGACCGAATCTCCTTTTAACAAGCCTACTTTTCTGTACTCTACAGGTGAACATTACGAATTACCAAGTTCCGTAATTGATTTAGAAAGCGATTCGCCCTACCAACCTTATGAGTATAAAAAAATTAAATGGGATCTAAAAACAACATATAAAGAAATTTCTGATGCAGATGTAGATTTTCTGAAGCTACTTATAAAGGTAAGACAAGGTCTTAATTTAATTGATGTTGGTGATAGCTACTTTGAAAGACCACAGATTTTAAAAGATGCTCGAAAACTCATTGTAGTTTTAGAACCTGATATTAATGGACTTTGGGAGTGTACAGAGCGAAAAAGACAAATAAATACCTTGAGTAAAAAAGGCATGGAAATTATCTACGTCATAAACAAATCCCATGATCTGATTTCTAATGAATTTGCAAGCAACAATGGATTCGAAAATCATGTATTTTTACCAGCTTTGGATCCGGAGATTATTTATAAAAGATCGTTAAAAAGCCAACTTCTTCTAAATTCAACCGATGATATAGATGGTGCATTTATCCAAGGCTTAAATAGCCTTTCTAAGCTAATGAATATTCCTGTATATAAAGATGCAAGAGAACCTAGGAGAAGAAGGAAATTCAAAATACCATTCTTGAAAAACTGATTGACCTTATTACCGAGTATAGGAATTTACTTTAGTTAGTTTAATTGGTATCCTATATATAGGAAGAAAAGCGGATAAAAGCATTCAAATGCCTATATCATAGGGAGGAAATGTTTTATGAAAAAGAGTCTATCAGCAGTAATCGCAGCCACAGTATTTTTATCTGGAGTTCCTAGTGTAAGCATTCTTGAGAATGCTCCAGGACAAGTAACAAAAGTGGAAGCAGCAACATTTAAACAGTTTAAAGGTACGTCTACTGCAGATTTAAATGTACGAAGTGGTCCAAGTACCAAATATAAAAAATTGGGTCTCCTTAAAAAGAAGAGTGTAGTTACGGTAAAAGGAAGTAAGAATGGTTGGTATCAGATCACATACAAAGGTAAAAAGGCATATGTTTCAGCTAAGTACATTAAAAAGAATGCATCAGTAAGTACGTTCAAACAGTTTTCGGTTACTACGACTGATGCTCTAAACGTTCGTCAGTCCAGATCTGCAAAAGCTAAAAAATTAGGACAGCTTGCCAAGGGGAGTAAGGTTACAGTAATCGGTTCAAAATCAGGTTGGTACACAATCAAGTACAAAGGCAAAACTGGTTACATTTCTTCAAAGTACACAAAGAAAGTTTCTACATCTCTTAAAGTTCAATATTACGCTTCAGTAATTCCAGCTAAAGCATATGTACGTACTGGCGCATCAGCTAAGTACAAGATTGTAGGGTCACTAAAGAAAGGAACAAAAGTAGGGGTTTATGGTACTAGCAATGGTTTTTCAAAAATTTTGTTCCAAAAGTCATATCGTTTTGTTAAATCGTCAGATATTAAAAAGGCTGTCATTTCTACAAAGCCTACAGTTCCATCAAAGCCCACAGTCCCTACAACTCCTCCAAAAGATACATCAAATAAACCGAGTAATGTATCAGGATACGAGTTGCAGACAGGTAGCTACGCTCTAGCTTTAAAATTTGATGATGTCGATCAAGTGAAAATCTCAAATTCATTTTCTTATGATACGAAAGTGAGAGAAACAAAAGCTATTGCGGATGCTCTAGGTGCTAAATCAAGCGGATCTGTAATTAATTTAGTAAACACTGTAGATGGGTTTGAATCTTTGGATGATGTTAAAATTGCTTACGATTTTGCATACGGATCAAAAAAATTCAAAATGTATTACTCGAGCGGACGTGATTTACGAATCAAAGAGAGTAAGTACATCATGAAGCTCATGTTGAAACCATATTTACCTAATGGCTATGAATCCGTAATAAATAAATACTTTGATGAACAGTACTACGGTGGGGATGGTTATGGTCCTTATAACGTCGATGGTTACACGGTTACTTTCAACGCTGGAAGTATTCGTTTTGAGAAATAAGCATATCGGAGGGTTCTGAATGAAGCTGAAGAAAGTATCGCTTATTTTATTGACTATGTTCCTGCTTACGAGCACATCTATTGCAGAGGCTAGTACAGTCAGTGTAGGCGATAATGAACAAAATGCAGTCAATATTCAAGATGTTGAATTTATTGAAAGCAATGGGATGAAATCGTTTTTTGATTCATCAATTAGCAGGACTAAAGGGAAAGTTCCTATTCATTCATGGAAAGACTTAGAAGGCAAAATGATCACATCAGATAGTGGAAAAGTAGTCAAACTAATCGATGCGGATCATAACGGGGAAGTAATCGTTACCGAAAGTAAACAGCCTACAGTATTTGCTACTTATCGAACAATCGGAGCAGCTGTTCAAAATACGAATTCTGGTTATTCATCTCTAGCGATTCAGGCATGTGGTGATACAGACTGGCTGTCATACGTAAAAAGTATTGGTGTACCTACAGTCTCTAACAGAATAAGTGGCAAGACATATAACTTAAATCCAAGCCTCTCACGAAAATATAGATTATTGATTTATGGAACACCTAAAGATGTCAATGACAGTAGCTATGGAAATGACTACTCAGGTGGTCAGTGGCGATATCTTGGTTATTCTCGCTATGGCGGACTAATGATTAATGAAGACTATCCTGAATATATCGGTATCAGTAAATTTGATGCCGATCTATTCTTGAAGTCCGAAAATTATGCAACACGAGTTAAGTATGCTTATGCAATGAAAGATGTTTTTTACTCTCCAAGAGGAAGTCTCTATAATGAAGCAGTTAAAACCATGGGTTACTTTTCTTGGTTAGGAAAAAAGCTACTCGATTATAAGACTGGGTCTTGGTGGTTAAAGAACGAAGATGAAGCTAGAATTCGCATTCAAAGTCTTCGGAGAGGGTACGAGGCAGGATTAGCAGTTACTCAGTACAGAGATCCAAATTCAGGTGTGTACTGGTATCAAGCTTATATCGTTAAAGCACTAGACTTCCCTGAATGTCCAGAACCCGATATGAAAGCAAATTCTTTAACAGCTTCGCGTTCATCAAACAATGTCAATTTGACATTTAAAGTTCAAAACGCCTCACCAGATAAACAAATCGTAACCTCCAAAGTAGCGGTACCATGGACTGTAAGATGGAACTTTGATGGTATTGATGCAAAAGGAAAAGCTGTTTCAAAGAGTGGGACGCTCTCAACGTCAACATTGCCAAAGTACGGCAAATCATTTCCATATGGAACAGTGTATAGCAAGTCTTACGGGTTTAATCCCAATATAACCACGACATGGGCGGGCGTGTTTAAGTTTACTGCAGAGTTCAATCCTAATGGAAGTAAGGACATGACGGAGGAGAGTTATGCTAACAATAGTGCTAGCACTAGCTTAAGTTGGAGTCCTAAAAGCGTTCCGCCACCTAAACCAGGTACATGTCAAATTGAAGATATAGATCCTCCAGAATATCGATATGACTATGAATTGGATTTATCGGTTGAACGGCTTGAAACCAAAACTACGGACTCTAATGCAGCAACTACAACACCGATTTCCGTTTATAGAGCAAGCTACGCAGCAAATCGTTTAAAAGCAAAAAATGCAATTAATAAAGACTTATCTTCAAAAAAAGCTACAAAAGCAAGTCAGGAATCAAAAAAAGCACAATATCAATTGGAATTAGTTTCTTTGAATAAGAAATTGGCGGATGCCAAAAAAGGTGAAGAAGTAGAAAGTTGTGTAATTGATGGTAACGGTAAAGAACAATGTACTACTAAAACAGTCGTAAACCCTGCTGAAGTCAATGCAGCACAGGCAGCAGTGAATAATAAACAGACACAAATTAACGATATGGAATGCGATATTGGTCAAACCGATCAATGGATCGACCACTACGAAAAAGAGTTAGATGAGGTAAATGCTGATGAATCTAAGTACAGCAGCACTAAACCAAATTTAACGCTTAAGGTAAATAACGAAGTAAAAGGAGAAACACACGTCTCACTGAAAGAAGGAGAGCGAAAAACAGTCAGCTTATCTTGGACAGTAGAAGATGAAGCAACTGTAGTGGCAGAGATCAATGAAGATGGAACATATGAAGAATATGTTGATGGAGTAGAAGATGTTTATGCAAACAATGTCCGAGAAACCACAATTTT
Organism: Exiguobacterium sp. KKBO11; assembly: GCF_001644945.1. Lineage (NCBI taxonomy): Bacteria > Bacillati > Bacillota > Bacilli > Caryophanales > Exiguobacterium > Exiguobacterium sp. KKBO11. The sequence goes on from NZ_LUCU01000059.1 coordinate 19,622, forward strand.
TACCCCTTCTAGAGAAGTTGGAATGTGTGGACCGACTTCTGAGGTAAGTGGACCAGTAGTTACTATAAGCGATTCGGTATTAGGAGAAAGAACGTACACAGAGACGCTTAAAGGATCTATAAACAGTGTCTTCCCTAAAAAGTTAAGAGCTGGATATGGGTTTACGTATACAGTCGATACTCAGTACTTTAATGAATACAAACCTTTATTCAACGGCACAGCTAAGAATGCAGCAGTACAGTATGGATACTCAGCAAGTGGATTAGATACTATGCAGTATCTTGAACGCATTACAGACACTGGTCAATTTGCTAGATTCGTTCCTAAAAACGTATATGTCTCTAAAAAATCAGGGGTAGTTTTTGACAACGATAATCCAGCTCAATCTTCAGAAGAATTGATTGACGGTGGTCGGAAATGGTATTCGGACTTCGAACAAAAGGATGGCAAATATCCATTTGAAGTGAATGTAGGTCGTGGAGGAATCAACGACTTAGGGCTTTGCTTAACAAGCGAAACAGAAATTAAGGGAACGGCAATGGATGATTTTGTACGAAGATCAGTTTCCCCTAGTAAGCCGTTTCCTGGAGGAAACGGTTGGGATTGGATAGGCAAAGTAAGTTTATTGAATGGTCTTGAACAATGGATTGTAGGAGGCAAGCAATGAGTAAAATGGGTTGGTTTGGTATAGCTATTACTCTATTTATTATTTGTTTCGCTTTTCAAATCGATACAACAGTACTTAATGCAAGCATGATTGATAATCGTGATGCTGTTAAGCAAGCTTCTGAAGCATCGATTCAACGTTCCATTAATAAGGGGACATTACGTGTCACTGAAAGCGTGGAAATCGATCCAGTCGCTTTCAGTGACGAATATGAAAAATTCTATAAAGAGAATGTCGATTTTAATTATGACGGAAGTACTAGGAATTTTAGAGTCGTAAAAGTAAATACCTCTCCAGCAATGGTTGCAGTTGAAGGAGAGGTAACAAACAAATCAACTTTCAAAAGAACAACTGAAGAAAAAAATGAGGATATTAGCTTGCTATTTAAAAATGTCGTGATTTATGAATCGAAAAGCAAAGTTAAGATTCCAGGAGGTAACGTAGAGTGAAGAAGATGAAAAAACAAACCAAGCGAAAAGTTATAGCAGCTACTCTTTCTTTAGCAGTTGTAGGGTCTATGTATGCTTACAACGCTTACGCAGTCGAAACGGCCGTTAATCCTACTAAAGTAGCTTTAGTGAGAATGGATATTCAACCACATACAAAAATCACTGAAAAAATGATTTTTGAGAGAGAAGTACCAGCAAACGCAATTCCACCCAATGCGTTCATAACGAAAGAACAAATTGTTGGGAAGTACACAACTGAAGGTTTTGGGATTTCAGAGAACAGCTTCTTCTTAAAAAATAATGTCAAAAGTAAAAATGAACTACCAGATGCGGCAATCCTTTCACTTGAAAAAGGTGAAGTAGCATTTCCTTTACTAGTCGATCTAGAAACAAGCTCAGGAAACTCAATAGTACCAGGAACATTCGTTGATTTATATTTTTTAAATATGGAGGGCTCTCAAGGAGAACTTATGACAGATAAGAACGAACAAAGTGTTCTCTTCGGTGGTCTCTTCCCACAAGTAAGAGTGACGAGCGTTAAAGATGGAGAAACGAACGATGCGTTTCGTGAAGAGCAAGATTCGAACGGAGAAACTAAAGAAGTTAAAAGTGCTGCTAGATTGTATACGCTAGCTGTTACTCCAGCTCAATTACAATATCTTAATCGAGCTAAGAAGTTAGGAACGATCATGCCGGTGGCTTCGCAGAACATTGAAGAAGGAGATAATAAAAAACTTCTCTCATCCTTTAATCAGGTGTCTGATCAAACTGTAATTTTAAAATACATTGAAGATAAATCAAAAAATAAAATTAGTGACCATGTAAAACAGCAGCTTAATTTCGGTAGAGAGTTTAGTTCAGTAAAACAATAAGGAGGATTCTAATGCCAACGATAATTTCTTTTAGAAGTGTAAGCCGTGGAGCTGGAGCATCTACCTTAGCAACTACCTTTGCTAAGGAAACAGCAAAATTAAAAGCGAAAGTGTTGTTCATTGAAGCGAACTTAGTGAGTCCGTCACTCGCAACAAATACAGGGTTTACACATCCTACAAAGAACTTTTTGAATCTAGTCAATCAAGGTAGTAATAGCTACAAAATTACTAACTATATTGTCACTAAAGATGATATGGACAAAAAAACATCTAACCAACTTTGGGGAATGGATTTGTTATCTGTACCAAAGTCTCAAGGGAAGTACGATCAAGTAAAGTTGGAAGATCCTAGCTCCTGGATAGAGAAATTTATGAGTACCCTCAAAGAGCTAGCCTATGATTATGTGGTTATTGATATCCCAACTGAACTAGATGAATTTACGTCCTATCCTATCATTACTGGTTCTGATCAAGTCATAAGTGTAGTCGAAGGCAAACCTAAATCATTAATGGAATTCAGAAACGAAAAAATGTGGCTATTAGAGAATAATTTATCGTTTGAGGAAACGTTGGTTATAAACAAACATGAAAAAGATTACCAAGGAGATATAGCAGAATTTATCAATGAAATGCCTTATCTCCCTATTCCATATGATCCATTTAGAGTTAGAGAAGAGTGGTTGCTTAAAATCGGTAGTGATTTAATCGATTTAAAAATTCAATCATTACAAGCGTCTTTAGGTGTTCAAGGAGTAGGCTATGTAGAAAAACCTAAAAGTCCAATCAGAAATCTTTTAAGCTTCGTTAGATAAAAAGGGGTGAATTGAAATTAGCACTAAGATTGATTTAATAAAAAGTAATAATGAAAAGCACGATAACAAAATCGATTTTTATGCAATGTCTTATGCAGACAAGCAAAGTAAAGCAAAGCTTCTAGGTGAAGCCGAGCAAGACTTAATAGATGAATCAGTAGAAAAACTTAGGAAATATCTAATTGAGACAAATAAAGCGTTGTTAGAGTCATCTTTCTTAGATCGAGAAAAACGTGACAAATTAAGTTCTAAGATATCTGAATACATTCAACGAAACAGTATTGCAATTCCTAATATTGAACAACAAGAATTAGTCAGTACAATTCTAGACGAAATCACAGGCTTTGGGATTCTCCAGCCTCTTATCGATCGAGAAGACATCACAGATATTTTTGTGAATGGAACAAAATCCATTCGTTATATTGGACCCGAAGGAGATACTTTATTCGTCGATCCTCTTACAAAAGAAGTAATTAACTTTTCAAGCGAAAGTGAGATTTTAAGGCTAGCTTATCGGTTGGTTAACGTTACTGAATCTACTTTAACAACTGCAAAACCTTATACAGACACTGCATTACCTAGACTTCGGTTAAACATTATGAAATCAGACATATCGGGAATTGGTACATCCATTTCAATTCGAAAAAGCTCTAGCGAGTTGAAAGCTACACGAGAACGCATGTTAGAAACTAATCAAGCTTCATCCGACGAGTTGGACTTATTTAAAGCAGCCGTTCAAGCAAAGTTGAAAATATTGATTGTAGGAGGCACAGGTACAGGGAAAACCGAGTTTATTAAACATTTAGCTCAGCACATACCTAACAACGAAAGAACGCTTGTAGCTGAAGATGATCCAGAGTTGTTTCTTCACGAACTATACCCTGAGAAGCACTTTTACACTTTCGAATGTCGTATGACTGGCAATCCTGAAACAGATATTCCCTATAGCATCGGTTTGAAATTAGGTCTTCGACAACATCCAAGGAGAATTATTGTAGGGGAAAGTCGTGGAGAAGAAGCGATGCAAATGGTTGAGTTTTTTGAGTCAGGTCATAGTGGCTTTACTTCTATCCACGCTGAAAGTAGCGAAGAAGCTCTTCAGCGTCTAAAGAAGATGTGTCTTCGATCAGGTGTTAATTTAAGTGGAGATGACATTCTACAATCTATCGCTGGTGCATTTGATTTAATCATTGTTATGGAAAAATTAGAAGATAACAATCGATATATAACTCAGGTATCAGAAATAGAAGGGTATGACTATCAAAACAATCGAGTGACATTAAATGATTTATTCTTATTTGATTACAAAAAAGAGAACTTTGTATTCAATGAATTAGGTGGGGTTGAACAATTAAACGGTGTTCACGAATTAAAAAATAAATTGTCACATCGACTCAAGCGAAAATTGTCACGGTCTCTAGCAGAACCAAAGCTCATTGAAAAATTAATATGAAGAGGTGACTCATGAAATTATTGTTCACTGTATTTCTGATCCTTCTTATCTACACTTTTATACGTGTAGTTTTTCAACCAAGAAGTTCTATAACTGAACTGATGATTGATGAGGATAATAAAGTACAAAGTAATGAAAAAGTGGGTAGCTTCAAATATTCAAAATTTAGCTTAAATCCGAAAAAGCTAAAACAAGAGGCTCTCGAGTATGAATGGAACTTGAACACAGGGAAGTGGCTATTAATATCGCTAGCATCAGTAATAGCAATAGCTTTATTCTCATACTTTAGTTTTGGAAAAGAAGAAGTGTTATTACTTTTTGGTCTCTTAGGATTCATCGTTCCTAGAATTCTTTTAAATCAAAAAAAGCGAAAACATCGTGTTATCTTGCTTGATCGATTATTAGTTTTTTTAAATGCTTTTACTTCTACACTCTTGGTCACTCATCAACCAGTAAAAGCATTAAAAGAAATCAAAGAATTGCAACATCATACAGTACAAGAAGAAATCGAAAAAGTGATTATCAATCTTTCTTCTGGAATTGGAGTTAAAAAATCTTTTTCAGGACTAGTAGATAAGTATCCCTTTAAGATGCTCAGTTTTTATGTAGATCAACTTGAAATAGCTATTGCTGATGGAGGAGATGGTACCTATAAAATATTGACCTCTGTAGTTAATGATATAGAGTCTGAAAAAACACTCATCGCTAAATTGAGAACAGAGCTAGTTAAAGAAAAAAGAGCCTTTTATCAAAACGCTTTATTTGTTTTATTGATGCCCTTTGCTTTTAATTTCATGCCTAAAATGGCTGAAGTACTCACTGGAACTCTTCCAGGAAAAATTGTTATCACATTTAATTTCCTAGCTGTTATTGGGATTTATCTCATCGTCAGAAAGCTAGCGAGTTTTAACCCGATGGCTGAACGATAAGGAGGGCATGTCTTGGAACTATTCATAACACTAATCTTGTTTATGCTTGTCACTTTCGCTTTGTATTTTATTTTGACTCCGAATAAAGGAGTAACGGCTTCAGATATCCTTCTGGAAGGGGGTGATCAGTTTCAAGAAAACAAAAACGAATTATCGAAGGCAAAACAAAGTAAGCACAAAAAAAATCTAGATCTGCAAAACAAGCTCCTGATATCTGGAATGAATATGACAGTGAAGAAATTTAGACAGACTAAAATTTTATATGCAGTTTTATTTACTACAGCTTCTTTAGTCTTTATGACCATGACTGGATCATTGTTATTTAAAGTTATGGCATGTGTTTCTCCTTTGTTATACCTCTATCCAGACTATCAATTGAAGCAAAAAATTAAAGCTGCTACTTGGAAACGAAAATTAGAATTACCAGGTTACTTAAAAATTGTTGCAACTTTGCTAAAGAACCATACGCCCTCGAAAGCGATCAAAAAATCAGTTGAGTATGCCGGACCTTACTTGAAACCATTCGTTGATGAGCTAGCAATGGATTTAGAAACTAGACCAGGAGACGATGAGGTTTTAAAAAAGTTCGCACAGAATCTTGATATAACCGAAGCGCATACCTTCGTTATTGCTATTAAACAAGCGTCAGAGGTAAACAAAGAGGGCGCAATTTCAATTTTAGATGACCAAATAGAAGTCATGGATAAATTACGTCACGAAAACTATAACTACTTGATATCGACTAAGCCTTTAGCCTTCGCAAAATGGAACTTCATTGTAGTTATGCTGATTCTACTTTATCCGTTCGTCATCGTATATGTAACGTTCACAGAAACAATGCAATCAATGTAAAACAGAATGGGGAGAAAAAAATGAATTTAATGATTATCTTAACAGTAGTTTTACTAACAGTAGTGCTAGCAAAAGTGTTAGCGCCAAAATGGGCGACATCAGAGGTTTCACAGAACTCTGCAGATAACGGTATGTGGACTGTAGGAGTAATCTTCGTCGGGATCATGGCCGTCGGCTTGATTTACGCAGCACTTCAAACAGCATACACAAATTACGGCACACGATTGAAAGATACTTCAACTAAGGTAGATCCAACCACTTGGGGCAAATGATTTAAAAACATAAAAACAGAATGGAGAGAGAAAAATGAACTTAATGATCATCTTAACAGTAGTCTTACTAACGGTAGTGCTAGCAAAAGCGTTAGCGCCAAAATGGGCGACATCAGAGGTTTCACAGAACTCTGCAGATAACGGTATGTGGACTGTAGGAGTAATCTTCGTCGGGATCATGGCCGTCGGCTTGATTTACGCAGCACTTCAAACAGCATACACAAATTACGGCACACGATTGAAAGATACTTCAACTAAGGTAGATCCAACCACTTGGGGCAAATGATTTAAAAACATAAAAACAGAATGGAGAGAGAAAAATGAACTTAATGATCATCTTAACAGTAGTCTTACTAACGGTAGTGCTAGCAAAAGCATTAGCGCCGAAATGGGCAACATCGGAAGTTTCACAAAACTCTGCAGATAACGGTATGTGGACTGTAGGAGTAATCTTCGTCGGGATCATGGCCGTCGGCTTGATTTATGCAGCACTTCAAACAGCGTACACGAATTACGGCACACGATTGAAAGATACTTCGGTCAAAGTGGATCCATCAACATGGGGTAAATGATTTTTTAGGAGAGCAGAGAGAAGGTATTGTACCTCCTCTCTTGCTTTTAAGAGTAAGAGGAGGGACTATACGTGCAGAATACTGCTGCAACAGCAATTTTCATCACACTTCTACTTGTTCTCACTTTGCTAATTCCAGAGGGGTTAATGATGAGTAATGAAAAGACAAACCTTCAAAATTTAGCAAATGATGCAGTAGAGTTAGCCGAAAGACAAGGTGGTTTCGATTACGAGTATGAAGGTGTAAGACATTCAATAGTTGGTCAAATAGAAAGCCGAATGAAGAGCGAGAACTTAGAAGGTTATAAAATCTCGTATACAAAAGGACCTGTACAACATAATGACCCACTTTCATTCGAAATCGAGGGAACATATCGTTATCAAATCTTCAATTTACTTGGCATTACGAATATGGACTTCCCTTTACATGCTAAAAAGAATGGAGTAAGTGAGGTGTTGTTTAGATGATAAGGTCTCCACTTCAACATATGGATCTAGATAAATTGTTAAGCATTCTCACAATAGATAGATTAATACTTATCGGTGCGATATTGCTTTTCCTTAGTTACATTGCTGCAAATTTGTACACAGATATTAAGTATCGAAGAACATCGAATCTCAAACACGCAGTATCACTTGTAGCAGGGTTGTGTTTTTTCAATTACATGCATGAAGGAAGTTTCATCATTTTAATCGTGATGTTAATTAGCCTGATTTTTGGATTGATTTTAGAAAAAATGAAAAGCTCAAGTCCAGGGGATACCAAAATGTTTGTTGTAATGAGTGTATGGATCGCTTCATTTGCTCCTGAGAATCTTATTCAGCAATCTTTGATGTTTTGTATCGTAACGTATGCCTTTCAATTACTGTTTGCTTGGGTATCTTGGATTAAGAAAAAAGGCTTTAAAAATGCCCTTAGAGAGCAAAAAGAGCAAGTAATTATGTTACTGACACCAGGAGCTCCATTAGGAAAGGAAATCATATTCGAGAATTGGCCAGGTGCTGTTAATATGTGTTTAGGAGCAATCTTAACACTATTAGCAGGAGGACTATTGATATGAAAAAGGTTTGGACTACAGAACACTTAAGAAAAGAAGAACGCAGATGGTTTAAAGCAGTATGGATCTTTGCTATAGGATCAGTCTTATCAATTCTATTAATGATTTCTACATTGTTTTTATCTGAATCACTAACAGTTGTAACGTTCAGAATATCTGACATAGTTTTTTACGCCGTACTAGCTTATGTAACAATTTTTACTCTTTTATATTTGAAAGTTTATAGAAAAGTAGATTTTAAGAAAGAAGGAAAAGATTTAAGAGAACATCTACAAATAAAAAAGCTTTCTTTTACCAAATTGAACGATGGAAGTTATGAAATGCATCACAAGTTGTATTTAAAAAAAGAAATGAAAAAGATGCGTCGAGAGGGTCTTTCTACAGATGAAATAACAAAAAAATGGAAGGAACAACTCGTGGAAGATTTTAAACGACTCGAGTCGTTTATAAAAGAAAAAGAAGCAAAAGGTGAATCAGTAGTTATACACACCTATACACATATCAGAATGTACAAAACTTGGATCAAAATAGCCCGAGATGTAGGATTGTTTTTTGAAGTGATTGAAGACAACAATCAGAAACCAGTAGGATTTAAATGGCGTGAGTGGAAAAAAGGTGTCTATCGTACAAGTGGCAAGAAAGCGAAAAAAGACTCTATTCCAAAAGCAAATGAGTGGAATAAGTATGTCCTGACCTCTAAAGACCAATAAAGACGCATTTTTAACTACCAATTATTGGTTCGTATTGCATCTTTATATCACTTTGTGACATTATGAAGTTAGAAAAGTCTTCTTCTTCATAACCTGTACACGAAGAAAATCTTTAGAAAGAACAGGGATGCTATATGCCATTTAAAACATTTGCGGTACGCAATGAAGTGATCCTACCCATCCATTACCTTAGAGGTTTAAGCAAGTTAAGAGAACAGGAAATGGGATGGAATGAAATTTTTGATAACGGTCTTGGAGTGGTTAAAGAAATCAAGGAACGAAATCATAAAATAATTGCCCCACCAACAACCGGTGTACGAAAAGAGCGAATGGGACATGATTTTAAAGATGGCGTTTTTGATGAAATGAAAGTATATGCAAAGCACTTCGGCTTAAAACAAGCAGAATTGATTGAGCTATTTGCTTGGATATACTTCTCCACTCAATTTACTGAGCAGGAAAAAGAATTTTTCCGACTAAATGAATGGATCTTTTATGTCGAGAGTGATTCTGACACTGAATAGTAAATCTTCACTTCTAATCCTGCAGCTTAATAATAATTAGCTGAGGAGACGACTTTATGATGCTAAAAATTAAACTGGCTTCTTTTGCACTTAAGCATTGGAAGGAGCTAGCGGGCGCAGTAGGTGTAATCTTAGCGATTATTCTTACTGTGCCTTTTCTTGTCTTTACAGGTTTTATGCCTGGAGGAGAGGAGGACAAAGTTAAAGAATATGCGAACGTAGCGAGTGAATTCGGTATAGATTGGCAAGAGCTTATCGCTTTTGATATGGTGCGTTTTGACAATGATTTAGATCAGGGTGATCCAGAAGAAGCAGCATTGTATTTTATAGAGTTGAGTGTAGAAAAGCTAAAGATAGAGAATGTTAAATGTGAAAAGAAAAATAAGAAAGGCGAGTGTATTAAAGGCGGAGGAACGATAGAAAAAGTAGTCTCGAAAAAAAGCTACAAAGGTAAGAAGCAAATTTTGTCTTTCATAAAAAGTAGTGGTAGTAGCACAAAAAACATAGCAGAATCGTTAAGGGAAATTGGGGCAAAATCAAACTATAGAGTGTCTATGTCTTCACACGGGATAGACGAAGCTATGGACCTTGCGAAGTTTACTAAAGTGATGAAAAGAGACGTTAAACGTATTCTTGATAGTGGGATGCTCATGGAGATGTATCCTGATCTTCAATCAGTATCAGGAGGAATTGGTCTTTGTATTGGTGACGTGGCTCCTGGAGGAAGTGCTAAAGGCGTTACAGACAACGTGAAAGGATACAAGTCTCTTATTGAAAAATATGCAAAGAAATATGGCGTAGAACAATACACAGGATGGCTTATGGCTATGATGCAACAAGAAAGTTCAGGAATGGGAACGGATCCAATGCAAGCTTCAGAAGGACCATATAATACGCGATATCCTAAAGGACCTAATGGTATTCAAAATGCTGAATACTCAATCCAGGCAGGTGTACAGGAGTGGAAAGCATCGATACAAAAGGCTGGAGGCGATATGATGATCGCTGTTCAAACCTATAACTTCGGTGGCGCTTTTTTACCCTGGATCAAGTCACATGGAAACAAATATACACTAGAAAAAGCACAAGAGTTTTCTAAGTATTGGTGTTCGTCGCACCCCTCTCAATTAGGATGTGGTGATGGGGTACACGGAACTCCTCAACATGCCATGATGGTGTTGAAGTATTATAACAACCCTGGTAAAGCATCATGCGATTCGATGGGTGGAGATTTCATTGCGGGTAAGGGTGATTTCATTTCTCCTATGCCAAAAGATACCTACACTAAAGGGACCTGGCATCAATTTAGATCGCCAGCTTGGCACGCAGGTGTTGATTTGAACGTTCATTCTTGGGCAGATGAAGGGAAGATTGGAATCTATTCGATTGCTGCAGGCAAAGTAACTAGGGCGGAATACTCATCGTCTTACGGAAATGTTGTGTATATCAAGCACAAGGTGAAAGGTAAAAGCTTTGAGTCGGTATACGCTCATCTAGCTTACACACCGTTAGTTAAAACAGGAATGAGTGTCAAGCAAGGTCAAAAGATCGGAATGGTAGGGAATACGCCTGGAGTTCCATGGTCCACTTTCCCACATTTGCACTTTGAAGTACATTCTCCAGCGTGGACTGTCGATAAAAAGAATGCAATTAATCCAGAACTAGTAGTAAAGGGGCTGTTTTGATGGGGTACAAACGATTTATTTTGATTTTAATCGGTACGTTTATAGTTACGACCACCTTGATCATTACAGCTGCAGTAAAAATTGGTGAAATCAGACATGAAAAACAGGAAGTTGAGACTTCAAAAAGTGAGTCTCAAGAGCCTCTTTCTACATTTTTACATGAACTTCCTGAAGTGAACGTAAAGAGTAGAGCTGAAGAGTTCGGTAAATCGGTCGTAGATGGATATTCTTTGTTTAGCTACTTCTCACCTGAAGCCTTTGGGGTAAAGGGTGCACCTGAAGTAATTGAAGGTCCAAATGGAGAAAGCCCAGAAGAGATGGATCAATTAATTATGGATAAGGTGAAACCTTATGGTTTCGTGAAGGAGTATAAGATAAAACAAATGAAGGATGTTGAGAGTAATACTGAAGCTTTATTTGAATTCACTACGGCTAAAGAAAAAATATATGAGATAAAGCTTTTATATAACGATAAAGGCTTAATAATCACTAAAATAGTTAAGGATTAAGCAATAAACAATCGTGTTTTATAGTTATTTATGATATAATTAAACTATAAAACAAGGGGGAGATATACATGAAAAAACTCCAAAATGCCGATAAAATGCTTGAACTATTACCAGGGTTTTTAGCTTCTTCTGCAGCTGAAGGATTGCCTATCGAAGAAGATCTAGTAAAGAAAATCAAAGAGATGTTGTCATTAGGGTTAGATCCTACTGAAGAAATTGATGCTTACTATGATGAAAAATTAAAAGAACTATCTTCTAACACGTAAGGGGAGGGAACAAATTGACTACAGATCCTTATTCTCAAGATGGTGTATTGAAGAATAAATTTGGTGAGAAAGATCCAAAAAAATTGGAGATTTTAGAGAAGAGATCTACGATTCGTGGCTGGATTAAATTACAAAACGAATTGATAGCTACTCCGAATTTAAAGCTAGATACTGCTTTAATAAAAAAGATTCATAAAAACTTATTTGAGGATGTCTATGATTGGGCCGGTCAATATAGAACGGTAAACATCGTTAAAGGAAAAACGATGTTTGCAAATGCTCTGTATGTACCAGCTGCACTAGAAGATTTAGTTACAAAGTTAAATAGGGACATTACCTCGAAGTCCATTACATCTAATAATGTAAGTGAAAAGTTAGCTTATTATTATGGTGAACTGAATATGATCCATCCATTCCGAGAAGGGAACGGACGTACACAGAAAATATTTATTGAAAAAGTAGCAGATAAGCTTGGTTATACTCTCCAGTTGGAGAAGATAGATTCTAAAAAATTACTCGAGGTAACGATTGAGTCGGTAAATGGCACTGGACGCCCTTTAAAAAAAGCCTTTGAAGAGGTAATTGTAACCAAGCACTTTAAAAGTCAATCTGAGCAACCACATATAAATAGTAAAAGTGTTACTTCAATAAATGTAAGCAAAAACAACTATGATTTAGAGAGATGAACTAAACAAGGGCTGAGTCAGAACTTCTTACGAAGTAAATGACTCAGCCCTATTTTTATTGAAAAAATAAACTATTGTTTTTAGTTATCTGAAAAAGGTTATTATAAGAACATACATTCTTATTTTGGAGGGGTGCGAAGTGTATAAAGATCGAGGCAATTTAAAATGGATCCCGTTTCTTATGCCGGAGCATAAAGCATTGTTGTACGAATATTACAAAGAGAAGCAAAAGATTCCAATGCCAGAATTGGATGAACAGATGTTATCAATTTATGATGAATTTTTAACAGAAGCCCTCTTTAAAGGAAGTCAGGTCAAAGCTTATTATTTCGAAAGCAAGGATGGTGAAATAAAAACATTTAAGGGTTATGTGCAAAAAATAGACGAGTATAAAAAAAGAATAGAATTAGTATCTATCAAAGGAGAAAAGAAATTAATTCCATTTGGTTCAATTACGAATCTTGAATAAAAATTAGCGTGAAGGGTTTAAAGTTTATTGAATATGTAAACAATCATAGTAGAAAGACTTAATAAAATATATGATTTAAAACCTATACAATAATAGGTTAAACTAAAAATAGGACCTAGTGGTGGTCACTAGATCCTATAAGAGAAATTGCTAGATTGTTCGACGCTTTTAAGAAAATTTCCTTGAAAGACTTTGTTTTAATAACCTTTGCTGTTGGAGCAGCAAAGGTTATTTTTTGATTTGCTTTTTCTTATCGCTTTTGTACTTCGTATTAGTTTTTTTCGAAGAAATGCGTTTAGAAACAATGGTATAGATTGTAGGGCAAATGACAATACTCCAAAAAGAAGTAAGCATTACTTCAATTGTGTTCAATTGATGATACACCGTCGTTTCTCGCCTTTATTAACAACCTGCATACTAGCTTCTCCTATTAATAATATATCCACTAGTTAGATGTAATAATCACGTTCATTTCATATTTCATGATACTAAATAACTTATGATGTAATCATTTGAGTTAATGCAGGAATAAAAGGAGAGAGAATTGTCATGTGATTAGCGGCACTTGTTATAAATTTTTGGTATGACTGAGTGAAAGCAGAAGTATTTTGCGTGCTTTCCATATTGTTTACTAATAATCTCAACTCACGCAACTCATCTTGATTATCAACATTTTCGCTAAGAATTTTTTTTATTTCATCGAATACTTCATGATTTGAGGCGTTTACTACATTGATTGACTGATCTGTCGAATGATTATTAACTCGAGTATTGGCGCCATTAAGGTTATACACGATTGATTGAGCAGGTCGTTGTAGTGCTTCTCTTTCTTCATATTCAGCCCTTGTTAAGAAGAAGCATTTTTTTTGAAAAACTTCTCCATCAACAATATCAGAAGTAATATCCCGAATAAAAAATACATTTTTCGTTACTTTACCTTCTAACCAATCTCCTATTTGAATATCTACTTCCGGTACAAAACCGATGAATTTTAGATTACTTCCCTTTTCTGTATTCTTCAATCCTCTAACAATACCTAAATTTTTTTTATTCCGTGTCAGCTCATAGTCTTCTCCATAAGAGCCTAAAAATGATTTGATATTTAACATTATGTAGTGTCCTCCTCCAATCGATTAAGTATGTACCCTGTAATTATAGTTTAAAATTACCAATAAATGAATTATATAAAACGGTCGTTTAATATAAAAAACTAACACGCCGATAAATTTAGTATAATAAGCAGGAAAGTGTTATATTTTCTCGTATATTAATCAATATCTATTTATCAATGGGATTTAACGTTTTATATAAAAAAACCCCTCGCTACGAGATCATTGTTTGCTCGAGCAAACAAAAAACAGGAGGTGCCTTGATGGCGAACATCGGATATGTCAGAGTATCGACCATCGAACAAAATTTAGAACTGCAGCTTGATGCAGTTAAAGCAGCTGGTTGTGAAAAGATTTTTGAAGAAAAGAAGAGCTCAGTAAAAGATCGCCCAGAGTTTGAAGCTTGTATAAATTATTTACGTCCTGGAGATACTTTAGTCGTTTGGAAATTAGATCGCTTAGGTCGTCAAACTAAAAAGTTACTCGAGTTATCAGAATGGTTAGAAGAAAACGGTATAGGACTAAAGATAATTACTTTGGGTGTTGATACCAATACACCAGCTGGTAAGCTGTATTTCACGATTATGGCAGGTCTTGCAGAAATGGAGAGGGAATTAACCATTGAGCGAACTAAAGCAGGATTAGCTGCAGCAAGAAGTAGAGGGAGAGTCGGTGGTAGAAAGCCGATTGAGCAATCAGTCATTGATAAGGCTAACATGATGTTTGAAGCTGGAATGACTGTAAAAGATATTTGTGATGTCTTGCCACTGAAACCCCCTACGTTCTATAAGTACCGCCAAAAAAAAGCTGAGGAAGTATGAGGTGTAATGATGCCTGGAGAAGTAATTGCAGTCATAAGTAACAAGGGCGGGGTATTAAAAACTTCCATGACAACAAACCTTGCCGGTCAACTTTCATTAATTGATAAGAAAGTCTTAATTGTTGATATGGACATACAATCAGATGTAGCCGTAACATTTGGTCAAAATCCGGACCTGTTAGAAGAAGATGTGGAATTTTCTTTATATGATGCACTCATTAAAGGTGCAGATCCTAAAAAAGCATTAGTCAGTGTTGATAAGAATATCGATCTTTTAGTTACGAATGATGATATGCTCTCGTTTGAGTTCGATGTATTGTTGGATGCAAGACAATTTCCTACACAAAAGCGATTTTCATTACTTAAAGAAGTGATTGAAAAAATTAAGATGGATTATGATTATGTATTAATTGATACACCAACAAGTTTTGGGCTAATACAAGGGAATATTTTAGTGGCGTGCCAGGATATGATTATTCCATTCCAACCCGAAAAATATGCTATGCGATCACTACAGAAAACCTTGAAGATAGTAAACGATTTTAAGAGTCAAATGAATCCTGAGTTGCGTGTGCGAGCAATCGTCCCTACATTGGTCAATCAACGAACACTCTTACATAGAGGGATTATGGAACTTTTACAAGATTATGCGATGAACTCGAAGATAAAGGTGACTAGAACGTTTATACCGACAACCATTGAATTTGCTTCAAGTGTTGGTTTTGATCAGCGGCCTCTGTCATTAGCAGCTCCTACTTCTAAAGGTGCTAAAATTTATAATGAATTGTTAAAAGAATTAAAGCTTGGATAAGGAGACTATAAAATGAGTAATAAAGAAAGAAAGCTAATGGGTTTTGATGAAGTTGCTAAGGATCCATTTGATAACGCTAGCAATAACAATAGTGAAAATGTGAATAATAGCGCTCTTAAAGAAATTTTGAACGCTAAGAGGAGTAATACTGTGTATACAGGTTTTTATATAGAAGAAGATTTATCGAAAGTTTTAAATAGTCTTCAGCAAAAAGGGCAACGAGGAGTGAAATCTGCTACTGTGAATCTTGCATTAAGAGAACTATTTAAAAAAGAGGGATATCTATGAGTTATGAAGGACTGTTTGGAAAGGAATTATACTCTGAAAGGACATTTCCTACAAATTATGATGTTTTGAAGTATGATAAAATACCAAAAAAGTTAAGAGTTCAAATTTTTCAACAGATGCTTACGATTCATATGGATGGAGATCTACAATTAAAAGAGGACGAGTATACTAAGGAAGATATTTTTTACAATATAATGCTCGTTTTAAAACAAAGACGAGGAGTCCTCTCATATAAAGATTTACTTCCTGATAAAGCTCGTAATGAATTAGAGTACAGAAATCATGTTAAGATAACTGCTCCTTATCTGGTAGGTGAGGAATTAGAATTTTATACTCTTCTAATTTTTGCTGATTCTAGCGACTACTTATTGATTTTAGATCTAATAGAATTATTATCTTATTGGATGAACGATATACTTTTAGATTGGTCTTCAGAAATGGTCGATGGCATGATTAATGAGTTATTCCGTATTAATGGGGTGGGTTATGAATTAATAAATAATATGATTATTCATAAGGGGAATGAAATCATTCATAAAGATGTTGTTCGTCCAACTCTCTATTTTTTATCAGATCCAACCTATTCTGGTGCTAACAGTGAAATGCTACAAGCTTTTAAAGATTTTAAACAAAATAATTTTAAAGGTGCTATTCACAATGCAAATAATGCTTTTGAAAGTACAATGAAAATAATTATTGAAAAAAATAAGTGGCAGTTAGTTACTCCCAACCCTCGTCAATCAGTACCTACATTACCAAAAGCAACAGCATCTGTATTAATCCACACTATAGATAAGAACGTAGCTCTTGAAAGTTTCGAATTATCAACTCTTAAAGGGTTAAAAGATACATTGCAAGCATTAGCAACTCTCAGAAATAGTCATACAGGTCATGGGCAGGGATCAGAGATAAAAGAGACCTATATAAGACACTGTGAGTTCGCTTTGCATACTGCAGCAACAAATATACTGTTTTTGATCAGAACATATGGATAAAAGGAAGAAAGGCTTATATCCTTTCTTCCTTTTTATTTTAAAACAAAGCTAGCACTAATGCTATTGCTAATAGTAAAGGATTTTATTTTTTGTTGTTTATTTTGTAGGTATTTGTGATATAATTAATCATAGTAAGAGGGGTGATTGTATGAAACGCTATAATTTTTATGTATCAAAATCTGTTAATAGAGCTTTCCAGGCGAAGAAGTTTGGACGACAAGGTAGTAAGCAACTTCGAGAAGTGTTGGATAAAGGATTAGATAAAGCTGAACTAATCAAATACATTCGTGACAATAAAATGAGTGACAAAAACGACGTAGAAAAAGAAATTAAGTTGTTAACTTTAACTGAATTTCAGAGTAAAGAAATTGATGATCTTTGTGACAGCTTAAAACAGATGGGTTTGAATGCTAATAGATCTACAATCATCGAATATCTTCTTACCGTCTTAGAACCTAAAGGGCAAAAAGAATTAAAAAAACGTATGTATTATGTACCGAAAGACATATTGGAGTTACTGGATGTTGCCATAAAAAAACAAACTACAACGGTAAATTCTAATGGAACCTTTGTACGGAGAAAAGACGAGATCATACGGTTTATAGATGAAGGTCTTTATAAGCCGTTAGAGAGCTTAAGAGAATACGAGCTATACAACCGTTGGTCAGATGAAAAGCATCAATTACAGCTTGTTTTAGACTTAGATACCGATGAATATATTGGCGAACAATCCATTCGATTGTTTGGGAATGATGAATCAAAGAATCGGATTAAAATTTTATGTGATGTATTTAGGCAGTACGTTAAATACACCGAAGAAGACACTATGAGTAAAATTAGAGAGGTGAAATTACTAATGCATAAAGCAATTGAACGCTCTGTTGATCTTGTAGGATGGAATGAATCAAAAGAAATTGTTAATGAAGTTATGGAAGTATATGAATTAGAAGGGGGTCAAACTATGTATCCGACTGGCAAAGAAGAATTAGTTTATCCAGGGCATGAATCAGAAGTAGAGTACACAACTAAAAAAACTAGCGAAAAATAACCTTGTCCTATATAGCTTTTCCGAGTATTGTTAATGTAATGCGAATAATTATGGAATATTTTTTACAAAGAAAATTAAAAATGAAATGCTTGATAATATATAAAAACTAAAATCGAATAAAGGAAAAGGACCTGAATCATAGATTCAAGTCCTCAGAGAACATGCATACCCACTCAATTGTCTTTGGCCGGACGGGAGATGAATTTGCTGTTCTAATTAACATACTTATGACCTCATATTAGCATGCTTAAACATGTCTGACAAGGTTATAAGTATAAAAAGCGTGACCTCCAATATACGGGTGTGCATGTTCTCTGTTGCTTTTACTAAAAATCAACGGGAGCAGCATACCCTTTTTGTGTGCTCTTCTTACTAGTTGGAGGAGAAGTCTGATGAACTCGAGTCTTTCTAAAAGTCCTGTAAGACAGCATTCGTATTTAGAACAAAAAGTTTTAGAAACTATTTTTGGTCGTGGAATTGGATTATATGATAACTATGCCAATAATGTACCGAGATCAATCAAACAAAAGTGTGATTTTGAGTTGAAGACTCAGGGAAGTATCCGGGTTGCTTACAGTAAAGAAAGTATTTCTGACCTCTCTTTAGGAGGTCAAGATATTGCCCGAAGTATCCAGGGTATTTTGCATTACCATAACAATAGTCATACTGGAGTAACCCATTTCACTCCAAATACATATTATAAGGCCGTAAAGCCATCTGACATTGCCGATGAAAACTTAAGACGAGTTAGAACATATGGTTTCGATATCGATCAAAAAACTTCAGTACAACAGATCCTGTTTGCTTTCGAAGTAGCAGGAATCCCATGTAAGCCGACATTGATTTTAAAAACTCCAAAGGGAGTGCAATTTTTTGTTGTGTTCGCAGATAATGAAGCGTGGTACGGTTCAGCTGCTGCTATTCAATATGCAAAAGCTATTGGAGAAGCATTACGTTCTTCTTTGTATGAACAAGGCTTACAAATTGATTTGAACAACTCACTTTTTGGATGGTCTCGCTTTCCAAGAGAAGAAACAATTATGTACTTTGAAAAGGAAAACGTTTGGTCTAAAAGTGAAGCTACTGAATGGTTTCAAGAATTAGGTCTAAAGCGGGGTAATAGTTTAGTCAATGGATCATGGTTAACTAGCAAGGCAGGACGTGCTCTTTGGAATATGGACGAAAAAGGAACTCGAAACATGGTAGCTTTTGAGCTAAGTGTCATGGCTAAAAGAGACGGATATGAGCTTGAAGATACTCTTATGATGCTGAAAGAGCGAAATGTAGTAGCTACCTATCCTATGGGCAACAGACGACTTGAGAAAGCCGTAAAAAGTGCATATAAGAAAGATTACTTTGTAAGACCAGATGTAGTTGAAATGATTTGTGGTGTTCGTCCAAAGTTACGTGGTTACTATAAGCACAAAAAGTCTAAAGAAGAACGTGCCTATGAAAAAATAGAAGAGCTTGTAGAACGCACTATTGATCACCTTGAAAAAAGGTTGCCCGTTGGGGAGGGGGGCAGTCTGTCCATTAGTGCCTCACAACTTGCAGAAGAAATGAATCATGAAAAAGCACAAGTCAAAAGTTTGACTCGTGCTTTTAAGAAAGTTTCAAAATCTAAATTCATTATTCGTAAAAAAAGAGATTTAAAAGGTAATGTAATGAAAGGTAGATACGCTGGATTCGTTATTTATCGGACCCAGGACTTCATGCTGGAGATCTCCAAACAGAAGCAGAAGATTCAATTACCTGGAGATACATATAATGCATTATGTGCATTGGAAAAGACAAAAAAATACGCCTCAAAATTAATGTGTCAATTGCCAAAACACTTAGGTACCGTATCCGGCTCTCCACTTCTAGCTCTTATTTATAATACAGGTCTATTACCAGGTCCTGGTTTATGGTGGCTTACCGAGTGATCTTTCTTCAGGGTATGGTATTTGAAATATATTAACTCTCAACAAAGGATTTAAATTTAAAATTTAATCTCTTGGAATACTCCAGCGTATATTTTGCCAACCAAAATTAGACCATTTGCGCTCAATTTAGTTTTTTCAAATTGTATGTCTCCTATCATTTGTTGGCTATCTTCCATCATACCTAGTGATAGAAGTACTGGAATAAGGTGGGCTTTTAGCATTTCGTCTAATGAATTACTGTTAACATAGGTAACCCCTCTGCTTAATAACATATGATATTCCATTAGTAACTCTAATAAAGTTGGATATCTAGTTTTAAATCCAAATTCTTTTGCCTGGTTATCACCTATATCTACAGATCGGCTGGTTAAAGCGTACAAAATTTCTTCATACGTAAATGAACCTAATTTTGTTTGTCTTGACTCTGTTGAAGGGCGTGAAGTTACTTTAATCATGATTTCGTTTTTAGATTCTATTTTTTCTAGTTCTCGTTGCAGTCTTTTGATTTCTTGTAACAAGTGGTGCTTTTCTGCTCTAACCCATCCGTTTAGGCCTAAATGATCTTCAGCAGCTATGAGGCTTTCCACTACTCGTATTTTAAATTGTTGTTCATTATCGATATTAAGAACAGTATGTTTTGAAAGAACTAATCTTTTAAAATTGTAAAATTCATTCTTATATTTAGTTTCATGAATGTCTGGAATAGATATAAAACCAGATCTATCTTTTTGATTTAACATTTGATCAGATAGTTGAAATACAAAAATCGGCTTATTTAATTTACTAGCTATAAGATATTCGAAATCTATTTGACTCCTATTTGAAAATATTTGAGGTCCATACTTTCCACCAATGATTAATATAAAAATATCGGATTCTTCAATAGTTTCTGTTATGAGAGTCGAGTGCTGAATAGTAGGCGAAAAATCTTGTAAGAATTTAATATCTGTTGGGATATGTTTTGCGTCTAAAATAACCTGCTTTACAAATTCGTGTTCCTCGCTCAAATCGTGATAAGTAGATGATATATATACTTGCATCTTTTTCTCCAAAGTAAAGCTCCTCCTTATTACTAGTATGTATATAGTATCATTAATATCTTTAGGGCTCATAGAAGGTCCTGTAGCGCATATACATGCGACAGGACCTAACTACCGCTGACAGCCTACTCCGGCCGATAACGACGTTTCCTAAGCGCCCCTGGGCGCTAGGATCCGTACGTTCCTGTCCATCGTTTAACGGCTGCCACGGAGCGTAGGTCAAATTCAAAAGCATTATGCTAGCACTAGCGTTAACGCTAGCATTAAAAGAGGAAGTCCGGCCAACGCCGGACGAGAGCATTTTTCCGATTTGCCCCTCGGAGCGTACACTTCACTGACCAGGGCTGGAGATGGAGGACCCGAGCCTCTGCTTCGCTTCTCGGGATCCTCCAGCCCCTAGACCTGGACTCCTCATCAAGGGACGAAAACTTTGTATTATTCTCTGAAGATCGGAGAATAAAAGTTTCCTCAAGAGCTCCCTTGACACGTCGTAGGCAGCGAGTGTCCGCATACGGTGTCAAATCGGCAAAAATAAGCCTAGTGAGGCTTTTAGCGCCCCGAGGAGACAAAGACGGAAAAAACCAAGTTCGAAAACATCAAAAACGAAAAGAGGAAAAGCATGAACCCTAAAAAGCTATCAAAAGATTTACAAAATGAAATCGAAGAAATCTACAACATGACGTTTACTTACGAAAATTTATCTCAGATTCATGTTCGAGAAGTAGACAGAAGTAAGGAGTGTGGAAGTATAAAACTAATGTACTTTAACCTCAAAAATGAGACAGTTTCTACACTAGACTATCAGTACGACGAAGAAGAAGAGACATTTGAAAGAAGACTAATAGTAAGTTATTTAGAAGGAGATTGGTCCACCTTGATAGATCAAAAGTTAAAGGGGATAGATCCTGAAGACCTTTTAGATGACCTTAAGTCTGTATTTGATTTAATGACACTTACCCCATACTAAAACCACTTAACTAATTGGAGGAAAACAAAATGATGCATGCTACTGTTATTGTAGGAATGAATACTAAAAAAAATAGTAAATCGATTCAAAGAAAGCAATATTTCACACTACCACACCAAAAAGAAATGTTTTTCAATGCCCTGGAAAGCTATGATATTAACGATCAGATGGATCCGGTAAATTTAGAAATAAAAATAGAAGATGTGATGATTGAAAAGTGGTCCAATGTGACTGTAGACTATCGCGAATTAGAAAAGCTAAGTAAAGATGTGTACTGCTCTTCTTCGCTAAATGAAATCACTGAACATTTTGAGATGTTTCTAGAAGGCATTTAAATTTTAAAAATGTTAATGCTAGCGATAGCAATAATGCTAGCATTAACCTAAAACTTAAGGAGGGCATTATATGAGTGATTCAATTAATTTTAAGGTTTTTGTGGGGTTAGATATAGATATTAAAATGAGCAAGCTTCAAAGTCATATTCATCCAAAATCAAATAAACTTCAGATTTTGCAAGGGCTCCAGGAGATTATTAAGAAAGAGTTAGCAGCTGAAGTAAACTGTAATGTAAACACTCCAGGTCCAACTATAATGCGTTTCTATGATACTCATAATGAATTAGAGCATTTCACTGATATTCTAGAATCGCCTAGCTCGACAATAGGCAATTTAAATAATGTAAATCCTGAATTATATCCGGTTCTAAAGCACTTATCAGAGTGTGACGCCATGATAGAAATTGAAGATCCAGAGGATCCATATATGGTGACATTAAGTGAACAGGAGAATGAACATGAATAATACAACTTTGATGCACATCATAAACAAATTATGTACAGAAACGAATAATAGTAGAGAACGTCGGATAAGCGTTTCCGTACAATTAGGTGTCCTTAGAAAGGCATTTGGTTTAAAGAACGATGATCACTTAAAAACTAAAAGTGATCATCGTCTTCAACCAGTTTTGACTCAAGAGGAAATTAAAAATGAGGCACTTTGGTATAGTGAAATTTTTCAGCTGCAGCAGAAAAATGATCAACACGAAAAGTTAAGGGAAACGTTTATAGGTCTTTTAGCAACAATTGATGCAATTGAGATCTTCGATAAGGATTTAGCACTTAATATTAAAAGTGAATTAAACACAATTCTCCGTACTGGAGCAACAGTCAAGTAAGCCAAAAGAAGAAAGGAGAAAGTAGCTTTTGCTACATTTCTCTTTTTCTTCGAAAGGAAGTAATACTACGTATTACTATTGAATTGATTTTTCGCACGCATCGAGCGTGCGTTTTATTTTAGGCTATTCGTTTTTCTGAATGATGTTTTATAAACAAAAGCATAGGCCCCCTGTTCTTGTCACGTTAGTTCACTATGATTTTGTGGCAAGGGTGAAAAATAAACCCTTCATTCCATGATTTATAAGAACCAGGAAACTCCTCGACCTCATGCGTCGTCAAAAATTCTGATAGCTACGCTAGATTTTTGACTCCTCTGATCCCCGGAGTCTCACTGAACCTAATAAATATTCCAATCAGTTACGCTAAAGCGTATTTTTTTTTGCACTTTTCCTTGCCAAAAAATCATAACGTTCACTCAACAGACTTCGAACAGGGGAGATGGTCCTCGAATTTACAAAAGGAGTGAATCATATGTATTCGTCGTTTGAACATCTAAGAAGTGAAATTTCGCAAAAGCTCATCTATGAATATGGAGGAACTGGTTATCATGTCGATAGAAAAGGCAAAAAAATCTCAGTGAATTTTTTAGGTAATGATTATCTGTTTCATGTGACAGATTTTATTCTTGAATCAGATAGTAAGGTGAATGTCATTGATGACATTTTTAATTGGGAGTTGGAGCGAGTAACAACACATCAATATGAATCGGTATCAATTGATAATGTTCAAGAACTCCTTATTAATATTTGGACAAAAGAGAAGAAAGGAAGAACTGATTTACTAGCTTAATTGCTAGTAAATCAGTTCTAAGGAGAACCTATAATGAAACTACTAGAAATAAGATATGACGACGGAAAAGAAGAAGTAATTGAGTTACGAAATGAAGAAGATTTTCTTGAGTTTGTAACTCAACTTTGTTGGGAGAAGTTTCAATGGACACCTTTATTAGAAATTTGCGAAGGTATTATTTTTGTTCATTCCGAAACTTGGGAAGATGATTTTTTCTCTCAAGAGGGTGTTCAAGAATGGCTACAAAATAATATCGATATTGAAAATGATTCTGATGAAGTATTTTTTTTGAAAATAAAAAAACTGTTGAAAATTAGAATTTTTTAATTAAATATAATGCCTCTGTAGAATACATTATTCCAAAGAGGCATTATATTTAAAGATTAGATAATAGATAATATGACACGCCCGTTCTCATTTAAACGATAAATAAAAGAGTTTGTATCTATAGTTGATTCTACAATTTGATCTACTAAATTGAACTCTTGTAGAAACGGAACAACATTAGGAATCAAGAAATTTACCAACTTGTTGCTTGATCTGTCACTACTATTAATTCCTTTGAATAAAGCTTCATGAACAAATGGATTCTTAAGTAGTTTGTACATAGTAGTAGTCTCGGTTTGGAAACCAAATGAACCTAATTCTCTTACGGAAAATCTAATTATTTTAGCTTCTTTTGCTATCATTGGGCTTTTGTTGGTAACACTACCAACAACCTGTATTTGTTTTAAAGATGTATTTTCCGCTTTTAAACTTGTTAACTCATTTTCTAAAGAAATGATTTGATTTTCTAACTCTAAGTTCTCTAAGTTGTTAGAAGGAATTGATTCACTTCTAACCCATCCACCAATTTGAGGGTCGCTTTCAAAATTTTTTAAAGAACCCATAACAGCAGCATCAATTTGATAAATACTATCTAAATACTTAATAACACTACCAGTTTTAGTTTGTTCTACAAATGTAGCATGTTTTTCTGGATTATCGACTTCACGAAAATCTTTCATTGGACGATTGGATTGAGAATATTTATCTCTAATCATTTTGTCAGTTAAAATCAATGTGAAAATCGGCATTTGTTTCTCTAAAGCATATTCATATTCCAAATGAGTGTAGCTTTTTTGAGTAGCCGGATCTAAAGAACCGTAGCGTCCTCCTAGAATAAGCATAAAAACGTCTGACTCATCAATCCACTGTCTAATTACATTCATCTGGTCTTGATTATTTGCTTTAAAAAGCTCCATTCCAGCAGGTATATGGTTTGAATCTAAAACAGCCGTTACCGCTTGTTGTCGTTCTTCAATCAAATCTGTATAAGTAGATGATATAAACACTTGAAATTTCTTTTTCAACTAGTCTTCCTCCTAAATGTTCATACTTTAAATAGTAACATTTATTGACTGCAAATATTTAATCATTTGGGCTCATAGAAGGTCCTGTAGCGCATATACATGCTGACAGGACCTAACTACCGCTGACAGCCTACGTCGGTCGATAACGACGTTTCCTAAGCGCCCCTGGGCGCTAGGATCCGTACGTTCCTGTCCATCGTTTAACGGCTGCCACGGAGCGTAGGTCAAATTCAAAAGTATTATGCTAGCACTAGCGTTAATGCTAGCATTAAAAAGGAAGTCCGGCCAACGCCGGACGAGAGCATTTTTCCGATTTGCACCTCGGAGCGTACACTTCACTGACCAGGGCTGGAGATGTAGGACCCGAGCCTCCGCTTCGCTTCTCGGGATCCTCCAGCCCCTAGACCTGGACTCCTCATCAAGGGACGAAAACTTTGTATTATTCTCTGAAGATCGGAGAATAAAAGTTTCCTCAAGAGCTCCCTTGACACGTCGTAGGCAGCGAGTGTCCGCATACGGTG
>NZ_LUCU01000060.1:0-41990 GCF_001644945.1 Exiguobacterium sp. KKBO11
GTGCGGACGGGATAAATGCTGAAAGCATCTAAGCATGAAGCCCCCTCCAAGATGAGATTTCCCTTTGAGTAATCAAGAAAGACCCCTCAGAGACGATGAGGTAGATAGGTCACGGGTGGAAGCATGGCGACATGTGGAGCTGAGTGATACTAATCGGTCGAGGCCTTGTTCTAGCAGATGCTTGTTGATGACTTCAGTTTTGAGGGCGCGAGCCCAATCGTCTGGTGACGATAGCCAAGTGGTCACACCCGTTCCCATGCCGAACACGGAAGTTAAGCACTTGAACGCCGAAAGTAGTTGGGGGCTTCCCCCTGTGAGGATAGGACGTTGCCAGGCACTTGACCGATCTGCAAATTGCAGGTCGGTCTTTTTGTGTAATCATTTTAGAGGAAAAGGAGTTTTTTCATGAAACACGAACTTCCTATTGTACATGCACTTCAACGCCATTTAGATCGAACGCCCATCTCATGGCATGTTCCTGGTCATAAGAATGGAACATTGACACATCTTCCTGACTTCTTTAAATGGGACGTCACAGAATTACCTGGTCTAGATGATTTTCATCATCCGGAAGAGGCCATTGCAGACGCGATAGCTTTGCTACAAAAAGTCTACGGTGCAAAAGCGAGTCATTTCCTTGTGAATGGTTCGACCGTTGGGAACTGGGCGATGCTTGCCGCTACAGCAACAAGAGGAGAGCGTGTTTATGTACAGCGTAATTCCCATAAATCGGTGTTCAATGCGTTAGAATGGCTGAGGATCGAACCGATCTTTCTAGAACCAGACATCCATGAGGAAACGGGAATCAGTGGACATGTTTCACGTGAAACATTAAAGGAAGCGTTTACGAAATACCCAGGAGGAGTCGGCGTGTTTATCACTTCACCGACCTATTACGGGGAAGCAGCTGATATCACGTCACTCGTTCAGCTCACAGCATCGCACGGGCTCCCTTTATTAGTGGATGAAGCACATGGCGCACACTTCGGTGAAGCATTTGGTGTACGCTCTGCATTTGAATTAGGAGCAACCGCTGTTGTCCAGTCTGCTCATAAAACACTTCCAGCACTGACGATGGGAGCATGGATGCATGAGCGATTTTCGGAAAAGATGAGAAGGAAGTTACAGCGAGCGCTTCAAGCGTTTCAGACTTCGAGTCCTTCATATTTACTGCTGGCTTCATTAGATTACGCCCGTTCCTATCGTGAACAATGGACAGTTAGAGGTATGTCAGAAGTTCAAGCTAGTCATAATGCATTCATCGAAGCACTTCAACGGTTTGATCATATGACGGTTCTGCGATTCGATGATTGGTCACGGATGACATTAACGTATGAGGGATATTCAGGAGATTCGTTGCTGCACGCGTTACGAGCTGTTCAACTCGATGCAGAATTTGCTTTAGGAGATCACGTCGTCTGTATTTTGCCACTTCGTCCGCTAGCAAAGTCTGAGCAGAATGACTGGGTCCACCGTGTCGAACGAGCCATTCAAATGATGAAATCAGAAGGAATTCCTTTGAAAAGGTATATCGAGCAACCAATTATGGGTAAAATACAGGTATCTGCTTTAGCTTGTTCTTATGAACAGTTAGAACAAGCAACAGGTATGTTCCGTCAGCTGGATGAGTGTATCGGTCATGTTTCACTCGAAACGATTATTCCGTACCCGCCCGGCATTCCGTTGATCGTCAGAGGCGAACGCATTACGGCGGAACAGGTACTACGTTTACGACATTATCAAACCGTAGCCGTTCATTTGCAAGGGGGCGAACAATTGCAACGAGGAGCGTTACGCGTCATAGAGGAAGGGTTTGAAGGATGAAAGGTACGTTCATTACTGTCGAAGGACCAGATGGTGCCGGTAAAACGACACAACTACAATTGCTTAGTGATGTGTTAAAAGAAAAAGGCTATAACGTCATGACGACCCGTGAGCCAGGTGGCACACGCGTTGGGAACGAAATTCGTTCGTTGATTTTGAATCCTGATTTTGAAGAGATGAAAGAGATGACAGAAATTCTGTTGTATGCAGCGTCTCGTGCCCAGCATGTCGAGGAATTGATTCGACCGGCGTTAGAGGCAGGCACAATCGTTTTATGTGACCGATTCGTTGATGCGTCACTTGCGTATCAAGGGTATGGTCTTGGACATCCGATTGATCTCGTGCGTCAAATCAATGATTCTGCAACAGGTGGGTTAGCGCCAGACCGAACGTATTTATTTGATTTAACGGTAACGGATTCTAAAAAACGAATGATGGACCGGGGAGCACTTGATCGAATCGAGCAGCGAGATGATGCGTTTCGTGCCCGCGTCTATGAAGGTTTCCAACAGATTGCAATATCGGATCCGGAACGGGTGCAGATCGTACAAGCCAATCGATCGATTGAAGCGATTCATCAGGACTTAGTGGAAGATGTCATTACGTATTTAGAAGAAAAGGAGAGATTCTCATGAAAATGGTCATTACGATCGTTCAAGATAAAGATAGCTTACGTTTGGCGGAAGCACTTGTCGAGCATGATTTCCGAGCAACGAAACTAGCAACGACAGGTGGTTTTCTTAAAGAAGGGAACACGACGTTCATGATTGGTGTACAGAGTGAGCGTCTCGATGATTTGTTGCGATTGATCAAAAAGAACTGTTCAAGCCGCGAACAGATGGTTTCTCCAATCTCACCAATGGGTGGTCATGCCGATTCGTATATCCCGTACCCTGTTGAAGTCCAGGTAGGCGGGGCAACGGTCTTCGTCTTACCAATCGAAGGGTTTCATCAATTCTGATGCAGACGTTTCATGAATTGGAACAGACACAATCGGTCATTTCGACGATTCTTCAAAATTCGTTACGAAACGATCGAATCAATCACGCTTATATCTTCACCGGAGACTATGAGCCGCTTCTACTTGAAGCGGCTCACTTGTTCGCGAAAAGCCTTTTTTGTGAGGCCCCGGTTGATGTAGAGCCATGTGGTGTCTGTCGTAGCTGTCGGCGAATGGAAAGTGGCAACTTGGTCGATTATTATGAAATCGAACCAGATGGCGCGACCATCAAAAAAGAACAGATTCAACAATTGATGCATGATCTCTCACTCCGAGGACTCGAAGGCGATCGTCAGATTTATGTCATTACCCAGTCCCATAAGATGACTCCCCAGGCAGCAAACAGTTTGCTGAAGTTCTTTGAGGAACCAGGAGAAGGAAAAGTGGCATTATTGTTGACGAATCAACCCCAGCTCCTTTTACCGACGATTCGATCGCGGGGACAGTTATTAAGTTTTCGTCCGGCGGATCGTCAAATGATTGGCGAGGTTTTATCTGAAAAAACGGGACGGGACCACGAGTTGACGCAATTGGCAGCGCGTGTCTATCCAAAAGTCGAGGATGCAGAAGAAGCATTACTCGAAGACTGGTTTGTAAATGCGCGAGCGTCAGTGTTACAATTGATGGAGGAATTAGCGAATCGTCCGGCTGATTTACCACTGTTCGTACAAGAGAAATGGATGGGACAATTCAAGAACCGTCAGGATGTCCGAATCGGTCTTGAACTCGTCACCTGTTTCTTTGAGGATGTCTTACGTCTGAAACTGAATCCGGCGTGGGAAGGTATGACCTATACGAATAGTAAACCCCAACTTGAACAGATGGGGTCCAAGAGCCAGACGACGATCACCCGCTGGTTGCAAGCTGTGCTTGCCGCAGTAAGACGGGTCGAAGCGAATGTTAATCCCCAATTAACAGTTGAGCGTCTCATGTTTGACTTACAGAAAGGGTAGAGCGACATGCTAGAAGTAGTAGGCGTTCGCTTTAAAGAAGCGGGCAAAATTTATTATTTTGCACCTGGACAAGAGTCATTATCACGAGGACAAGCAGTCATCGTTGAGACGGTACGGGGCATTGAATATGGCGAAGTGGTCATCGCCGATAAACAAATGGACGAAGAAGATGTGGTGTTGCCACTGAAATCCATTCTTCGGATTGCTGACGATAAGGATGCAATGATCGTCCGCGAAAATAAAGTCGCAGCGCTTGATGCGCATGCGGTATGTGTCGAAAAAATCCGTGAACATAAACTCGATATGAAATTGGTCGATGTCGAGTACACGTTTGACCGTAATAAGGTCATCTTCTACTTCACGGCAGAAGGACGTGTTGATTTCCGTGAGCTCGTCAAAGATTTAGCGGCGGTCTTCCGGACGCGTATCGAACTCCGTCAAATCGGTGTTCGGGATGAAGCGAAGTTACTGGGAGGCATCGGTCCGTGTGGTCGTGTCTTATGTTGTTCATCTTTCCTCGGTGAGTTCGAACCGGTTTCGATCAAGATGGCAAAAGATCAAAACCTGTCGTTGAATCCGACGAAGATTTCAGGAGTATGTGGTCGTTTGATGTGCTGCCTGAAATACGAGAACGATACGTATGAAGAAATGCGCCGTGATTTGCCGGACTACGGAAAACGTTTGACAGTACCTGAAGGCGAAGGACGCGTCGTTGGTTTGAACATCCTCGATCAAGTCGTTCAAATCGAACTGAAGGATCGTTCCCGCGTCTTGACGTATTCAATGGAAGAACTATTATCCGTTGGTGCCGTAAAACCAAAACGACCAAAAGAATAACGGGGTGCATACGCGTGGAGAGAGTCGATAAAAAAGAAATCATTACGCGTGTCGATGCGATTGAGCAACAGATTCATTTGCTGACTGAGCATCTGAGCGTGTTAAAGGATCAGCTGGCTTACATGATGGAAGAGAACCAACATCTGTATCTGGAGAATCATCATCTTCGGGAAAAAGTCGAACGCGATGAACAACAGCCGGTCACGGAAGCGGAAGAAGCGGAAGCGGGCGTCGGTGCGGGCTACGATAATCTCGGACGATTGTACCAGGAAGGGTTCCACATCTGTAACTTGCATTATGGACAAGTACGAAAAGACGGCGATTGTCTCTTTTGCTTATCCATGTTAACGAAACATTGAGAGGCTGACTTCTACATGAGTCAGTCTTTTTTTCGGAAAGGAAGGCACGACATGTTTGAACTATTACCAGACGAACGACTTGATTATCTCTTAGGACAGGAAGGGAAGATCATTCAAAGTCCATCCGTCTTCTCGTATTCACTCGACGCGGCACTGCTCGCACGATTTGCGTGGGTCCCGATTCAACAGGGACGGATTGCCGATCTCTGTTCAGGAAACGGTGCAATTCCACTCTTTTTATCCTACCGGACGAAAGGGCAGATCACGGGTCTTGAAATCCAGCCGCGACTAGCGGAGATGGCACGACGGAGCGTCACCTTGAATGAACTGAACGACCGGATTGAGATGATTGAAGGGGACGTCAAAGAGGCGGGTACGCGTCTTGGATACGGCATCTATGATGCTGTCACCTGTAATCCCCCTTATTTTTTAGCAAACGAGACATCGAACCAAAACCAAAGTGAACATTATACGATTGCAAGACATGAAGTTCTCTGTACCCTTGAAGACTGCATTCGAGGTGCATCTGATTTGTTGAAACAAGGCGGAAAGGCAGCGTTCGTTCATCGACCGGAACGACTGCTCGATATCGTTACCTTGATGCGGACGTATCGCTTGGAACCGAAACGGATGCAGCTGATTTATCCGAAAGCAGGGAAGGAAGCAAACATGCTGTTGATCGAGGGGATCAAGGATGCAAAACCTGGACTGAAGGTGCTTCCCCCGTTCATCGTCTATGAAGCGAACAACTCGTATGCGGCTCAGATGAAGGAACTGTTCAATGTCTGAGCATGCAGTCTATATCGTTCGTTGCCAAGATGATACGTATTATACGGGTTACGCTGTAGACGTCACGCAACGCATCGCGACACATAACGCAGGTAAGGGTGCGAAGTATACACGTGCCCGTCTACCGGTCGTCCTCGTTCATCAGGAGGTTTTTGCGACGAAGTCAGAGGCAATGAAGCGGGAATATGCGATTAAACAATTAACCCGTTCACAAAAAGAACGGTTGATTCAAGGAGGAACCTCATGAAAGCGACGAGTAGCTATCAACAGCAAGGAGCCGGTCTCTATATCGTCCCGACACCAATCGGCAATTTAGAAGACATGACGTATCGGGCCGTCCGGATCTTACAGGAATCCGATATCGTCGCAGCAGAAGATACCCGGCAGACGATGAAACTGTTTCGGCACTTTTCGATTGAGACAAAGCTTGTCAGTTATCATGAACACAATAAACAAACAAGCGGCGAACGACTCCTCGCTGATTTAGAGGCAGGAAAGCAAATCGCCCTCGTCTCCGACGCCGGTATGCCCGGTATCTCGGACCCGGGAAGCGACTTGATCCGTCAAGCGATTGCAGCAGACATTCCTGTCATCGTTCTTCCGGGTGCGAACGCTGCGTTGACCGCTCTTGTCGCGTCCGGATTATCGACGGAACGCTTTTTATATTACGGCTTTTTGCCACGGAAGAAAAAAGAACGTCGCGAAGCGTTGGAGCAATTGAAATACGAAACCGGAACGCTCATCTTTTATGAAGCACCACATCGATTGAAAGAGATGTTGCAAGGGATCGAGGAAGTACTCGGTGATCGCCAGGTGACGTTAGCCCGGGAATTAACAAAACGGTACGAGGAGTACATTCGGGGAAGCGTGAGTGAATTACGTGCTTGGGCAGCAGAAGACGTTCGAGGTGAGTTCGTCGTTCTTGTCGAAGGGTCAAACGAAGAACGACCGGATGCGGTCATTCAAGACAGTGATCCACTCGAGCAAATCCGTCGGTATATCGAAGAAGGCGAAAAGCCGAACGCGGCGTTGAAGCGTGTCGCCAAGGAACGGGGACTGGATCGTCAGGAACTATACCTTGCGTTTCACGAAGCAGATTAAAAAAAGGAAGCCCCGTCAGGAGCTTCCTTTTTTCCTTATTCGTTGCTTGCGTAATGACGATCGAGGAAATCTTTTAATTCAACGAGAACGCGTTGTGCGCCATCTGGTGAAAGAATCAATTTACCATCAGCCAATTTGAAGTTATCTTCTGATACTTCTCCTGTGACTTGGCAAGTCATGTTTGGTTTATATTTTTTAAGGATGATCTGTTCGTTGTCGACATAAATCTCGAGGGCATCCTTTTCTGCAATTTGAAGTGTACGGCGTAATTCGATTGGAATTACGACACGACCGAGCTCGTCTACTTTACGTACAATACCTGTTGATTTCATTTTGTTGTTCCTCCTTTGATGTCATGGATCTCTTTTTCTTTTGAAAAAT
This sequence comes from Exiguobacterium sp. KKBO11, assembly GCF_001644945.1. Lineage (NCBI taxonomy): Bacteria > Bacillati > Bacillota > Bacilli > Caryophanales > Exiguobacterium > Exiguobacterium sp. KKBO11. The sequence goes on from NZ_LUCU01000060.1 coordinate 7,245, forward strand.
CGTCAAAATTCGACATCGTTTCTATAGAATGTAGAATACTAGACTTTCCAAAAGTAGTCAACCAATCTGAATAGCTTGAAATCAAAATGTCATTTATTTCTCAAAAACACCATATTTGAAACGATTTATTAATACATTTTCCCTTTTTAAAGGAAATGAAACTATAGAGTGTGTTTTTTTGTAATTTGATGTCTGATGTCAAAAAATGTTTCGATTCGACAAAAAGTGAGTTTCGACATCAGTCCCGTAACAGCGTATAATAGCCTATAATGAAGATGGAAATCAGAGAACGGAGGAATAACATGGCAAAGACATTTTATATCACGACCCCGATTTATTATCCAAGTGCAAAACTACATATCGGTCACGCGTACACGACGGTGGCTGGAGATGCGATGGCACGGTACAAACGACTTCAAGGATTCGACGTCCGGTATTTGACAGGTAGCGATGAGCACGGCCAAAAGATCCAGGAAAAAGCAGCAGAAGCAGGGATTTCGGAACAGGCATTCGTCGACGGTGTCGTCGAACAGATTAAAGTCTTATGGGATCGTCTCGACATCTCGTACGATGATTATATCCGGACGACAGAACCACGTCACAAGAAAGTCGTCGAAAAAGTGTTCGAGACACTTCTTGAATCAGGCGATATCTATCTAGGTGAATACGAAGGATGGTATTCGATTCCGGATGAGACGTACTATACGGAATCACAACTCGTCGATGGGAAGAGCCCTGACAGTGGACACCCGGTCGAACTCGTTCGCGAAGAATGTTACTTCTTCCGGATCAGCAAGTACGCGGATCGTCTGCTTGAGTACTTTGAAGCGAATCCGTCATTCATCTTGCCAGAATCACGTAAACACGAAATGATCAATAACTTCATTAAACCAGGTCTTCAAGACTTAGCGGTCTCACGGACGACATTCAACTGGGGTGTACAAGTCCCGTCGAATCCAAAACACGTCGTCTACGTCTGGATCGATGCGTTGACGAACTACATCTCGTCACTCGGTTACGGTACGGACGATCACGGTAACTTCGATAAGTACTGGCCAGCAGATGTCCATCTCGTCGGAAAAGAAATCGTTCGTTTCCACACGATCATTTGGCCGGCACTCTTGATGGCGCTTGACCTTCCATTACCGAAGAAAGTCTTCGCACATGGTTGGTTGTTGATGAAAGACGGAAAAATGTCGAAATCAAAAGGAAACGTCGTCGATCCGATTCCATTGACGGATCGCTACGGTCTCGACGCCCTTCGTTACTACCTCTTACGAGAAGTGCCATTCGGTTCGGACGGTATGTTCACACCTGAAGCATTCGTTGAGCGGATGAACTACGATTTAGCGAACGATCTCGGGAACTTACTCAACCGGACGATCGCGATGGTCACGAAATACTTTGATGGTGAGATCCCAGCCTATAAAGGTAACGTGACACCGTTTGATGCGACACTGTCGGATCTTGCAAAAGAAACGGTCACGAAAGTCGAAGCATCGATGGAACACATGGAATTCTCTGTCGTACTGTCGAACATTTGGCAATTGATCAGCCGTGCCAATAAATATATTGATGAGACACAACCGTGGGTGCTTGCAAAAGACGAATCCAAAACGGCGGAACTCGGTTCTGTCATGGTGCATCTCGTCGGCGTCTTGCGTCACGTGGCGATCATGTTGCAACCGTTCATGACGCGTTCACCCAAAGAGATCTTCGCGCAACTGGGTCTCTCTGGACAAGCGATGGACTGGGCAGCGCTCAAGAAATTCGCAGACATCACACCAGGAACAAAAGTCGGTACAGCGACACCGATTTTCCCACGTCTCGACGTCAAAGAAGAAGTCGAAGCAATCGTCGACATGATGCGTCAAGCTTCTGCAGCACGTGTTGAGGAAGAAGAAGTTGAAGAAGAAGACGAAGATATTCGTCCAGAAACGACAATCGATGTCTTTGACCAGATCGAATTACGTGTCGGTGAAGTCGTGACGGCTGAAAAGATCAAAAAGGCGAAAAAACTATTGAAGCTACAAGTCGATATGGGCAAAGAAACACGCCAAATCGTCTCTGGTATCGCTCAGTGGTATGAGCCGGAAGATTTAGTCGGACGAAAAGTCATCGTCGTGGCGAACTTAAAACCGGTCACGTTACGTGGCGAACTCTCACAAGGAATGGTCCTTGCTGCTGAAAAAGCAGGAAAACTTGAACTAGCGACGGTCCCGTCAACGATGGCGAACGGCGCAAGCGTAAAATAAAACCGATGCCTGTGGACTTCATGTCACAGGCATTTTTTTAAAGAAGGAGTCGAACAGCTATGTTAATCGATACACACACTCACTTGAATGCAGACCAATTTGCGGACGACGTCCACGAGACGATCGAGCGGGCACGCGCGAACGGTGTCTCACCGATGATCGTCGTCGGATTTGATCACAAGACGATTGATCGTGCGATGGAACTCGTCGAAGCGTACGATGATCTTTATGCGGTCATCGGCTGGCATCCCGTCGACTCGATTGATTTTGACGAGGAAGCGTACCAAAAGGTCGAACGGTTGATGGATCACGAAAAAGTCGTTGCGCTCGGAGAAATTGGGCTCGATTATCACTGGGATACGTCACCGAAAGATGTGCAGCAAGAAGCTTTCCGCAAACAGATCCGTCTCGCGAAGCAGAAGAAAAAACCGATCGTCATCCATAACCGGGAAGCGACAGAAGATACGTTACGGATCCTTGAAGAAGAGGATGCAAAAGAAGTCGGAGGGATTCTGCATAGCTACAGCATGAGTGCTGAATTATTACCACGATGCCTGGCGATGAACTTCTACATTTCACTCGGAGGTCCCGTTACGTTCAAGAATGCGAAGATGCCGAAACGTGTCGCGCAGGAAGTCCCGCTCGATCGTCTACTCGTTGAGACGGATTGTCCGTACCTGACACCGACACCGCACCGCGGTAAACGCAACGAACCGGCTTACGTCCGATTCGTCGCCGAAGAGATCGCGCAGCTCCGTGGCATGATGTACGCTGACGTCGAAGCAGCGACGACGGAAAATGCAAAACGGGTCTTCCGTTTGCCATGATGCGTTCGTTGACGTTCATTACGATCGGGTGCAGCCTACTACTTGCGGCTGCACTCGTCTATGGGATGATGGATCATCCACAAACCGTGACTGTCTTGATTGATGGTCAAGAACAACAAATTGAAACGACAGCTGACTCTGTTTATGGAGCACTTGAAGAAGCCGGTATTACGACGCGTGACAATGATGTGATTGAACCGGCACTCAGTGCCGACCTGCCGGAAAAACGATTGATCGTCATTCAGCGGGCGAAAGAAATCACGCTGATCATGGGCTACGGTGAGTCCCGTCGCGTTCGAACGCAAGCACGCCAAGTAAAGGATTTGCTTGCAGAACGCGGCATCAAAAAAGCGGATACCGATGATATTTATCCGTCGTCTGACGCTGTGTTGACGAACGGAATGACGGTGCGGTACCGGGAAGCTTTTCCCGTTGATCTCGTCGTTGGTGGAAAAGCCCGACAAATCTACACGTATGAGACGTCAGTTCGGGAATTGTTAGCACGGGAAGGAATCCGTCTGCAAAAGGAAGACCGGGTCGCTCCGGATCCCGATACCCGCGTGACGGAAGGAACGTTGATCACGGTCAACACGACACGTCGTGCGACGTTGACGCAGGAACAGCTCGTGCCGTTTGAGATCGAAGAAGTCGAGGATCCAACTTTACCGGAAGGCGAACAACTCGTGACGGCATCAGGTCGTCCGGGTGTCCGAACGAAAAAGTATCAATTAACGCTCGCTGACGGTCTCAGTAAAGAGAAAAAACTGATTGGTGATCAAGTGACACAGACACCTGTCAAACAAGTCGTCAAAGTCGGGACAAAACCAATCGAGACGCCTACTGAAGCACCCGTCTTTAACGAAGAACAGGCGACGAATCCACTAACGGAAACACCAAAAGCCGATGCAGACCTTGATTTTTCGAGTGCGAAGAGTTTGATGGTCGAAGCGACGGCGTATACGAACGACCCAGCTTCGAACGGCAGTCGTTTGTACAACGGACGTGCCTTGACCGCGACCGGGTATGACGTGACGGATACGATCACCTATCAAGGGATGCCGATCATCGCGGTTGATCCGAAAGTCATTCCGCTCGGAACGAAAGTCTACGTCGAAGGAGTGGGGCTTGCGATCGCTCTCGATACCGGTGGCGCCATCAAAGGCAATAAGATCGATGTCTTGGTCGACGGAGAACAAACAGCGAAGACGTTCGGTCGAAAACAACTGCAAGTTTGGGTCATTCCTAGTGCAACGGAAGCGGACACGTGACGCTTCCTTGTTTTTTTCGTGGAAACAGGTACAATTACGAGAGTGTTTGAAGAAGGTGGAGAGATCATGCGGAAACGCTTAAAAGAAGTCATCGTCGTCGAAGGACGAGATGATACGACACGATTACAAGAAGTCTTTGATGTCGATACAATTGAAACGAACGGCTCAGCCGTTAATGAACAAACGATGCAACGCATCGAGAAGGCACTGGAACGACGCGGTGTCATCATTTTCACGGATCCTGATTTTCCAGGAGATCGTATCCGTGCCCGAATCAATGAGCGCGTACCAGGCTGTAAACATGCCTATCTTCCGCGTGCTCAAGCAAAAGATAAACGAGGGAAAATCGGTGTAGAACATGCCTCACCTGCCGCAATCGAAGAGGCGCTCGCTGCTGTCTATGAGACGGAAGAAGCACCGATTGCTGAAGTGACACGTGAAATGATTCTAGCAGCCGATTTGATTGGTGGACCAGCAGCCTCGATCCGTCGTCGTCGTCTCGGTCAGATTCTTGCGATTGGTGAACCAAATGCAAAACAACTCGTCAAACGCGTCGCATCGATTCGGATCACGCGGGCGGAATGGGAAGCGGCGTTGAAACAATTAGAGGAGGAAGAAGTTTGAAAGACATTGCTACATTGCACCGGACGAAGGAAATTTTAGCGAAACATGGCTTTTCGTTTAAAAAATCGTTGGGACAAAACTTTTTAATCGATTTAAACGTATTAGGAAACATCGTCGGGGCAGCTGGATTAACGCCTGAAAGCGGCGTACTCGAGATCGGACCAGGAATCGGCTCATTGACGGAACAATCGGCGAAACAGGCGAAAAAAGTCGTCGCTCTTGAAATCGATCAGCGGTTGCTACCGATTCTTGACGATACACTTTCACCGTATCCTCATACAAAGGTCATTCACGGCGATGCTCTTGAACTTGATCTTTCGACGATCGTCGCAGAAGAGTTCACGCAAGAAGGCATCACTGATATTGCCGTCGTCGCGAACCTCCCGTATTACGTCACGACACCAATCATCATGAGGATTCTCGAAGCGAAAGCACCGTTTCGGACGCTCGTCATGATGATTCAAAAGGAAGTCGCTGAACGAATCGGTGCAAAACCGGGCACGAAAGCATACGGTTCTCTATCGATCGCGATTCAGTATTATGCGGAAGCTGAAGTCTGCTTCACGGTTCCAAAACAAGTCTTCATTCCGGCACCAAATGTCGATTCAGCAGTCATCCGTTTGAACATTCGAAAAGAGCCGGCGGTACAGACACAGGATGAGGCATTATTCTTCGAAATCGTCCGAGCAAGTTTTGCACAACGCCGGAAAACGATTTTGAACAACTTGACGACACACTTCGGGAAGACGGAAAAGGCGGCGGTCGAAGCGGCATTGTTGGAAGCTGGAATCGAACCACGTCGTCGCGGAGAAACGCTCAGCCTGCAGGAATTCGCACAGTTAGCGGATGCACTTTTGCCAATTAAAAAACGTTGACGGATACGATTAGAACAGATATAATATTTCCCCTTTCTAATATTTATTTAATATGCTATAATAAATATTAGTGAGGTGAAGCGTATGCCAAAGACGTTGAACGAAATCAGACATGTTTTCGAAACACATGTTGGTGAAAGACTGACGCTAAAAGCAAGCGGCGGTCGTAAAAAGGTCGTAACCCGAATCGGAACGCTCGTTGAGACGTATCCTTCGGTGTTTGTAGTCAAGCTAGACGCAGAGCGCCACAATGTCGAGCGAGTTTCTTATAGCTACGCCGACGTGCTAACAGACTCCGTACAAATCGAATTTGCGAATTCGTAAACTTACCTTCCGAAGCGGACAAAATGTTCGCTTCTTTTTTTGTGGAAAGGTTGATACAATTCCTACAGGAAACGAACTAGAGGAGGAACGGCACGATGACGATTATTGTAAAGGCTCCGGCCAAGATCAACCTAGTCCTGGATGCGACAGCAAAGCGCCCGGACGGCTATCACGATGTACATATGGTGATGACGACAGTCGATTTGGCAGACCGTCTAGAATTGACGGAGCTGCCGTCAGGAGAAATTCGAATGAATGCCCAGCATGCTTACGTTCCGAACGACGAACGTAATCTTGCGTATAAAGCAGCAGCGATCTTAAAAGAAAAATACGACGTCAAGACAGGGGTCGAAATCTTCTTAGAAAAACACATCCCGGTCGCAGCGGGACTTGCAGGTGGTTCTAGTGACGCAGCAGCGACATTACGTGGTTTGAACGAGTTATGGCAACTCGGTTTGACGCTTGAAGAGTTGGCGGAAGTCGGGGCAGCGGTTGGCTCTGACGTCCCATTTTGTGTCATGGGAGGAACGGCGATTGCAACGGGTCGCGGAGAGAAGCTAGAAAAACTTGTCTCACCACCCCCATGCTGGGTCGTTCTTGCTAAACCGACGATTGGTGTCTCGACGGCTGACGTCTATGGTGCCCTTGACTTGAACACGGCAAAACGTCCGAACGTCGAAGCGATGATCGATGCGGTGAAGGCGCAAGATTTCCAAGGCATTTGCCAGTCACTCGGTAATGTTCTCGAATCGGTCACGTTGCCGATGCACCCGGAAGTCGAGCAGATCAAGGAATTCATGGCGAGTTGTGGCGCAGAAGGCGTCTTGATGAGCGGAAGTGGTCCGACGGTCTTTGCGTTGACGGAACACGAGAATCGGGCACAACGTCTCTATAATGGATTACGCGGCTTTTGTAACGAAGTCTACGTCGTTCGTCTTTTAGGCGAAAACCATTGATAATATCCGTATGAAAATGATATATTCACTATTGAATATTCGGAATTACGGAGAGGTGGAACAAAACAAATGAAAATTCGGAGAAGTGGTCGATTGGTCGACATGACGCGGTACTTGCTTGACCATCCCCATCATCTCGTCTCATTGACGATTTTTGCAGAACGCTATAAATCGGCGAAATCGTCGATCAGTGAAGATTTAGATATCGTCAGCGAGATGTTAGAGCATGAGGGAACGGGTCGTCTCGTCACGGTACCAGGTGCTGCGGGTGGCGTCATGTTCATCCCGACGTGGAGCAGTAAGAAGGCGTTACCGTTCATCGACGATCTATGTGAGCGTGTCGCACGTCCAGATCGACTGTTGCCAGGGGGATACCTTTATTTGACGGACTTACTCGGGGATCCGAAGATGGTCAAACAAATGGGGCAAGTGTTTGCATCTGTCTTTAGCCAAAAGAAAGTCGATGTCGTCATGACAATCGCGACGAAAGGGATTCCACTTGCTTATGCGGTCGCTGAGCAACTGGGTGTGCCGTTCGTCATCGTGCGTTCGGATAGTCGCGTGACAGAAGGTTCAACGGTCAGTATCAACTATGTCTCAGGTTCTTCAAAAGCGATTCGGACGATGGCACTTGCGCGCCGGAGTTTACCACGTGGGGCGAACGTCTTATTGATCGATGACTTCATGAAAGCCGGCGGAACGATTCGCGGAATGATGAGTCTCTTGAGCGAGTTCGAAGCAAAGGTCGCAGGTGTGGGTGTCTTGATCGAGGCAGAGGGTGCCGAGAAGAAGATGGTCAACGAATACGTCAGCTTAATGAAATTAGCGGACGTCGACGTCGATCTTGGTCAAATTCAAGTCAAGCGTGGAAACGTCGATCACTATTTCTCGGAAGCAGAGACTACCTGAAATTGACAGCCGCATGGATTGTAACTATACTGTAATTATCAAACTTTTGGAAATTATGCGTAAAAAGATTGGGAAAGACTAAACCTTTGTTTGTTTTAAGCCGTAAGTAGAAGTAGACAACGAAGAGTTGTGACAACGGTTAAAGGGGTGCGGACAAAATGAACGTTACGGACGTTAAAATTCGTCGCGTCGTGGCAGAGGGTCGAATGAAAGCACTTGCCTCTATTACGCTCGACCACGAATTCGTGGTACATGATTTGCGTGTGATCGAAGGGAACAGTGGTCTCTTCGTCGCCATGCCAAGCAAACGAACGCAAGAAGGTATCTTCCGGGATGTCGCTCATCCAATCAATGCATTAATGCGAAAAAAGGTCGAAGATTCAGTACTCGAAGCCTATGCGGCACGTGAGGATCAAGAAGAAGGTCTCGGTTACGAAGTCTCTTCTGCCCAAACTACAGATCAAGCATAAGAAAAAGACAGGTTTTCTCTTCTTGGGAAAACCTGTCTTTTTTCTCGTTTTTTCCTCGATTCCGCTTCGTCCCATCATTGAATAACGATGCCATTTTCGTTATAGTTGGAACGAGTGTACTATTTCAGAACGAAATCAACACTAATTTACGTGGAGGAGCGACAAGGATGAATCATTTCGCGGTAATTCTAGCAGCGGGTAAAGGAACTCGGATGAAATCGAAGCTTTACAAAGTACTTCACCCAGTCGCTGGGAAACCTATGGTACAGCACGTCGTCGATCAATTAGCGACGCTCGGCGTCAAGCGACAGGTCGTCATCGTCGGTCACGGTGCGGAATCCGTCAAAGAAGTGCTTGGCACATCGGTGGAATACGCACTTCAAAGTGAGCAGCTTGGCACAGGTCATGCTGTTCAAATGGCAGAACCCGTACTCGGGAACGAACAGGGAGCAACACTCGTCGTCTGTGGCGATACACCACTCTTGACGAGCGAGACACTGTCTTCATTGTTACAACATCATACGGATACGAACGCAAAAGTGACTGTCTTGACGGCACTCGCTGACGATCCGACAGGTTACGGACGAATCGTGCGTGGCGAAGATGGAAACGTCTCGAAAATCGTCGAGCATAAGGATGCGAATGCAGAAGAACTTGCACTTCGGGAAATCAATACCGGTACGTATGTATTTGATAACGAGATGTTGTTCGCAACGCTGAAGCAGGTCAAGAACGATAACGCGCAAGGTGAGTATTACTTACCAGACGTGATTGAGATTGCTAAAGCAGCAGGCGAAACGATCGCAGCGTATGCGGCACCTACGTTCGAAGAGACAATCGGTGTCAACGATCGCGTCGCACTTGCGCAAGCGGAAACATCGATGCGTAAGCGGACGAACGAGTACTGGATGCGTCAGGGTGTCACATTCGTTGATCCGTCTTCGACGTATATCGGACCGGACGTCACGATTGGTTCAGATACTGTTCTTTATCCGGGAACGCAATTACTCGGTCAGACGGTCATTGGTTCAGAATGTACGATTGGTCCGAACTCGGATATCCGAAATAGTGAAGTGGCAGATGGTGCTATTGTTCGTCAATCCGTCGTCACGGATAGCAAGATTGGTCCAGCGGCACAAGTCGGTCCATTCGCGCATTTACGTCAACAAGCGGTTCTCGGTGCGAACACACGCGTCGGAAACTTCGTTGAGATCAAGAAATCAACATTCGGTGAAGGTAGCAAATCAGCCCACCTGAGCTATGTCGGAGATGCGACGATCGGAGAGAACGTCAATCTCGGTTGTGGATCAATCACGGTCAACTACGATGGAAAAAATAAATTCCAGACGATCATTGAAGACGATGCCTTCATCGGCTGTAACGTCAACTTGATTGCACCGGTCACGGTCGGCAAGAACGCCCTTGTTGCTGCCGGATCAACCGTCACGGATGATGTGCCGGAAAACGGTCTCGCGATCGCACGGGAACGTCAAACGACGAAACCTGATTATCGTTAATTCATTACTTGTCGCTCTACTCGTCTAAACCCAAACAAATGGAGGCCACCTACACATGTCTACTGTCTTAGAACATGAAATTCGTATTTTCGCACTCAACTCGAACAAACCACTGGCAGAGGAAATCGCTAAAGTCATCGGAATCCCGGTGAGCGAAAGTTCAGTCAAACACTTCAGTGATGGCGAAATTTCGATGAACATCGAAGAAAGTGTCCGAGGGGATGATATTTACATCATTCAATCGACAAGCCAACCAGTCAACGAAAACCTGATGGAACTTCTCATCATGATCGATGCACTGAAACGGGCGTCTGCACGGACAATCAACGTCGTCATTCCATATTACGGTTATGCGCGTCAAGACCGCAAAGCACGTTCACGTGAGCCAATCACGGCGAAACTCGTTGCGAACTTGCTTGAAGTAGCAGGAGCGACACGCGTCGTGACGATGGATCTCCATGCAGCACAAATCCAAGGGTTCTTCGATATTCCAGTAGATCAATTGATGGGTGTACCGCTTCTCGCTTCATACTTCGAGAAAAAGAACATCGATCCAAACGAACTCGTCATCGTTTCTCCAGACCATGGCGGTGTCACACGGGCACGTAAATTAGCAGAACAACTAAAAGCACCGATCGCGATCATCGACAAACGCCGTCCGAAACCGAACGTCGCAGAAGTCATGAACATCGTCGGTCAAGTCGATGGCAAGATTGCCATCATCATCGATGACATCATCGATACAGCGGGTACGATCACACTTGCAGCGAACGCTTTGATCGAAAACGGAGCGAAACAAGTCTATGCATGTTGTACACACCCTGTTCTTTCGGGTCCAGCAATGGAACGGATTGAGAACTCAGCGATCGAAGAACTCGTCGTCTTGAACACGATCGACTTGACACAACGCGAATGTGCAAGCAAAATCAAACAAATCTCTGTGGCACGCTTGCTTGCAGAAGCAATCATCCGTGTACACGAACAGAAATCAATCAGCCCGCTCTTCAGCTGATTGCTTGATGCATACGAACGACGTGGTCCGGTTTATTGAAATCGGACCCTTGTTCGTTTACTTTTTTTAATAGAAATGAGGAATCGATATGAAATGTATCGTCGGATTAGGGAATCCTGGAGCGAAGTATGCGAATACGCGCCACAACATCGGTTTTCTTGCGATTGATGCCTTAGCGGAGAAGCACGGGATCAAGCTTTCAGAATCGAAGTTTAAAGCCCTCTTCGGAACGGGAATGATAAACGGAGAACGTGTCGTGCTCGTCAAGCCATTGACGTATATGAACTTATCAGGTGAAGCGGTGCGACCGTTACTTGATTTCTATAAAATCGCGGTCGAAGATGTGCTCGTCATCTATGACGATCTGGACTTGCCGCTTGAGAAACTACGGTTGCGTTCAAAAGGCAGTGCAGGCGGTCATAACGGCGTCAAGTCGTTGATCCAGCACCTCGGTACGCAGGAGATCAAGCGCCTTAAGCTCGGCGTCGGTCGACCACCGGCACCCATCCAAGTCATTGACTGGGTGTTAATGAATTTTTCGAAGGCGGAGCAAGGAAGTCTGCAACACGTACTCAATGCGTCTGTCGATGTAGCGACGGACTTCATAGACACACCGTTTCTCGCTTTGATGAATCGGTATAACTGAACGCAACGCTTTGGGGTTCCAAAGCGTTTTTGCTGTCGTGTTTTAGGAGGAAGAAGATGAAACAATTACAAGAACTCTTACTAGCGATTCCTGAAATCAAGACGGTTCGGGAACGTTTCCGGGACGGTGTCAACGCTCAGTTGATCACCGGTCTGATGAACAGTGGGAAAGCATTGTTCGTAGCCGGGATTTATCAGGAGACGAAACGTCGATTCGTACTCGTGACACATAATATGTTCCAAGCACAAAAACTGTACGATGATTTGATTGAACTCGTACCGGAAGAAGACGTCATGCTCTATCCGGTCGATGAGACGTTAGCAGCAGAACTTTCTTATGGCGCAAGTCCAGAACTGCGGGCGACGCGGATCGAGACCCGTCATCGTTTACTGACGACGGATGACGGAATTTTGATCATTCCGCTCGTCGGTTTACGTCGATATGTTCCGGATGCACAGACATTCCTGTCACACGTCAAACAAGTGAAGCCGGGCGACATCTTATCGATTCCGGACTTCGTCCAAGATTTAGTCGATGCGGGGTACGAACGGACAGCGACCGTGACGACGCCCGGTGAGTTTGCTGTTCGCGGAAGTATCATCGATATTTATCCGCTCACGGTCGAACGCCCGTACCGGCTCGATCTATTCGACGAGGAAGTCGACTCGATCTATACATTCGATGCGGAGACCCAACGTTCGCTCGGTGTCGTCGCAGAAGCATGTTTGATGCCAGCAGCGGAACACTTCGCGACGAAGGATCAGTTGAAGGACGCGGGTGAAAAAGTCCGTCGTCTTTATGAGGCGACGAAAGAGCGCGTCCAAAGTACGGAGGTCCTCGCGGCACTTGAAGAGGGAATCGCCTATGACGTCGAGTTGTTAGAAAACGGCGATCGTCCGAAACAGTTCGCGAAGTATGCACCGATCCTCTACACGTCGACGCTACGTCAAGACGTGAGGGGAAGCGTCTTGATCGTCGATGAAGTCGCACGGGTCGAAGAAGCGGCGGAAGTCCAGGATGCAGAGGAAGCAGAATGGATGGCGTCTCTCATTGAACGCGGACAAAGTGTCAGTGATTACGTCCTGTCCGTTCCGATGGCACATGTCTTTGAAGGACAGCCCTTGTTGTACCTCTCGCTCTTACCGACTCGCCGGAGTGGAGTACCAGAAAGTGCGGCAATCCATTTCAGCATCAAACCGATTGCACCGTTCCATGGTCAGATGGAACGCCTGAAGCAAGAAGTCGAGCGATATCGTCGCGCGGACATGTGGATGGTCTTCTTAGCGAGTAACCGAGAACGTGCCGAGCGGATGCGTCAGACGTTGTCCGACTATGGGGTCGAAGCGTCGATCGTAACAAAAGAAGGCATCACTCGTGGTCAACCCGCGATTCTGATTGGCGGAATCCATGGTGGATTCGAGATGACGAATGCGCGCCTCGTCGTCATCACGGAAGAAGAAGTCTTCAAGCAACCGGCGCGTCGCCGGAAGCAAACGACGAAGCTGACGAACGCTGAACGGATCAAGAGTTACCAAGAATTGAAGACAGGCGATTACGTCGTCCATATTCATCACGGGATTGGGCGGTACCACGGCATCAAGACGATTGATGTAGCCGGTAATCATCAGGATTATCTCCATCTCGTTTACGCGGGAGAGGACTCGTTGTATGTTCCTGTCGATCAGATCGACTTGATTCAAAAGTATGTCGGCGCTGAAGGAAAAGAGCCGAAGATCTATAAACTCGGTGGAACGGAATGGAAAAAGGTCAAAGCGAAGGTCCAAAAATCGGTCGAGGATATCGCTGACGAATTAATCAAGCTTTATGCGGCTCGCGAGGCTGCCGTCGGTTTTGCGTTCCCAGAGGACGACGATAACATGCAAGCATTCGAGGCTTCGTTCCCGTATGAGGAAACGGTCGATCAATTGCGATCGATTGCTGAAATCAAGAAGGATATGGAACGTCCGCGTCCGATGGATCGTCTATTATGTGGCGACGTCGGGTATGGGAAAACGGAAGTTGCGATTCGAGCGGCGTTCAAAGCGGTCATGTCTGGAAAACAAGTCGCGTTACTCGTACCGACGACCGTCCTTACGCAACAACACTACGAAACGATGCTTGAGCGATTCAGTGAATGGCCGATTCGTGTGTCGGTCATGAGCCGGTTCCGTTCGCCAGCAGAATTAAAGGCGACGAAACAAGGATTGAAAGAGGGAACGATCGATGTCGTCGTCGGGACACACCGTGTGCTGTCGAAAGACGTTCAGTTCGCTGATATCGGATTGTTGATCATTGATGAAGAGCAACGATTCGGCGTGAAACACAAAGAGCGTCTGAAACAGTTGAAGACGAACGTTGACGTCTTGACGTTGACGGCGACACCGATTCCACGGACATTGCACATGTCGATGATTGGGATCCGCGATCTCTCGGTCCTTGAGACCCCACCTGAAAACCGTTATCCGGTCCAGACGTATGTCATGGAATACGACGGAATCGTCATGCGAGAAGCACTTGAACGAGAACTTGGCCGGGGTGGACAAGCGTTCTTCCTTTATAACCGGGTCGAAGGCATCGAGCGAAAGGCAGAAGAGATTCGCGCGCTCGTACCGGAAGCACGGATTGTCACGGCGCACGGTCGGATGACGGAAACCGAACTCGAGAGTCAGTTGATCGCGTTCTTCGAAGGGGACGCGGATGTTCTTGTCAGTACGACGATCATCGAGACAGGAATCGACATTCCGAACGTCAATACGTTGATCGTTCATGACGCGGATCAAATGGGCTTATCGCAGCTGTATCAATTGCGCGGTCGTGTTGGTCGATCAAGTCGCGTTGCTTATTCGTACTTTACGTACCGTCCGCAAAAACGATTGACGGAAGTAGCAGAAAGTCGTCTACAGGCGATCAAGGAATTCACGGAGCTCGGTAGCGGCTTTAAGATCGCGATGCGCGACTTATCGATTCGTGGTGCCGGGAACTTACTCGGTTCCCAACAATCGGGCTTCATCGACTCCGTTGGTTTCGATCTTTATTCGCAGATGCTCGCAGAAGCGGTTGAAGAACGCAAAGAACGGATGAAAGGTAAAAAACGCGTCCAGAAATTCGTACCCGAGTTCACGTTCAGTCTTGATGCGTATATTCCATCACACTACATGACGGACTCCGAGCTGAAAATCGAGTTCTATAAACGCTTGAAATATGTCGATACCGTCGATAGTCTCGAACAACTTGAAACAGAGATGCTTGAACGATTCGGTGAGTTCCCTGATGAGGTTGCGCGTTTGATCCAATTGACACGGATGCGGATTTTTGCCGAGCGGGCGCGTGTCGAACGCGTCAAACAAACCGATCCGAAAATCGAGATCGTCTTGTCGCTTCAAGCAACACAGCAGCTTGACGTGGCGGACTTCGTTAAATGGACCGTTCCGCTTGGACGTGGTCTAGGGATGGGACAACAAGAACAGAAACTCGTCTTGACCCTGAACCGCAACAAGCAGTCGACGCAACAGATGACGATGCAGGCAGAACAGTTGCTAGCGGAGCTTGATCGTCGGCTCGTCGCACGATGAATAGACGAACGATTGCGCAAGGCGCAGCACTGCTTGCGATCTCTAGTTATATCTCGAAATTGCTCAGCTTCTTTTACCGGATTCCGTATCAGAACCTTGCTGGTGATTTCGGATTGTATGTCTATCAGACGGTCTATCCCTTATTCGCGATAGCGGCAGCGCTTGGAATTTATGCGCTGCCCGTCATCGTGGCGAAGTTGACGCTTCACCACCCGGATGAGAAACGAGAAGTCCTTTGGTCGATTTTTTATGTCTTACTTGCGATGACGGTCTTTTTTGGTCTGCTCGGATGGTGGATTGCCCCGACACTCGCGGGCTGGTTTGGGGACGACAAACTCGTTGTTCCGTTGCGAGCTGTCACGTGTACATTTTATTTACTACCGGTGATTGCCGTTCTTAGAGGCATGTTTCAAGCAGATCTTGAGATGCGACCGACGGCTGTATCCCAAGTCTCTGAAAATGCCGTCCGTGTCGGACTCTTGTTGCTCGTGACCTATATCGGCGTCTCGATGCAGGCTGACCCCTACTGGATTGGTGCCAGTGCCCATCTGACAGCGATCGGTGGCAGCATCGTTTCGTTATTCGTCCTGTTACGTTTTGCGAAAGGGAAGATCGGTCGTCCTGTGTTTTCAGGTATTCACGTACGTCGGGTCGGGAAAGTGCTCGTGACAAGCGGGGTGGCGGTCAGTATCG
Organism: Exiguobacterium sp. KKBO11; assembly: GCF_001644945.1. Taxonomy (NCBI): domain Bacteria; kingdom Bacillati; phylum Bacillota; class Bacilli; order Caryophanales; genus Exiguobacterium; species Exiguobacterium sp. KKBO11. The sequence goes on from NZ_LUCU01000060.1 coordinate 23,193, forward strand.
CCTCACTTGCCTTGTTACTAATGCAATTGATCGATGGATTGACGTTCGTTAACCTACTTGGCAATACGACGGAGACAAAAATTGAAAAAGGGGTGCTCGACCGTGGGTATCCGTTACTCCAATTCGCGATTCTGTTTGCGACATCGATGAGTCTTGCGAGCGTTCCGTCCTTATCAACCGCATACCGTAAACACGATCCGCAGATGATGCGTCAACAACTCGAGACATTACTCCGTTCCGGTCTATTGATTGCCGCTGCAGCGACGATCGGACTAATGGGTGTGATGCGTCCGCTCAATATTGCGTTATATCAAGATGACCAGGGAACAGCAGGGCTGATTTGGCTCGCGGCAACGGCATTTGCTGCTTCGATTGCGATGATGATCATCTCTTGTCTCCAGTCGGTCGATGCTGAAAAATATGCGCTCGTTGGTGTTCTTGTCGGATTAGGGGCGAAGCTCGCTCTGAATCTCTATTTCATTCCCCGATATGGTATGATCGGGGCGGGTATGGCGACATTTGGCGGCTTTGCCGTTATGGCGGCAGCACAATGGACTTTATTAAACCGAAAGTTCGGTCGCGTATCGGCAGGAAACACGTTCTACCGACGACTGGTCTTACCTGTGCTCGCCATGGGTGTGTTTCTGTATCTGATCGAAACGTTCTTCCAGCTGTTTGAGCTTGAGACACGAATCGGTGCGGCACTCGAAGTCGGCGTCCTTGTCGTCGGTGGTGCCATCATTTATGGCAGTATGGCATTACGCGTCCGTGCATTAACAGAACAAGAGTGGGCGCTATTGCCTTTAGGAGATAAGTTATATCAGATGTACCAACGTAGGAGGAGTATATGACACACCGAATTACGATCGTCGGCCTTGGCGTCGGCGAACTCGAACAATTGCCGTTTGGCATCTATCGATTATTAAAAAACACGACACAGCCTGTCTATTTACGGACAATGGATCATCCAGTCGTTTCAGAACTCGCAGCAGAGGGAATGAACTTTACATCATTTGACTCGGTTTACGAACGACATAGTCGGTTTGAAGACGTATACACAGAAATCGTTGAGGAATTGCTTCGCCTCTCAAAGACGACGGACATCATCTATGCCGTCCCAGGTCATCCACTGGTCGCTGAGAGTACCGTCCAACAGTTATTAGAGCGGACGGACGCGGTCGATGTTGTAGGCGGACAAAGTTTTCTTGATCCGATGTTCGCGGCGCTTGGTGTGGATCCGATTGAAGGATTCCAGTTGCTTGATGCGACGGCGTTTGCCGTCGATGAAGCACAGATCCGTCAACATTTGTTGATTGGACAAGTCTATGATGCGCTCGTCGCCGGTGACTTAAAGGTTCAGCTGATGGAACGTTATCCGGACGAACATCTTGTCACTTTGGTCACGGCAGCCGGTACAAGCAAACAAACTGTCCAAAGCGTGCCGTTATATGAACTCGATCATGTGACGACGCTCAGTAACCTGACGACAGTCTACGTGCCACCAGTCACGGATGAGCAGACGTTGAACCGTGACTTCGCGACATTAAAAGAGATCATCGCGCGATTACGTGGTGAAGGTGGTTGCCCATGGGATCAAGAGCAGACACATGAGTCCTTAAAACGTCATTTAATCGAAGAATCTTACGAATTACTGGAAGCAATCGATCTTCAGGACGATAACTTAATGATAGAAGAGCTAGGAGACGTCCTTTTACAGGTCATGCTCCACGCACAAATTGGTCTAGATGAAGGGTATTTCGACATTCGAGATGTCATCGGAAGCGTCAGTGATAAGATGATTCGTCGTCATCCACACGTCTTCGGAGAAACGATTGTCGATTCTTCAGCAGACGTCGTTTCGAACTGGCAAGACATCAAAGCACAAGAAAAACCGGAGCGAACTTCCTTGCTCGATGGCGTAACAAAAGGGGCACCTGCCTTGATGCGCGCAGAAGATATTCAAAAGAAAGTGGCGAAAGTCGGTTTTGAATGGAGTGACGTCGAGGGTGCACTTGAAAAAGTAATCGAAGAGTTACGTGAATTGAAGGAAGCCGCACCAGAAGAACGACTAGGTGAATTCGGAGACGTTCTGTTTTCGATGACACTCGTTGGGAAATACCTTGGTCTCTCGGCAGAAGAGGGGCTACAACAGACGAATGATAAATTCATCCGTCGCTTTACGCGAATGGAACAACTAGCGGACCGACCGCTCGTTGAGATGACGCTTGAAGAGCAAGATTCACTCTGGCATCAAGCGAAGCAGGAGGAACAGTCATGAGACTTGATAAATTTTTAAAAGTATCGCGTCTGATCAAACGACGGACGCTTGCCAAAGAAGTAGCCGATCAAGGTCGCATCACGATCAATGGTAATGTGGCGAAAGCAAGTAGCACGGTAGCAGCAGGTGATGAGATGACGATCCGGTTCGGAAACAAGATCGTCACAGTTGCGATTTCGAGCATTAAAGAACATGCCAAAAAAGAAGAAGCGTCTGATATGTATGAGATCATCCGTGAAGAAAAGGTGAATTCCGAAGAATCGATGTAATTTACCTGAAAAAGGAAGTATACTAAAGAGTGTCAGGGATGACCACTCAGAAAGAGGAGGGATGATATGCCAACACCGCTCGAATCAGGGCGTCCAGCGCCAAAGATCAAGCCGCTCAATGACCGTAAGAAGCAGTTGAGTCAGAATGCCATCGAAAACCGTCGACGCCTCAAAAATCGCTTTTTCTTGTGTCTGACCGTCTTTTTGCTCATCTTTTCCCTCATGGGGTGGTCATACATGGAAAAACGACAATTGATCGCTGAACAAAAACAGTCGTTTCAAGTCGCTGAACAGGAGCAGACGAAAGCAAAAAAAGAGACCGCCCGTCTGAAGGAAGAAATCAATCGTCTCAATGATAAAGAGTATGTAGCGAACTTAGCTCGGAGCGAGTTGCTCTATTCGAAAAAAGGGGAAACGATCTTCTACTTTTCACCGGAAGACTAATTGAAGGTTGCCGATTGATTGAAAAAAGAATGAATCACTCGTATAATAAGAAACGAATCAACTAAAAAGGAGCAATACAATTTATGTCGATTGAAGTAGGCAGCAAAGTGCAAGGGAAAGTAACAGGCATCACGAATTTCGGAGCGTTCGTTGAGTTACCAACAGGGAAAACTGGTCTTGTTCACATCAGTGAAGTGGCAGATTCTTACGTTAAAGACATCAATGATGTGTTGACGGTTGGTCAAGAAATCACCGTCAAAGTCTTAAGTGTTGAAAACGATGGTAAGATCGGTCTTTCCATCAAAAAAGCCGTCGATCGTCCAGAAGGCGAACGTCCTCGTCCTGCACGTCAGTTCGACCGTGGACCACGTCCAGCAGGACAAGATCGTGGACCACGTTCGTTCGATAACAAAGGACCACGTGGAGGCGGTAACCGTGGAGGCTTCAACAAAGGCGGCCGTGGTACACCACCACCGCGCAAAGAACAATCGTTCGATACGCTGATGTCTAGTTTCCTGAAAGATAGTGAAGATCGTCTTGCTACATTGAAACGTCAAACGGATTCAAAACGTGGCGGACGCGGCGCAAAACGTCAATAACTTGCTGACCTGTTCTTTATAAGAATAGAGATGGAATGACGCCGTTCATTCCATCTTTTATTTTTTTGAAATTATTTTTAGAAAAAGCGTTGACTTTCATTTGACCTGCCCGTATTATAGAAAATGTGCTTAAGACGCACGAGTTAAAAATATGGCGGTGTAGCTCAGCTGGCTAGAGCGTACGGTTCATACCCGTGAGGTCGTGGGTTCGACTCCCTCCGCCGCTACCATATTTTTTTTGGCCCGTTGGTCAAGCGGTTAAGACACCGCCCTTTCACGGCGGTAACACGGGTTCGAATCCCGTACGGGTCATTCTCAAAAGCTATCTCTATTATATAGAGATAGCTTTTTTTAGGTTTTGATGGAAAGGGGTGAAGTCGTTATGGAAGGTGTGCCGTTCGAACCACTTTTAGTAGGTGTGTCGGGAGGTTGTGATTCGATGGTACTCGTCGATCGGTTGTACAAAGAAGGTTACGATATCGCGATTGCGCATGTGCATCATGGATTACGAGAGGCGTCCGACGAAGAAGCACGCTTTATTAAGGAGTGGGCAACGGCCCGAAAGATATCTTTTTTCATGACGCGTTTAGAATGGATAGGACGTACGAGCTCTCAAGCAGCTTGTCGCGAAGAGAGATATGCGTTTTTTGAACGAATCATGGAAGAGACCGGGCGCTCGCGTCTGATTCTCGCCCATCATCAAGACGATCAAATTGAGACGCTACTCATTCAGCTCATTCGTGGAGAAGCGCAGGTTGATGGTATTCCCGTCGTTCGTCCGTTTGGTAACGGTTGGTTGCATCGCCCGTTGCTACATGAATCGAAGCAAACATTACGCGAGTATGCGTTGCAACATGAAGTTCCGTGGCGAGAAGATGCGTCAAATGCAGAAACTACTTATTTGCGTAATCAAATCCGGCATACGATTGTGCCGCCACTTCGAGAAATGCGGCCAGAGTTTGAACAAGCAACAGCAGCGGCAGCACATGCGCGACAGCAAATTATGCGTGAGCAGGCGACATTCGTCGCGACCTATCTCGACCGGTGCAAGGAAGCAAACGGAATTCCGGTAGCACGTATTTTAGAATTACCGACGGATTTACAGCGGCTTGTCTTGCCGACACTAACGAAAGAAACGTTTTCTTCAGAAACGATTCGTCACTTCATCATGTGGCTTCGGGTGGATAAGGGCTCGGACGAAGTGTATTATGGAAACTGGAGGATGCGACGTGCATATGGCTTTTTGATGCAGGATCGTGTGATACGGTCAATGAATGACGATTTACCGTTTCAAGTAGGGGAGAATTTGGGAACGTATCATTATGGTGAACAAATGGTTCGCTTCTCAATCGGAAACCAAGGTATCCCGCTGGACGCGATTACGTTCCCGTTGACGGTGCGTCCGCCACGTCCAGGAGATCGGATTCAGCTTGCTGTGGGTTCGAAAAAAGTCAGTCGAATTCTGATTGATGCTAAGGTTCCACGTTATCTCCGAGAACAGGTTCCGGTCGTCGTCGATGCAAATGGAGTGATTTTAGCCGTCATTGGACATCGAATTGCAATATTCGGGTCATTTGAACTCCTCGCAAAATCTTATTTAATGATAGAATGGTAATGTAGTGTTTATTATGGAGGAGGAATACCTAGCATGACCTTGATGAACGATATGGAAAAAGTACTGATTTCAGAAGAAGAGATCCAAAATAAAGTGGGCGAACTCGCCGGCGAATTGACAGCGGATTATCACGATCGTTTTCCGTTGCTTGTGTGTGTCTTAAAAGGCGCAATGCCTTTCATGTCTGATCTTGTGAAAAAGATGGATATGCACCTTGAAATGGACTTCATGGACGTTTCAACGTATCACGGTGGGACAACATCAACAGGTGAAGTCAAGATTGAAAAAGATTTGAACACATCGGTAGAAGGACGCGACATCTTGATTGTCGAAGATATCATCGACAGCGGATTGACGCTTGGCTACCTCGTCGACCTCTTCAAGTACCGGAAAGCGAAGTCCGTTAAGATCGTGACGTTGCTCGACAAACCAACAGGACGGAAGAATGACTTGCACGCAGATTACAGTGGCTTCGTCATTCCACACGAATTCGTCGTCGGTTATGGTCTGGATTACGAAGAGAAATACCGTAACCTTCCGTATGTAGGTGTCTTGAAACCTGCAGTCTACGGCGGCTAATTATTTTTAATCTCGTCTGTCCCATGATAAGATGAAACCAATTACAAAGCGCGCCCTGTCGCGCCAGGATTCGTATTCATCCACTAGAAAAACGAGATGGATGCGGAGAGGAGGCATAAGATGAACCGAGCAGTGAAGAATACCCTCGTGTTTGGGGTCATTTTTCTAGCTTTGATCTTGTTTCTGCAATACTTGCAGAGTCCAGTGAACAAAAGCAAAGAAATCAATTACACACAGTTTGTCGAGTCTGTTGAAAAAGGTGAAATCAAGACGGCTACCTTCCAATATGAAGGGCAGACGTATAATGTGACAGGAGATTTGCGTGAAAAAGATTCGACGTATGAGACGGTCGTACCGGCTGTTGATACGGAACTAACGGATCTCTATACGCAACTCAGAAGCCAAGGAGTCAAATTGGACTTCAAGGCAGCAGAAACGAATGGTGGTTGGATCGCGTTATTGACGACGATCGTTCCATTCATCATCATCTTCATCCTCTTCTTCTTCTTGATTAATCAAGCACAAGGTGGCGGTGGTGGCGGTCGCGTCATGAACTTCGGGAAATCGAAGGCACGCCTCTATGATACAGAGAAGAAAAAGATCACGTTTGATGATGTAGCCGGCGCAGACGAAGAGAAACAAGAACTCGTCGAAGTCGTTGAATTCTTGAAAGATCCGCGTAAATTCGCGAAACTCGGTGCCCGTATTCCGAAAGGGGTCCTCCTCGTAGGTCCTCCAGGTACAGGTAAGACGTTGCTCGCACGTGCTGCAGCTGGTGAAGCTGGCGTACCATTCTTCTCGATTTCAGGTTCTGACTTCGTTGAGATGTTCGTCGGTGTCGGGGCATCACGTGTCCGTGACTTGTTCGAAAACGCGAAGAAAAACGCACCATGTATCATCTTCATCGATGAAATCGATGCTGTCGGTCGTCAACGGGGCGCAGGTCTCGGTGGTGGACATGATGAGCGTGAGCAGACATTGAACCAACTTCTCGTCGAGATGGATGGATTCAGTGAAAACGAAGGTATCATCATGATCGCAGCAACGAACCGTGCTGATATTCTTGACCCAGCCTTACTCCGTCCAGGTCGTTTTGACCGTCAAATCACGGTTGATCGTCCAGATGTCGTCGGTCGTGAAGCAGTCTTGAAAGTTCACGCGCGGAACAAACCGCTTGATTCAACGGTTGATTTGAAAGCTATCGCACAGCGGACACCTGGATTCTCAGGTGCGGATCTTGAGAACCTTCTGAATGAAGCAGCACTTGTTGCAGCACGTTCAGACCGTGATAAAGTCTCGATCGTTGATCTCGAAGAAGCGATTGACCGTGTCATCGCAGGACCAGCGAAGAAGAGCCGGATCATCTCGCCGAAAGAGAAAAAGATTGTCGCATGGCACGAAGCAGGACATACGATCATTGGTGTCACGCTCGACGATGCGGATGAAGTACACAAAGTAACGATTGTTCCTCGTGGTAACGCGGGTGGATATGTCGTCATGTTGCCAAAAGAAGATCGTTACTTCATGACGAAGCCGGAACTCGAAGATAAGATTACTGGATTGCTCGGTGGTCGTGTCGCAGAGGATATCGTCTTCGGAGAAGTCTCGACTGGGGCAAGCAATGACTTCCAGCGTGCGACAGGTCTTGCACGGAAAATGGTCATGGAGTTCGGGATGAGTGAAAAACTCGGACCACTTCAATTTGGATCAGGTCAAAGTGGCAACGTCTTCCTCGGACGTGATTTCCAAAACGAACAGAACTACTCGGATGCAATCGCACACGAGATCGATACGGAAATCCAAGCGATCATCAACCGCTGTTACCAAAAAGCGAAAGATATCCTGACTGAGAAGCGCGATCAGCTCGACTTGATTGCAACGACGTTGCTTGAAGTCGAAACACTTGATCAAAAACAAATTCACCATCTCCTAGAGACGGGCGAATACAAAAAACATGAACCAGAAGCAACGACTCCAAAAGCAGAAGAGAAAGCACCGGAATCGACAGATGCAACTGTTGATCAACCGACGCAGTCTCCAACGCAAATGGGTTCAGTCGTTGACGAAGGGAAAAATGTAGATACGGATACACCAGACACGCCGCGTCGCGACGATCAAGTGTAAACGGATGGAACGGATTCGATCTCGCATCGAATCCGTTCTTTTTTGTGGCAGACCGAGCGAATACACATCGGTAGGTGTGACCATATGAGCATGGTATAATCACAACGTATATTATTCCGATCGTGAAACAACGGAATATAGAAGCATGAAAATCGAGAAGAAGCGGGGAAATAAGCAAATGATTTTAGTCATCGATGTCGGAAATACGAATATCGTCTTAGGTGTCTATCAGGGACAAGAGTTGATTGAGCATTGGCGGATTGCGACAGACCGGACACGGACGACGGACGAATACGGTATGCTCGTCAAAGCGTTGTTCCGTGACGCAGAGCTAAACGTGGAAGAAATCGAGGGAATCGTGTTATCATCTGTCGTACCCCCCGTCGTGTTTCCACTAGAAAATATGTGTGTGCGTTACTTTAAACGCCGTCCGTTCTTGATTGGACCAGGAATCAAGACAGGACTGGATTTAAAAGTCGATAATCCACGGGAAGTGGGAGCCGATCGAATCGTCAACGCAGTAGCGGCGACGGCGAAATACGAGGGACCGATGATCATCGTCGATTTCGGAACAGCGACGACGTATTGTTACATCGATGCACAAAAACGGTATTACGGCGGCATCATCTCACCCGGTGTGATGGTTGCAACCGAGGCACTCTATAATAAGGCAGCAAAATTGCCGCGAATCGAAATCGCGAAACCGCAGTCAGCCATCGGACGGAATACGATCCATGCGATGCAGTCGGGGACCTATTTCGGATATGTGGCACAGGTGGACGGACTCGTTCACCGGATGAAAGAAGAAATGGGAGAAGCGAAGGTCATTGCGACCGGCGGCTTAGCCCGATTAATCAGCGAGGAATCCACGATGATTGAGGTCGTCGATCCATTCTTGACGTTAGATGGATTACGGATTATCTACGAACGAAATAAGTGAGGGAATCAAGATGAAACGTGAAGAATTATTAGCACAATTAAAAGATGACTATTTAGTACGGGCGTTAGGCTTCAATGGAGAAGTCCGTGCGTTTGCAATCCGTTCGACGAAGACGGTCTATGAAGCACAACTGCGCCACCAGACGACACCTGTCGTCACAGCAGCGCTCGGTCGGACACTGACGATCGGTGCAATGATGGGTACGATGCAAAAAGGCGATACACGTGTCACATTAAAAGTCGAAGGCGATGGACCGATTGGGAAAATCATCGTCGATGCCGACGCAAAAGGTGTCGTACGTGGATATGTGAGTCGTCCCCGCGTCGAGATGGATACGTATGTCAATGCAGATGGTCTGACGAAACTAAAAGTCGGTGAAGCGGTCGGTCGCGGAAACATCTCTGTCATCAAAGACCTCGGGTTGCGTGACTTCGTCGGTGGTCAATCGCCGATTCAAACAGGTGAGATCAGCGAAGACTTCACGTATTACTTCGCTGTATCGGAACAAAGCCCATCGGTCGTTGGGGCTGGCGTTCTCGTTTATCCAGAAGACGAATCAGTCATCGCAGCAGGTGGCTTGATCGTTCAATTGATGCCAGGTGCATCGGAAGAGACGATTGTAGCACTCGAAAAACGTGTTGGAGCCCTAAAACCGATCTCGATTCTCGTCGGTGAGGAAAAAACACCAGAAGAAATGTTAGAACTCGTTCTCGGTGACTACGAACATCTTGATACGATTCCAGTATCATTCGAATGTACGTGTGACCGTGACAAATTAGCGACAGCGATCATCGCTCTTGGACCAGATGAGATTCAAGCGATGATTGATGAAGATGGTGGTGCGGAAGCCGTTTGTCACTTCTGTTCAGAGCATTATCACTATGATGTTCCAGAATTAGAGGAACTTCGCGAAAAATCACTCGAAAGAGCATAAGAGGGATCTAATATGGGGAATGTACAACCTAAGTACTTGTGGATGTTGATCTTCATCTTAATGTTGACGAATTTCATGACCGGTGCTTACGCCTTCATGGGTGAGCTCCCAAAGGTCGATTCTCCTAAAATCGTTCAAGACAGCATCGGTGGTCCGCTCGAGGATGTCGTCGCCGAAGTCGGTGATGAGAAAATCACGCGCGCGATGGTCTATCAGACGATGCGAACGGAACAGGAAAAACAGACGATTGATCGTTTGATTCAAGAAGCGGTCGAACGCCAGACGAAGGATGGAAAAAAGCCGGAAGTCAAACGCTTTGATTGACAGATTTCATCCAATCCGCTGATAATTAGTTTATCGGATTACTTGGAATTCAAGCGGTTCACTAATGAGGAGGAATGGTCATGCGTATTGCGAATTCAGTATTAGATTTAGTCGGTCGCACCCCGATCGTCAAGTTACATCATCTAACGGGTCCTGAGGATGCAGATGTGTATCTGAAATTGGAGTACATGAACCCTGGATCAAGCGTAAAAGACCGGATCGCGCTATCTATGATTGAGGCCGCAGAAGAAACGGGTCAACTTAAAGAAGGAGACACGATCATCGAGCCGACGAGTGGGAACACAGGTATCGGACTAGCGATGGTCGCTTCGGCGAAAGGATATCGCGCCATCCTCGTCATGCCGGAAACGATGAGCATGGAGCGCCGGACGTTGCTCCGCGCCTATGGTGCAGAATTGATTTTGACACCGGGACCTGAAGGAATGAAGGGTGCGATCGCTCGCGCGACAGCGGAAGCAGAAGAACACGGTTACTTCATGCCACAACAATTCAATAACGGTGCCAATCCAGTCGTTCATGAAAAAACGACAGGTCCTGAAATCGTCGAAGCGTTCGAAGGCATGCAACTCGATGCGTTCATCGCGGGAATTGGAACGGGTGGAACGATCACCGGTGCTGGTAAAGTGTTACGTGATGCTTTCCAAGGTATTGAAATCATTGCCGTCGAACCAACGGATTCACCGGTCTTATCAGGTGGTAAACCGGGACCGCACAAACTGCAAGGAATCGGTGCTGGATTCGTGCCGTCGATTCTCGATACAGAGATTTATGATGGTGTCGAGCAAATCACGACGGAAGAAGCATTCGATCACGCACGCCGAGCAGCGAAGACGAATGGTGTCTTAGGTGGTATCTCGTCAGGTGCTGCGATTGCAGCGGCGCTCAAGACAGCGAAACGTCTCGGTAAAGGGAAAAACGTTCTCGCAATCATTCCTTCGAATGGAGAGCGGTACTTAAGTACACCGCTGTATCAAATCGCGGAAGAAGCAGACCAATCGAAGTAATCAACTGGACGTACACGGAAGTCATTCGGCTTCCGTGTACTTTTTTGCGTATAATGAGAGCAGAATAGTGTGAAGTGAGGGACGCGTATGCGACAGACGAAATACAAAGCAGTACCATGGACGAAAGAACAATTCTACAATCGATATGTTGAACAGACGAATGGCACAACGGGACACGTCTGGCTCGAAAGCGGTCGAATCGGCCGGTATACGATGGCGGCGACTCGTCCTGTCGGATACGTCCGGACAAAAGACGGAACGACGACGATTGAGACAGATGGAAAAGTCGAGACATCGACGGCGAATCCGTTTGATGTACTCGAACAGCTCCGCGTCGACCGTGAATCGATCCGACCGGATGGAATGCCACCATTCTTTGGTGGGTTTGCCGGATACGTCAGTTATGATGCCGTCCGTTATTTAGAAAAACTACCGGAGCGAGCGACGGATGATCTGCAAACACCCGATCTGTCATTTTACTGGTACGATGAAGTCGCCGTGTTTGATGAGGAAACGAAGCAGTTGTTCATTGCCGTGACACGAGACACAGCAGAAGAAGCAGAGCGAGTTCTTGAAACGGAAGTCGCGCGTTGGTGCATCGAGACGGATGCACCTCAATTTACAGCGACTGGTTCATCAGGTGAGCGAGAACGGGCTTTCGGGCAGGAAGCGTTCATGACAGCGGCACACCGGATTAAATCCTATATTGAGGACGGTGACGTTTTCCAAGTTAATTTGTCCGTCCGCCAACAAGAACCGCTTGGGACGACAGCGGAACATTTGTATGATGTATTACGACAAGTCAATCCTTCTCCATACATGGGTTACTTTGCGGATGAAGATTTAACACTCGTGTCCGCCTCACCCGAGTTGCTCGTCGAAAAAATCGGCGATGCGTTAGCCACACGTCCGATTGCCGGAACACGACCGCGCGGGAAGGATGAAGCGGAGGATTTACGACTTGCGAAAACCTTACTCGATAATGAAAAAGAACGGGCAGAGCATGTGATGCTCGTTGATTTAGAGCGAAATGATTTAGGGCGCGTCAGTCGTTATGGTACGGTTCATGTCGATGAGCTGATGGTGATCGAGAAATACTCGCACGTACAACACATCGTCTCAAACGTCAGAGGGGAAGTAGCTCCGGAACACTCTGGGAGTCAGGTGCTCGCTGCGATGTTCCCAGGTGGTACGATCACTGGCGCACCAAAAATCCGGACGATGGAAATCATTGAAGAACTGGAACCGGTCCGGCGCGGTATCTATACTGGGTCGCTTGGCTTCATCAGTTGGGCGGATGATGTCATTTTCAACATCTTGATCCGGACACTCGTCGCAAAAGACGGGATGGCATATGTCCAAGCAGGTGCTGGAGTCGTCACGGACTCGGACGCAGCACGTGAATACGAAGAGTCACTTAGTAAAGCCAAAGCGTTATGGGTGACCAAAGAAACAGCGGAGGGAACGCAATGATTGTATTGATTGATAACTATGATTCCTTTACGTATAACTTAGTCCAGTATTTTGGCGAACTTGGACAAGACATCCGGGTATTTCGCAACGACGCGATTACGCTTGCGGAAATCGAAGCGTTGCAACCGGATCATCTGGTCATCTCACCGGGCCCCTGTACGCCGAATGAAGCGGGGATCAGTTTAGAAGCGATTGCTTATTTTGCTGGGAAGGTGCCGATACTAGGGGTCTGCTTAGGTCATCAAGCGATTGGACAAGTATTCGGTGGTAAAGTCGTCCGCGCGAAGGAATTGATGCACGGAAAAGTCTCGCCACTGACGCATGACGGACAAGGCATCTTTGAACGGATCCCACAAGCGACGCCGGTGACACGTTATCACTCGCTCGTCGTTGAACGCGAGACATTCCCGGAAGTGCTCGAAGTGACGGCGGAAGCCGGTGGAGAGATCATGGCACTCCGTCACCGGACGTTGCCGATTCTCGGTGTCCAGTTCCATCCGGAAGCGATTTTGACGCGAGACGGTAAGCAGATGTTAAAAAATTTCTTGGAGTTGACGCATTATGTATCTCTGGCATGACGGAACCATTAAACGAGAAGAAGAAGTACGCATCTCCCCGCTCGATCACGGATTCGTCTACGGGATGGGTGTATTCGAGACGTTTCGGACATATAACGGACATCCGTTTTTGTTCGATGATCATATTGAACGCTTACGGATGAGTTGTGTCGCACTCGGAATCCAGCTAGCATATGACCGGGAAACCTTATGGCAAGCAATCCAAGATTTGTATGAAGCATATGAGGCGAACGATTTATACATTCGGTTGAATGTCTCGGCCGGTCCACGCGAGATCGGGTTATCGATCGATCCTTACGACACGCCGACCGTGTTGATCTATGCGAAACCGATCGCTCCGCGAAAACAGGCGGAACGTGCACTCGAGACGATTCGTTTACCGCGCAGTACACCGGAGACGACATACCGCTTGAAGTCACATCATTACATGAACAATCTAGTGGCGAAACGCCAATTGTTCAATCCGGAAGCAGAAGGGCTGTTTTTAACGAAGGAAGGTCATGTCTGTGAGGGCATTACGTCAAACATCTTTTGGCGTTACGGAAGTACATGGTATACGTCACCGCTTGAAACCGGTGCACTGAACGGGATTACCCGTCAGTTCCTCATGCAACATGTACCGGTCGAAGAACGCTTGGCTTATTTACCGCAGCTCGAAGAAGCAGATGAGATCATCTATACGAATTCCGTTCAGGAAGCGGTCGCGATTTCGTCACTTGACGGACGCCCTTTCCCTGGAATCAACGGAACAGGATATGCACAAATCATGACGCTGTTCGATCAATCCGTCGAACAGGTGACGACAAGGAGAGAACAACGATGACTTACATCATGGGTATCTTGAACGTGACACCGGACTCCTTTTCGGACGGTGGACAATATGTCGATGTCGAGCAAGCGATGCGGCAAGCGCGTCAGCTCGTCGCGGATGGAGCAGATGCGATCGATGTCGGTGGAGAATCAACACGACCGGGTGCAGCATTCGTATCAGTCGAAGAAGAACTCGCCCGTGTTTTACCGATCATCAAGCGCATCAAACGAGAGCTGAACGTCCTCGTATCGATTGATACGTACAAACCGGTCGTCGCAGAGGCTGCTATTCAAGCGGGAGCAGATATCATCAACGATGTTTGGGGCTCGAAGTGGGGCGATCGTTCGATGGTCAACGTTGCTGCGCAGTATAAAGTACCCATCATTTTGATGCATAACCGGGAGACGGCGCATGGGACAGATATGCTTGCAGAAGTCCGGGCTGACCTTGAGGAATCGATTCGGTTAGCAAAACAGGCAGGCGTAGCGGAAGAGCACATTTGGCTCGACCCTGGGATTGGATTCATGAAGACGCATGAAGAGAACTTGTACCTGATGCGTCATCTATCGATCGTAACGGACTTCGGGTATCCGGTTTTACTCGGAACGTCCCGTAAATCGATGATCGGACTTGCGCTCGGATTACCGACAGAAGAACGACTCGAAGGAACGATTGCGACGGTTTGCTACGGGATTCAACAAGGATGTGACTGGATGCGTGTGCATGACGTCAAAGAAGTCAAACGGGCAGCGCAGATGATGGACATCATGTTGGCTGCGACGAAGGGGGAATAACGGTGGATCGAATTCATGTAACAGGAATGCGTTTTTATGGGTACCACGGTGTATTCGCAGAAGAGACAAAACTCGGTCAACGCTTTAATGTCGACTTATCGATCGGACTTGCATTGGCAGAAGCCGGTCGGACGGATGATTTGACGAAAAGTATCAATTACGCCGAATTGTATGAAGCGACGAAACGTGTCGTCGAAGGAGAACCGCTCCAACTCGTCGAAGCCTTGGCGGACCGTATTGCAAAAGCAGTATTTGCGTTAGACGAACGAATTCAAGAAGCGTCGATCAAGGTCATCAAACCGGATCCGCCGATTGCCGGTCATTATGAACATGTGGCGGTCGAGATCAATCGCCTTCGGGAGGACTATGCATGAAGGAAGCTTACATTGCACTCGGCTCGAACATCGGCGATAAAGCGGCTCACTTAAGAGCAGCGATTGCTCGACTGAGAGCATTACCGTCCGTTCATGATGTGAAGGCCTCTTCCATTTATGAGACTGTACCTGTCGGGTATCTCGAGCAGGATTTATTCTATAATATGGTCGTCGCAATCCAAACGACGGATGAGGCATCTGTCTTACTTGGGCGACTGCAGGAAATTGAACAGCTAGAAGGACGCGAGCGCCTGTTCAAAAATGGACCACGGACGCTTGACTTAGATATTTTGCTATATGAGGAAGAACGCATTGACCTCGAAGGATTAACCGTTCCGCATCCGCGGATGCAAGAGCGGGCATTCGTCCTCGCACCATTACGTGAACTCGCAGCAACATGCGTCATACCCGGTCTGGGACAAAGCGTCGAGCAGTTGTATCAGCAGTTACCGGAGACAGAACGAAACGGTGTACAACGGTTAGGTGGGCTTTTAGAAGCGGAGGAACAATAATGGAATTTAACATTGGCGATGTCAAACTGAAGAATCAAGTCATCTTGGCACCGATGGCAGGCGTCTGTAATCCGGCGTTTCGGTTAATTGCAAAGGAATTTGGTGCGGGACTCGTTTGTGCCGAGATGGTCAGCGATAAAGGGATCTTGTACGAGAACGAACGAACGCTTCAGATGCTGTACGTAGATGAGCGGGAAAAACCGCTGAGCCTTCAAATCTATGGGGGTTCAAAAGAGACACTCGTTCAAGCGGCGCGATATGTCGAGGCGAACACGAATGCCGACATCATTGATATCAACATGGGCTGTCCCGTTCCGAAAGTCACGAAAAGCGATGCTGGAGCGAAATGGTTGCTTGACCCGGATAAGGTGTACGAGATGGTCCATGCGGTGACGCAAGCGATCGATAAACCGGTTACGGTCAAGATGCGGACCGGCTGGGATAGTCATCACATCTATTGTGTTGATAATGTCAAAGCGGCGGAAGCGGGTGGTGCGAAAGCCGTTGCCATCCACGGACGGACGCGTTCGCAAAAGTATGAAGGGGTCGCAGACTGGAACATCATTGGCGAAGCGAAAAAAGCGGTCAACATCCCGATCATCGGAAATGGAGATGTTCAGACTCCACAAGATGCAAAACGGATGATTGATGAGATCGGCGTCGACGGTGTCATGATCGGACGGGCCGCTCTCGGGAACCCGTGGATGTTGTATCAGACGATCCAGTACCTCGAATCAGGAACACTTCCAGTAGAACCGACGGCGCGTGAGAAGATTGATATCTGTCTCTTGCACGCCAAACGACTAGTCGCGCTAAAGGGAGAAGAACTCGCCGTACGCGAAATGCGGACACATGTTGCCTGGTATTTAAAAGGAATGAAGGGGAACGGTCGCGTTCGCAATGCGTTATTCAATATCGACACACACGCAGGACTCGTCGAACTGTTACAGCAGTACTTGCAGACACTCGAAGAAGACGTAGCATATGCCTAACAGGTAAAGTATAGTCGGACAGAGTCGTTTTGTGGTACGCTAGTTGCATTGAAGATGAGCGTATCGGTTTTCTAAAAGGGCTGTCGGTCATTCCGACAGCTTTTTATTCGAGAGAATCGTCGTGAACCATTATTAAAAGGAGTGAAGACAGTGAGTCAGGATATGGAAATGAACGATCAAATGCAGGTGCGTCTCGGTAAGATGAACGCCATGCGTGAACAAGGTCTCGATCCATTCGGCGCACGTTTTGAACGTTCGACGGATACTGAGAGCATTCGTGCATCATTTGGTGAACATACAAAAGAAGAATTGGCTGAACTGAAACCGGAAGTTGCCATCGCGGGGCGTGTCATGACGACACGTCGTAAAGGGAAGGTCGGCTTTACGAACGTTCAGGATGTGCAAGGTCAAATTCAGTTGTATGTCCGTAAAGATGACGTCGGCGAAGAGGCGTATGAGATCTATAAGACATGTGACTTAGGCGACATCGTCGGAATTCAAGGATATGTGTTCAAGACGAATGTTGGTGAACTTTCTGTTCACGTCACAGCATTTACGTTATTAACGAAAGCATTACGTCCGCTTCCGGATAAATATCACGGATTAAAAGATATCGAGCAACGCTACCGTCAGCGTTACCTCGACCTTATTACGAACCAAGAATCACGTGAGACATTCATCGCGCGGAGTAAAGTCATTCGTGGAATTCGTCAATATCTCGATAACCTCGGATACTTGGAAGTCGAAACACCAATGTTGCATACGATTGCGGGTGGAGCATCGGCTCGTCCGTTCATCACGCATCATAATGCACTCGACATGACGCTTTACATGCGGATTGCGATCGAGCTCCATTTGAAACGTTTGATCGTCGGTGGACTTGAGAAAGTCTACGAAATCGGTCGTGTGTTCCGTAATGAAGGAATTTCAACACGCCATAACCCAGAGTTTACGATGATCGAACTCTATGAAGCGTATGCGGATTATAAAGACATCATGAACTTAACAGAGAATCTGATCGCTCACGTCGCACAAGAAGTACTCGGTACGACACAAGTCACTTACGGAGAAGACGTCATTGATCTATCTGTCGGTTGGAAACGAGCACACATGGTCGATCTCGTTAAAGAAGCGACAGGTGTTGACTTCTTTGAACAGATTTCAAACGAACGTGCCCTCGAACTAGCGCGTGAACACGGTGTTGAAGTTCAGTCACACATGACGACGGGACATATCTTGAATGAGTTCTTCGAACAAAAAGTAGAAGAAACACTCGTTCAACCAACATTCGTCTATGGTCATCCTGTTGAAGTATCACCGCTTGCGAAGAAAAATCCAGAGGATCCACGCTTTACGGATCGCTTTGAATTATTCATCGTCCGTCGTGAGCATGCGAATGCCTTCACGGAATTGAACGATCCAATCGATCAACGTGAACGTTTCGAAGCACAACTCGTCGAAAAAGAAGCAGGAAACGACGAAGCACATGAAATGGATACAGACTTCATTGAAGCACTCGAGTACGGTATGCCGCCAACGGGTGGTCTTGGGATCGGGATCGATCGTCTCGTCATGTTGTTGACGAATGCGCCATCGATTCGTGATGTATTACTCTTCCCAACGATGCGTCACCAACAAAATTAATGAGTGGAGCTCCGTTCTTTCTATACTGTATAGAAGGAATGGAGCATTCTTTTTGAAGTCAACACAGGGATAAACGAGTCGAAAAACGGGTAAATAAAAGTTTTTAAATGTTTTTCTAATAAAATGCTTGTACGATTCAAAAAGCCATGGTATATTACTTCTTGTGCCGCGAATGGTCGTGACACACAAAAATAAATATCAAAAAAGTTGTTGACAATCGGGTTGATAACTTGTTAAGATATTAAAGTCGCTGAAAACGACACGACGAACTTTGAAAACTGAACGATGAGGCAAAAATCGTATTCTACGGAATACAAAAACGAATGAAGCGCAAGCTTCGTCAATCGTGACTTCGGTCACACAACGAGCAAGTCAAACACTTCATGGAGAGTTTGATCCTGGCTCAGGACGAACGCTGGCGGCGTGCCTAATACATGCAAGTCGAGCGCAGGAAACTGACGGAACTCTTCGGAGGGAAGGCAGTGGAAT